>NZ_JBITIG010000010.1:0-373496 GCF_044458745.1 Streptomyces sp. NPDC050418
TTCTTGGGCCAACCCACCATTCCCCCCCCCGCCCCCCGCCGGGGGGGGGGCGGCGGGGGGGTGGGGGGGGGGGGGCCCGGGGGGGGGGGGCGGGGGGCGCCGGCCCGCCCCCCCCCCCCCCCCCCCCCCCCCCCCCCCCCCCCGCCTCGGGTCACGCGAGCCCGGCCACCAGATCGGCGACGTCCTTGCGGCGGCCCGTGAAGAACGGGACCTCCTCGCGGACGTGCATCCGCGCCTCGGAGGCGCGCAGGTGCCGCATGAGGTCGACGATGCGGTACAGCTCGTCGGCCTCGAAGGCGAGGATCCACTCGTAGTCGCCGAGGGAGAACGAGGCGACCGTGTTGGCGCGCACGTCCGGGTAGCCGCGGGCCATCATGCCGTGGTCCTTGAGCATGCGACGGCGGTCCTCGTCGGGCAGCAGGTACCAGTCGTAGCTGCGCACGAAGGGGTAGACCGACACGTAATTGCGCGGGGTCTCGTCGGCGAGGAACGCCGGGATGTGCGACTTGTTGAACTCGGCCGGGCGGTGCAGCGCCATGTTCGACCAGACCGGCTCCAGGGCGCGGCCGAGCTTGGTACGGCGGAAGAGGTTGTACGCCTCCTGCAGCTGGTCGGCGGTCTCGGCGTGCCACCAGATCATGACGTCGGCGTCGGCACGGAGCCCGGAGACGTCGTAGGTGCCGCGGATGGTCACGTCCTTGGCGGCGAGCTGGTCGAACAGCTCCTGCACCTCGTCCGCGTAACCGGCCCGGTCCTCGGGGAGCACATCGCGCAGCTTGAAGACGGACCACAGCGTGTAGCGGATGACCTCGTTGAGGTCCTTGGCCTTCTTGCCGGCGTTCGGGATCTTCTCAGGGGCGTCACTCATGGCTCTATTCTCCCGCCCCGCCGAAGATGCTTTCGCCCGGGTTCACGTAGAGCAGACGGCGGGCGTCGAGGACCTGCCCGGCTGCCGTCGTCGCGCTCGCGATCACAGCGGGGATACCGACGCCGTCGTACGCGGCTCCGCAGACGGCCAGGCCCGCCAGCGGGGCGAGGTGGCCGCGGATCCGGGCGACCTTGGCCTGGTGGCCGACGGGGTACTGGGGCAGTCCGTCGTTCCAGCGGATCACCCGCGTGGCCACGGGGACGGCGGCCAGACCGACGGCGGCCTCCAGGTCCTCCCGGGAGATCGCGACGAGCTCGTCGTCGTCCCGGCGCAGGATCTCCGTCTCGCCGTACCGGCCGACGGAGGTGCGCACGACGGCGAGATCCGGGTCCTCGTCGGCGATCCACTGCCACTTCTGCGAGGCGAAGGTGGCGGCCTTGATGCGGTGCCCGTCGACGGGGGGCACGAGGAAGCCGCTGCCCTCGGGCAGGCCGATGTCCTTGCGGCGGTACACGAGCGCGGTCAGCGCCATGGAGGCGTACTCGATCGTGCGGAGTTCGGCGGCGGCCGAGGGGCTCACGTCGCCGAGGAGCCGCGCGGCCTGCGCGGCGGGCACGGCCACGACGACGCCGTCGGCGCGCAGCGGCTCGCCGTCGACGACGACGGTCCACGCCGGCCCTTCGCCCGCGCGCCGGACCTCACCGACCACCGCACCCGTGACGATCCGCCCGCCCTGTGACCGTACGGACTCCGCGACCGCCAACGGCAGTTGGCCGACACCGCCGGAGATCCCCATGAACACCGGCCCGCCGGCCGCGCTCGCGGCGGCCCGCTCCTGCAGCGCACGGACCCCGTCCAGCAGCGACGCGTGACCGCGCGCCGCCTCGTACAGCTGCGGCACCGCCATCCGCAACGAGATCTTGTACGCGTCCCCCGCGTACACCCCGCCGAGCAGCGGCTCGACGAGCCGGTCCACGACCTCGCGTCCGACGCGGGCCGCGACGTACTCGCCGACCGCCATGTCCTCGCCGACCTCGGTCGGCGGCAGCTCGCGGTCGCGCTCGATCCGGGCGAGCCCCTCCGCGGAGAGCACTCCGGTGAGCACCCCGGCGTCGGAGGGGACGCCCATCACATGGCCCTTCGGCATCGGCCGCAGCGCACCGCGCGTCCACAGCGAGGCGCTCGCCGTGGCCGGTGCCTGCAGCCGCTCGCCGAGGCCCACCTCGCGCGCGAGCGCGAGCGCCTCGGGGCGGCGCGCGAGCATGGACTCGGCACCGAGGTCCACCCGTACGCCCTCGATCTCCCCGGCGTGCAGCTTGCCGCCGAGCCGGTCGGAGGCCTCCAGAACCGTGACGCGGGCGCCGTGGCGCAGCAGCCGGTGGGCGGCGGTGAGCCCCGCGATGCCGCCGCCGATCACGACGATGTGTCCAGGTTCCGTACGTGTGTCCGTTTCGCGCATGGCTCCACCCTCTCAGATCCCGTACGGCGCCCTGGCAGGAGCCCCGGAGGCGCCCGTTCCGCCGCCGGACCGTGACCGCCTCGGAATCGATCGGCACCAAACGTTTCCCCGACCCTTGGCGTCGAAGGTGCAACAGCCAAGGGACCTTGGGGGGTTACTCACGATGCGCACCATGTCGGGTTGCAGGGGAAGAGGACGGCGGGGCACGGCAGTGGCCGCACTGCTCCTGAGCGTGATGCTCGCGGGGGCGGGCTGCGGCGCCGGCGGTGGCGATGCGAAGAGCGACGCGGGCGGGAAGGGCGTGGCCCAGGACGCGGAGGAAGGCGTCGCCAAGGGCGGCTCCGACGCCGCGAGCGGAGTCACCGACGAGAGCCGGGCCGAGGGCGGCAAGAAGGCCCAGAACCCCAAGCTCGCCCAGCACATCATCCGTACCGCGACCCTCCGCGTCCGGGTCGAGAGCGTGCCGACCGCGCTCGACAAGGTGCGGACCGCGGCCGCCGACGCCGGCGGGATCGTCGGCAGCGAGACAACGGACCGTGACGGCAAGGGACATGAGCGCTCGCGGATCGTGCTGCGTGTCCCGCAGGAGCAGTACGCCGACGTGCTGGAGGCCCTCGCGGGCACGGGCAGGCAGCTGGAGCGCTCCGAGAAGGCCCAGGACGTCACCGAGCAGGTCGTGGACGTCGACAGCCGGATCAAGACGCAGAAGGCGAGCGTCGCGCGGATCCGTGAGCTGATGGACAGGGCGACGAAGATCAGCGACGTGGTCACGCTGGAGGGCGAGTTGAGCACCCGCCAGGCCGACCTGGAGTCGCTCCTCGCCCAGCAGGCGTCGCTGAAGGACCGGACGAGCCTGGCGACGATCACCCTGCATCTCACCGAGACCGGTGAGAAGCCCGAGAAGAAGGACGACAGCGACCCCGGATTCCTCGACGCCCTGTCGGGCGGCTGGAACGCCTTGGTGAACGTGGTCAAGTGGATCCTGATCGTCCTCGCCGCCATCGCCCCGTGGGCGGCGGCCGCCGTGGTCCTGTACGTGCTGTGGCGGCTGCTCCCGCGCCGCGCGCGAACGGCCGTCTTCGGCGGCGGTGCGGGCACCTCGCGCCGGACGGGCGGTCAGCGCCCCGCGCGCCCCTGGCACGCGGCCGGGGAACGGTCCGCGTCCCCCGATCCCGGCCCCGCCGGTGATCCCGGATCCGCCAGTGATCCCGGCCCCGCCGGCGCCCCGGAGCGCCCTTCGGAGCCGGACGCCTGAGGTCCGCGCGCATCACCCGTTCGGCCCCGCACCGAGTGAGCCCGGGACTCCTGCCGTCCAAGCTGGCAGGAGTCCCGTTCCTCTCCCGGCCGCGAGGTGACGATGCCGCCTGCCCGCCGCAGCACCCGCACCGTGGTCCTCGCCGTCGTGGCGGTGGCGCTGCTGGTGATCGCGGCCGTGGCGGCGAGCGGCATCGGCAATCCGCTGCACGACTTCAGCCCGTACATGACGCGCGCCGCCGTGGCCGTGGTCTGCGCCGTCCTCGGCCTCTCGGTCATCGCCGCGCTGCTCCTGCGCCCCTCCCCCGCCCGCCCCCGCCGGCTCGGCTGGATGGCGCTGGTGGTGAGCGTGCTGTGCCTCCTCGCCACCGGGTCCATCTGGGTCGCGGCGGGCACGGGCCACTCGCTGGACAAGGCGCCGGGCGTGCGCGTGAACAACGCCGCCGAGACGCAGGCAGTCCTCGCGGCCCACGGCTACGGCAAGCGCAAGCCCGTCCGTACGGGCCTCATGATCGAAACCCTCGAGTTCACCGGCGCGAGCAACGTCCGGCTCACCGGATTCATCTGGCAGCATCTGCCGGCCGGCGAGGACGTGAAGCCGAACCTGGAGTTCCCCGACGCCATCGACGGCGGGGTGGGCGACGAGGTGTACCGGGACCCGACGCCCGAGGGCCAGGTGGTCGGCTGGCGACTGAAGGCCACCTTGCGCGAGTCCTTCGACTACGCGCACTACCCGCTGGACAACCAGGCGGTGTGGCTCGTCATGTGGCCGCGCACCGCGGGCACGGTGCTCGTACCCGACTTCTCCGCGTATCCGCCGTGGAACGCGGACGACAAGTTCGGTGTCTACCCCGGTCTCGTCGGCGGCGACTGGAACACGCAGTTCAGCACGTTCAGCCTGACCGAGGGCACCGAGCGCACCAACTACGGCCGGCCGGCGCACTCCATCGACGGCCAGGACGCCGAGCTGACCTTCTCCGTCGGGGTCGGACGGCAGTACGTGAGCCCGCTGCTCAACCGTCTCATCCCGCTGATCGTGATCACCCTGCTGGTCTTCGGGTCGCTGTTCGTCGTGACCACCGATTCCGACCGGCGCAGTCTGTCCGGCTTCAGCACCTGGGCCGTCATCGGCTTCTGCGGCTCGATGATGCTCGTGGTCTCCGTGCAGCACGGCACGCTGCGCTCGGAGACGGCGTCCGACGGGGTCGTGTACGCCGAGTACTTCTACTTCATCCTCTATCTGGTGATCGGCCTGGTCGCCCTGAACGTCATCGAACACACCTCGAAGAAACGCTTCCCCCTGGTCGACTGGCGCGGCAACGCCGCAGCCCGCCTCCTGTACTGGCCCGTCGTCACCGTGCTGCTCCTGACCGCGACCGTGTTCGGCCTCCTGCTGTGAGGCGACGCCCCAACCTCCCGAGAGGACACAGAACATGAGCCCCTGGACCATGCCCGTCGCCAAAGGCCGGGTCACCGCCAGGTACAAGAAGCCCGGCTCCTGGGCGGCCGGCTTCCACACGGGTGTCGACTTCGGCTGCCCGACCGGCACGCCGGTGAGCTCGGTCGGCCCGGGCACGGTCGTCGTCGCCGGCGACCAGGGCGCGTACGGGAACTGTGTGATCGTGCAGATGTCGGACGGCCGCTTCACGCTGTACGCGCACCTCAGCCGGGTCGATGTGAAGACCGGCCAGGGCGTGGCGGCCGGGCAGCGGCTCGGGCTCTCGGGCGCGACCGGCAATGTGACCGGGCCGCATCTGCACTTCGAGGCCCGGACCGCGAACCACTACAACGGTCATACGGACCCGATGGCGTATCTCGCGAGCCACGGGGTCGCGAAGGCCGGCGGCGCGAAGAAGTCCACGGTCAAGAAGGCGGCCGCGAAGAAGACGGCCGCGCGCAAGGCCCCGGCGAAGAAGGCGGCGCCGCGCGCGGCCCCGTACACCGTGAAGTCCGGGGACACGCTCGGCGCCATCGCGCAGTCCAAGCTGGGCAGCGCGGGCCGCTATCCGGAGATCGCCCGGCTCAACGGCATCGCGAACCCCGACCACATCACCGTCGGCCAGAAGCTGAAGCTGCCGCCGAAGTAGACCGGGCCCACCGAACGAGGAGCTTGCCGTGGCCGATCCGCTCAGCGCCGACGCCTTCCTCGCCGCGCTCAAGGGCGAGGGGCTCAAGGTCGTCGAGTACGACGGCTGGCGCAAACGCAACCGCAACCACAAGGGCAAGTGGGGCCCGGTGAACGGTGTGATGGTCCACCACACCGTCACCCGCGGCACCGCGGCCACCGTGAAGCTGTGCGTGGACGGGCACGGCGATCTGCCGGGCCCGCTGTGCCACGGCGTGATCGCCAAGGACGGCACGGTCCATGTGATCGGCTACGGCCGCGCCAACCACGCGGGGCTCGGCGACCCCGCCGTCCTCGACGCGGTGATCGCCGAGGGCCCGCTGCCCAAGGTCAGCGAGGCCTCCCAGGACGGCAACCGGCACTTCTACGGCTTCGAGTGCGAGAACCTCGGCGACGGCAAGGACCCCTGGCCGGCCGCACAGGTCGACGCGGTCGTACGGGTCTGCGCGGCGCTGTGCAAGGCGCACGGCTGGGGCACCACCGGGGCCACCTCGGTGATCGGGCACGCCGAGTGGCAGCCCGGCAAGATCGACCCCAGGGGTCCGGGCATCTCGATGGACTCCTTCCGTACGTCTGTCGCCGCGCGCCTGAACGCGCCGCCCGCGTACACGGTCCGCGAGGGCGACACCCTCGGCTGGATCGCCGAGGCGTACGGCACTTCCGTGGACGAACTCCGGCGCCTCAACCCCGGCATCAAGGACCCGGACAAGCTGTCGGTCGGCCAGACCGTGCACCTCCCCAACTGACCGCCGGTGCCGGGACGTAGCGTGAGGACATGAGCGAACGACTGGTGGTCATCGGCGGCGACGCGGCGGGGATGTCGGCCGCGTCCCAGGCACGCAGGCTGAAGGGTCCGGACGAGCTGGAGATCGTGGCGTTCGAGCGCGGTCACTTCACGTCGTTCTCGGCCTGCGGGATCCCGTACTGGGTGGGCGGCGAGGTCGCCGAGCGCGACGAGCTGATCGCCCGCACCCCCGAGGAGCACCGCGAGCGCGCCATCGATCTGCGGATGCGCACGGAGGTCGTCCGGATCGACGTGGCCGGACAGCGCGTCGTGGCACGGGACTTGGAGAGCGGCGAGGAGTACACGACCGCGTACGACAAGCTCGTGATCGCCACCGGAGCCCGGCCGGTCCGCCCGCAACTTCCCGGCATCGACGCCCCCGGTGTGCACGGCGTGCAGACGCTCGACGACGGCCAGGCGCTGCTCGACTCTCTGCGGCGCACCGAGGGCCGCAAGGCCGTGGTGGTCGGCGCGGGCTACATCGGCGTTGAGATGGCCGAGGCGATGACCAACCGTGGCTACGAGGTCACGGTCGTCAACCGCGGCGCCCAGCCCATGGCCACCCTCGACCCGGACATGGGCCGCCTGGTCGGCGAGGCGATGGCCGGGATGGGCGTCCGCATGGTGAACGACGCGGAGGTCACCAAGGTCCTGACCGGCGAGGACGGGCGGGTGCGCGCGGTCGCCACGGAGGACGCCGAGTACCCGGCCGACGTGGTGATCCTGGGGATCGGCGTACGGCCCGAGACCGGCCTCGCCCGCGCGGCGGGCCTGCCCGTCGGCGTGCACGGCGGTCTGCTCACGGACCGCGCGATGCGGGTGCGCGGCCACGCGGACATCTGGGCGGGCGGCGACTGCGTCGAGGTGCTCGACCTCGTCTCGGGCAGCGAACGCCACATCGCGCTCGGCACGCACGCCAACAAGCACGGCCAGATCATCGGCTCCAACGCGGGCGGCGGCTATGCCACGTTCCCGGGTGTCGTCGGTACGGCGGTCAGCAAGGTCTGCGACCTGGAGATCGCCCGCACGGGCCTGCGTGAGAAGGACGCGAAGGCGGCCGGACTGCAGTACGTGACGACGACGATCGAGTCGACGAGCCGCGCCGGCTACTACCCGGGCGCGGCCCTGATGACGGTCAAGATGCTCGCCGAGCGCCGCACGGGCCGCCTCCTCGGCCTGCAGATCGTGGGCCGCGAGGGCGCCGCGAAGCGCGTGGACATCGCGGCGGTCGCGCTGACGGCAGGCATGACGGTGGAACAGATGACGGCCCTCGACCTGGGGTACGCCCCGCCGTTCTCCCCCGTCTGGGACCCGGTCCTGGTGGCGGCGCGCAAGGCGGTCACGGCGGTACGGGCCGCGGGCTAGCCCCGGCCGAGCGGTGCGGGCCGTGCGGAGTGCACCCCGCGCGGCCCGCACCCGCCTCACCTCACGTCACCGCAGGATCGACTCCTCGTCCCCGTCCTCCTCGTCCATCTCCTCGTACGCCTCGTCGAGTTCCTCGATGGACGTCTGCGCCCAGCGGGCCAGGAGCGCCGGGCAGCCCCAGACGTCCGCGGCGAACGCACCCTGCGGCGCCGCGAACTCCCCCGGCGCGTACAGGTGGTCGAGGTGCGGCTTCATCCGCTCGCGCCGGAAGGTGCGGCGCAGGTCGGCATCCGGGTGCGCGTCGCCGTGCGGGCAGGCGTGGTCGAGCGGCTCCTGGTCGACGGTGCGCAGCAGCGCCCTGATCTCCCGCCCGACGCCGTACGGCAGATCGAGCAGCTCGGCGGTCCACAGGGCCAGGTGCAGCAGGACGAGCCGCTCGTGCGGTTCGGCGGTGTCCGCGTGGCGGCGGGCCGCCCACAGACCGGCGTTCTCGCCCGCCGTGCCGGACGCGTACTGGCTCTCGGCCGCGGCGATCACCTCGGTCAGCGCGGCGATGTCCAGCCGTCCGTCGGCGTGTACGAACCGGGCGTCGAGACCTTCGAGGTCCCGTGCGGCGAACAACTCACCGTGTCTCGGCCGCAGTTGCCCGAGCGCGTCCTCGGCCAGCTCCCGCAGGAAGCCCGGGCAGACCCAGAGCTCGGGTTCGCCGTCGTCGAGCTGCCCGGCGAGGTGCTGACGGCCGGCCGGGGTGCGCAACAGGACGGCGGTCTCGGCCTCGGACTCGTAATAGATCTCCTCGAGATCCGGGTGCTCGCCCTCCGCGTGCGGGCACGTGATCCCGTACGCGTCGAGCAGTTCGAGTGCCTGCTCCAGGCCCTCGATCATCGCGTCGTACACCGAGCGGTCCATGATGCGGTAGTAGACGTACGGCGTCGACACATGCTGCGTGACGATGTACCCGGCGACGAGTCCCCTGGTACTGCCCTCCCCCGGAGCACCGGCGTTGGCCTCGATGGTGGGGCCGGGCTCCATGGTCGGGTAGTCGTTGAGGAAGTCGAGGAGCGAGCCGACCTCGGACTCGTAGTCCTCGTCCTCGAAGTCCTCGAAGTCCTCGTAGGCGTCGTCGCTGTCGTCAGCCGACGCCCTGGATATCCGGCCCGCCGAGTACGGCGCGATCACGTCGGCCACGAGCCGGGCGACACCCGCCACGTTCCGCGGACACAGGTCGCCGTCCTGGCGCGGCGTCTCCTCGCTCTCGCCGATCAGGTACCAGCCGGACGGGGTGTCGTACTCGTCGAGCTCCGGCAACTCCCGCTCATACGCATGGCTTTCGTGCCCGCACGCACCTTCGTCCAGCGCGGCCGACGCGGCGAGCAGCGCGTCCACCGCGGCACGCGCCGTGCCGGGCGCCGGGCTCCACGCGAGGTACCGGGTCATCTCGGCGAGCCCGGCCACCCACACATGCGCCGTCCCACCCCCGGGTTCGGCGGTGAGACGGCGGATGCAGTCGAGGACTAGCGGCTCGGCCACCGACCGCTCGGTGGCCGCCCCCACGGGCTGCCACTGCTCGTACAGCGCGGCCGTGCGCGCGTCAGGAATAACGATCATGCACGGTACGACGTACGGCGTGGCGCCGGAGGTTCCTCGGTCAGCGCGCGGTCTGCGTGTGCACGTACTCCACGAGACGGGTCAGCGCGTCCGGGTCGGTGGAGGGCAGCACGCCGTGACCGAGGTTGAAGATGTGGCCCTCGAGACCCGCGGCTGCGTCGAGCACCTGACGGGTGCGCGCCTCTACGGCCTCGGTGGTGGAGAAGAGGACCGCCGGGTCCAGGTTGCCCTGCAGCGCCTTGCCGGGGCCGACGCGGCGGGCCGCCTCGTCCAGCGGCACCCGCCAGTCGACGCCCACCACGTCCGCGCCGGCCTCGCCGAGCAGCCCGAGCAGCTCACCGGTGCCGACACCGAAGTGGATGCGCGGCACCCCGTACGAGGCCACCGCGTCGAAGACCTTCGAGGACGCGGGCATGACCTGCGCGCGGTAGTCGGCGGGCGACAGGGCGCCGACCCACGAGTCGAAGAGCTGCACGGCGCTCGCGCCCGCCTCGATCTGCACCTTGAGGAAGGCGCCGGTGATGTCGGCGAGGCGGTCGAGCAGGTCGGCCCACAGCTGCGGGTCGCCGTACATCATGGCCTTGGTGTTCTCGTGATTGCGGGACGGGCCGCCCTCGACGAGATAGCTGGCGAGCGTGAACGGCGCACCGGCGAAACCGATCAGCGGCGTCTCGCCGAGCTCGGCGGTGAGCATCCCGATCGCCTCGGTCACGTACGTGACGTCCTCGGGGGTGAGGTCCCGCAGCCGCGCCAGGTCGGCGCGCGTACGGATCGGCTGCTCGACGACCGGACCGATGCCGGGCTTGATGTCGAGGTCGATCCCGATGGCCTTGAGCGGGACCACGATGTCGCTGAAGTAGATCGCCGCGTCCACGTTGTGCCGCCGCACGGGCTGCAGCGTGATCTCGGTGACGAGCTCCGGCATCATGCAGGACTCGAGCATCGCCGTGCCCTCGCGCACCTTGCGGTACTCGGGAAGCGAGCGGCCGGCCTGACGCATGAACCACACGGGCGTGTGCGGCACTTCCTCGCGCCGGCACGCCTTCATGAAGGCGGAATCGTACGTCTTGCTCTGCTTGCCCTCGGGGCTCTCCATGGCACTCACACCGGAAAGTCTCCCATGTGCCGTGAAGTGCCCGGCGCGGCCCGAGTGTCTGTGACTGCGCGAGCGCCCCGTTCCCCTTAATCTTCCCCGCATGGCTGCGGCGCAGGGACGACTGTCGGAAGGTGCTGAGGGGATGGACAGTACGGAGGCGAGCGCGGCGGATGCCGTACCGCTCCCGTTCGGCGCGGCCACGGACGCACTGCGCGGGGCGCGGCTGCGGCCGGAGATCGAGATCGAGCAGGTACCGGCGCCGAAGAAGCTGGCCCCGTACGCGTACGCCGTGGAAGCCGCCGTCGTCGACGACGGCAACGACCTCGCGGACGGCCGGCTCGTTCTGCTGCACGACCCGGCGGGGCACGACGCCTGGCAGGGCACGTTCCGTCTGGTGACGCTGGTGCGCGCGGAGCTCGAACCGGAGATGGCCGCGGATCCGCTGCTGCCGGAGGTCTGCTGGTCCTGGCTGACGGGTGCGCTGCAGGCCCGCGGGCTGACGTACGGGGAGCCGAGCGGCACCGTCACGCGGGCCGGTTCCCACTACTTCGGCGGCCTGTCCGAGCGTCCACCGGCCTCGCAGATCGAGATCCGCGCCTCGTGGACTCCCCGCGAGGGCATGGGCGGCGTCCCGGACACGGCCTCCCACCTGGCCGCCTGGTGCGACCTCCTGTGCCAGATCGCGGGGCTGCCGCCCGCCCAGACCCCGGACGCCTCGGTGGTCTCGCTGCCGCAGCGCCGCGGGCCGCAGGCGCACTGAGAGCCTGTTTCCGAACCCACGTACCCACGCCGGGGCCGTCACGCGGATGCGTGTGACGGCCCCGGCGTTCGCATGACGTGAGTGCGGTGTGGGCATGTGACCCGGTTTTCAGGGTCCCAAACAACCTCGTTTCACTAATTCGTGATCATTCGCTAAAGCCGGGCCGCCTCCCTGCCGAAGACGAACGTGACCCTGAAAGCACGGTTCGCCCGGCTTCTTCCCCACAGCCGGCTCCCCCGTCCCGCCACCCCAGGAGGCCTGGTGTCCGTTCTCCTCGAGCAGCCCGCAAGCCTGGTCGCCTACCGCCCGAACAAGCCGACCGCCATGGTCGTCGTGGCGGACCCGCGCGTCCGGTCCACCGTCACCCGTCACCTCTGGGCGCTCGGAGTCCGCGACGTCATCGAGGCGTCCTCGATCGCCGAGGCCCGTCCCCGCATCGGCAACCCGCGCGACATCTGCGTCGCCGATGTCCACCTGCCCGATGGTTCGGGCCTGACCCTGCTCTCCGAAACCCGCGCCGCGGGCTGGCCCAACGGGCTCGCCCTGTCGGCCGCCGATGACATCGGCGCCGTTCGCAATGCCCTCGCGGGCGGCGTGAAGGGCTATGTCGTCACCGGCACCCGTACCAACATCGGTCTGCCCACCCGGCACGGAGCCGCCCAGATCGGTGCGGCCGCCTCGCGGATGCACCGTCGTCCGCCGGGCGCTCCGAGCCACCCGGGCGGCTACCGCGAACTGTCCGGACGTGAGGTCGAGGTGCTGCGGCTGGTTGCGGAGGGCCAGTCCAACAAGGCGATCGGCGTCTCGATGGGCCTGTCCGCCCTGACCGTCAAGAGCCACCTCGCACGGATCGCCCGCAAGCTCGGCACGGGCGACCGGGCCGGCATGGTCGCGGTGGCCCTGCGGACCGGAATCATCCACTGATTCCTTTTCACACCGGTTCATACGCCCGCCGACGGAACGTTCCGTCGGCGGGCGCCGTTCATCCACGGATACCCTTACCAAGTGACCGACGCTCAAGAGACCGCAGAAGACAGCTCACTGCACGACAGCTCACTGCGAACCACCGGGGGCGGCCCTCCGGACGACGTCGCTCTTGACGAAGCGCCGCCGACCCCGCTGCTCGAACCCCGTGACGGCATTCCGCCGGTGATCGCCGACGCCGCCTCGCTCGCCGAGGTGGTCTCCGCTTTCGCCGCCGGGACCGGGCCCGTCGCCGTGGACGCCGAGCGGGCCTCCGGCTATCGCTACGGACAGCGCGCCTACCTCGTCCAGCTGCGCCGCGCCGGCGCCGGCTCCGCCCTGATCGACCCCGTCGCCTGCCCCGATCTGTCGGGGCTCGGCGAGGCGATCGGCGACGCGGAGTGGGTGCTGCACGCCGCCACCCAGGACCTGCCGTGCCTGCGCGAGATAGGCATGGTTCCCGCGCGCATCTTCGACACCGAGCTGGCCGGACGCCTCGCGGGCTTCCCGCGCGTCGGGCTCGGCGCGATGGTCGAGTCGGTGCTCGGCTTCGTCCTGGAGAAGGGGCACTCGGCGGTCGACTGGTCGACCCGGCCGCTGCCCGAGCCGTGGCTGCGCTACGCGGCGCTCGACGTGGAACTCCTGGTGGATCTGCGCGACGCGCTGGAGAAGGAGCTCGACCGGCAGGGCAAGCTCGACTGGGCGCACCAGGAGTTCGACGCGATCGCCTCGGCGCCGCCCGCGGCGCCGCGCAAGGATCCGTGGCGGCGCACGTCCGGGATGCACAAGGTGCGCAAGCGCCGGCAGATGGCTGTCGTACGGGAGCTGTGGAACGCGCGGGACCGGATCGCGCAGCGCCGTGACGTCTCGCCCGGCAAGGTGCTCAGCGACACCGCGATCGTCGAGGCGGCGCTCGGGCTGCCGGTGAACGTGCACGCACTGAGCGCGCTGAACGGGTTCGGGCACCGGATGGGGCGGCGCCAGCTGGAGCAGTGGCAGGCCGCCGTCGACCGCGCGAAGGCGCTGCCCGACGTGGAGCTGCCGCAGCCGGGCCAGCCGCACGCCGGCCCCCCGCCGCCGCGCTCCTGGGCCGACCGCGACCCGGTCGCCGCGGCCCGGCTGGCCGCGGCGCGCGCCGCGGTGATCGAGCTCGCGGAGCGGCTGAACATGCCGCAGGAGAACCTGATCACCCCGGACACGGTGCGCCGCCTGTGCTGGGAGCCGCCGGCGACGGTGGACGCGGACACGGTTTCCGCGGTGCTCACGTCGCACGGGGCGCGTGCCTGGCAGGTCGAGCAGGTGACTCCGGTGCTGGTGGCGGCGCTGTCGGCGGCCTCCTGACCCAGGTGTGAGCGGTGCCCCGCAGCCGGCCGGCTGCGGGGCACCGCTTT
The DNA here is from genome assembly GCF_044458745.1 of Streptomyces sp. NPDC050418. Lineage (NCBI taxonomy): Bacteria > Bacillati > Actinomycetota > Actinomycetes > Kitasatosporales > Streptomycetaceae > Streptomyces > Streptomyces sp. NPDC050418. Next base: position 13,674 of record NZ_JBITIG010000010.1, read on the forward strand.
TTTGTGCCTACTCGACGACGAGGTTCACCGGGATGTTGCCGCGGGTCGCGTTCGAGTACGGGCAGACCTGGTGCGTGGCGTCGAGCAGCGCGCGGCCCTGGTCGGCCTCGATCGTGTCGGGCATCTCGACGCGGAGGGTGACCTCCAGGCCGAAGCCGCCCGCGTCGTTCTTGAGCAGACCGACCTCGGCCGTCACCGAGACGTCCGAGACGTCGATCTTCTGCTGACGGGCGACGAGCTGCATCGCGCTGGCGAAACAGGCCGCGTAGCCGGTCGCGAAGAGCTGCTCGGGGTTGGTGCCCGAGCCGTCGCCGCCGAGCTCCACGGGGTGGGACAGCTTGAGGTCGAGCTTGCCGTCGGAGGTGACCGCGCGGCCCTCCCGGCCGGATGCCGTTGCCACCGCGGTGTACAGAGCGCTCATGGGGTTCCTCCCGGATACGGTTCACACACCGAACAGACAGGTCTGTCTGTTCGCATGCTCAGCAGACTAGACAGACCTGTCTGGTACGGTCAAGTCATGGCCGGAACATCTTCGAAGAGCCCCGCTCGGACCCGAGTCCTCGACACCGCGACCCGCCTCTTCTACGCGGAGGGGGTGCACTCGGTCGGGATCGACCGGATCATCGCGGAGGCCGGGGTCGCGAAGGCGACGTTCTACCACCACTTCCCGGCCAAGGACGCCCTCGTACAGGCCTATGTGCGCGAGCAGACGCGGCAGCAGCGCGAGGCCGTCGACGAACTGACGGCCGAGGGGCCGCGCGAGAAGGTGCTCGCCGTGTTCGACCGGATGGGACAGGTGGGGGCGCTCGACGACTTCCGTGGCTGCCCGTTCATCAACGCGGCGGCCGAGTACCCGGACCCGGCGCACCCGGTGCGGCAGGCCGTCGAGGAGTACCGGGCCTGGTTCCGCGAGCTGATGCGGGAGCTGCTCGCCGAGGCCGGGGATCCGGACGCCGGACGGACCGCCGACCTGCTGATGCTGATCCGCGACGGACTCGCCGTGGCCTGCGATCTGGACGGCCCGGCCGCCCCCCGCTCGCTCGCGCGCGACGCCGTGCTGCGGGTGCTCGACGCGGTGCCCGCCGCCGCCTGATCCGGGGCCCGGCGGGTGTGACCTTCGCCGCTCCGGGCCGGTGCACTGTCGTCATTGGTTACCGGCAAGTAGCATGCAGAGGTGAGCGCGCGCTCAGGCGTGTGCGTACGCAGCGATCCCGCACCCCCTGGAGGAGAGCCATCGTGCCTCGTACCGTCAAGGAAGTCGTCTTCGTAGACGGCGTCCGCACCCCGTTCGGCAAGGCGGGCCCGAAGGGCATCTACCACGAGACCCGCGCCGACGACCTCGTCGTGAAGGCCATCCGGGAGCTGCTGCGCCGCAACCCGAACCTGGACCCGGCGAAGATCGACGAGGTGGCCATCGCCGCCACCACGCAGATCGGCGACCAGGGTCTGACCCTCGGCCGTACCGCGGGCATCCTGGCGGGTCTGCCGCAGTCCGTGCCCGGTTACTCGATCGACCGCATGTGCGCGGGCGCCCTGACCGCCGTGACCTCGGTCGCGGGCAGCGTCGCCTTCGGTGCGTACGACGCCGCCATCGCCGGTGGTGTCGAGCACATGGGCCGTCACCCCATGGGTGAGGGCGTCGACCCCAACCCGCGCTTCGTCAGCGAGAAGCTGGTCGACGAGTCCGCCCTGTTCATGGGCATGACCGCCGAGAACCTGCACGACCGCTACCCGACGATCACCAAGCAGCGCTCCGACGAGTACGCCGTGCGCTCGCAGGAGAAGGCCGCCAAGGCCTACGCCGACGGCAAGATCCAGGAAGACCTGGTGCCGATCGCGATCCGCCGTACCTCGCCCGAGGGCGGCGAGACGGGCTGGGGCCTGGCCACCGCCGACGAGCCGATGCGCCCGGGCACCACGCTGGAGAGCCTGGCCGGTCTGAAGACCCCGTTCCGTACGCACGGCCGGGTCACCGCCGGCAACGCGGCCGGTCTGAACGACGGCGCCACCGCCTCGCTCATCGCGTCCGAGGACTTCGCTCGCGAGCACAACCTGCCGGTCAAGATGCGCCTCGTGTCGTACGCCTTCGCCGGTGTCGAGCCGGAGGTCATGGGCTACGGCCCGATCCCGGCCACCGAGAAGGCCCTCGCGCAGGCCGGTCTGTCCATCGAGGACATCGGCCTCTTCGAGATCAACGAGGCCTTCGCCGTGCAGGTGCTCGCGTTCCTGGAGCACTACGGCATCGCCGACGACGACGCGCGCGTCAACCAGTACGGCGGCGCCATCGCGTACGGCCACCCGCTCGCCTCCTCCGGTGTGCGTCTGATGACGCAGCTGGCGCGGCAGTTCGAGGACCAGCCGCAGGTGCGGTACGGCCTCACCACCATGTGCGTCGGCTTCGGCATGGGCGCGACCGTCATCTGGGAGAACCCCCACTGGGAGGGCAAGTGAGCACCACCGCCGAGCTTCTGAAGGGTGCTGCCGCGCTCTTCCCGGACGAGGTCGTCACGCAGGCGCACGTACGTCACCTGGACCTGCCGTACGGCGCCGGGCGTTTCGCGCTGATCACGCTGGACAACGGCCTGGACCACACCAAGCCGACCACCTTCGGCCCGCAGTCGCTTGCCAACCTCGACGTGGCGATCAGCCAGGTCGAGAAGGAGGCCGCCGCCGGTGAGATCGTCGCCGTCGGTCTGACCGGCAAGCCGTTCATCTTCGCCGTCGGCGCCGACCTCAAGGGCGTCGAGCTGCTCAAGCAGCACTCCGACGCGCTGGCCATCGGCAAGGGCGGGCACGACGTCTTCAAGCGTCTGGCCGCGCTGGCCGTGCCGACCTTCGCGTACTACAACGGTGCCGCGATGGGCGGCGGTGTCGAGGTCGGTCTGCACTGCACCTACCGCACCGTCTCGAAGGCCATCCCGGCGTTCTCGCTGCCCGAGGTCTTCCTCGGTCTGGTCCCCGGCTGGGGCGGCTGCGCACTGCTGCCGAACCTGATCGGCGCCCAGAAGGCCGTCTCGGTCATCATCGAGAACTCTCTCAACCAGAACCGCCAGCTCAAGGGCAAGCAGGTCTTCGAACTCGGCATCGCGGACGCGATCTTCGAGGGTGCGGACTTCCTGGAGCAGTCGCTGCTGTGGACGGCCTCCGTCCTCAAGGGCGACGTCACGGTCGAGCGTCCCGAGATCGACCGCGGCGAGGCCTGGGACCAGGCCGTCGCGCACGGCCGGTTCATCGCGGACAGCAAGGTGCACGGCGCGGCCCCGGCCGCGTACCGCGCCCTCGAGATCATCGAGGCCGCCAAGTCCGGCGACCTGCAGGCGGGCTTCGACGCCGAGGACCAGGCCCTGGCCGACCTCATCATGGGCGGCGAACTGCGCTCCGGCATCTACGCGTTCAACCTGGTCCAGAAGCGCGGCAAGCGTCCCGCGGGCGCCCCGTCCAAGGACCTGGCCCGCCCGGTCACCAAGGTCGGCGTCGTGGGTGCGGGCCTGATGGCCTCGCAGCTCGCGCTGCTCTTCCTGCGCCGCCTCGAGGTGCCGGTCGTGCTGACCGACATCGACCAGGAGCGCATCGACAAGGGCGTGGGTTACGTCCACGGCGAGATCGACAAGCTGCTCCTCAAGTCCCGTATCAACCAGGACAAGGCCAACCGCCTCAAGGCCCTGGTGACCGGTGTCCTGGACAAGGCTTCCGGATTCTCCGACGCCGACTTCATCATCGAGGCCGTCTTCGAGGAGATGGGCGTCAAGCAGCAGGTGTTCGCGGAGGTCGAGGCTGTCGCCCCGGCGCACGCGATCCTCGCGACCAACACCTCGTCGCTGTCGATCACCGAGATGGCCTCGAAGCTCAAGCACCCCGAGCGTGTGGTCGGCTTCCACTTCTTCAACCCGGTCGCCGTTCTCCCGCTCCTGGAGATCGTGCGCGGCGAGAAGACCGACGACGCCTCCCTGGCCACGGCCTTCGGTGTCGCCAAGAAGCTGAAGAAGACCGCGGTTCTGGTGAAGGACGCCCCGGCGTTCGTCGTCAACCGCATCCTCACCCGCTTCATGGGCGAGATCCAGAACGTGATCGACGAGGGCACCCCGGTCGCGGTCGCCGAGAAGGCCGTCGAGCCGCTCGGCCTCCCGATGTCCCCGCTGGTCCTCCTGGAGCTGGTCGGCCCGGCCATCGGCCTGCACGTCTCGGAAACCCTGAACCGCTCCTTCCCGGACCGCTTCAAGGTCTCCCCGAACCTCGCGGCGGTCGTCAAGGCCGGCAAGCGCGGCTTCTACGTCTACGACAGCGGCAAGCCCGAGCTCGACCCCGAGGTCGCGGCGCTGCTGGTCCAGGGCGACGTCGTCCTGGACGAGGAGCAGGTGCGGGCCCGCGTGCTCGACGCGGTGGCGCAGGAGATCGGCCTCATGCTCGACGAGGGCGTCGTCGCCGAGGCCCAGGACATCGACCTGTGCCTGATCACGGGGGCGGGGTGGCCGTTCCACCTCGGTGGCGTGACGCCGTACCTGGACCGTGAAGGGGTCTCGGAGCGGGTGAACGGGAAGAAGTTCCTGGCGCCTGGGGTTGCTTCGGTTCCGGCGTAACCTTCGCGAGCTGTTGAGAGGAGGGCACACCCCACGGGGTGTGCCCTCCTCCTCGTTGAGGTCCGTGTTTCGCCCTACCCCTTGATCAGCCCTCGGTTTCCCGTGGTCAAATAGTGCGCGCCTGCACCGGGGGCGGAATCAGCAGGTCAGGTCGGTATGAACTCTTGGGGGAGCGATGGTGCGCGCACGCGTATGGCTGTATGCCTGTTGGGCGTTGGTGATGGCGGTCCTGCTGGTGGCGGTGGCCCCGGCTCCGGCCATCGCGCTGACCACGGTTCCGGGTGATCAGGCGAACCGCGCCTACACTCACGAGTCGGTCCGGTCGATGACCTGGAACCTGTGCGGTGAGGCCGGTGGATCCCTGCCGTCGAGCGGTGGCTTCTGCCCGTTCCGCAACGATCCCGAGGCCAAGGCGGCAGGGGTCGCCGAGGTCGTGCGGGCCCGCGGTCTCAATACCGTCATGTTGCAGGAAGTCTGCTCGGGTCCGTTCCTTGAAGGCCTCAACAGCGGAACGCGCGCACCGAGTCAACTCGACCAGATCGCGGCCGCGTTGGGGCCGGAGTGGTCGTTCGAATGGACCGAGGTCTGGCGGCCTGCCAATGCAGCCTTCCCCGACGGTTCGTCGTACTGCCGTGGCGGTCTCACCGGGACTCTCGGTGTCGCGATCGGCGTCAAAGGGGACATCAACTGGACCAAGGCCAAGGTGATGCCCGTCCCCATCGACACCTTGCAGAACCGCACCAAGGTCCTCTGCGTCGAAGCGAGCGGCTGGGAGAACCACATCTGCACCGCACATGTCGCCAACTTCGACGAGGACGCACGTCGGGGCCGGATGACGCAGGCGGAGGCCAATTCTCTCTTCGCCGCCCAGATCGAGACCGTCCGCTCCACGGTCGCGGAGTTCCCCTCCGTCGTATTGGGCGGCGACTTCAACACGCAAGTAAGGGACAAGCTTCAGCCTCTGTACAGCGCACTCGCGGAATGTGACCAGCAGTCGTACGGCCCTGCTGACGCGAGCAATGAACCCACCCACTTCACGCCCGCCGTCGACAGCGCAGACGCCCAAGGAGCGATCACCGATCCCTCCTACTACCCGTCCAAGATCGACTACCTGTTCTCCACCGCAGGATTCACCGGCTGCGACTCATGGACTCAGAAGGCCGACCAGGCCGACTACACACCTGCAGCTCAGCCCTCCTGCAACACTGTCGCCGACCCGGTGGTCTGCACTCCGACAGGAATCTCCGACCACACGCCCCTGTACGGGCACACCAGGGGCGGCCCGGAGCTCTCCTGGTCCCTGGACGGGAGCGCGTCCGGTGGATCAGGTGGTCACCAGGGAACCCTGAGCGGCGGGGCAAGTTGGACCTCGGACCACGGCGGCGCCATCGCCCTGGACGGCTCCACCGGAACCGTGGAGTCGTCCGGCCCGGTACTTGACACCTCCCGCAGCTTCACCGTCTCGGCCTGGGCCAAGGTCGCCCCGGACGCGCCGACGTCCGTGGTCCTCTCCCAGGACGGCAGCAAGATCAGTGGCGTGATGCTCTGGTACAACCAGGGTGACTCCACTTGGCGGTTCGCCCTGCCCAAAACGGACAGCACCGGCTGGAGCGTCGACCAGGCCGTCTCCCAGTCGCCCGCAAAAACCGGAGTGTGGACACGGCTCACCGGCGTGTACGACGCGGTCTCAGGCGCTGTCGTGCTCTACGTCGACGGAGTGGAAGCCGGCCGCGCGACGCACTCGACCCCCTGGCAGGCAACTGGTCCCTTCGTGGTCGGGCGAGACCTCGTCAACGGTTCCGAGAACGCCTTCTGGAAGGGCGCGATCCAGCAGGTCGAGACCTACGACTACCCGATGACCGCAAGCGCTGTGGCCTCGCACGCCCGCGTGCTGACTCCGCCGACCGGCACCACCACGCAACCGGCCTCGACCTCTCCGGGCTGCCACCAGGCAGGCGGCTACAGCACTGTGTCCGGCCTGAAGCCGCAACTCACCGCGCGCGTCACCCATCCCGATCCTTCCAGAGAGGTCTGGGCCGAGTTCTCGATCTGGGACAACACCGACCCGAGCCGTCCGCAGCCCATCCACATGGGCGGACCAGGGTCGGCAAGTGCGAAGGTCAAGGGCGGCGGATCGGTCTCCGTTTCCGTTCCCGAGCTTGTCGACGGCCACTCGTACGGCTGGTACGTCCGCGCTGCCGACGGCTCGACCACGTCGCCGACCACCGCCGTGTGCCACTTTCGGGCCACAGTCGGCTGAGCAACGGCGGCGGGGCGGCCGCTCGAACGCTCCGGTGCTGCTGCCGGCACGCCGAGTCGGCGGGTTCTCAGTCGAATACTCCAATGGCCGTTGCGACAGGCCGCTCAGCCGGCCGCTTGCCGCCCTTGTCCATGGGCCGGTTCACGACGGTGCCGTCGATGACCATCGCCGAGGACCCGCCACCGTCCAGGTTCATGGCCGACTGTGCGCCCAGGTCGGCCAGTAGTGCGGCTGCCTCCTGCAGGCTCGCGCCGGTGTTTTCGGCGGTCCGGCCGTCCACGACGACCAGGAGCAGTGTGCCGTCCGCCCGTACACCGGCGAGCGTGCGCGGGTCGCGGTGGGTGAGCGCACTCGGGGGATTGCCGTGCGCCGCAGGCGATACGGCGGGGCGCCCGTCGGCCACCAGCGACGAGCCGCCGCCGATCATCGAGACGCCCGGGCCCATCAGTTCGATTCCTCGAAGATCGGTGGCATCCGAGGAGAGCGTGATCAAGCTTCCTTGGCGGGCATGGGAGTTGAGCCATCCGGCACCGGCGCCGACCGCGCTGAGCGTACTTCCGCCTGCTGGTATGGGGCCGCCGGCCGGGGTACGCAACGTCAGGACACGTCCCGCACCGTCCAGCACTGCCTCCGTGCTGCCCTGCTGTCCCCGCGGGGAGTTGGCGCCCCACTCCGGGGTGAAGCGCACGATCTCATCTGGATCGAGGCAGAGTTGATTGTGCCGGGGCCGTGCGCCGGAGCCCCTGCCGGTGCTCGTGCGGTCTCCGCCCACTCCTCCGCAGCCCAGGATTCTGCCGGGCGTCCGGTTGATGCCGTCGAGTTCCCGCTCCGCACCTGAAGCAGCCCGCAGCCTCGCTTCGGTTCGCACTCCGGTGATGCGAGGCCTGCTCCCTGCGGGCCCGACGACAAGCGCGGTGCGTCCGTTGGACGCCTCGGAGAGCAGCGTTCCACCTGTGCCGTAGACGCCAAGCGGATCGCCCGCGTAGCCGCCGAAATCGGGGCCGTCGGCGATGTCGAAGAAGGTTCCGTTCACCGCTGCGACGGCTCCGGCACGGTCGGCCATGGCCCGTACGGTCTCGGCCGTCGCAAGATGCTTCCCGTGCAGTCCAGCCACTTGTGCCGCCGCGTCACGGGCGATGGTGAGCAGATGGATCCGTGTCTTGCGGCCGTCGCTCCACGTGCGCACCGAGGACTCGTAGGTGACACCACGCGGGAGACGCGGCGCGGCAGGGGACGCGACGACGTCTGAAGGCGCGGGCGGTGCATCGGACCGCTGCTCGGTAGCCACGGGCGAGCACGCGGCTACCGAGCACAGCACAAGGGCGAGGACACCCGCGGGCCGAGGGCGGCGTCGCCTGCGTGACTCAGCCGGCAAGGACACCGCGCGGCCAGACGTCCCCCACGAACACGGTGACCTGGCCACGGACCAGGCGTCCTTCGCCGTCGTCCAGAACATAGGCGAAGCGGTCATAGCCCAACTGGCCCGGGAACGGTGAGTAGACGACGGTGCCGTCGGGGTCGACAGCGGTGGCTCCCGCGCGTGCGGGTCCGACGCCGACAAGGCGGGTCTGTTCGCCGAGCCCTTCGGTCAGGTTCTTCAGCATGCCCCGGTACCCAGGCGCCACGTGCAGGGCGCGGCCCGGCGGCGTCAGGGACGCGACCCGATAGCCGGACTGCCGAACCGAGTGGGTGCTGCTGGTGAGGCTGGAGCCGCCCTGCGCGATGATGCCCGCGCGCACTTCCGGCAGCAGATACGCACCGCTGCCCACGTCGTGCCCGATGATGGCGGTGAAGCGGGCGACACGGGTCGCGCCGGCCTCCACGGAGGTCGCGAAGCGGTCATTGGTGGGGAGCAGACTCATGCCTCGGAGCTGCTCGACGCTCGCGATCCGTGAGAACGGCGCCGCCATCACGTATCCGTAGTAGCGGTGCCCCGGACCTTCAGGAGTGAGCGACAGCGCGAACTCGACCGACTGGCCGGGCCGTATCGGGAACGCCGGGTCCGCGCTCGCGGTCAGTTCGACGGTGAGCCGGATCTGCGGCGCTTCGGGCTGCACCACATGGACCCTTGTCAGCAGGTGCTGCTCGGGCGGCAACGGGCTGGTCCGGTCGTCGGGTTGCGTCACAGCGTGTCGCCCTCCCCCTTCGTACGGGCCCGGGTCAGCGAGGCATGGGTGGCATCGTCGAGCCAGCCGTAGGCCTCGTCCGGGAAGCGCTCCTGATCGAGACGGGTCACCCACTGCGCGGGAACGATCTCCCGCTGCGCCAGTGTGTGGGCGATGTACCGCGCGCACGCGACAGCGCCTTCGGGCAGAAGGTGCGTGGTGTCGTCGATGCCGTCCGGATAGTTGGGATGCTGTCCGGGCGCGAGGAACATGAACAGGGAACGGGTGCCCTGCGGCCCAAGCTGTGTCCACCACTGCAGGCTCTGCTCGTAGAGGTCGACAAACGGGGTCGATGTCTCGGCGGCCAGCTCACTCATGGCCATCGGGTAGGGCTGCACCACTTGGCGCAGGTTGCCGTGCTCGTCCCAGGTGCAGCGCTCGTGGGGGCTGACGAGCACGGGATGGGCACCGCGGTCGCGCGCTCCGTCGATGAACAGGCGCAGGTAGGCCCGGTAGCCGTGGAACGGTTCGGTCCGCACCTCCTCGTCCTGCTTGTGGTCACTCAGTCCGAAGGAGACCACGAGATAGTCGCCGGGGCGCAGCCGGTCGAGGATCCAGTCGAGGCGGCCGCGCTCCGCGAAGGTGCGGGAGCTCGCACCGGCACGGGCACAGTTGACGATCTCGACGTCCCGCGTGAAGAACAGGGGTAGTACCTGGCCCCAGCCGGCCATGGGGGCGCGGCTGATCTCACGCGTGCAGACGCTGGAGTCACCGGCGAGGAAGATCCGCGGGTGCTCGCTGTGGTGTGCGGTCTCATGCAGCACCGGTCCACCTCCTCGAGGGCGGCTCGCTCATCGGCACGGCCCGGAACGTGGGATCCGGTTGCGGCACCAACGGCGCGACGGGTTCGTACGGGGCGAGTTCGGCGGCGGGTGCGTCGCCGAGTGCCTTGATTCCTTCATAGACCCGACGGCAGTTGTCGCGGTCGCGGTGGCCGAAGAAGCCTGCGACGCGTTCCCGATAGGGGCTTTCCACGGTGAATCCGCGCTGGATCGCCCGGATGATCTCCTCGACCGCGTGGTCGACGGTGCGGCACACGGGTCCGAAGCCGTCATCGGTCAGGTTGAAGTAGCCGCGCTTGTAGTGGCGGCCGTAGAAGTCCTCTTCGTCGAAGGGCACGTACACGAGCGGGATGCCCATGTATGCGACGTCGAAGAAGACCGACGAATAGTCCGTGACCATGAGGGAGCACTCCTTCATGGCCTCCTGCACATTGCGTGTCGTCGGGTCCGCGATGTGGATCGCAGGCGAGTCGGTGCGGAAGTGATGCAGGTGGGGCCGGATCTCGTAGTGCGGGAAGAACTCGAGATCCACCCCGGCGCGTTCCAGGGCCGAGGCCAGTCGGGGGTCGGCCAGCAGCGAACGGTAGAAGCGGAAGTACTCGGACTGCGTGAACGCCGTCTTCGCCGGTCCTGCGGACTTCTTGTACGAGGCGGTGACGATCCACTGGCGCCAGGTGGGCATCAGCAGGATCTTCGGACGGGCAGTCCGCTCCCGCTGCAGCGCATCGAAGCGGGGCAGACCTGCGAGCACCGCACGGTCGCCGTAGCCGGCCTCCTCGCCGAGGAACTCGCGCTCCTGGCGGCCGGTGGTGACGATCATGTCGTAGCTCGTGATGCGCTGGTCGACACCGGTGGTGACGTCGTTGTAGATGATCCCGTGCTGCAGGAACACCCGCTGGTACTTGATCAGCTCGCCGAAGCGGTGCAGGAATAGCACCTTCCGATAGCCCTCGGGCAGCAGATACGACTCGGAGTCATAGCTGCCGATCAGCTTCGTCGCGTGCAGCAGGTACATCCGGTGCTTGAACGAGCCGAGCTTGATCACCTGGCCGTACTTGGCGACCTTGTCGTGATCGGCCGCCGAGGCGTCGATGACGTAGTAGATGTTGCGGCGCTTGTGACGGGTCCGCACCCACTTGAAGAAGTGGTACGAGTTGTCCTGCGCCGTGTCCGACCGCTCGCCGATCAGCCAGATGTCCTTCCCGTCGAGGAAGGGAAACGTGAGCCAATAGGCAAGGCGCATCCGCCAGCCGGGGTTGCGCGTCTTGAGGATGCGCACTTCTCGGGCGGTCCTCCACATGGCGTGCTTGAGGCGGGACGTGATCCCCTTGTCCACCAACCGCAGATGCAGGGCGTCCTGGGCGCCGATGGTCAGCATGTACCGGTGCCGGCCGATGTGACCGTGGCCCTTGAGCCGGTGCAGCGCGAGGCGCGCCTTCATGACGACGTTGCGCTCGCGGCTGCCGTCGACACGGTGCACACGGAGGCGGAAGTCGCCCACCTTGAATCCGCTCTTGGCGAGCCGCGCCATGGGGATCTCCGCGTAGAACCCCGCGTACAGGTCCTTCTTGTTGCGGGCGTTCCACAGGTCGCGGCGGTAGATCTGCCGGAGCGGCACCACAATCTTTCGGTCCCGCGTCTGGTAGACGAACTCCAGCGAGTTGAGCAGCGGTCCGCTGATGTCCATCCCGGGGAACGCCATGCACCCCTCCACGACCAGCGCGTCGTCTCGTGCACGTACCGACTCGACGACTACGTTCGGGTCCGCGACGCGTGCCGTGGCAGTCTCGAGTACCCCGCCGCTGAACGTCCGATAGAAACCCTCGTCGTCGATCTCCAGGTGCAGCGGTGCGCTGTCCAGGGCCGGTTTGGGATCGCAGAACAGCTCGAAGTTTCCGCTCTTGGCCGCGTAATGGTCGAGCTGCTGCGTCGCGTTGGTGGCGAACTCGTTGAGTACGTCGTCCGGGATCTGCGCGTAGTGCCGGTGGATGTCCCCGAACATCTCCGCCAACTGGCTGCGGCTCATGACGTTGCGGGCGTTGCAGAGGAAGCCCTTGTACGTGCGGGCGACGTACCGGTGGAACATGTGCCGGATCTCGTCGCGCTCCTCTGCCGTGTAATTCAGCAGGAAGTGGTTGAGCCGCAGGTGGTCGCGGTAGTTCGCGGGCTTGCTCCACAGCGAGTCCATGATGGACGAACCGTCGGGGCGTCCCCGGTAGTAGTAGACGGGGGCGTCGACGATGCTGATGCCCTGGGCGCGGAGCATGGCGGGCAGCGTCACCCAGGAGTCCTCGAAGTGGACGCCTTCACCGAACCGGACGCCCAGGCGGCGCAGCAGTCCCGTACTGAAGAGCTTGTTGCAGGCCGAGCCGCTGAAGATCAGGTCGGGGGTCTGGGCAAAGTCGTGGATGACCTTGTCGCCATCGCCGAAGTACGCCTTCCACGGGCCGTACGGGCGGTCGGGGAAGTTCACCAGGTCGCCGATGACGACCTCGGTGCCGTCACGCCGCGCCGCACGCAGCATGAGGGCGAGGGCATCAGGACCGAGGATGTCGTCGGAGTCCAGGAAGGTGACGTACGGGGCCGCCACCTGGGCGAGTCCGTTGTTCCGCGCGTTGCCCAGACCGCCGTTGCGCTGGTGGACGACGGTGACGTTGGCGTACTGGTGGGCGAAGCGGTCGAGGATGTGCGGGGTCTCGTCGGTGGCGCCGTCGTCGACCAGGATCACCTGGGTGGCGGCGAAACCGCGCTGGGCGGCGATGGATCCGAGGCAGGCGTCGAGGTACTGGGCCACGTTGTAGCAGGGCACTACGACGGCGAGTTCGAAGCGGTGCTGCACCTGCCGGATGGGCGGGTGCAACCGGCCCTGCCACCACATCCAGGGGGCGTTCGGATCGTTCTGGTCCGACTCGAAGGTGCGGGTTCCGGCCGCTGCCGACCGCAGGGCGAGATTGCCGGAGACGGTCTGATAGCCCTCGTACGCCTCCCCGTCGACAGTGAACGCGAAGTCGTCCAGCGGCAGGTCGCGGACATTGAGCGACGACCGGGAGCGGGAGCGGTTCCACTCGACGATGAGGGAGACGTTCCAGACGGTGTTGTCGTCGTAGTCCGTACCGAGCAGGTGGACGAGGTCGGCGCTGCCCTCGAAGCCGACGAACCGTTCGCCGACCTCGACGTGCGGCACCGGCACTACGACATCGGTCTTGCTCTGCCGGTTGCGCACCGCGAGCGAGATCCGGACGGTGTCCCCGGCAGCGATCTGCCCGAAGCGATTGACGAGTTCGCCGTCGAAGAGGAACTCTCCATGCTCCACACGCCAGCCGTTGAGCTGGGCGAAGAGCGGAATCTGGGACACGGGAGCACCGGCGAGACCGAGCTCGGTGACATCGAGCATGCGCCGGGCATCGGGCAGGTGGAGATGGTCCGCAGACCAGTAGACCCGGTCGTCCTCCTGCACGAGATGGGAGGAGAAGACGCTCTTGCGCTGGGTGTAGTCGAGGGTGGTCAGCGCGGCCTCGACGTCCTGGTACATCAGGAAGAAGGCGCGCACACGGTCCACCGGGCCGCACAACGTGAAGGCCTCGTCGCCGATGGAGAACAGATAGGAGCTGACGATCTCGACGAAGGCGTGCTGGAAGGCGTCGTCGCCCTCGGCGAGCGCCCGCATGTACAGGCGCAGGTCGTGCGTGAGGAACTTGGAGTCCTTGCGGACCTTCAGGGACCACAGACCCCGGTCGAGCAGGAACTGGTCGGTGGCACGGTGCACGGCGATCCGGTCGCGGATGCTTCGCAGCTCTCCGGTACGGCCGGTGATGGAGGCGCCCTCCGACTCCCACATCCACCGGTACACCGGTTCGGTGATGATCGTGATGCCCTGGGCCAGGGTGCCGGCGACCGCGGAGAAGTACGTGTCCTCGTAGAAGACACCCTCGGGGAACCAGACTCGGTTCGTGCGCAGGAATTCGACGCTGTAGAGCTTCGCCGCCGCGATCGGGTCGGACAGCAGCAGCGGAAAGTCCTCAAGTCCCGCCACGGTGCGGGCCATCGCGTACACCTCGGGCGCCCAAGGCTCGGCGTCGCCGCTCTCCCGGTTGATCCGCAGGGCCTTGCCAGCGGTGATGTCGCTGCCGGTCTCCAGCGCACCCGCCACCAGAAGCTCGCACGCCCGGGGCGGCAGTTCGTCGTCCGCGTCGAGAAACAGCACCCAGCGGCCTGCGGCCTGCGCGATGCCCCAGTTACGGGGAGCGCCCACGCCACCACTGTTGTGCGGGCGGCGGAGCACCCGCACGTGGGGGTTGTTCCCGGCGAAGTTGGTGACCACCTCGAGGGTGCCGTCGGTCGAGGCGTCGTCGACGACGATGACCTCGACTTGTTCGTAGGTCTGGTTCACCGCGGACTGCAGCGCCTTGCCGATGGTCGTCGCCGCGTTGTACGCCGGGATCACCACCGTGACCCAGAAGTTGTCGTGATGCTGCACTGCCCTCATCGGAGGCTCTCCCGGGCCTCCTGGGGAACGTGACGCATCTCGGCGTACGGCATGCCGGCGCCGGTCGGCCCGGGCGGCTGCTGCGGCCGGCTGTCGTCGCGCTGCTGCGGCATGAACGAAAGGCCCAGCTGCTGGGTCTCGTCATCCGCAGGACGATGCGGCGATGCCACGGGTGCGACGGGTCCTGTCTGCCCGGTCCGGCCGGCCCCGTCCTCGTACGGTCCGTCCTGACCGGCACGGCGGTGACGTCCGCGGTGCAGCTGAGGGGCGATGCTTCCCGCCATGGCGGGCGCCGGGCTGAGCTCGGCCATGACCCGGTTGTAGTCGCGGGTGGAGAGCCAGAACTTGTACATGATGATGAGCTCGAAGAGCCCCAGCAGCACGGCGGAAACAACTGTGGTCCAGAGGATCCGGCCGATCAGCGGGCCCACGATGAAGACGAACATCTGGAACTCGATGCCGCTGAAGAGGTGGGGCCTGATACGGGTGCGCAGCATCGCGCGGCGGACTCGGATGTACCACGGGAACTGGTCGCGGAACTGCTCATGCAGGTCGACGACGTTCGCTCCAGCCTCCTGGCGCAGGGCGTCGGCCTCGGCTCCAGGGTTGTCGCGCAGGAGGTCCTCCATGAAGAGGACCGATGCCTTGCCGTCCTCCTGCTCGGCCTGCTCGGCGACCTGCTCCGCCGCCTCGCGCTCGGCCGTGAGCTTCTCGATCTTGGTACGCATCGCCATGCGCATCTTGTAGATCTGGAGCGCGTCCACGTAGCGCAGCATGTCCAGGAAGACCACGGCAAGTGCGGCGAGGAGGAACCGCACGTCGTCGGTCCGCAGGTACTGGCCGCCCATCAGAGCGAGCGCGCAGAACAGCACCCGGATCCGGTCGAAGACGTAGTCGAGCCAGCCGCCGAAGACACTGCCGTTGCCCTTGAGCCGCGCGAGTTTGCCGTCGATGCAGTCGAAGATGAAGCTCAGGTGGTAGAGCGCCGCGCCGATGATCAGCGACGTGCTGTCGCCTCGGAGGAAGAACGCCGCTGCGCCAAGGCCGATGAACAGGGCCGCCCACGTGACGCCGTTGGGTGTGATGAACCGGAAGCGGGCCATCACGATGAGCATCCGTGTGGCCACCGGGTCGACCAACAGCACCGTCCACCAAGCGTCCCGCTTCTTGCAGGTGAGCTTCTGGACAGCTCGGAGGGACAGCTTGGTCATAACTCCTCAGTCACGTCACATGCGAACGCACGGGGCGAGCGCGGGACAACGGGCCCTGGGCGCGACATCGGACCCAGGGGCCTGAGTGACCTGAGGCTTCACAGGTTCCTTACACAGGCTTTCGAAACTTTAACTCGATTCCACTTGCAGTTCGGCTTGTCATACGGGCTGCGACTGGCGACCTTAATCACAGGCGATCACGTACAACCTCTGACCGTTTTCAAGAGTCAGACGATGTTCCAGGTGCCGAAGTCCAGGCGGGACACCGGCCCTCGCCGGCGGGTCACCGCGATACCTCCCGCGGTGCGGGTCGCGACGGCCAGCCGGCCCTTGCGGTCCATCGCGGCGGCAGGAGCACCGATGCCGGGCAGTCCGAGGTCCTGCCACCACACACCGGCATCCGGCTGTCCTTCCGGGTGGACACCGACTGAGCAGGCGCCGTCGCGGCCCGCCCCGGCCAGGAGCGCGTACGTCCAACCGTTCAGGGCTATGCCCCGTTCGATCGCCACTGCTCCCGTGCCGTCGTTCGCTCCCAGCGGATACGGCGCGCCCGTACCCGGCCGCCAGCCTTGAACCTCGTTCGTCCACAGGTCGCGGAAGAGGAGCGCGCCGGCGTCCGGTGCGGGAGCCATGCTGCCCGGCCGGACGGCGAACGGAAGCGAACGGTCCTCGGTCCAGTCGCCGCCTTCGGGCAGGAACCACCGCACCACGGCGTCCTTGTCCCGCACCCGCGCGTACACCTCCACGCCGCCGTGGGCACCGGTAACCGCGACCAGGTCGTCGGCCACGCGTGTGCCGCCCAGGTGCTGCCACGGCTGCCAGCTGCCGTCGGTCTCCTGGCAGCGGTAGCTGATGCTGTGCCCGAAGTTCCGTACGAAGACGAACAGCCGGCCCGATGCGTCGAAGGCGGCGGCCGGGAAGCCGACTTCACGGCCCTTCTGCCACGCGGCGACGTTGGGGCCGCCCAGTGCGTGCCACGGAGTCAGAGGCCGGCCGGTGCGGAACTGTGCGGCGTGGACGACCTCGACGTCCACGGCGCCATCCGGACGCACCGTACGGCGCAGACCAAACAGGACAGGGAAGCCGTACGGGTCCCGGATGACCGTGAGGCCGGGCAGCAGGCCGGGGCCTTCGAGCAGCTCGGGGCCGTGCCAGTGGTCACCGTCCAGCGCGTCCTGATGCCAGCGCACCACGCCGGCGGCCGTGGGCTGAAACGCTGTCAGCCGACCGTCCGTACCCGCCACCAGCCAGTTGACCGGGAGAGGGTGGCGACGGCAGGACCGGCTTCCGCCGCGCGGGTCGGCCTGTGAACGGTGGCAGTCCACAAAGACCGGCCGCCCGGTCTCCTCCTGCAGGGCACGCGCCGCACCGAGCGCGAGACCCGCCGCCTCGGCGAGCCGGGGCGGTTCGTCGTGCACCGGCCGCCCGGCAGCTTCCTCGAAGGACGCCCGCGCGGGGTCGGGATCGAGGGTGTGCACGAGGTCGGGGTCGATCTGCATCAGGCAGTCGAGCAGCGCAGCACCGGCCGCCGGACCGTCAGCACCGAGGACGACAGGTCCGGAGAGCACACGACAACCGCGCGACTCGGCCTGGGCAAGGGCATGACCGAGCGCCTCGCGGCCCTCCTTGCCACCGGACTGCAGACTGACCACCGCGAGCGCTGTGCCCGGTTCCTGAAGCTGCACCAGCACCACCGCGTCGCCGGGTTCGGCGACCACGACGGCCACGGTCTGCGCCCTCGACGGCGACGCGTCCGCCCCGGCCTGACCTGCGGCTCTGCGATCCGTCCTGCGCGTCATGCGCTCATGCCCTTCTGCCGGTGTCCTTCGGACTCCGGTCCCCGCCCCGTTCCGGACCACTTCATATACGGCTCCAGTTGCCCAGCGTCAGACCTTCGCCGTGTTCCTGACGAGCGATGCACAACGCGCCGTCCGCACCGACCGCGAGGACGGCGACCCTCCCGAGACCGTCGACGGCGAGCGTCGGATCACCCGGCGTGGGCATCCCAGTGTCGGACCACCACACTCCGGCGCGCTCGTTCTGCGCTCCGCAGACGCCCAGGCTGACTCGGCCCTCGGGGCCTCGGTGCGCCAGGACGGTACACGGCCGGCCGTCGATGACGGTCTGTGCGGCGGCGTGACGGCCGTCACCAGGAGTGACGTTCAGCGGTATGGGCCACTCCCCGGCGCGCACCGCGACCATTCCCCCGCTGCGGACATCGGTCACATAGAAGGTGATGCGCCCCGGAGACGTCTCGAGGGCGGTGCCCGACCCGGGAAGCTCCACGACTCCCACGTCCTGTCCGCGCAGCAGATCCGCGCCGGGTTCCTGCTGATACCAGGTCAGGCCGCCCGAACGGGACGGCGCGAGAACTTCCACGAATCCGGTCGAGGTGGAGGCGGCGCTCGGAGCGTCGAGAGCGGCCGCGACCTGCAGATCGCGCCAGGGCTCCCAGCGGCCCTGAGTATCCTCGCGCCGCAAGGCGATCCGGCCTTCGGCCGTCGGCACGAACACATGCAGTGTCCCGTCGGCGTTCACCACCGCGGAGGGCTCACCCGCCTGTGCGGTGCGCTCGCGTTTCGTCATGGGGTTGCCCAAGGAACGCCACTCGCTGAGCGGGCGGCCGGCCTGGTACTGGATCGCGTACATCAGGTCGACAGCGAGCACCGCGTCGGCACCCGGTCGCACCCTGCGCCCCACAAGGTGCGCATAGCGATTGCGCCCCTGGACGACGGTGAGATGGCTGAGGCCCTTGACGGGCAGGACGTCCGGCCCGGTGAAGTGCGGGCCTCCGACCTGGCTCTCGGTCCAGCGCAGGACGGCGCCGTCCACCAAGGCGAAAACGAGGAGCCGACCGTCATGCCCGGTCAGCAGCCACGGCCCCGAGCGGAGTTCCGAGGCCGGCCCGCCCGCCCGCTCCACGCCTGCGGAGGCCGGCCGCAGTCCGCCCTCGCGAACAGAAGTGGCACCCATGGCCAGTCCCCTTTCCCCTCTTGTGTTCCGTTGCATTCGTCGGCGATGCAGCGCCGCGCCTGGAGTGACCGGATTCACGCCGCACGCGACGTGGTCATCGGCTGCGCGGTGCTGTGGAAGTGCCGTGCATCACCGGGGACGGCAGGTCCACGGCTTGCCGGAGCCGCTTCCACCAGCGATCAGCCATGTCACGAGCGCATACTATTTCTTCGCTTCGGCTTCATGAACTGGCTACCTGAAGCACATGACTGCTCGATTGCTGTCTATAGTGCGGGACAAATCAGGCGACAAACGGACCGGTTCCATCCCCCCGCCCGAGTCCCCACGTCGATCGGTATGCCCTGCACGGGCACGACAGCAAGGACTCCAGCAGGATGAGCCATGTCTCGACGCCCACTCATCGCCGTTCCGATCCGTCCGGCGGCGGAAGGCGACGCCGCAAGGCCAAGCCGGCCGGGCGCCGGCATACCGGCCGCAACATCCTGCTGACCCTGGTGGTCCTGGTAATCGTCGCCGCCGGCGCCGCATGGTGGGTCTACAGCGATCTCAACGGCAACATCAAGGGCGTCGACCTCGAAGAGGCGCTCGGCACCGACCGGCCCGAGAAGCTGCCCACCTCCGGCCAGAACATCCTGGTGCTCGGTTCCGACTCGCGCGCCGGCGACAACGCGGACCTTGGCACCGGCAAGGTCGCGGGCGCACGTTCGGACACTGCTCTGGTGATGCACATACCCGAGGGCCGCAAGGAAGCGACGGCCGTCAGCATCCCCCGGGACACTTTGGTCACCCGCCCCGAGTGCAAGAAGGACGACGGCTCCGCGCTGCCGTCCGCGAAGCGCGTGATGTTCAACTCCGTGTACTCCATGGCCGGTCCCGCATGCGTGGTCAAGACCGTCGAGAAGATGTCCGGCGTCCGCATGGACCACTTCATGGAGATCGACTTCGCCGGTTTCAAGGAGTTGGTCGACGCCATCGGTGGCGTGACCGTCACCCTCAAGGAACCCATCAAGGACAAGTCGAGTGGTCTCGACCTCGCGGCGGGAACCCAGAAGCTGGACGGCACGCAGTCCCTCGCCTTCGTCCGTACACGTCACGGAGTCGGTGACGGCAGCGACCTGGGCCGCATAGGCCTGCAGCAGCAGTTCATGATCGCCCTGCTCAGCGAGATCAAGAAGCAGGATCTGCTCGGCAGTCCGACGAAGACGTACAAGATCGCCGATCAGCTGACTTCCTCGCTCACCACCGACGAAGAACTCGCCTCCCTCAGCTCGCTCGCCGACTTCGGTCAGAGCATGAACGGGATCGACCCCGCCACCATGGAGACGATCATGCTCCCCGTGGCCTACGACAAGACGGACCCGAACCGGGTGGTGGCCGCTCAGCCTCAGGCCGACACTCTGTGGAAGGCACTGCGCGAGGACCGTTCGATCCCGGAGTCGGCCAAGAAGTCTCCTGCCACGGGCGGTTGACCGGCCCGGCGTCCGCCGAGGCCGAAGGTCCTGCTGCCGGACGGCAGCGCAGGGGCGAGGATCGGTACATGACTGAAGCCGAAGAGGCCGGGCGGACCCTGCTCGTCGTCGATGCCGCCAACGTCGTCGGGTCACGCCCCGACGGCTGGTGGCGTGACCGCGCGGGCGCGGCCCTGCGCCTGCGGGACTCCCTTGTCCCCTATGCCACGGACGGCCTGCCGGCCGAGCTCTCCGGTCCCCTCGACATCGTGCTGGTCGTCGAGGGCAAGGCCCGCGGCGTACCGTCCCTGCCGGAGGTACAGGTGGACGAGGCTCCCGGCAGCGGTGACGACCGGATCGTGGAGCTGGTGGCCGCGGCGGGCCGGGCAGCCGTGGTCGTCACCGCCGACCGCGAACTGCGGCGCCGCGTCGGCGCGCTGGGAGCCCGGTGCGTCGGGCCCCGGACCGTGTACTGACCTCACCCCACCCCCACCCGCACATAAACCACCGCCCCACCCACCACCCCACCCCGCTGATACCCACCCAGCTCCAGCACCCGCCGCAACCCCTCGACGTGCCGGACCCCGTACGGCTTGCCGCGGGAGTCGTCCACGACCAGGCGGGGCGGGTGGGTGGTCATCTCCTTGCGGAACGTCGGCCAGCCGCCGCGTACCGCGTACTCCTCCCCCACCTGCGGTCCGTTCCGCCCGCCGCTGTAGTTCGTCAGCAGGCCCGCCGTCAGGAAGCGGCTGGCCGGGGTGCGGTCCGCGAACCAGTACGTCTCCGGGTGTATGCCCCACACCAGGACCCGGTCGCCGGGGTGGGTGCGGGTCTGGATGACCGTGGCGAGGCGGGCGGCGTGGGCGAGTTCGGGGCGGGGGGCGACAAGGCCCCAGAGCAGGAAGAACGCGCAGGTGCAGGCCGTCGTCAGGAGGGCCGTGGGCAGCCAGTCGCGGGGCAGGATCTGGAGGGCCGCCGTGGCCAGGAGGACCAGGGGCGGGATGAGCTGGAGGTAGTAGTGGCCGAAGAAGTGGAAGCCGAGGCAGACCGCCGCCGCCGATGAGCCGAGCCAGAGCCAGAGGTCCGCGGCGCCCGTGCGCGCGATGCGCAGCACGCGCGCGACCGGCTGCAGGACGCCCGCGCAGGCCACCGCCAGCAGGCCGGTGTTGATCAACGCCCGCCACAGGACGTGGAGTTCGGAGCCGGTGAAGGAGGCGTAGGCGCCCGAGCCGGTGACCGTCCAGAAGAGGAAGCCTGTGGGGGTGGTGGCCAGGGCCGCCACGAGCACCGGGGTCAGGGCGCCGGCCGTCAGGCGCACCAGCGCGCGGCGGTGGGCGCCCGAGCGCCACAGCAGCCACAGGACCGGCAGCAGAACGGCCGCTCCGGTCTGCTTCGTGAGGAACGCGGCCGCGACGGCGAGCCCCGCCGCGCCCCAACGCCGCCGGTCCGCGCACCACATGGCGGCCGCGGTGCACGGCAGCATGAACACCTCGAAGCCGGCGGCCTGGGTGTCCTCGGGGTTGAGGCCGATGGAGAGCAGGACGGACAGGATGCCCGCCGTGCAGCCCGCGCTGTCGCCCCAGCGGCGGCGGGCCAGTGCGGCGAGCAGGACCGCCGTGGTGAAGACCGCGCCGATGGCGAGGATCTTGAGGGGGACGAGGGAGTCGTCGCCGAAGAGCGCGAACGCGCCCTGGTAGAGCCAGGGCAGCAGGGGTGGTTTGCGGTCGACCACGTCCTCGTACAACTGACCGCCGTCGGCGAGCATCCGGGCCTGGGTGGCGAGGAAGCCCTCGTCCGGATTCCACACCGGGTGGACGAACGAGGGGATTCGGGTCACGCAGGCGAGCACGGCGAGGACCGCGAGCAGCCGCGGCCAGTAGCGGGCGGCGGACAGGGGGGTGGGGTCCGCGCCGCCTCGCGGTCGGGGAACTGACCGTCCCCGTACGGAAAGTGACGACGCGGTGGGCTCGGCGAGCATACGGGCCAAGCTAACGGCCCCGCAGTCCCTGCCGAAGCGGGACATACGGGGCCGCGAGAAGAGTTCGGAAACCGGCCGGTGGTGACGGGGAGTTACCCGACCCCGTCACACGTCACTCGGCCTTGGGCTCCCGCTGCGGCAGATGCTTGCCGACGCGGCTGTGCCGGCGCCCGTACACGAAGTAGATGAGCACGCCGAGCACCATCCAGACGGCGAACCGCAGCCAGGTCTCGGCCGTCAGGTTGAGCATCAGCCAGACCGAGGCGGCGACCGAGAGGATCGGGAGCGCGGGGACCAGCGGGGTGCGGAAGGAGCGCGGCAGGTCGGGGCGCTTCTTGCGCAGGATGACGACGCCGATGGCGACCACGACGAAGGCGAACAGCGTGCCGATGTTGACGAGTTCGGCGAGCACGTCGATCGAGGTGAAGCCCGCGACGATCGCGACGATCACGCCGAGCAGGATCGTCGAGCGGTACGGGGTGCGGAAGCGGGGGTGGACGACGGAGAACTGGCGGGGCAGCAGGCCGTCGCGGCTCATCGCGAAGAAGACGCGGGTCTGGCCCAGGAGCAGGATCATGCAGACCGTCGTCAGACCGACGGCGGCGCCGAAGCTGATCAGGCCCGCCCAGAAGGGGTGGCCGACGGCCTTGAAGGCGTCCGCGAGCGGGGCGTCCGTGGAGAGTTCGGTGTACTTCTGCATACCGGTCACGACGATCGAGACCAGGACGTAGAGCACGGTACAGATGAGCAGCGAGCCGAGGATGCCGCGCGGGACGTCGCGCTGCGGGTTCTTGGTCTCCTCGGCGGCGGTCGCGACGATGTCGAAGCCGATGAACGCGAAGAAGACGACGGCGGCCGCGGTGAAGATGCCCATCACGCCGAAGTTGGTGGGCGCCCAGCCGAAGATCGTCTGGATCAGGGGCGCGGCGAGCCCGCTGCCTGCTTCGACCGGCTGCGACGGCGGGATGAAGGGCTTGTAGTTGGAGCCCGTGATGAAGAAGGCACCGACGACGATCACGATCAGGACGACGGTGACCTTGATGGCCACGACCACGGCCGTGACCCGCGAGGACAGCTTCATGCCGGCGATCAGGATCCCGGTCAGGAGCAGCACGAGCGCGCAGGCGAGGATGTCGAAGCCGAAGTTGCCGTCATGGGTGCCGGTCAGGGCGTCGGGCAGATGCAGCCCGGCGGTGTCCATCAGTGAGCGCACATAGCCCGACCAGCCGACGGCGACCACCGCGCAGCCGAGCGCCATCTCCAGGATCAGGTCCCAGCCGATGATCCAGGCGGGCAGCTCGCCGAGGGAGGCGTACGAGAAGGTGTACGCCGATCCGGCGACGGGGACGGTCGAGGCGAACTCCGCATAGCAGAGCGCGGCGAGGGCGCAGACCAGACCGGCCACCACGAAGGCGAGCGCGACGGCCGGGCCCGCGTTCTCCTTGGCGACCTTGCCGGTGAGGACGAAGATGCCGGTGCCGATGATGACTCCGACGCCGAAGACCGTCAGGTCGAGGGCCGAGAGTGATTTCTTGAGTGCGTGCTCCGGCTCCTCGGTGTCCCGGATGGACTGCTCGACGGATTTCGTACGGAACATTCCGCCGTCGGCGTTACGTGTGTCCTGCGGTGTGGTCACCGGTGTGCCTCCCTGCGCTCGTGTCGAGGGACATGATCGGGAGGCGGAGGCCGCGGGTAACGGCTGCCGGGCCCGAAGTCACACGAAAGGCCCGGCCGGACCACCCGTTAAGGGCGGTCCGGCCGGGCCGGGGTGACGCGGGGTGACGGGACGCTAGGGCCTGTCCGGCGGATCATGCCTGGGACGGGCCCTAGTCGCGGGCGGGCTCCACGGCGTCGGTGCGTGCGGGGCTCTCGAACCGTCCGTCGAGCTTCGAGACGAGGCCGGTGACCTGGCGGGCGATGTCCGGCGCCGTCAGACCGATCTCGGCCATGACCTCCTTGCGGGAGGCGTGGTCGAGGAAGCGCGGCGGGATGCCGAAGTCGCGCAGCGGTACGTCCACGCCCGCGTCGCGCAGGGCCTGGGCGATGGCGGAGCCGACGCCGCCCGCGCGCCCGTTGTCCTCGACGGTGACGACGACGCGGTGCTGCTCGGCGAGCGGGGCGAGCGCCTCGTCGACCGGCTTGACCCAGCGGGGGTCGACCACGGTCGTCGAGATGCCCTGCTTGTCGAGGAGCGAGGCGATCTCCAGGCACATCGGGGCGAGGGCGCCCACGGAGACCAGGAGGACGTCGGGCCGGTCGGTGCCGGCCTTGCGCAGCAGGTCCATGCCGCCGACCTTGCCCACCTCGGGCACCGCCGGGCCGACCAGGCCCTTGGAGAAGCGCACGACGGTCGGGGCGTCGTCGACGTGCACGGCCTCGCGCAGCTGCGCGCGGAGCTGCTGGGCGTCGCGCGGTGCGGCCAGGCGCAGGCCCGGGACGCACTGCAGGATCGACATGTCCCACATGCCGTTGTGCGAGGCGCCGTCCGTGCCGGTGACACCGGCCCGGTCGAGCACGAAGGTGACACCGCACTTGTGCAGGGCCACGTCCATGAGCAGCTGGTCGAAGGCGCGGTTGAGGAAGGTCGCGTACACCGCGAAGACCGGGTGCAGACCGCCCGTGGCCAGACCGGCGGCGGAGACCGCGCCGTGCTGCTCGGCGATGCCGACGTCGAAGATCCGGTCCGGGAACGCGGTCTCGAACTTCTTCAGGCCGACCGGCTGCAGCATGGCCGCCGTGATGGCGACGATGTCCTTGCGCTCCTTGCCGAGCTCGACCATCTCGTCGCCGAAGACGCTGGTCCAGTCGGCGCCGGACGCGGCGACCGGCAGACCGGTGTCGGGGTGGATGACGCCGACGGCGTGGAAGCGGTCGGCCTCGTCCTGGACGGCGGGCTGGTAGCCGCGGCCCTTCTCGGTGAGGCAGTGCACGATCACCGGGCCGCCGAAGCGCTTGGCGCGCTGCAGCGCCGACTCGAGAGCCTGGATGTCGTGGCCGTCGATCGGGCCGACGTACTTGAGGCCGAGGTCCTCGAACATGCCCTGCGGGGCGATGAAGTCCTTGAGGCCCTTCTTGGCGCCGTGCAGCGTCTCGTAGAGGGGCCGCCCGACGACGGGCGTCTTCTCCAGGAGGTCCTTGGTACGGGACAGGAAGCGCTCGTAGCCGTCCGTCGTCCGCAGCGTGGCGAGGTGGTTGGCGAGGCCGCCGATGGTGGGGGCGTACGAGCGCTCGTTGTCGTTGACGACGATCACGAGCGGGCGGTCCTTGGCGGCGGCGATGTTGTTCAGCGCCTCCCAGGCCATGCCGCCGGTGAGCGCACCGTCGCCGATCACGGCGACGACGTGGTCGTCCTTGCCGAGGACCTCGTTCGCCTTGGCCAGACCGTCGGCCCAGCCGAGGACCGTGGAGGCGTGGCTGTTCTCGATGACGTCGTGCTCGGACTCGGCGCGCGAGGGGTAGCCGGACAGGCCGCCCTTGGCGCGCAGGTTCGAGAAGTCCTGGCGGCCCGTGAGCAGCTTGTGCACATAGCTCTGGTGGCCGGTGTCGAGCAGCACCCTGTCCCTCGGGGACTCGAACACGCGGTGCAGGGCGATGGTGAGCTCGACGACTCCGAGGTTCGGGCCGAGGTGGCCGCCGGTCTTGGAGACCGCGTCGACGAGGAAGGTCCGGATCTCAGCGGCCAGCTGGTCCAGCTGCTCATGGCTGAGCCGGTCCAGGTCGCGCGGCCCCTTGATACGGGTCAGCAAACCCACCCGTGCCTCCTAGCGTTGTGTTTCGGTCGAGCTGTTCGAGCAGTGCCGGGTCTGTCGAGTCTAATGTTCCGCTCCCGGAAGGCGCCGTCGGGTGTGTCACGCGTTCGGCGGTACGAGGGTGCGGTTACGGCTGGTAAGCGGGCCGGTGCGTATGGGGAGGGACGCGGGCGTGCGGGTGAAGGTTGCGCGGCTCGCACCGTCCACCCGCGCGCCTGCGCACCTGCGCACCTGCGCACCTGCGCACCTGCGCACCTGCGCACCGAAGCCCGGCGCCCACCAGGGGAGCCGGGCTCGGGTGTGAGACGGGTTACGCGCGGCCCGCCGACTTCTGGGTCTTACGGGTGACGGCGTCGATCACGACGGTGACCAGGAGGACACCACCGGTGATCATCTGCTGGATCGCGGGCGCGATGCCCTCCAGCGCGAGTCCGTACTGGATCGAGGTGATCACCAGGACACCGAGCAGGGCGTTCCAGGTGCGGCCCCGGCCGCCGAAGAGGCTGGTGCCGCCGATGACGGCCGCGGCGATGACGTTCATCAGGAGGTCACCGGCGCCGGCGCTCTGGTTGGCCGCAGCGATCTTGGAGGCCCAGAAGAGACCGCCGACCGCCGCGAAGAAGCCCGCGATGGCGAAGACGGAGACCCGGATCGCCGTGACGTTGATGCCCGCGCGGCGCGAGGCCTCGACGCTGCCGCCCAGCGCCTGGACCTTGCGGCCGTACCCGGTGCGGCGGAGCAGGAAGTCCGTGCCGACGAGGACGATCGCGAAGAGCAGCACCGCGAGGGGCAGGCCCTTGTACTGGTTGAAGATGACCGCGACGCCGAACACGGCGACCGCGAGCAGCGCCGTCCGCAGGATGATCTCGCTGAGCGGGCGCGAGGGGATCCCCGCGGCCTCGCGGCGGCGGGCCCCGAAGAAGGCCGAGAGGAAGTAGCCGGCGACCGCGAGGACCGCGAGGCCGTAGGCGGCGGCGACATCGGAGAAGTAGTACGTGGTGAGCTTGCCGACCACGCCGTCGCCGTCGATGTTGATCGTGCCGTTGGCGCCCAGGAGCTGGAGCATGAAGCCGTTCCAGAACAGCAGTCCGGCCAGGGTGACGGCGAAGGCGGGCGCTCCGATGCGGGCGAAGAAGAAGCCGTGGATCGCGCCGATGAGCGCACCGCCGACGAGCGAGGTCAGGACGGCGAGCCACTCGTTCATGCCGTGCGAGACGGTCATCACGGCCATGATCGCGCCGGACACGCCGCTGACCGAGCCGATCGACAGGTCGATCTCGCCGAGCAGCAGCACGAAGATGATGCCGACCGACATCATGCCGGTGGCCACCATGGCGACGAAGATGTTGTCGAGGTTCTCGACGCCGAGGAACGACGAGTTCAGGCTCTGGAAGATCGCACAGATGACGATCAGGCCCACGACGACGGGCATGGCGCCCAGGTCGCCGCCGCGCACCTTGCGCTTGAACTCGCCTATGTAGCCCGCGAATCCCTGCTCGCGCACGAGGAGACGGGGGTCGACTGCGGCCACGGCGTCGGGGGCTGCGGCAGGGGCGTCGACGGGGGTCTTCACCTGGTCCGTCTTGTCGATGCTCACTTCTGAGCCTCCACGTTGCTGCGCGCCGCACGGCGGGTCACGGCGTTGTCCGTGGCGCCGGTGATGGCGGAGATGATCTCTTCCTGTGAGGTCGTGGCGACCTCGAACACACCGTTGTTGCGGCCGAGCCGCAGGACGGCGACCTTGTCCGCGACGGCCTTCACATCGGCCATGTTGTGGCTGATGAGGATGACCGCGTGGCCGCGCTCGCGCAGCCGCTCGACGAGGTCGAGGACCTGCGCGGTCTGCTCGACGCCGAGGGCCGCGGTGGGCTCGTCCAGGATGACCAGCTTGGGCTCGCCGAGGAGGGAGCGGGCGATGGCCACGACCTGGCGCTGACCGCCGGAGAGCGAGGCGACGGGGATCCGGACGCTGGGGATGCGGATCGACAGGGTCTGCAGGAGTTCACGCGAGCGGCGCTCCATCTCGACCTCGTCGAGCACGCCGCGGCGGCGGATCTCACGGCCCAGGAACAGGTTGCCGACGACGTCGATGTTGTCGCACAGCGCGAGGTCCTGGTAGACGGTCGCGATGCCCAGGTCCTGGGCGTCGTGCGGCTTGTTGACCTTGACCGGACTGCCGTCCCACTCGATGACACCGTCGTCGATGGGGTGCACACCGGCGATCGTCTTGACCAGGGTGGACTTTCCGGCACCGTTGTCGCCGACCAGGGCGACCACCTCGCCGGCGTGGACCTCAAGCTCTACCTCGGTGAGCGCCTGCACGGCACCGAATCGCTTGGAGACCCCGCGCAACGCCAGCACGGGCGTAGCGGACACGTGAACCATCTCCTTCGCCGCCCGAGCCTGACCCCGGCGGGAGGTTGTACAGAGGAGTGAGGGGTGTTCCGTCCGGCGCCCCGCCGTTGAGCTTGCGGGGCTGTCGGCGGCGGGGCGCCGGACGTGCTTCCACGGGAGCGCGCCATGGTGCGGTGCGCAAGTCCCGCAGGGAACTGGGGAGTTGTCCGGCGGGCCCGTGCGGCCCGCCGGAGCGACTACTTCAGGCCGAGCTTGTCGCAGGCGGCCTTGTACTTGGCCGTGCAGATCTCGTCCAGCGTGTAGTACTTCTGGTCGATGACCGTCTCCTTGATGTTCTCCTGCGTGAGGGAGACCACCGGGACGATCACGGACGGGATGCCCTTGTCGGTGCCGCTGTCGACTGTGCTGGTGTCGAGGCCGGCCTCGTCCAGCTTGCCCGTCTTGGCGATCGAGACGGCCATCTTGGCGACGGTCTCGGCCTCCTGCGGGTAGGACTTGAAGACGCTCATGTACTGCTCACCGGTGATGATGCGCTGCACACCGGCGAGTTCGGCGTCCTGACCGGTGACCGGCGGGAGCTTGTCGAGACCGGCACCCTTGAGGGCGGTGATGATGCCGCCCGCCATGCCGTCGTTCGCGGAGTAGACGCCGGCGATGTTGTCCTTGCCGAGGGCCGAGATGGCGCCCTCCATGTTGGCGTTGGCGTTCTCCGGCTTCCACTCCTTGGTGTCGTACTCCTTCCCGATCTTCTTGACCTTGCCGTCGAGGACGGAGTGCGCGCCGTCCTTGAACTGCTTGGCGTTCGGGTCGGTGACGGAGCCGTTCATCATGACGATGGTGCTGTCCTTGGCCTTGTCGCCAAGGGCCTTGAGCAGCGCCTCGCCCTGGGTCTTGCCGACCTCGGTGTTGTCGAACGAGGTGTAGGCGGAGATCGGGCCCTCGGCCAGGCGGTCGTAGGCCACGACCGGGATGCCGGCCTCCTTGGCCTTCTTCACGCCGCTGGCGACGGCCTTGTAGTCGACCGCGTCCAGGATCAGCACGTCGACCTTCTTGGTGATCATCGTGTCGATCTGCTGCGACTGGACGGTCGCGTCCTGCTTGGCGTTCAGGTACTCGACCTTGCCCTTGCCATTCGTGAGCTTGCCGATCTGCTCCTCGATGATGGGCTTGTCGAACTTCTCGTAGCGGGCCGTCTGGTTCTCGGGCAGCAGCAGACCGACGGTGATGTCGTCACCCTTGGTCTTGTTGCCCTTCGACTCGTCGGCCTTGTCGCCGGACTCGGCCGCACTGCCGCAGGCGGCGAGAGAGACGGCCATGGCGGTGGAAGCGATGGCTATGGCGGCACGACGCATACGCGTATTCACTGGGGAAACCTCCCTGACGAGGCCGCGTCGTTGCGGCCGAGGTGGCAGTGAGTCAACTCGGCCCTGTTGCCAGCGTCAAGGAGTTAATACTTAACGAGATGACAACGGTGCCATTCGTTATCTAAGTGAAGGCGGGTGCGGGTGCCTCACGCAGTTCGCCGCCACCGCCCGAAGCCTCGGCCGCCTGGTCGATCAGGGTCGAATCACCCATCTCGCTGAGCGCGAGCGCCAGGGCGCCGAGCACCTCGGCGCGGCCGCCAAGTGCCCCGGGAAGCACGGACAGTTGACGGGCGGCGCTGGGGATGGCGTAGCGGCCCACCGACTCGCGGATCGGCGCCAGCACCAGCTCTCCGGACTCGGCGAGATCCCCGCCGAGCACCACCCGCGACGGGTTGAGCAGATTGCACAGGTTCGCCACACCGCTTCCGATGTGCCGGCCCACGTCCGAGATCACCCGGCGGCAGCCCGGGTCCCCCTCGCGCGCCAGCGCGACGACCTTGTCCATGGTGAGGTCGGTGCCGTGGCTGGACTGCAGCAGCGGCAGGACGTAGCGCGCGGCGGCGAAGGTCTCCAGACAGCCGCGGTTGCCGCAGCGGCACACCGGGCCCGACTCGTCGAGCGTGATGTGCCCGATCTCGCCGGCGGTGCCGCCGGGCCCGCGGTAGATCTCCCCGTTGATCACGAGACCGGCCCCGACCCCGCTGGCGACCTTGATGTACGCGAGGTCCTTGACCCCGCGCCCGCTCCCCCAGACCAGCTCGCCCAGCGCGCCCAGGTTCGCGTCGTTGTCCACGGAGACCGGGACGCCGAGGCGCGCGGAGAGCTCCTGCGCGGGGTTGATGCCCTGCCAGCCCGGCAGGATCGAGGTGGAGCCGAGGGTCCCGGACTCCACATCGATCGGGCCCGGCACGCCGAGCCCCACGCCCGCGACCTTGGAACGGTCCACCCCGGTGGCCTCGATCAGCCGGCTGACCAGGACCTCCGCCCGGTCGAAGCCCTGCGCCGAGGACGCGTCCACGTCGAGCGGTTCGGACTCCTCGGCGAGCACCTGGTGCGCGAGGTTGCCGATCGCGACCCGCAGATGCGTATGCCCGAAGTCGACGCCGACGACCAGGCCCGCGTCCCCGCTGAGCGAGACGCTGCGGGCCCGGCGGCCACCGGCCGATGTGGGGGTGACCTCGACGGTTCCGCCGTCCTTGAGTTCACGCACGATGTTCGAGACCGTGGCCGCCGAGAGGCCCGTCGTCCTGGCGATCTCGGCCTGGGTGAGTGAGCCTGCCATCCGCACGGCCCTGACGACCCGCTCGAGATTGGCCCGGTGCAGCGACGACTGCGACCCCGGAGTCTGCACGACGACCTCCCTTGCCGGGGCCGCTTCACTGAGACCCCGACTCTGTCCAACTCTTGAACTCTAAGCTCAGCCTGATGGGGTGAGCCCCGTCAACCCCTTGAAAGAAAGGGACATGGGCCTCTCCGCGGTGTCACGAACCGTCCACGAGGGCCGGAGCATGCGCCTGTGGGGGCCTGTGAAGTGGTGAAGGACGAGCGCGGGGCCGCTCATCCGATACGCAATCGAGACGTCGTACGGACCCTGCAGTCCGTGCCCCTGCCGTCCGGTCCGTGCCCGGCGTCGCGACAGCGAAAGCGGGCGGTCCTAGGCTGACGTCATGACGACCGTGCAGGTCAACGGGCTGGAGATCGCCTACGACCGGGTGGGCGAGGGACCGCCCGTGGTGTTCCTGCATGGTGCGGGGGACGACGCCCGCCTCTGGCAGCCGCAACGCGAGGCGCTCGCGGACGAGTTCACGGTCGTGGCCTGGGACGAGCCGGGCGCGGGCCGCTCATCCGACCTCCCCGGGTCCTTCGGCCTCGCGGACTACGCGTCCTGCCTCGCCGCGGTCGTGGAGTCGCTGCGGCTCGGTCCGGCGCACATCGCCGGCCTGTCCTGGGGCGGGACCCTGGCCCTGGAGTTCTACCGCCGGTATGCGGACCTCACGACGACGCTGATCCTTGCCGACACCTACGCGGGCTGGAAGGGGTCCCTGCCGGCGGAAGAGGTGCGGGCCCGGGTCGAGGGCGCGCGCCGTACGCTCGCCGCGCCGCCCGGAGCGTTCGATCCGGCCGTGCCCGGGCTGTTCGCCGGTGAGCCGCCCGCCGCGTACGTACCGCTCCTGGACGCGATGGCGGCCGCCGTACGCCCGGAAACCCTGCGGACCCAGCTCGCCCTCATGGCCGGGACCGACCAGCGGGACCTCCTGCCCGCCGTGTCGGTGCCCACCCTGCTGGTCTGGGGAGAGGAGGACGTGCGCTCGCCCCTGGCCGTCGCGCGGCAGTTCCGGGATGCGATCCCCCAGGCCGAGCTGGTCGTGATCCCTGGTGCGGGGCACGTCAGCAGTCTGGAACGGCCCGAGGCGTTCAACCGGGCCGTGCGCGGGTTCTGCCGCGCGCACTCCTGAAGCCGCGGCACACTCGGCCGTGCCCCGTCAGGCGCCCTCCGGCCCCGTCTCCCACCAGTCGCGGTGCCGTGCGTACCACTCGACCGTCTCCTTGAGGCCGTCGGTGAAGTCGATCACGGGGCGGAAGCCGAGCTCCGTTCGGATCCTGGAGTCATCGACCGCGTACCGCAGATCGTGCCCCGGCCGGTCCCGTACGTACGCGACGCGGTCCCAGCCCGCGCCGAGCAGCGCGAGCAGCCGCCCGGTCAGCTCGCGGTTGGACAGTTCCACCCCGCCGGCCACGTTGTAGACGGCACCGGACCGGCCCTCGCGGCGCACCAGGTCGACGGCGCGTACGTGGTCGTCGACGTGCAGCCAGTCGCGGACCTGCCGCCCGTCGCCGTACAAGGGGACGCGTTCGCCGCGCAGCAGCCGGGCCGTGAAGAGCGGGATGATCTTCTCCGGGTACTGATGCGGACCGTATGTATTGGTGCCGCGTGTGATCGTCACGTCGAGGCCATGGGTGCGGTGCTGGGCCAGGGCGAGCAGTTCGGCGGAGGCCTTGCTCGCGCTGTAGGGCGAGCTGGGACGCGGTGGCGCGTCCTCGGCGCAGGCTCCGGCGGCGACCGAGCCGTACACCTCGTCGGTGGAGACCAGGACGACCCGCCGGCCGTGGCGCAGGGCCGCGTCGAGGACGGTCTGGGTGCCGAGCACGTTCGTACGGATGAACGCGGCCGCGTCCTCGATCGACCGGTCGACGTGCGACTC
Organism: Streptomyces sp. NPDC050418; assembly: GCF_044458745.1. NCBI lineage: Bacteria > Bacillati > Actinomycetota > Actinomycetes > Kitasatosporales > Streptomycetaceae > Streptomyces > Streptomyces sp. NPDC050418. Next base: position 46,225 of record NZ_JBITIG010000010.1, read on the forward strand.
GGCCGCGAAGTGGACGAGGTGGTCGTGACCGGCGGCCAGTTCGTCGAGGAGGCGGGCGTCGCAGACGTCGCCCCGTACGAAGGTGAACCCGGAGGCGGGGAGGTTGGCCCGGCGGCCCGCGTAGGTGAGGGCGTCGAGGACCGTGAGCTCGACGCCGGGAGCCGGTGAGTCGGGCCCCAGGAGCGTACGGACGTAATGGGAACCGATGAATCCGGCGCCGCCGGTGACGAGGATGCGCACGGGGCCAGCCTGCCACGTGGAACGACGACTGCCCGCCGAGGTCGGCCTCGGCGGGCAGTCGGGCGGTCGGGCGGTCCGGCAGGAGACGTCAGCGGAAGGTGCCCTGCGACACCGAACCGGCGATCCGGCGCTGGAAGATGATGTACACGATCAGTACCGGTACGACCGTGACCACGATCGCCGCGAACAACGCCCCGTAGTCGATGCCGTAGACCTGCGAGGACGCGTAGGCGGCCATCCCCTGGGTCAGCACCCAGTTGTCCTGGTCGGTGTTGAGTGCCACCGGCAGCAGGAACTGGTTCCACAGACCCAGGAAGTTGAAGATCGCCACCGCGGCCATGCCCGGCTTGGCCATCGGCAGCATCACCTGGAAGAACGCCCGCCAGTCACCGGCGCCGTCGATCAGTGCCGCCTCGTAGACGTCATGCGGCAGTGACCGGAAGAACGAATAGAGGAAGAACATCGTGAACGGCAGCGCGAACGCGACATAGGTGAGGATCAGCCCCAGACGCGTATTGAGCAGCCCGAGGTTCTGCAGCTGGAAGAACAGCGGCACGATCGCGAGGAAGACCGGGAAGGTCAGTCCGGCCAGCATCGTGTAATAGATCAGCCGGCGTCCCGGGAACTGGAACCTGGCCAGGATGTACGCGCACATCGCGCCAAGCAGCATGACGAGGACCAGGGCGGAGACAACGACGATCACCGAATTCAGGAAGTACTTCCCGATACTGGCGTCGGACCACGCGTTCGCGTAGTTCTCGAACCGCCACGTCTCGGGAAGCGAGAACGGCGACGCGAGGATCTCCTTGGTCGTCTTGAACGACGACACCACCACCCACAGGATGGGCACGATCACGACCACGGACCAGATCGTGAGCATGGTGTGCGAGATCGCGGCGAACCGGCGGTCGCTGCTGTTGGACCTGCTCACCAGCCTCCGGTCGGCCACGAGTTTCCGGTCGGCGGCTGTGGCGCTCACTGAGCACCTCCCTTGACTGCGGCACGCCGAGCCTTGAACCCACGCGCGTTGCTTTTTTCCTCGCCACCACCGGTCAGGCGGTTCACGGCGAACACCAGCGCCGCGAACACCAGGGTGACGACGGCCAACACGACACCCATCGCGGTGGCGTAGCCGAACTGCCCCTTGCGGAACGCGGTGGTGAACAGGTGCTGGCTGATCGTGAGCGTCGAGTTGTCCGGACCGCCGTTCGGCAGCATCGCCTGGACGAAGACGAAGGCGTCCAGCGCGGCGATGCCGAGGTAGATGTACGCCGTCTGCACGCTGTCCCGGATCGACGGCAGGGTGACCGAGATCGTCATACGGAACCGGCCGGCGCCGTCGATCCTGGCCGCCTCGTACAGCTCGGCGGGAACTCCCTTGATCGCGGCGATGAAGAGCACCGCGTAGAACCCGACGAGGCCCCAGACGAACACGAACATCAGGGAAGGCATCGCCGTCGACTTCTCGCCGAGCCAGGCGAACGCCTCCATGTCGAGGCCGAGCCCGTTGAGGATGCCGTTGAGCAGGCCGGCGTTCGGGTCGAACATCTGGGCCCAGATCAGACCGACGATGATCGCCGGTACGACGTACGGGAAGAACGAGATGATCCGGTAGAACGAGGCTCCCCGGATACCCCGGACCGGCCCCTTGCTGGGCCCGCCCAGCGTGACGGCCACGGCGACCCCGAGGGCGAGGGTCAGCGTCACCAGCGGTACGACGGCCGCCAGCAGCGCGACGTTGCGCAGCGCCTTCAGGAAGATGTCGTCCTCGAACATCTTGGTGAAGTTGTCGAGACCGACGAAGTTGTAGTCGGGGCTGTAGCCACGCCAGTCGGTCATCGCCCAGTAGATCGCCTGCAGGAACGGATACAGGACGAACGTCGCGAAGACCGCCACGGGTATGCCGAGGAACGCGAGGTAGAACGTCACCCGGTCGAAGGTGAGCTTGCGGCGCCGAGGACGCCCGCCGCGGGCGGCCGACGTGAGCCGGCCGCCCGTGGCATCGGTTTTGGTGATCGTGTCACTCATCGCGCTGCTAGCTGACCTTGATCTTCTCGATGGAGTCGTCCTCGCGGATCTTGTCCGAGATCTTCTGCAGAGCCGCGATCAGACCCTTGCCGTCGATGTCGCCCGAGAGGAAGGAGTTCCACGGCACCAGCTGGTCCGTGTTCATGCCGTACGCCTCGACGAACGTGTAGTTGAAGATGTTCTCGCCGGCAGCCTCGAGCATCGTCGTCTGCGAGACGAGGGCCGTGGAGCCGTAACCGTCGGCGGGCACCGTGCCCTTGACGATCGTCGGGGCGAGCTTCGTCTTCGAGAAGTTGGCGGCGGCCTTCTCGGACAGCATCGCCCGCAGGACCTCCTTGCCACCGGCCGGGTTCTTGCCCTGCTTGGGAACGATGTAGGGCTCGCCCGCGGCCGCACGAAGCGCCTCGTAGGCGATCTTCGGCTTGTCGGTGAGCGTCATCGACGGGAAGCCGGTCATCTGGAAGTCGTCCTTGGTGGCCTTCTTCATCTCGTTCTCGATCCAGCCACCGGACGGGTAGAGCAGCGCCTTCTGGTCGTTGCTCCAGATCGCCTGCGCCTTCTGGAACTGGGTTCCGGAGCCGCCGGGGACGAACATCTTCTCCTTGACCATCTTCTCCATGACGTCGACGACGCCCTTGACGGCCGGGTGCGACCAGCAGTCCTTCTCCAGGTTGCCCAGCGCGATCCGGACCTCGTCGCCGCCCTCCTTGATCGCCGAGTCGATCAGGAGCGTGCGGTAGTAGGTCGCGGCCTCCTTGCCGTGGACGAAGAGGTACTTGCCCTTCTCCTTGGCCTTCTTGCCGAGCTCGTACGCCTCGTCCCACGTCTTCGGCGGGGTCCAGCCGTTCGCCTCGAACAGGGTCTTGGAGTACCAGACCGCGTAGACCGTCATCACGTAGTTGAGCGCGACGAACTTGTCCTTGAACGTGCCGGGGTCCTTGACGCCGGGGTAGACGATGTCGGCGATCTTCTTGCCCTCGTAGGTGTTCGCCTCGAAGACGTCGTCGAGCTCCTCGAGCTGGTCGAGAATGCCCAGGAAGCCGATCTGGTCCTCACCGGAGTTGTCGATGAGGTCCGGCGGGTTGCCGCCGACGAAGCGGGGCTGGAGCTGCGGGGCGATGTCGACGACGGGCTTCACGTCGACCTTGACACCGGCGATCTGGCTGCCGATGACGGTGTTGGCGAACTCGACGTAGTCGACACCGTAACCGCCGTCGAAGATGGCCGCCTCGACCTTGGAGTTCTTGGCGACACCGAACGGGTTCTTGGCCGAGGCCTTGCCCGTCGGCTTCTTCTCGTCGTTGCCCGAGGAGGGAGAGCCGCACGCCGTCGCCATGGACGCCGTGGCCGCTGCCGCGATCGCGCCGCGCAGGAACATGCGCCTGTCAAGAGACCCCTTACGAGTCGTCATCTCTGCATCCTCACTGATCGATTCGGTCTTCGTGGTTTCAGCCGGAACAGCGGAATCCACCTGCGTACGCGAACAGCTGAAGCTGTAAGTGCTGCTGCATTTATTGAGGGGGGTGAACTGTTGACGCTGGGACTTTTCAGCCCTTCGCTCCCCCCGCCTCGCACCCGCTTCCGCAGGATGCTCGGACGCCGACAGGTATAGTCCACTTCCCTTCAAGTGGGCAAGATCGAATGCAGATTGGATGTCAGTCTTTCCTGAGTTGAGACCTCACTGACATCGAGCGCAGTGAGCGCCCAGCCGCGGAATGAAGCATTCCGGAGTCGTTCCCCACGCCCCACCAGCGCGTACCGTTCAACGGCGGGTCAGAACCCGCCCCGGTGCAGTCGCCCCTCATAAAGCGCCTCAAGCTTCGCGTTGCGTTCGAAGCCGCCCGGGAGGTTCGCGGAGATGTAGACGGGGACGTCGTGCCCTTCGGCAAGAAGGAGAGCGACGGCTTCCGCGACCACCATCTGGGCCAGGGTCGAGGACGTGAGCGTGGAGACGCCGCACAGTCCGCCACCGCCCGGGAGGGGAAGGATCGCGTCGCCGGAGGGGGCGCAGTTGTCGAGGACCGCGTCCGCCAGATCGGCGAGACGCTTGCCGCTGGGGTGCAGCGCAGGGACCGAGTTCGTGTGCGCCATCGACGTGATCGCGACCAAGGGGTGCCCCTTCTCGGTCACCAACTGGGCCAGGTCCACGATGGAGTTGTTGACCCCCGAGTTGGAGATGATCACGAAGAGGTCCTGCGGGCGGGGTGTGTTCAACTCATAGAGCCTGGCGGCGAGCCCGGGCCGGCGTTCGAGCAGCGGGTCGTCCAGGACCGCGCGGTCCTCGCCGCCGAGCAGCACGAGCTGGGCGAGGCCGATGCGGTTGGTGGGGACGAGGCCGCCCGCGCGCCCGGAGATCTCCAGGGCGGTGGCCTGCGAGTGGCCGGTGCCGAAGGCGTGGATGACTCCGTCGGCCGCCACGCAGTCCGCGAAGAGCCGGGCCGCCGCGCGCACCGCGTTCTGGTTGGCGTCGATCGCCGCGTCGAGGGAGGCACTCGCCTCGTCCGCGAAGAGGCGCGCGCTGATCCGCCCGGCGTCCTGATGGTCGGTGACGGCCACGGTTTCCCACTCTCATCGTTCGGTTGACTGAACCAGAGTTCATTGAAATCACTGAAACGATGAACCAGCCCTGCTCAGTGCGTCAAGAGTCCCGCCAACGCCACCGCTCCCGCACCGCCGTCCCGAACGGCCTCCATACGAAGGCCCATCGACTCCACGCGCACGGCGAGCCGGGCGGCCAGCGGCCCACCGGGACCGATCAATCCCCCGGTCGCGACGAGCAGTTCACCGGGCCGCGCATCCAACGCGGTGAGCTTGTCGGCCAGTTCGTCGGCCGCGTGGTCGAGGAGCGCGAGAGCCGCCGGATCGCCGTCGCCCGCCGCCTCGGTCACCAGCGGACTCAGCGCCCCCAGGGCGGCCGGCGGCCGCGCGTACGCCCAGTTCGCGATCACGTCGCGCAGCCGGTGCCGTTCGGCGGGCGAGGCGTCGAACCCCACTCCGCCAGGGGCGATCCGCTCCAGGACGCGGTCCACGAGCAGCCCGCCCGGGCCGCGCCCGTCCACCGCCCACAAGGCGGCGCGCACGGCTTCGCGCCCGAGCCAGAAGCCGCTTCCCTCGTCGCCGAGCAGCCAGCCGTGCCCGTCCACGACATCGACGCTGCGCCGTCCGCCGATCCGCGCCGCGGTCGCCCCGGTGCCCGCGATGAGCACGAGCCCGTCCGCGGGTGCGCCCGCGCCGGAGGCGAAGGCGACCTCGGCGTCGCCGTACACCTCGATCTCGGCGCCCGCGGAGCCCAGTTCCGCCAGGGCGCGCGCCACGCACGAGGCCGCCGCGACGCGCCCGCGTCCCGGGCCGCCGCCCGCGAAGCCGCCGGCCACCGCGGCCACTTTGCCCCGCAGACCGGCCGGTACCGCGGCGGTCATGGCCGCGCTCAGGTGCCGTACGAGATCGTCCGGCTTCACCGACAGCGGGTTCCCGGGCCCGCCCTCGCCCGTGCCGATCAGGCGGCCCGTCGCATCCGCGCAGTAGGCGCGGGTCCGGGTGCCTCCGACGTCGAGGCCGAGCAGCACGTACCGGTCGGGGGAAGCCGCCAGGTCGTGGTTGATGGATTCACTCAGCACAGTTCATTGTGGTTGCTAGATTTGGGCCCTGGCAAGAGTCTCCCGCCGTCGCGGTCCTGTACGGAATCGAGTCGCCCACCGTGATCACCACCCTGATCCAGTCCGAACTGCCGCGCCTGACCGCCTCGTTGCGCAAGGTCGCCGAGCAGGTGCTCGCCGACCCGGCGGCGCTGGCCCACACCTCGGCGGCGGACCTCGGCCGGCGCACGGGGACCTCCCAGGCCACGGTCACCCGCTTCTGCCAGGCGCTCGGCCTCGATTCGTATCAGGCGCTGCTGCTCGAACTGGCCAAGGAACAGGGGAGCTTCGACCGCGGCCGGCCCGAGCGGGGCCGTCCGCTCGGTCCCGACATCGGCCCCGACGACTCCGTCGACCAGGTCATCGACGTGATCGCCCACGCGGACATGCAGGCCCTGCGCGCCACGGTCGAGCGTCTGGACCGCGCCGCGCTCGACCGGGCCGCGCACGCCCTCGCGAAGGCCCGCCGGATCGACGTCTACGGCGTGGGCCAGTCCGGCATCCTCGCCCGCGAGGCCGAGGCGCGGCTCTTCGGGATCGGCTGCCAGGCCAGGGACTGGGGCGAGGTGCACGCCGCGGAGACCTCGGCCTCCCTGCTCACCCCCGCGGACGTGGCCATCGGCCTCTCGCACTCCGGCCGTACCCGCGAACTGCTCGGCCCCCTGCGGCTCGCCGCCGAGCGCGGGGCGACCACGATCGCCATCACGTCCGATCCGCGCTCCCCCGCGGCCCAGTCCGCGGACATCCACCTCACGTCGGCCTCGGGCGAGACGAGTTTCCGGCACGGCGCGTTCGGCACCCGGCACTCGGTCCTGCTGATCATCGACTGCCTGTACGCGCGGGTCGCGCAGCTCTCGTACGAGCGCGCGACCGCGTCGATCGCCCTGACGTCCCACATCCGTGACGAGCACGCGGCGCGGCCGCGTCGGCGGTAAGCGCGCAATCCCGTCTCTTTCTCCCCGCCCACCTCTGCAACACCCTTGACACCACCGGGTACTTGGCGACCTACTGGACGATGTCCCGCACGTTGACAACGTTGTCCAGAGTCAGGGAGTGATGCTGATGCCCGGGGCATCCGGCCGCAGATCACCGCAAACCCACCACCGCAGACCGTCCCGCATCACCGTCCCCGGCTCACCCCGCGCCCTGGCCCTGCTCGGCACGGCCTGTGCCCTCGCGCTGGTCGTCGCCGGTCAGGGCGCTGCGGTCGCGGCGCCGCCGCAGGCGCCCGCCGCGGACCGGGAGTTCAGCTCCTCGTTCGAGGACGACCAGCCGGCGATCGACTGGCGCAGCACCCCGGAGACGGGTCCCGACGGCAAGAAGAAGGCGTCCGGGGTCGACGGCGCCTTCAGCAGCGGCATCCCCGGCAATGTCACCGACCGCGTGACCGAGGTGCGGGCGAACGGGGAGAACGCGGGGTCCGGCGAGGTCAAGGAGAACCTCGTCGACCTCGAACCGTCCTCGAAGTGGCTGACGTTCACCCCCACCGGCTGGGCCGAGTTCGATCTGGACGCTCCGGTCAAGGTCGTGACGTACGCGCTGACTTCGGCCAACGACGCCGCCGAGCGCGACCCCAAGGACTGGAAGCTCCAGGGCTCCACGGACGGCAAGGAGTGGACGACCCTCGACACCCGCACCGGCGAGACCTTCGCCGAGCGCTTCCAGACGAAGACGTACTCCTTCGAGAACGGGACGGCGTACGCGCACTACCGCCTCGACATCACCGCGAACAACGGCGCGGACGGCATTCTGCAGCTCGCCGATGTGCAGTTCTCCAACGGTGATACGCAGCAGCCCGTCGACGAGGACATGCAGAGCCTCGTCGACCGCGGTCCGAGCGGCTCGCCGACCGCGAAGTCCGGCGCGGGCTTCACCGGGAAACGGGCGCTGCGTTATGCCGGTACGCATAAGCCGGACGGCAGGGCGTATTCGTATAACAAGGTCTTCGATGTCGATGTGGCGATAGAACGCAATACAGCGCTCTCCTATCGCATATTCCCGCAGATGTCGGAGAAGGAGCCGGATCTCAAGTATCCGGCGACCTCCGTCAGCGTCGATCTCGCCTTCACCGACGGCACGTACCTCAGTGAACTGGGCGCGGTCGACAAACACGGCGGGAAGCTGACGCCGCAGGGGCAGGCCGAGGCCAAGCGGCTCTATGTGAACCAGTGGAACCAGGTGGACGCCGACCTCGGCCGGGTCGCGCGCGGAAAGACGGTCGACCGGATCCTCGTCGCGTACGACGCGCCCAAGGGCCCGGCGAAGTTCCGCGGCTGGCTCGACGACATATCCCTGGCGCCCCGGGCACCCGAGAGGTCGTACTCGCACCTCTCGGACTACGCCTCGACGACCCGCGGCACGAATTCGAGCGGCGGCTTCTCGCGCGGCAACAACTTCCCCGCGACGGCCGTTCCGCACGGCTTCAACTTCTGGACTCCGGTGACCAACGCCGGGTCGCTCAGCTGGCTCTACGACTACGCGCGCGGCAACAACGCGGACAACCTGCCCGCGATCCAGGCGTTCAGCGCGAGCCATGAGCCGAGCCCGTGGATGGGTGAGCGGCAGACATTCCAGGTGCTGCCGTCCAAGGACGCGGGGACGCCCGAACTCGACCGTGCCAAGCGGGCGCTGCCCTTCAAGCACGAGGACGAGACCGCGCGCCCGCACTACTACGCGGTGAAGTCGACGAACGGCATCAAGTCCGAGATCACGCCGACGGACCACGCTGCGCTGATGCGCTTCACGTACCCGGACGACAACGCCTCGCTCGTCTTCGACAACGTCTCGGACAAGGCGGGTCTGACGCTCGACACCGACAAGGGTGTCGTGACCGGGTACTCGGACGTGAAGAGCGGTCTGTCCACGGGCGCGACCCGGCTCTTCGTGTACGGGACCTTCGACAAGCCCGTCACCGGCGGCGCCGCCTCCGGGGTGAAGGGCCACCTCCGCTTCGACGCGGGCAAGGACCGCACGGTGACGATGCGGATCGCGACCTCGCTGCTCTCGGTGGACCAGGCGAAGGCGAACCTGGACGCGGAGATCCCGGCGGGCCGTTCGTTCTCCGCGGTGAAGTCCGCGGCCCAGAAGCAGTGGGACAACATTCTCGGCCGGGTGACGGTCGAGGGCGCGACCCACGATCAGCTGGTGACGCTCTACTCGTCGCTGTACCGGCTGTACCTGTACCCCAACTCGGGCTTCGAGAAGGTCGGTTCGAAGTACAAGTACGCCAGCCCGTTCTCGCCCGCGGAGGGACCCGACACCCCGACGCAGACCGGCGCGAAGATCGTCGAGGGCAAGGTGTACGTCAACAACGGCTTCTGGGACACGTACCGCACGACCTGGCCCGCGTACTCCTTCCTGACGCCGGACAAGGCGGGCGAGCTGGTGGACGGCTTCGTCCAGCAGTACAAGGACGGCGGCTGGATCTCCCGCTGGTCCTCGCCGGGCTACGCGGACCTGATGACCGGTACGTCCTCGGACGTGGCCTTCGCGGACGCCTATGTCAAGGGCGTCGACTTCGACGCGAAGGACGCGTACGACGCCGCGCTGAAGAACGCGACCGTCGTACCGCCGTCGTCGGGCGTCGGCCGCAAGGGCATGGAGACCTCGCCCTTCCTCGGCTACGCCTCGACCGAGACCCACGAGGGCCTGTCCTGGTCCCTGGAGGGCTACCTCAACGACTACGGCATCGCGCAGATGGGCAAGAAGCTCTACCGCGAGACCGGGAAGAAGCGCTACAAGGAGGAGTCCGAGTACTTCCTCAACCGCGCGCAGAACTACGTGAAGCTCTTCGACAAGGACGCGGGCGGTGGCGACACCGACAGCAAGGGCTTCTTCCAGGGCCGCGACCTCAAGGGCGACTGGCGCGTCCCGTCGGGCCAGTACGACCCGCGCATCTGGGGCTACGACTACACGGAGACCAACGGCTGGGGCTACGCGTTCACGGCCCCGCAGGACTCCCGCGGTCTCGCGAACCTGTACGGCGGCCGCAAGGGCCTCGGCGACAAGCTGGACACGTACTTCACCACCCCGGAGACGGCGTCGCCCGAGTTCAAGGGGTCGTACGGCGGTGTCATCCACGAGATGACGGAGGCGCGTGACGTCCGGATGGGCATGTACGGCCACTCGAACCAGGTCGCCCACCATGCCACGTACATGTACAACGCGGCCTCGCAGCCCTGGAAGACCCAGGAGAAGGTCCGCGAGGTCCTCTCCCGGCTCTACGTGGGCAGCGAGATCGGCCAGGGCTACCACGGCGACGAGGACAACGGCGAGCAGTCGGCCTGGTACCTCTTCTCCGCGATGGGCTTCTATCCGCTGGTGATGGGCAGCGGCGAGTACGCGGTCGGCTCACCGCTGTTCGAGAAGATGACCGTGCGCATGGACAACGGGCGCACGCTGGTCATCAAGGCTCCGGAGAACAGCAGGAGCAACATCTACGTGCAGGGCCTGCGGGTGAACGGGAAGAAGTGGTCGTCGACCGCGCTCCCCCACTCGCTGCTCTCGAAGGGCGGGGTCCTGGAGTTCGCGATGGGCCCGAAGCCGTCGAAGTGGGGCACGGGCCGTGACGCGGCGCCGGTCTCCATCACCGGCGACGACAAGGTGCCGGCGCCGCGCGACGACGTCCTGTCCGGTCCGGGCGAGCTCTTCGACAACTCCTCGAAGACGGCGGCGGCTTCGGCCTCGGTCGAGCTTCCGGTGCCGGCGAAGGGCGCGAAGGCCGTCCAGTACACCCTGACCTCCGCCGACAAGGCGAAGGCGCCGAAGGGCTGGGTCCTGCAGGGCTCTTCGGACGGCTCGAAGTGGACCGACCTCGACAAGCGCTCGGATGAATCCTTCGCGTGGGACCGGCAGACGCGGGTCTTCTCGGTGGCCGATCCGGGGTCGTACGCGAAGTACCGGCTGGTCTTCGCGGGCGGCGAGGCGACCGTGGCGGAGGTTGAGCTGATCTCCTAGGGATCCCCCGCACCCGGTCCGCGCGCCCGGTCGAGGTCACAGAACGTGACCGCGACCGGGCGCGCGCACATGATCTGCGGCTTATAGGGTGAATATTCCGATTCCGAGCTTGAGCGTGAGCTCACGGCCCCAAGGAGCCCGCCTTGTCGGACCAGGACCTCCCCCCGGCCCCCGAGCCCGGCCCTTCCCCCGCCGAGGGACGCCGTCGAATACGCCGCCCCGCCCTCTACGCCGCGGGCGGCGCGGTCGTGGTCCTCGGCGGGCTGTACCTCGCCGGGCTGGCGTCCGAGGGGTCGGGGATACCCGATGGGACCACCGTGCAGGGGGTCGATCTGGGCGGGCTCAGCGCCGCGGAGGCGCAGGAGCGCCTGGAGCGGGAGCGCGGGAAGGACTGGTCGGGGCCGCAGGCCGTACGGATCGGGGACGAGACCGCAAAGGTGGATCCGGCCGAGGCGGGACTCTCCGTGGACGCCGCGGCGACCGTCGCGCAGGCAGGTGAGACCGACCGCAATCCGGTGAGCGTGATCGCGGGGCTCTTCGGGAGCGATGAGCGCACGATCGACCCCGTGGTCCGGGTCGACGAGGCCAAGGCGAAGGAAGCGATCGGGGCGCTCGCGAAGGAGCACGACCGCGAGGAGCGCAACGGGGCCGTCGCCTTCAAGGCCGGCAAGCCGGAGGTCACCGAGCCGCGCACGGGGATCGCCCTCGACCAGAAGGGCACGCTGAGCGCCTTGCGCTCCGGGTATCCGGCGCAGAGCGCAGTGGAGCTCCCGGCGAAGGAGACCAGGCCGAAGGTGAACGCGGCCGAAGTGCGGCGCGCCGTCGACGAGTTCGCAGAGCCCGCGATGTCCGGGCCGGTCACGCTCACGGTCGGGGACAGCGAGCTGAAGCTGGCACCGGCGGTGATCGGACGGCATCTGGACCTCAAGGCCGATGAACAGGGCGCGCTCAAGCCCGAGTTGGATGGTGAAGGGCTGCTGGAGGACCCGGACGTGTCCCGTCCTTTGCAGCAGACCATCGGCGCACCCGTGGACGCGAAGCTGCGGCTCGAAGGCGACCAGGTCGTGGTGACCCAGGACGGCACGCCAGGGCGGAAGATCGACGCCAAGTCCCTTCAGGCCGCCGTGTTCCCGCTGCTCACCGAGAAGGGCGCTGCGCGCACGGGGAAGGTCGCGGCCCAGGAGGTCCAGCCGGCGCTGACCGCCGCGGGCATCAAGGACATGGGGATCAAGGAGAAGGTGTCCACGTACACCGTGGAGTTCCCGACGGCCGCGTACCGCACGATCAACATCGGGCGGGCCGCCGAACTGATCAACGGCACGGTGGTGAAGGACGGCGAGGAGTGGTCCTTCAACCGCACGGTCGGCGAGCGCACCAAGGAGAACGGCTTCACCGACGGCACGATGATCCTCGACGGCCGCTACTACAGCGCGCCCGGCGGCGGCGTCTCGACGGTGGCGACGACCATGTTCAACGCGATGTTCTTCGCGGGGGTCAAGCCCGTCGAGTACGGCGCGCACTCGTTCTACATCGAGCGCTATCCGGAGGGCCGCGAGGCCACCGTGGCCTGGGGCACGCTCGATCTGCGCTGGCAGAACGACTCGGGCCACGCGATCTACATCCAGGCCTCCGCCACCGACCACGACGTCACCATCACCTTCCTCGGCACGAAGAAGTACGACGAGGTGAAGTCGGTGAAGGGGCCGCGCACCAACGTCACCGAGCCCAAGAAGGTCGAGGGCAAGGGCGACAAGTGCGAGCCGCAGACGCCGTACGAGGGCTTCGACGTGGAGGTCGACCGGATCCTCGTGAAGGGCGGCGAGGAGGTCGGCCGCAAGACGTTCCGTACGCACTACACGCCGCGTGACGAGGTCGTCTGCGAGCCGGACACTCCCGACGCCCCGGACGTCGACCCGGATCCGCTGCCGTCGCCGACGGGCTGAGACCGCGGGCCGAGACCCTGCCGTCCGGCGGCCGATAACTGCCTCGACAGCGCGTGCCGGTCCCGCCTACGATCTTGGGCAGCATCGCGTGTCGGTCACCGGCTGGGTGAGACATGGAGGTGCCGGAGATTGCCTCTGGAGGCATTCACCTTGTCAGTGCAGTTCAACCACACCATCATCGCGTCGCAGGACGCACGCGTGTCCGCGGAGTTCTTCGCGGAGCTCCTCGGTCTCGAAGTCGGCGCCCAGTGGGGGCCGTTCATCCCCGTCGTTCTCGAGAACGGGGTGACGCTGGACTTCGCCACCGCCCCCGACGGGAACACCCCGCTGCAGCACTACGCCTTCCTCGTCTCGGAAGACGTCTTCGACTCCGCGTACAAGAAGATCGCGGAGCGGAAGCTGGAGCACTGGGCGGATCCGCATCGGCGCCACCCTGGTGAGTACAACACCAACGACGGCGGGAAGGGTGTCTACTTCCTCGATCCGTCGGGGCACGCGATGGAGATCCTGACCGTGCCGTACGGCGGCTGGCCGAAGCAGTAGGCAACGAGCCGGAGCAGTAAGCAGGTCGGGCCCCCTCTCCCAGCTGGGAGAGGGGGCCCGACTGCGTTACCGGATCGCTCAGTTGCGGATCAGGTTGCGCAGCACGTACTGCATGATGCCGCCGTTGCGGTAGTAGTCCGCCTCGCCGGGGGTGTCGATACGGACGACCGCGTCGAACTCGACGCCCGTGTCCGTGGTGACCTTGACGGTCGCCGGGGTCGTGCCCTCGTTGAGCTCGGTGATGCCGGTGATGGAGAAGGTCTCCTCACCGGTCAGGCCGAGGGAGTCGGCGTTCTGGCCGGCCGGGAACTGCAGCGGCAGGACGCCCATGCCGATGAGGTTCGAGCGGTGGATGCGCTCGTACGACTCGGTGATGACGGCCTTGACGCCCAGGAGCGCGGTGCCCTTGGCGGCCCAGTCGCGGGACGAGCCGGAGCCGTACTCCTTGCCGCCCAGGATGACCAGCGGGGTGCCGGCGGCCTGGTAGTTCTGCGAGGCGTCGTAGATGAACGACACCGGCTTGTCGGCCTTGGTGAAGTCGCGGGTGAAGCCGCCCTCGGTGCCCGGCGCGATCTGGTTGCGCAGGCGGATGTTGGCGAACGTGCCGCGGATCATGACCTCGTGGTTGCCTCGGCGCGAGCCGTAGGAGTTGAAGTCACGACGGGCCACACCGTGCTCGGTGAGGTACTGGCCGGCGGGGGTGTCGGCCTTGATCGCACCGGCCGGGGAGATGTGGTCGGTGGTGACCGAGTCGCCCAGCTTGGCCAGGACGCGCGCGCCCGCGATGTCGGAGACCGGGGTGGTCTCCATCGTCATGCCCTCGAAGTAAGGGGGCTTGCGGACGTAGGTGGACTCGGCGTCCCACTCGAAGGTGTTGCCCGTCGGGATGGACAGCGCCTGCCACTGGGCGTCACCGGCGAACACGTCCTCGTAGGACTTCGAGAACATGTCCTCGCCGATCGCGTTCGCGACGACGTCGTTGACCTCGGCCTCGGTCGGCCAGATGTCGGCCAGGAAGACCGGCTTGCCGTCCTGGTCGGTGCCGAGCGCCTCGGTGGTGATGTCCACCTTCATGGAGCCGGCGAGGGCATATGCGACGACCAGCGGCGGGGACGCCAGGTAGTTCATCTTGACGTCGGGGTTGATCCGGCCCTCGAAGTTGCGGTTGCCGGAGAGCACCGAGGTCACGGCCAGGTCGTGGTCGTTGACGGCCTTCGAGACCTCCTCGGGCAGCGGGCCCGAGTTGCCGATGCAGGTGGTGCAGCCGTAACCGACCAGGTTGAAGCCGACCTTGTCGAGGTACGGGGTCAGGCCCGCCTTGTCGAAGTAGTCGGTGACGACCTTCGAGCCCGGGGCGAGGGTGGTCTTGACCCACGGCTTGCGGGTCAGGCCCTTCTCGACGGCCTTCTTCGCGACGAGCGCGGCGGCGACCATCACGTACGGGTTCGAGGTGTTGGTGCAGGAGGTGATCGCGGCGACGGTGACGGCGCCGTGGTCGATCTCGTACGTCGAGCCGTCGGGGGCGGTCACGGTGACCGGGTTCGACGGGACGCCGTTGGAGGAGGCCGGGGCGTCGGAGGCCGGGAAGGACTCCTTGCCCGCCTCGTCGGCGGTGTCGACGTAGTTCAGGACGTCCGTCTTGAACTGCTCGGCGGCGTTCGCGAGGACGATGCGGTCCTGCGGGCGCTTCGGGCCGGCGATCGAGGGGACGACCGTGGAGAGGTCGAGCTCCAGCTTCTCGGAGAAGTCGGGCTCGGCGGCCGGGTCGAGCCAGAGGCCCTGCTCCTTGGCGTACGCCTCGACGAGCGCGACCTGCTGCTCGGAGCGGCCGGTCAGCTTCAGGTAGTTCAGGGTCTCGCCGTCGATCGGGAAGATCGCGGCGGTGGAGCCGAACTCCGGCGACATGTTGCCGATGGTGGCGCGGTTCGCCAGCGAGGTGGCGGCCACACCCTCGCCGTAGAACTCGACGAACTTGCCGACGACGCCGTGCTTGCGCAGCATCTCGGTGATCGTGAGCACGAGGTCGGTGGCGGTGGTGCCCGGCTTGAGCTCACCGGTCAGCTTGAAGCCGACGACGCGCGGGATGAGCATCGAGACCGGCTGGCCGAGCATCGCGGCCTCGGCCTCGATGCCGCCGACGCCCCAGCCCAG
Source organism: Streptomyces sp. NPDC050418 (assembly GCF_044458745.1). Classification (NCBI taxonomy): domain Bacteria; kingdom Bacillati; phylum Actinomycetota; class Actinomycetes; order Kitasatosporales; family Streptomycetaceae; genus Streptomyces; species Streptomyces sp. NPDC050418. Next base: position 61,721 of record NZ_JBITIG010000010.1, read on the forward strand.
GACGCCCAGGCCGTTGACCATCGTGGTGTGCGAGTCGGTGCCGACGAGGGTGTCGGGGTACGCCTGGCCGTTACGGACCATGACCGTACGGGCCAGGTGCTCGATGTTGACCTGGTGCACGATGCCGGTGCCCGGCGGGACGACCTTGAAGTCGTCGAAGGCGGTCTGGCCCCAGCGCAGGAACTGGTAGCGCTCCTTGTTGCGGCCGTACTCCAGCTCGACGTTCTGCGCGAACGCGTCGTTGGTGCCGAACTTGTCGGCGATGACGGAGTGGTCGATGACCATCTCGGCCGGGGAGAGCGGGTTGATCTTGTTCGGGTCGCCGCCGAGCTCCTTGACGGCCTCGCGCATGGTGGCGAGGTCGACGACACAGGGCACGCCGGTGAAGTCCTGCATGATCACGCGGGCGGGCGTGAACTGGATCTCCTGGCTCGGCTGAGCCTGCGAGTCCCAGGTGCCGAGGGCGCGGATGTGGTCGGCGGTGATGTTCGCGCCGTCCTCGGTCCGGAGCAGGTTCTCCAGGAGAACCTTGAGGCTGTAGGGAAGGCGTGCGGAGCCCTCGACCTTGTCCAGCCTGAAGATCTCGTACGACTCGTCGCCCACGCGCAGCGTGCTGCGGGCGTCGAAGCTGTTCGCCGACACGACAGTCTCCTTCATATATGTGCGCGTTCCCACCGCATCCTGCCGCCACGACCTGAGTCCGGTCCGCTAAGGTAGGGCTAAGTTAGGTAACCCTTACCGGCTCGACCGGGGTGGCGGCTGCGGCACGCCTGGCAGATATCTCGATGTCGAGATAACTCTAGTACATCGCCGGGGCTTGGTCATGCCCAGGCTTGTTGCGCTGGTCACGTACGTGTGCCCGGATGGCGCTCACGTACGTGTGCCCCGTACCGCGCGGCCCATCCTGGCCAGCGCCTCGCGGAGCACCGCGGGTGATGTGGCGAAGTTGAGCCGCACGCAGCCCGCGCCGCCGGCCCCGAAGACATGACCCGAGCTGAGGGCGACGCGTGCGTCGTCGAGGAACATCCTCGCGGGTCCGGCCAGTTCGCTGACGATGCCCGGGCCGTCACCCTCCTCGTGCAGCCCGAGCGCGGTGCAGTCGAGCCAGGCGAGATACGTACCCTCGGGGCGGAGCCAGCGCACGCCCGGCAGTTCCTGTGCGACAAGTGTGCCCAGGAGATCCCGGTTCGCGTCGAGTCCGGTGAGCAGTTCGTCGAGCCAGCCGGTGCCGTCGCGGAACGCGGCGGTGTGGGCGATGACCCCGAGATGGCTGGGGCCGTGGCTCACCTCCTCCGGCAGCCGGGCCAGATCGGCGGCGGCCTGCGGGCCCGCGACGGCGAGCGCCGCCTTGAGCCCCGCGAGGTTCCATGCCTTGGAGGCCGAGGTCAGCGCGAAGGCGTCCTCGGCCCCGGGCACGCTCAGATACGGCGTGAAGACGGCACCGGGCAGCACCAGCGGCGCGTGGATCTCATCCGCGACCACCCGCACCCCGTACCGCCGGGCGAGCTCGGCAACGGTCTCCAGTTCCGCCCTGGTATGCACTACTCCAGTCGGATTGTGCGGGTTGCTCATGAGGAACGCGGCGCCCCGGCCGCCCTGGCGCGCCCGCCGGAACGCGTCCTCCAGGGCCGCGGGGTCGATCCGCCCGTCCGCGCCGAGCGGCGCCTCGACGATCTCGCGCGCGTCATGCCGTACGAACGCGTAGAACGGCGGATACACGGGCGAGCAGACGACCACCGCGTCGCCGGGCCGCGTGACGAGCCGGAGCACCTCCACGATCCCGAGCATCACATCGGGCACGACCGCGGTGCGCTCGACGGCGATCCCCTCCCAGCCCCACCGCTCGACCGCGAAATCCGCCAGCGCCAACGCGTATCCGTCCCCGTGCGCGTAACCGGTGTCCCCGATCTCGATCGCGGCCCGCAGCGCGTCCGCGACGGCGGGCGCGAGGGGCACGTCCATCTCGGCCACCCACAGGGGGAGGACGTCCTCGGGGTGGGTGCGCCATTTGACGCTGGTGCGGCGGCGGAGCTGGTCCAGCGTGAGCTGGACGAGGGGGTCGGTGCGGAGGGCTTCTGCAGCGAGGTCGGTTGCCATCGCGCCAGGACATCCCAAGCCGGGGTGCGGGTCAACGGGTTGCGGCCGCAGGGCCCTCACCTCGCGCCGCCCGTGCGGGCCTACGAGCTCAACCGCGCCCTCACCCCGTTCGCCGCCTCGGACAGGTCCGCCGCGAGCCCGGACTCGCCGGCGTCCCGCAGCGCCTCGGCCACGCTCTCGTGTTCGCGGACGATGAAACGGCCGAGGTTCACCCGGTGCCAGTACGCGAGCGTGTCGTCGGGCGCGTCGAGAACGGCGCGCAGCCGGGCGAGCGTGCGGGCCGCCGCCGCCGGCTCGCCGGACCTGCGTTCCAGCTCGGCCAGGTCACGCAGGGATGACACCCGGTCCCAGGCGGTGTCCTGCAGCGCACTGCACAGACGCTGGGCGCGCAGCGCCTGGGGCAGGTCGCCGAGCCGGTCGAAGTCGTACGCGAGGGAGCGGAGCGGACCGGGGTTCAGCCGGTCCGGATCGCGCGGGTCACGCAGCAGGCCCTGGTTCAGCTCGATCTCGTCGAGGCGGCGGATGAGCGGGACGCGCGCGTACTCCGTCAGGCCCTGGTCCGCCGCCAGACCGGTCCAGGTGCCGAGCGGTTCGTCCGCCGGGTCGGTGCCGAACATCGACTCGTCCAGCTCGCGCGCCCACGCGAGCAGGGCCGGGCCGTCGGCGTCCGGCGCGGGCATCCCGCCCAGACCGCACGCCGTGTCGAAGTCGGTCTCGCGCACCTCGTTGAGCAGCGGCAGGTCCTCGGGCCTTCCGCCCAGGCCGACGAGCACGGCGGCCAGCCGCAGTTCGTCCGTCATCGACGATCCGGCCTCCTGCCGCAGCAGTCGGCGCAACAGGGGGAGATCCGCGTCCCGGCGGTCGAACTGCGCCGCGCGCAGCACGAGACGGCGACGTACGGGATCCTGCTCCGTCGCGCGCCACGCCTCGTCCTCGCCGTCGCGCAGCGCCGCGAGGCCGGCGCGGCCCGACGCGAGCACCGGCTCCCAGAGGCCGGGGCGCGGATGCCGGTCGAGGAGGCGGTACGCGCGGCCCTCGTCCGCGTTCAGAAGGACGAACCCGGGCTCGGTGCGCAGCAGCGCCGCGTGCAGCAGGCCGATGAGTTCCATCGGGGAGCGTTCGGGAAAGCCCAGGGCCGCGCGGAGTTCGGCGCGCTCCTCGTCGATCCCGTACGACTCGCGCAGACTGTCCTCCGTCTCCGCCACGGCTTCGTGTATCGCCTCTTCGCCGTCCTGCGGAGCCAAGTCGATGTAGTCCGCCCAGCCGGGCAGTCCGGTCAGGATGTCCAGGGCCTCGTCGACACTGGACCCGATGATGCCCGCAGCGCCCTCCGACGAGGCGTACAGGACGCTGCCGTCGCCGCAGCGGAAGAACGTACCGCCGGTGTCGTCACCCGCGATGACCTCCAGCGGTCCGCCCGAAGCGAGACGGACGGCCTCGACATGGCCGTGCGCGGCGCGGTCCAGATCGAAGTCGAACGGGAAGGCGGCGAGCGCCGCCAGGCGGGGGTGCCGGCGCAGTACGCCGAGGGCGTGATCGGTCACGGCGGCGACGGTACAGGGCGCCTGACGTGACACTCCTGCCGCGGGTCGCAAGAGTGAGCAGAGTGCGCATTACGGGCAAAGCATGTGCAACCGGTGCGAGGTGTGAGGCGGGTGACGGATGGTCGGTTACACGGACGGACGCGCTCCGCTTTTCCTCTATCTCACATCCGGTATACGGTCGCGCCATGGCAGACGACTACCTCGTACGCATCGGCAAGCTCATCCGTGACGCCCGTCAACATCGGGGCTGGACACAGTCACAGCTCGCCGAGGCACTCGGTACCAGCCAGAGCGCTGTGAACCGCATCGAGCGCGGGAACCAGAACATCAGCCTTGAGATGATCGCCCGAATCGGTGAAGCTCTCGACAGTGAGATCGTCTCTCTGGGGTACGCGGGACCCATGCACCTCAGGGTCGTGGGCGGACGCCGGCTCTCCGGCTCCATCGACGTCAAGACAAGCAAGAACGCCTGTGTCGCGCTGCTTTGCGCCTCACTGCTCAACAAGGGCCGTACCGTGCTGCGCCGGGTCGCGCGGATCGAGGAGGTCTACCGCCTTCTCGAGGTCCTGAACTCCATCGGGGTCCGCGCGCGCTGGATCAACGACGGCAAGGACCTCGAGATCGTCCCGCCGGCCACGCTCGACATGGACGCGATCGACTCGGCCGCGGCCATCCGCACCCGTTCGATCATCATGTTCCTCGGCCCGCTCCTGCACCGTATGGACCGCTTCAAGCTGCCGTACGCGGGCGGTTGCGACCTCGGGACGCGCACGATCGAGCCGCACATGATCGCGCTGCGCCGCTTCGGTCTGGACATCGCGGCGACCGAGGGCATCTACCACGCCGAGGTCGACCACTCGATCAGGCCGGACCGGCCGATCGTGCTGACCGAGCGCGGCGACACCGTGACGGAGAACGCATTGCTCGCGGCCGCCCGCAACGACGGCGTCACCGTGATCCGCAACGCCTCGTCCAACTACATGGTCCAGGACCTGTGCTTCTTCCTGGAGGCGCTCGGCGTCAAGGTCGAGGGCATCGGCACCACCACGCTCACCGTGCACGGCGTCCCGCAGATCGACGTCGACGTCGACTACTCCCCCTCCGAGGACCCGGTCGAGGCGATGAGCCTGGTCGCCGCGGCCGTCGTGACGGAGTCCGAGCTCACCATCCGCCGTGTGCCGATCGAGTTCATGGAGATCGAGCTCGCGGTCCTGGAGGAGATGGGTCTCGACCACGACCGCTCGGCGGAGTACGCGGCGGACAACGGCCGTACGCGGCTGGTGGACCTGACGGTCCGGCCCTCCAAGCTGGAGGCGCCGATCGACAAGATCCACCCGATGCCGTTCCCGGGCCTGAACATCGACAACGTCCCGTTCTTCGCGGCGATCTCGGCGGCGGCCCAGGGCAAGACCCTGATCCACGACTGGGTCTACGACAACCGCGCGATCTACCTCACGGACCTCAACCGCCTCGGCGGCCGCCTCCAGCTCCTGGACCCGCACCGCGTCCTGGTCGAGGGCCCGACCCGCTGGCGCGCGGCCGAGATGATGTGCCCGCCCGCCCTGCGTCCCGCGGTCGTCGTCCTGCTCGCGATGATGGCGGCGGACGGCACCTCGGTGCTGCGCAACGTGTACGTCATCAACCGCGGTTACGAGGATCTCGCCGAGCGGCTCAATTCGGTGGGTGCTCAGATCGAGACGTTCCGGGACATCTAGCAACGGCATGCGAGAAGTGCGAGGCCCCCGCCCGGTTCGTCCGGGCGGGGGCCTTCGTGCCGCTCGGGCAGGGTGCGCGCCGGGTTCAGCCCACCGCCGCCACCCCCTCCAGCTCCACCAGGCATTGCTCGTCCCACAGGCGTACGGTCCCGATCACCGCCATCGCCGGATAGTCGCGGCCCGCCAACCGGCGCCAGATGCGGCCGAGTTCATGGGCCTTGTCGCGGTAGTCGGCGACGTCCGTGGCGTAGACGGTGACGCGGGCCAGATCCTGTGGGGCGCCGCCAGCCGCCGCGAGGGCGGTGAGGAGGTTGGTCAGGGCCAGCTCGAACTGCTCGGTGAGCGTCGTGCCGACCACCTTGCCGTCCTTGTCCAGGGCGGTCTGGCCCGCCAGGAAGACAAGCCGCGAGCCGGTCACGGTGACCGCGTGCGAGAAGCCGGTGGGCGGCGAGAGTTCGGCGGGGTTGATGCGTTCCAGGGTCATGACAGGCCCGCTTCCTTGTAGAGCTCCTTCGCGATGATCTCGCGCTGCACCTCGGTGGCCCCCTCGTAGATCCGGGGCGCCCGGACCTCCCGGTAGAGATGTTCGAGCAGATGGCCGCGCCGCAGCGCGCGGGCGCCGTGGAGCTGCACGGCCGCGTCGACGACCTGCTGCGCCGTCTCGGTCGCGAGTAGTTTCGCCATCGCCGCCCGCCGCGGCACATCCGCCTCACCGCGGTCGTACGCGGCCGCCGCCGCGTAGACGAGCAGCCGGGCCGCCTCGGTGCGGGTGGCCAGTTCGGCGATCTGATGGGCGACGGTCTGGAGGTCCTTCAGACGCCCGCCGAACGCCTCGCGCCCGGCGGTGTGCGCGAGCGTCGCGTCCAGCGCCGCCTGCGCCATGCCGACGGCGAAGGCGCCCACGCTCGGCCGGAAGAGGTTCAGGGTCGTCATCGCGACGCGGAAGCCCCGGTCCACCTCGCCGAGGACGTCGGAGGCGTCCACCCGTACGCCGTCGAAGGCCAGCGAGCCGATCGGGTGCGGCGAGAGCATTTCCAGGGGTTCGCCGGACAGCCCCGGCCGGTCGGCCGGCACGAGGAACGCGGTCACGCCGCGCGCGCCCGCGTCCGCCGTCGTCCGGGCGAAGACCGTGTAGAAGTCGGCGCCGGGCGCGTTCGAGATCCAGCACTTCTCGCCGGTGAGGCGCCACCCCTCGCCGTCCGGGGCGGCTTCGAGCGCCAGCGCCGCCGCGTCCGAGCCCGCGCCCGGCTCGCTCAGCGCGAAGGCCGCGACCGCCCGGCCGGCGGAGACCTCCGGCAGCCAGCGCGCGCGCTGGGCGTCGGTGCCGTGGTAGTGCACGGGATACGCGCCGAGCCCCTGCAGCGCGAGGGCCGTCTCCGCCTCCGTACAGCCGTACGCGAGGGACTCGCGCATCAGGCACAGGTCGAGCGAGCCTGCGGTGAACAGGCGGGCGAGCAGCCCGAGTTCGCCGAGGGCCGCGACCAACGGTCGGTTGACCGCTCCCGGTTCACCTGCCTCCGCGAGCGGACGCAGACGCTGTGCGGCCAGGGTGCGCAGCTCCTCGCACCACGCGGCCGCCTTGGGGTCCAGGGCGAACTCCGGCACCGTGGCTCTCCCTCCATCGGGTGTATCGCGCACCGTTGACTGTCGTCACCATCACGATACGCTCGTTGCGCGACCCCACCACAGCGAAGGGGCAGCCAATATGGAGCCGACACCGCTCACCCCGTCCGCCCACGCGGACACCTTCACGCGGGACCATCTGCCGCCCGCCGACCAGTGGCCGGATCTCACCTTCGATCTGCCCGAGCTGCACTACCCCGACCGCCTCAACTGCGGGGCGGAACTGCTCGATACGACCGTCGAGCGCTTCGGCGCCGGACGGACCGTGTTCCGTACGGACACCGGCGAGGTGTGGACGTACGGACAACTGCAAGGACAGGTCGACCGGATCGCGCATGTACTGACCTCGGAGCTCGGGGTCGTCCCGGGCAACCGGGTCCTGCTGCGCGGCCCGACCACCCCCTGGCTCGCGGCCTGCTGGCTCGCGGTGATGAAGGCGGGTGCGGTCGCCGTCACCGTGCTCGCCCAGCACCGCGCGCACGAGCTGGCCACAATGTGCGAGATCGCCCGGGTGGGTCACGCGCTGTGCGACGCGCGTTTCCTCGGCGACCTCAAGGATGTGCCCGGTCTGCGGGTGACCGCCTTCGGCGGGTCCGGACCCGACGATCTGCTGCGGCTCGCCGAGGAGCAGCCGGAGGTGTTCGCGCCGGTGGAGACGGCCGCGGACGATGTCGCCCTGATCGCGTTCACGAGCGGGACGACGGGGCGGCCGAAGGGCTGCATCCACTTCCACCGTGATGTGCTCGCCATCGCCGACACCTTTTCGCGGCATGTCCTCGGGCCCGGGCCGGACGATGTCTTCGCGGGCAGTCCCCCGCTCGGCTTCACCTTCGGCCTCGGCGGACTGGTGATCTTCCCGATGCGGGCGGGCGCGAGTGCGCTGCTGCTCGAACAGGCCGGTCCCAAGCAGTTGTTGCCCGCGATCTCCGAGCACGGCGTGTCCGTGGTGTTCACCGCGCCGACCGCCTACCGCGCGATGCTGGAGGAGATCGACAACCGCGGCGCGGACGTACGGTCCCTGCGCCGCTGTGTGTCCGCCGGGGAGAACCTGCCGTCCGCGACCTGGCAGAGCTGGTACGAGCGGACCGGCCTGAAAATCATCAACGGGATCGGGGCGACCGAGCTCCTGCACATCTTCATCTCCGCCGCCGACGACGCGATCCGTCCCGGCATGACGGGCACCCCCGTCCCCGGCTGGTCCGCGCGCGTGGTGGACGGCGAGGGCAAGCCGGTGGCCGACGGGGAGCCGGGGCTGCTCGCGGTGCGCGGTCCGGTCGGCTGCCGCTATCTGTCGGATCCGCGGCAGCTGGAGTACGTACGCGACGGCTGGAACATCACGGGCGACACCTATGTCCGTGAGCCGGACGGCTACTTCCGCTATGTGGCCCGCGCGGACGACATGATCATCTCGGCCGGGTACAACATCGCGGGTCCCGAGGTCGAGGACGCCCTGCTGCGGCATCCGGACGTCCTGGAGGCCGCGGTCGTCGGGCAGCCCGACGAGCTGCGCGGCCAGGTCGTCGCCGCGTACGTCGTGCTGCGGGACGGGGTGCCGAAGTCGGAGACGACCGCCGAGGTGCTGCGGGAGTTCGTGAAGGGCGAGCTGGTGCCGTACAAGTGCCCGCGCCTGATCGAGTTCCCCGAGGCCCTGCCGCGCACACCGACGGGGAAGCTGCAGCGCTTCAAACTGCGCGTTCTAGAGTGATCGCGTGGCAGAGCAGCAGACTCCGCGATCACTGATCGTCAGCTTCTACGGGGCCTACGGGCGGCGGACCGAAGGGTCCGTACCGGTCGCCGAGCTGATCCGGCTGCTCGCCGCGGTCGGTGTCGACGCACCGGCGGTGCGCTCGTCCGTGTCGCGGCTCAAGCGGCGCGGCCTGCTCGTGCCCGAGCGCACCGGCCGGGGCACCGCGGGCTACGCCCTCTCCGGCGAGGCGCGCCGGCTGCTCGACGACGGGGACCGGCGGATCTACGCCGCCGGTCCGCCCGCGTCCGAGGAGGGCTGGGTGCTCGCGGTGTTCTCGGTGCCGGAGGCCGAGCGCAGCAAGCGGCACGTCCTGCGCTCGCAGCTGGCGCGGCTCGGCTTCGGCACGGCGGCGCCCGGCGTGTGGATCGCGCCCGCCCGGCTGTACGAGGAGACCCGGCACACCCTGGAGCGGCTCGGGCTCGACGCGTACGTCGACCTGTTCCGCGGCACCCACCTCGGCTTCGCGGCGACCGCGGACGCGGTGGCCCGCTGGTGGGACCTGGACGCGCTCGCCAAGCTGCACCTGGAGTTCCTGCACCGCCACGAGCCGGTGCTCGCGGCCTGGGAGGCACGTGAGGACACCCCGGCCGAGGCCGCGTACCGCGACTACCTGATGGCGCTCGACTCCTGGCGCCACCTCCCGTACGCGGACCCGGTCCTGCCCGCCGAACTGCTGCCCGGTCACTGGCCCGGCAGCAGATCGGCGGAGGTGTTCGGACGGCTGCACGCGCGGCTGCGCGATGCGGGGGCCGCGTTCGTGGAGCTCGGCGCCCCCTGATGGCCGCCGCGCGCCCTAGTTGAGCGTGAGGCGCTGCTTGGGCGCATCCGTGCGGCCGGTCTGCGGGCGGCGGCTGCCCGCCCGGTACGGGAGCGGCCAGCTGATGCCCGGTCCCGTATAGCCCTGTTCGGCGGCCGCGTGCAGGGTCCAGTGCGGGTCGTAGAGGTGCGGGCGGGCCAGGGCGCACAGGTCGGTGCGGCCCGCCAGGATCAGTGAGTTGACGTCGTCCCAGGAGGAGATCGCGCCGACGGCGATGACCGGGATGCCGGTCTCCTGGCGGATCCGGTCGGCGAACGGCGTCTGGTACGAGCGTCCGTACGCGGGCCGTTCGTCGGCCACCACCTGCCCGGTCGACACATCGACGGCGTCCGCGCCGTGCGCCGCGAAGGCCCGCGCGATCTCCACCGCGTCGTCCCCGTCGGTGCCGCCCTCGGCCCAGTCCGTCGCGGAGATGCGGACCGTCATGGGGCGGTCGGCGGGCCAGATGGCGCGGACCGCGTCGAAGACCTCCAGGGGGTAGCGCAGACGGTTCGGCAGCGAGCCGCCGTACTCGTCCGTGCGCCGGTTGGTCAGCGGGGAGAGGAAGCCGGAGAGCAGATAGCCGTGCGCGCAGTGCAGTTCGAGCAGGTCGAAGCCGCAGCGCGCGCCTCGCCACGCGGAGGAGGCGAACTGCTCGCGGATCGTGGTGAGTTCGTCGTGGGTGAGCTCGTGCGGGGTCTGGTTCTTCTCCTTGTACGGCAGCGGGGACGGGGCCACGAGCGGCCAGTTGCCCTCGTCGAGGGGCTCGTCGATGCCCTCCCACATCAGCTTCGTGGAGCCCTTGCGGCCGGAGTGGCCGAGCTGCAGCCCGATCGCGGTGCCGGGCGCCTGGGCGTGCACGAAGCCGGTGATCCGGGTCCAGGCGGCGGCCTGTTCGGCGGTCCACAGGCCCGCGCAGCCCGGGGTGATCCGGCCCTCGGGGCTGACGCAGACCATCTCGGTCATCACCAGTCCCGCGCCGCCGAGCGCGCGCGCCCCGAGGTGGACGAGATGGAAGTCGCCGGGAAGTCCGTCGACCGCCGAGTACATGTCCATCGGCGAGACGACCACCCGGTTCCTGAGCGTCAGCCCGCCGATCGTGTACGGGGTGAACATGGGCGGGGTGTCCGGCGGGCAGCCGAACTCGCGCTCCACGTCCGCCGTGAACCCGGGGTCGCGCAGCCGCAGATTCTCGTGGGTGACCCGGCGGCTGCGGGTGAGCAGGTTGAACGCGAACTGCCCGGGCGGCTGGTCGACATAGCGACTCAGCTCCTCGAACCACTCCAGGCTCGCCCGGGCCGCACGCTGCGTGGAGGTGACGACGGGGCGCCGCTCCTCCTCGTACGCGTGGAGGGCCTGCTCGATCGTGGGCTGCTCCTGCAGACAGGCCGCGAGCGCGAGGGCGTCCTCGACGGCGAGCTTGGTGCCGGAGCCGATGGAGAAGTGCGCGGTGTGGGCGGCGTCGCCGAGCAGCACCGTATTGCCGTGCGACCAGCGGTCGTTGACGACGGTACGGAAGCGGATCCACGAGGAGTTGTTGGAGGTGAGCGGGCGGCCGTCGAGTGCGTCGGCGAAAAGCTTCGCGCAGCGCTCCACGGACTCGCGCTCGTCGAGCCCCTCGAATCCGGCGGCCTGCCAGACCTCCTCGCGCATCTCGACGATCACCGTGGACGCGCTGTCGCTGTACGGGTAGCCGTGCAGCTGCATCACGCCGTGCTCGGTCTCGGCGATCTCGAAGCGGAAGGCGTCGAAGGCGAAGTCGGCGGAGAGCCAGATGTAGCGGCAGCGGTGCTCCTCGATGCGCGGGCCGAACGCCTCCTCCTGGGCGGCGCGGGTCAGGCTGTGCACGCCGTCGGCGGCGATCACCAGGTCGTACGCGCCGCTCAGCTCGGCCGCGGGCGGTGCCTCGGTGCGGAAGCGGAGCTCCACGCCGAGCGCCGCGCAGCGCTCGTGCAGGATCTGCAGCAGCCGCTTGCGGCCGAGGGCGGCGAAGCCATGGCCGCCGGAGGTGGAACGCCGGCCGCGGTGCACGATGTCGATGTCGTCCCAGCGCACGAACTCGCGCTGCATCGCCGCGTACACGACCGGGTCGGCGTGCTCGATCCCGCCGAGCGTCTCGTCGGAGAGAACGACGCCGAAGCCGAAGGTGTCGTCCGGTGCGTTGCGCTCCCAGACGGTGATCTCGCGGGCCGGGTCGAGCCGCTTGAGCAGCGCGGCCGCGTACAGACCGCCGGGTCCGCCGCCGATCACGGCGACGCGGAGAGGTGCCGGGGAGCCCTGCGGTACGGGGGTGCCGTCCATCGCCGCCTCCATGCTCGCGCCGCCGCCGGTCACTTGCCCTGCCACTTCGGCGGGCGCTTCGCGGTGAAGGCGGCGTGGAACTCCGCGTAGTCCTCACCGTTCATCAGGAGCGCCTGGGTCGCCGCGTCCATCTCGACGGCGGCCGCGAGCGGCATGTCGAGCTCGGCCGTGAGCAGCGCCTTCGTCTGCGCGTACGCGAGGGCCGGACCGTCCGCGAGCCGGTGGGCGAGGTGCTGCGCGGCCTCGTCGGCGCCGCCTTCCCCGGTCAGTTCGCTGATCAGCCCGATCCGTTCGGCCTCGGGGGCGCGCACCGTGTCGCCGAGCATCAGGAGCCGTGTGGCGTGTCCGAGGCCGACGACGCGGGGCAGCAGATAGGCCGCGCCCATGTCGCCGCCGGAGAGACCGACCTTGGTGAAGAGGAACGCGAAGCGTGCCGTGGGGTCGGCGACCCGGAAGTCCGCGGCGAGCGCGAGCACCGCCCCGGCGCCCGCGGCGACCCCGTGCAGCGCGGCGATCACCGGGAAGGGGCACTCGCGGATCGCGCGGACGACCTGGCCGGTCATCCGGTTGAAGTCGAGCAGCTGGGCGGTGTCCATGGCTAGCGTGGCGCCGATGATGTCGTCGACGTCGCCGCCGGAGCAGAAGCCGCGGCCTTCTCCGGCCAGGACGAGCGCCCTGACGGAGCGTTCGCGGGAGAGCTCGGCGAGCAGATCGCGCAGGTCGGCGTAGGCGCCGAAGGTCAGCGCGTTCAGCTTCTCGGGGCGGGCGAGCGTGACGGTGGCGACGCCGCTGTCGTCCACGGCCACATCGAGGTGCCGCCACTCGGGGGTGCGGGACGCGGAACCGGTGAACGGGCTCATGGGCACGGACCTCCTGGGCGCTGGGCGGCCCTTCGAAGTTATCACCCTGATGTGACTGTCGTCACGAGGGCGCGATACCCGCGCTACCCCGATGCCGGTCCGTGGCGCGCGCAGGCCCGTGCCCGGCCGAAAGTCCCTGTCGGTGTGGCGTTCGTCCCACCTGGCCCCGGCCCGGCGGCTCTACAGACCTTGGGGTTACGCTTCCTATGGTTGAAAGCAGGACAGCCTGCATGTGAACGGACCCGCCTTGCACGAACCCCCCGCCTCCTGGCGTATCGCACTTCCGCACACCGTTGCGGCCGTGCCCGTCGCCCGCGCCCTGGTCCGTACGGCGCTGCAGGACATCGACCCGTCGAGCGCGGCGGACTGCGACACGGCGGAACTGCTCACGGCGGAACTTGTCGCGAACGCCGTCGAGCACACCTCCGGCGACGCCCCCATCGAACTGGTCGTGGAGCTGCTGCCCACGGGCTGCCAGGTCGAGGTGCACGACCCGTCCCCGCAGCCGCCCGGCGACCTCACCCGCCCCGCCCCGCTCGACGAGCCGGACCCCTGGCAGGAACACGGCCGCGGGCTGCTTCTGATCCGCACCCTGAGCCAGGCATGCGGACACCGCCTCACCGAGTCCGGCAAGGCGGTGTGGTTCACGCTTTCGGCGCGGCCGGCGGTCTGAGTCCGCCGGTCCACCCGTCCGGCCTCAGCCCAGGGTCGCCACCATCACGGCCTTGATGGTGTGCAGCCGGTTCTCCGCCTCGTCGAAGACGACCGAGTGCGCCGACTCGAAGACCTCGTCGGTGACTTCGAGCGAGTCGAGCCCGTACTGCTCGTGGATCTCCCGGCCGACCTTCGTGCCGAGGTCGTGGAAGGCCGGCAGGCAGTGCAGGAACTTCACATCCGCGTTGCCGGTCGCGCGCAGCACGTCCATCGTCACGGCGTACGGGGTCAGCGCCGCGATCCGTTCGGCCCAGACCTCCTTCGGCTCGCCCATCGAGACCCAGACGTCGGTGGCGACGAAGTCCGCGCCGCGCACGCCCTCTTCGAGCTCCTCTGTGAGCGTGATCCGCGCGCCGCTCTTCTCGGCGAGGGCGCGCGCCTCGGCGACGATCTCCTCGGCCGGCCAGTACGCGCGGGGCGCGACGATCCGTACGTCCATGCCGAGCAGAGCGCCCGTCACCAGGTACGAGTTGCCCATGTTGAAGCGGGCGTCGCCCAGGTAGGCGAAGGCGATCCCGGTGAGCGGCTTCGTGCTGTGCTCGGTCATCGTGAGCACGTCGGCGAGCATCTGCGTCGGGTGCCAGTCGTCGGTCAGACCGTTCCAGACGGGCACGCCGGAGTACGCGGCGAGCTCCTCGACGCCGGCCTGGCTGTCCCCGCGGAACTCGATGCCGTCGAACATCCGGCCGAGGACGCGCGCGGTGTCCTTCACCGACTCCTTGTGGCCTATCTGCGAGCCGGACGGGTCGAGATACGTGGTGGAGGCGCCCTGGTCGGCGGCCGCGACCTCGAACGCACAGCGCGTACGGGTGGAGGTCTTCTCGAAGATCAGCGCAATGTTCCTGCCGCTCAGCCGCTTGGTCTCGGTCCCGGCCTTCTTCGCCGCCTTGAGCTCGGCGGCCAGCTCGATCAGGCCGGTGAATTCCTCGGCGGTGAAGTCGAGCTCCTTGAGGAAGGAACGCCCGGTCAGGTCGGCGGCCATGCGCGGTCTCCAAGGGGGTGAGGGTGTGCGGGATCGTACGAGCAGGTCATCGTGCCTGCAAGTCTATACGAGCATCAGCAAATGTATACAGCCGCTGTGAGCGGCCGCACATCGTCGGGCGCCCCTGCGTCCACCCTCGCTCAGACGACCGCGTCCCGCTCGACCGGACAGCTCATGCAGCGCGGACCGCCGCGGCCCCGGCCCAGCTCGCTGCCGCGGATCTCGATGACCTCGATGCCTTCCTTGCGCAGATACGTGTTCGTGGTCGCGTTCCGCTCGTAGGCGATGACGACGCCCGGCTCGACGGCCAGCACGTTGCAGCCGTCGTCCCACTGCTCGCGCTCGGCGGAGTGGACGTCCTGCGTCGCGGTCAGAACGCGGATCGCGTCGAGGCCGAGGGCCGCGGCGATGGCGCGGTGCATGTGCTCCGGCGGATGGTCGGTGACCTTCAACTCCTGCTCCCCGACGCCCGGTTCGATGGTGTACGAGGGGAGCATGCCCAGGCCCGCGTACTGGGTGAAGGTGTCGCCGTCGACCATCGTCATCACGGTGTCGAGGTGCATGAAGGCGCGGCGCTTGGGCATGTCGAGCGCCACGATGCTGCGGGCCGAACCGGCCGCGAAGAGCTTGTGCGCCAGCATCTCGACGGCCTGCGGGGTGGTGCGCTCGCTCATGCCGATGAGGACGGCACCGTTGCCGATGACGAGGACGTCGCCGCCCTCGATCGTCGACGGGTAGTCGGACTGGCCCTCGGACCAGTGGTGGAACGCGCCGGCCTGCTCGCCCCGGAAGAGCGGGTGGTGGCGGTAGATCGCCTCGAAGTGGACCGTCTCGCGCTGGCGGGCGGGCCAGCGCATCGCGTTGATCGAGACGCCGTCGTAGATCCAGGCGGAGGTGTCGCGTGTGAAGAGGTGGTTGGGGAGCGGGCCCAGCAGGAAGTCGTCGAGCTCCATGGCGTGGAAGCGGACGGAGGTCGGCTCCGGGTGGCGGGCCAGGTACTCACGCTTGGTCATGCCGCCGACGAGGGCGGTGGTGAGGTCCGGCGCGGACATCGTGGCGAAGGCCTCCCGCAAGGTGGGGGTGGCCAGCGGGCCGTAGGCCTTCTCGTCGAAGACGCGGTCGAGGATGAGGGCCCGGGCCGCGGCCCGGGTGAGGGTCTCCTCCAGCAGGTCGCCGAAGAGGTGGACGGCCACGCCGCGGTCCCTGAGGACATCGGCGAAGCCGTCGTGCTCCTGACGGGCCCTGCGGACCCACAGGACGTCGTCGAAGAGGAGGGCGTCCTTGTTGCTGGGCGTCAGGCGCTTCAGCTCCAGGTCGGGCCGGTGCAGGATGACGCGGCGCAGGCGCCCGGTCTCTGAGTCGACGTGGAATCCCATGTCGGCATCCTTCCCCAGGCGGGGCGGGTGGGGACGCTTTTCCCCTACCCGCCCCTTCCCGGAACTGGGGCTGCGCCCCAGACCCCGAATCCGGACTTCGTCCGGATGGCCTCAAACGCCGGCCAGGCTGACTACAACCGCGGGTCCACCGGCTCCGACTCCAGCGCGAGGACCGCGAACACCGCCTCGTGGACGCGCCACAACGGCTCACCCGCGGCCAGCCGGCCGAGGGACTCCAGCCCCAGCGCGTACTCACGCAGAGCCAGCGACCGCTTGTGGGCGAGGAAGCGCTGACGGAGGCGGTCCAGGTTCTCCGGGCGCGTGTACTCGGGGCCGTAGATGATCCGCAGGTACTCGCGGCCACGGCACTTGATGCCGGGCTGGACGAGCTGCCCCTTGCCGGAGCGCGCCAGCGCCGCGACCGGCTTGACGACCATGCCCTCGCCGCCGCGCCCGGTCATCTCCAGCCACCAGTCGATGCCCGCGGCCACGGACTCGGGCGAGCCCGTGTCCACGTACAAACGGCGTGTCGTCCGCAGCAGGCCGGTGGAGTCCGAGGCGACCAGCCGGTCGAGCAGGGCCAGCTGTTCGTCGTGCGGGACGGCCGCCATGCTGCGGCCCTGGACGGCGAGGATCTGGAAGGGGGCGAGCCGAACGCCCTCGAGGCCGTCGGTGGTCCAGCAGTAGCGCCGGTACGCGTCCGTGAACGCCGAGGCGTCCGCGGCCCGTTCCCGCTGCCGGGTCAGCAGCTCCCCCGCCTCGACTCCGCGCGCGACCGCCGCTTCGAGCGCGGCGAGCGCACCCGGGAACACCGCCCCGGCCGCCGCACCCACCGCCGCGTACTGCGAGCGCAGCAGTCCGCCGGCCTTCAGCGACCACGGCAGCAGTTCGGCGTCCAGGAGAAGCCAGTCCGTGCCGAGTTCGTCCCAGAGACCGGCCTCGGAGACCGCCGACCGCACGCGGCCGAGTACCTCCTCGGTGACCGCGGTGTCGGCGAAGAAGGGACGTCCGGTGCGGGTGTAGAGGGAGCCCGTGACGCCCTCGACGCCGAAGCGCTCGCGCGCGGCTTCCGCGTCGCGGCACACCAGTGCCACGGCCCGCGAGCCCATGTGCTTCTCCTCGCACACGACGCGCTCGACACCGTCCGCCGCGTACTGCGCGAAGGCCTCGGCCGGGTGCTCCAGGTAGCCCTCGACCTTCGATGTCGCCGTCGGCGCCATGGTCGGCGGCAGGTACGGGACCAGGCGCGGGTCCACCGCGAAGCGGCTCATGACCTCCAGCGCCGCCGCCGCGTTCTCCTCGCGCACCGAGATCCGCCCGTGCTCGCCGGTCTCCACGATCCGCCGGCCCTGCACGTCCGCGAGGTCGAGCGGACGGCCCTCGTGGCCGCCCGGTGCCTCGGGCGCGAGCGGCTTGACCGGCTCGTACCAGACCTTCTCGGCCGGTACGTCGACCAGTTCGCGCTCCGGCCAGCGCAGCGCGGTGAGCCTGCCGCCGAAGACGGCGCCCGTGTCGAGGCAGATCGTGTTGTTGACCCAGCTCGCGGACGGCACCGGGGTGTGGCCGTAGACCACGGCGGCGCGGCCGCGGTAGTCCTCGGCCCACGGGTAGCGCACGGGCAGGCCGAACTCGTCGGTCTCGCCGGTGGTGTCGCCGTACAGCGCGTGGCTGCGGACCCGGCCCGAGGTGCGGCCGTGGTACTTCTCGGGCAGGCCGGCGTGGCAGACGACGAGCTTGCCCTCGTCGAGCACGTAGTGGCTGACCAGCCCGTCGATGAACTCCCTCACCTCCGCCCGGAATTCCTCGCTCTCGCCCTCCATCTGCTCGATGGTCTCGGCGAGCCCGTGGGTGTGCTGGACGCCTCGGCCCTTGAGGTAGCGGCCGAACTTGTTCTCGTGGTTGCCGGGCACGCAGATCGCGTGTCCCGCCTTGACCATCGACATCACGCGCCGCAGCACGCCCGGGCTGTCCGGTCCGCGGTCGACGAGGTCGCCCACGAAGACGGCCGTACGGCCCTCGGGGTGCACCCCGTCGTCGTACCCCAGCTTGCCGAGCAGGGTGTCGAGTTCGGAGCGGCAGCCGTGGATGTCGCCGATGATGTCGAAGGGGCCGGTGAGGTGGGCGAGGTCGTTGTAGCGCTTCTCCAGGGAGATCGTGGCGTGCTCGATGTCCTCGACGCCGCGCAGGATGTGCACCTTGCGGAAGCCCTCGCGCTCCAGGTGCCGCAGGGAGCGGCGCAGTTCGCGCTGGTGGCGCTGGATGACGCGGCGGGGCATCCCGGCGCGGTCGGCGCGCGTCGCGTTGCGCGCGGCGCAGACCTCCTCGGGGACGTCGAGGACGATCGCGATGGGCAGGACGTCGTGCTCGCGCGCGATCTGCACGAGCTGACGCCGGGACTCGCTCTGCACGTTCGTGGCGTCCACGACGGTGAGCCGGCCCGCGGCCAGGCGCTTGCCCGCGATGTAGTGCAGGACGTCGAAGGCGTCGCCGCTGGCGCTCTGGTCGTTCTCGTCGTCGGCGACGAGGCCGCGGAAGAAGTCGCTGGAGAGCACCTCGGTGGGCTTGAAGTGCTTGCGGGCGAAGCTGGACTTGCCCGATCCGGTGGATCCGATCAGGACCACGAGGGACAGATCGGTGACGGGCAGGACGCGGCCGGTGGGGCGCTCCTCGGTTGTGTGTGTCATGCGGCCTGCTCTCCCTTCGTGTTGTCGTTCGCCGCTTTCGTGAAAACTGCCATCTGCGTGGGCGGCCCCACCTCGGGGTCGTCCGGCCCGACGGGCCTGAACTCGACGGTGTAGCCGTGCCGTCCGGCGACCTTGCCCGCCCAGTCCGCGAACTCCGCGCGCGTCCACTCGAAGCGGTGGTCGCCGTGGCGGACGTGGCCGGCGGGGAGCGATTCCCAGCGGACGTTGTACTCGACGTTCGGCGTGGTCACGATCACGGTCGTGGGGCGGGCCGCGCCGAAGACCGCGTACTCCAGGGCGGGCAGCCGCGGCAGGTCGAGGTGCTCGATGACCTCACTGAGCACGGCGGCGTCGTACCCCTTGAGCCGCTTGTCGGTGTACGCGAGCGAGCCCTGGAAGAGCTTCACGCGCGCGGCCTGCCGCTCCCCCATGCGCTCCAGCTTGAGCCGCCGGGACGCGATGGTGAGGGCGCGCATCGACACATCGGTGCCGACGATCTCGGTGAACGTCACGTCCTTGAGCAGCGCCTGCACCAACTGGCCCTGGCCGCAGCCCAGGTCGAGCACGCGGTGCGCGCCGGACGACTTGAGCGCGTCGATGATCGCGTCGCGTCGCTGTACGGCCAGCGGGACCGGCTTCTCCTCGGTGTCGGTCGCCTCGTCGACGGCGTTGTCGACCTCCTCGACGGCGAGTTCGTCGAGGTCGGCGAGCCGGACCAGTTCGAGCCGCTCCATCGCCTCGCGCGTCAGCGCCCAGCGCCGCGCCAGGTAGCGGCTGGTGATCAGTTTGTGCTCGGGGTGCTCGGCGAGCCAGCCCTCACCGGCGCGCAGCAGCTTGTCGACCTCGTCGGGCGAGACCCAGTAGTGCTTGGCGTCGTCGAGTACCGGCAGCAGGACGTACAGGTGCCGCAGCGCTTCCGCCAGGACCTTCTCGCCCTCCAGAACAAGGCGTACGTAGCGCGAGGCGCCCCACTCGGGGAAGGCGCCGTCGAGCGCGACGGGCTCCGCGGTGACGGTCCAGCCGAGCGGCTCGAAGAGCTTGGTGACGAGTGCCGCGCCGCCGCGTGCGGGCAGTGCGGGCACCTCGATCCGCAGCGGCAGCGCCTGCCCGACGAGCTCGGGACGCGCGGGGCACACTCCGCGCAGCGCGGACTTGAACACACCGCTCAGGGCCACCGCGAGCAGCGACGAGGCGGCGTACGGCCGGTCGTTCACGTACTGCGCGAGTGCCGCGTCGGGTGCTCCGCCGCGGCCCTTGCCCCTCCCCTTGCGCACGAGCGCGACGGGATCGATCTCCAGGAGCAGCGCCGCCGTGCACCGCTGGTCATCCGCCTCGGGATACAGCACATGCGCCCGGCCCTGCGCGGTGCTGAACACCTGCGCGTTGTCGGGATGCTTGTGGAGCAGGTAGCCGAGGTCGGTGGCAGGGCGGTCCGGCGTGCCGGTCGTGGTGATCGTCAGGAACACGGTGAGTGCCTCACTGAGGGGGCGGATGGTGGGGTACGCCCGGATGCGGGCGTCCGCACAAAGTACCCCGGTCACCGCCGCGACCTGCAGGGATTTTCGGCTCGTACGACCGGCGAAGGTCCCGGCCCGCCGGACGCCCCGCCGCTCGGACGCCCGCCGCTCGGACGCCCGCCGCTCAGACCCGGCGCCGGATCGACCGTACGACCGCGAGATACGACAGGACGGCGAGTGTCCCGGCGAGCGCGGCGCCCTGGGCGGCCAGCCGCCATGTGGCGCCCTTCGCGCCGATGCCGCGCGGGGCGAGCCGGCCCAACGGGTCGTACATCATCCCGATCGACGAGCCCGGCGTCACAGCGGCCGAACAGCCGCGGGAGAGGCGCCGCTTCACGGGCGTCCCGTCCCCGTAGCGCACGGAGCACAGATAGCGGCCGTTCTCGCCGCCCGCCGCGACGGCGGTCACCACGACCTGCACCCTCTGGCCGCGCCCGGCGAGCGTCACCTCGGAGGCGATCTGCGGGACGAGCAGCGCGAGGGCGACCCCGAGCGCGGCGACAGCGGCGCAGATCACCCGGCCCGCGCGCGTGACGACGAGGTAGAGCGTGAGGGCGAGCGCCGCGACGATCCCGCCGGCGACGGCCTGGGTGCCGGGCAGTCCGGCCAGCGCGCCGACCGCGCCGCAGACCACGATCACGGCAGCGCCGAGCAGCCCGACGGCGACGCCCTCGCACCGCAGCCACAGGGGCGGCGGGAGAACGGTCCGTTCGGCGCTCCTTCCCTGTGCGCGCCTGCGCTGAAGCCCCTGTGCCATCCGAGCATTATGCAAAACCGGAGGTCACAAGGGGGACTCGGAGCGATACGGGCAGGAGCGGGCCGATCCGGGCAGTGCAGCTCGGTGGGGTTCCTGCGGGCGCTGCTTCGTCGCGAAGCGGGCGCTACATCGACGCGAAGTAGAACAACGAGGGCACGATCTGCGCCAGGACGGCCGCCGCGATGCCGAGGACCAGACCGGCGAGATGGAAGGTGCGGCGCGGAGAGGTGTCGCCGTTCTTCGCCTCGATCACGAGGCCGACGAGCGCGACACCGATGGCCACCGCGCCGGCCGTGGTGGCGGAGAAGAAGCGGACGCCGAGCATGAGGAGCGCGGCCGCGCCGACCAGGACGCTGGCCGTCGCGTGGATCCAGCCCGTCACGCTGCTGCCGCTGCCACTGCCTGTCTGCGCCATCTTCCCCACCCCGTACGTCCGCCGAGCCCCGCTCCGGTCCCCGGTTCGGGCCCTTGTTCGGGCCCGTGTTCGGGCCGACACCCTAGCGGACGGCGGTGTCAGTCCCGGGAGGTGTCCTCCGCCGGGGTGCGGGGCGCGGTCTGGAGCTCGGCGTCGAGCTGCGAGAGGTCCGCGTTGAGCGCGGCCATCAGCTCCTCCATCTGCTGGAGGAGACCCTTCGGACGGCCGCCCTGCGCGGGGATCGAGTCGGTGGACTGCTCCGGCGTCGACTGATCCGGTGCGGTCCGGTCCGCTGCGGCTTCCTGGGACATGACGGCCTCCTCGGCCTGCGCTCCGGCCAGTGGGACGGAGCGGATTCGTGCGGGCGACGCCCGGGCGGCGTGCGCCGGTGCCGGGCGGTCCGGCTCCGCCCGAGCCAACGATCACCCACGGTGACCGGTCACTGCCGGTCACCGCCCGCGGTGCCGGGTTGACGGAGTTTCACCCGACCGGGAAGGCGGCGGACGGGCAGGGTCTGCCCGGTTGACGGCCGTTCGAGCGTGCAGGATGGAGTGCATGGATCTTCGCATCTTCACCGAGCCCCAGCAGGGGGCCACTTATGACACGTTGCTGACGGTCGCCAAGGCCACGGAAGACCTCGGATTCGATGCCTTCTTCCGCTCCGACCACTATCTGAAGATGGGCTCGGTGGACGGTCTGCCGGGCCCGACCGACGCCTGGATCACGCTCGCGGGACTGGCCCGCGAGACGCGGCGCATCCGGCTCGGGACGTTGATGACGGCGGGCACCTTCCGCCTGCCCGGTGTCCTCGCGATCCAGGTGGCGCAGGTCGACGCGATGTCGGGCGGGAGGGTCGAACTCGGTCTGGGCGCGGGCTGGTTCGAGGAGGAGCACAAGGCGTACGGCATCCCGTTCCCCAAGGAGAAGTTCGCACGCCTGGAGGAGCAGCTGGCCATCGTGACGGGCCTGTGGGGGACGGAGGTGGGCAAGACCTTCTCGTACGAAGGGAAGCACTACCAGCTCGCCGACTCGCCCGCACTGCCCAAGCCCGCCCAGGGCAAGGTGCCGGTCCTGATCGGCGGACATGGTGCGACGCGTACGCCGCGGCTCGCGGCACAGTACGCGGACGAGTTCAACATTCCGTTCGCCTCGGTCGACGACAGCAAGCGGCAGTTCGCGCGGGTCCGCGCGGCCGCCGAGGAGGCGGGCCGCAGCGCCGACGACCTCGTCTACTCCAACGCCCTGGTGGCCTGTGTCGGCAAGGACGACGCCGAGGTGGCGCGGCGGGCCGCGGTGATCGGCCGTGACGTGGACGAGCTGAAGGCCAACGGGCTCGCGGGCTCCCCGGCCGAGGTGGTCGACAAGATCGGGCGGTACGCGGAGATCGGTGCGCAACGCGTGTATCTGCAGATGCTCGACCTCGACGATCTTGATCATCTGGAACTGATCTCGGCGCAGGTGCAGGGGCAGTTGGGCTGAGGCGGAGTGCGGTACGGGGGCGGTCCGGACGGCCTCCCCCGTACCACCCCGCCCCCCGCTCAGCGGCCGGGGCCGTCCGGCGTCGACTTGATGCGGCCGGGGGCCGCGGGACCCTTCGCCCCGACCGGGTAACGCTGCTCGTTGCGGTCGATCTTGGCGGCGAGGGCTTCCAGCGCGTCCACGCCGAGCACCTCGCACAGCTGCAGCAGATACGCGAGGACATCGGCGACCTCGTCCCGCACCCGGTGGGCGAAGTCCGGGTCCTCCATCACATGGGCGGACTGCTCGGGCGTCAGCCACTGGAAGATCTCCACCAGTTCGGCGGCTTCCACGCTGAGCGCCGAGGTGAGGTTCTTCGGGGTGTGGTACGGGCCCCAGTCGCGCGCGGCCGCGAAGGCGGCGAGACGCTCCTGGAGGGCCCGTACGTCGAGGTCATCCGGCTTGCGCTGCTTCTCTGTCACACCCCAGGTCTACCACCGTCGCCCCGGCGGCCGGTCCCTGAGCCGCCGCGTCCTCGCCCACCGCGGCGAGCAGCCGGATGTGGCCGCGGGCGCACATCCGGGCCGCGAGGCCGAGCAGTTCGGCGCGCTGGTGGCGGTCGAGTCCGCGGTCGAGCCCGTCGGCGAGAACGGTCAGGGGCTGCAGCGCGGAGGGGACCTCGCCGACCTGGTCGACGGCGAGCACGCCGGGGCCGGTGAGCAGGGCCAACGACAGGGCGAGGTAGCGCAGTTCGCCGTCGCCGAGGCGCTCCAGGGGTGTGGCGCTCGCGGTGCCGCGGTCGAGGACCGCGCGGAGCGTGCCGTCCGCCGCATCGTCCACCCGTACGTCCGTGACCGTCCCGGCGCAGCCCGCGCGGGCCGCCGCGATCAGGAGCGCGTGCCGCTTGCCGCACTCGGCGCGCGTGCGCCGCAGGACGTCGGCCAGGTTCTCGCAGCCGCGCAGGAGCCGGCCCGCACCGGGTGCGACGGCTGCGCGCATACGGGAGGGGCGCGGGTCGCAGGCGTACGAGGAGCGCAGCGCGAGCACGACCTGTTCGGCGGCGGCCAGGACGCTGCGCTGCCCGTCGGTCGCACCGGCGACCCGCAGCGGGAGCAGCGCGGTGGCGAGGCGGTCGTCGGGCAGGGGTGCGCGGGTGACCGCCGCGTTGCCCGCGGTGTGCCAGGCGGCCTGGACGACGCGGCGGGCGGGGTCGCGCAGGGCGGACTCCATCAGGACGACGTCGCCCAGGCTCAACCGCTCGCCCGCGATCCGCAGTTCGGGCTCGACCTGCACGGCGAGGTCGAGCCGCACCCGCCCCGCGGGACCCTCGACGGCGCATCCGATCCGGAAACCGCGCCGCCCCTGCCGGTCGGACTGCGCCCACTCCGGCACGCAGTCCTGCGGCGCGGGCACGGCGTCGGCGAGCGGTGCGCCGGACGCGAGCCGGGCGAGGATCTCGTACGCCCGCAGCGCGCTGGACTTGCCGCTGCCGCTGGGGCCGGTGATCAGGGTGTACGGGCCGAGCGGCAGGGTGCGGGCGCGCTGTCCGGCGAAGGCGGAGAGGCGCAGGGCCCGTACGGCGGGGCGGCCGGGCGCCGCCGCGTCCGGGGGAACGGGCGCGGCGGCGGGAGTCTGGCCCACGTCGGGGGCCTGGCCTGCGTGGAGCAAGGTCATGCCCGGAGGCTATGCACGCCGCACGACGCTGAACCGTTCCGCCCGTCGGGCCTTCCTACGATCGAAGGACGCGGCGGGGAACGGGGCGACACCGGCCTGTTGACGTGCTGCGGCGGGCTCCCGCGCCGGGCCCGGGCGGTTCACTTCACAGCAGGGCCTGGAACCCCTGGACTTCCGTGTCCGCCGGCGTCAGCAGGAAGACATTGCGGTCCACGCGGGTCATGCCGCAGCCGAGACCGAAGACCACGCCGCTGCTGAAGTCGAGGACGCGCTTGGCGACTTGGGTCTCCGCGCCGCTCAGGTCGAGCAGCACGGGGATGCCGCCCATGAGGGACTGCGCGACGTCCCTCGCGTCGGCGAAGACATCGACGCGCAGCACCGTGAAGCGGCGGCGTGTCTCCGTCTCCGCTTCCGGCAGGGCGCGGTGGCCCGGCCAGGAAGGCCAGGCGTCGCGGCTGCGCAGGGGTACGACCTCGGCGAGCCCCTCCCACTGTTCGTCCGTGACGTCGCGGTGCCGGTTCACTGCCCCACCTGTCCCGTCCGTCGGCTCATTCGGTTCGCACTCATTGTCTGCACCAGCCGATTCTTGCGCAGACTCACCCGTTCGGCCCAACAGCGACACGGGGCACCCTCCGATGCGGTCCGTCGCCTCTTGTCACTCCGGCCCCACCCGTGATCAAGTCGGGAGGGCGCCGCGGCAGGCCGGGAGGGCGTCGCGCAGACCCGAACCGAGCGAGGACGTACGCGATATGACGGACCACGAAGCCTTCCGTGACCTCTCCCCCACGACCCTCGCCGAGGCCGTCGGCCGCGCCCAGGTCATGAACCTCGACGTCCGTCCGCTGTGGGGGCCCGCGCCCCGGATCGCCGGACCGGCGTTCACCGTGCGCTGCCCGGCGGGCGACCAGCTCGGGCTACACGCGGCCATCTACCGTGCCGCGCCGGGTTCCGTGCTCGTCGTCGAGGCGGCCGACGCGCAGTACGCGCTGGCCGGCGGCAACGTCTGCGCCATCGCGCAGCGCCGCGGCATCGCCGGCTTCGTGATGAACGGGGCGATCCGCGACATCGCCGAGGTCCGCGCGAGCGGCTTTCCCGTGTACGCGAAGGGTGTCGTGCCGATCCCGGGGAACAAGCGGACGGTCGAGCCCTTCAATGAGCCGGTGCGCGTCGGCGGTGTGATCGTGCACGCGGGCGACATCGTCGTGGCGGACGAGGAGGGCGTCGTGGTCGTGCCGCGGGGCCGCGCGGACGAGGTCCTTGCCACCGCGCGCGCCAAGGCGGCCAAGGAGGACGCGCTCACGCTGGACGCGTGGGAGGCGGACCACCGGGCCCGTATCGACAAGTCGCTGAAGGAGGCGGGCTTCGAGGGCTGATCCCCGAAGCCCCCCACACGGCGCATGGCCTACGCGGCCATCAACTCCCGTACACACCCCCGCAGCCACGTATGCGCCGGATCCGCGTCCAGCCGCGGGTGCCAGGCCATCGCGAGGCGCAGGGGCGGGAGTTCCAGGGGGACGGGGAAGGTGACGAGGCCGAGTGACTCGGTCATCGGCGCGGACCAGCCGGGCACGAGGCCGATCAGATCGGTGTCGCGTACGAGGAAGAGCGAGGCGGGGAACGAGGCCGCCGTCGCCACCACTCTTCGCGTGAGGCCGCGTTCGGCGAGCGCCTCGTCGACCGGTCCGTGCAGCCTTCCGCGCCGGGACACCGTCAGATGCTCGGCCGCCCCCGCGAACCGTCGCGCGGTCAACCGGCCCCGCAGGAGCGGGTGTCCGGCGCGTACGACCCCGAGCATCCGGTCCTCGCGCAGCGGCTCGGTCCGTACCTCGGGCGCCGATGCGCCGATCACGCCGACCTCCAGGTCGGCGGTGCCCTCGCGCAGGACGGGCGGGTCAAGATGACTCTCGCCGAGGAAACGCAGCCGCAGCCCCGGCGCCTCCGCCTGTACGCGTGTGACCAGGCGCGGGCCCAGGAGCGCGGCGACCGAGTCCTGGCCGTGCACGGTGAAGGTGCGCTCGACGCTCCGCAGGTCCTCGGCGCCGTGCGCGGCGAACAGCGCCCGCGCCCGCTCGACGACCGCGCCGACCTCGGCGCGCACCGACAGCGCGTACGGCGTCGGCACCATGCGGCGGCCCGCGCGCACCAGGACCGGGTCGCCGAGCGCCTTGCGGATCCGGCCGAGGGTGCGGCTCATCGCGGGCTCGGACAGATGCAGCCGCCGCGCGGCGCCGCGCACGCTCTGCTCCTCAAGGAGCACGTCGAGGGCGGCGAGGAGATTCAGGTCGAGGCCCGCGGCGGTGGTGTCGCGTCCGGTGGATTGCGCCATACGCAAGGACTCCCTGCATAACTTGCACTGGAGGTCAGGACGGAGCCGAGCCTACGGTGAACGGGCCCCCACCACCCTCGCGGACGGAGAAGCCCGTGCGTCGCTCCACCCTGCTCACGCTCTGCGCCTGCGTCATGGTCGCGCAGAGCATGGTTGCGGCGGTCAACCTGCTGCTGCCGCAGCTGAGTTCGTCCGCGTTGCGTCCGTCGGCGGCCGAGCTGATGTGGACGGTGGACGCGTACGTGATCGTGTTCGCGGCCCTTCTGATACCGGCGGGCGCGGCCGCCGACCGCTACGGCCGCAAGGGCGCGCTGCTCGTCGGGCTCGGTCTGTTCGCGACAGGTGCCGTGGTCAGTGCGCTCGCGGGCACGCCCGCCGTGCTCATCGCGGGCCGTGCGGTCTGCGGCCTCGGCGCGGCGCTGATCACCCCGGCCACCTTGTCCGTTCTCACGCAGCTCGCACCCACCGCCGAGGCACGCGCCCGGGCGACGGCGGCCTGGGCCCTGGCCATCGGCCTGGGCGGCGCGTTCGGCAATCTGCTTGGCGGGCTCGCGGGTCAATTCCTCACGTGGCGCGCGCTGTTCTGGTCGATGGTGCCGCCGGCCGCGCTGCTCGCGGCGGCCACCGCCCGGCTGGTTCCACGCACCGCCCGCACCGGCGGCCGTACGGATCCGCTCGGCACCGTGCTCCTCACGGCGGCCCTTGTCGCACTGCTCTTCGGCATCATCGAAGGCCCTTCGTACGGCTGGCTCTCGCCGCGCATCCTCACCGCGTTCGCACTGGCCGTCCTGTTCACGGCGGCCTTCGCCCGGCACGCGCTGCGCGCGAAGGCCCCGCTGTTCGACCCGCGGCTGCTGCGCTCACGGCGGCTGCGGGCCGCGACACTCGGGCTCGCCACCGGGTTCTTCGGCCTGTTCGCGCTTTTCTTCGTCAACTCGCAGTTCCTGCAGGGCAGCAAGGGATACGGTCCGGCGCTCGCCGGGATCGCGCTGCTGCCGATCAGCGTGGGCATGGCGCTCGCGCCCAGGCTCACGGCCCGGCTGCACGACACCCCGCGCCCGGTCGTCACGGCCGGGCTCGCCCTGATCGGCCTGGGACTCCTCGGTCTGTCGACGGCCGGTGCGCACACCCCGTACGCCCTCTACGTGGTGTGGCTGCTGATCGTCTCCTTCGGCATGGGCAGCTGTATGCCCGCCCTGACGCTCGGCGTCCTCACCTCGCTGCCGCGCGAGCAGGCGGGTCTCGGGTCCGGGCTCGGCACCTCTTCCCGGGAGGTGGGGGCGGCGCTCGGGGTCGCGGTCGCCGGGACCGTGCTCGCGTCCGCCGGGTCCGGTGTCGCGGACGGGATGGGCGCGGCGTTCAGAGTCGTGGGGGCCGCGGTTCTGGTGGGGACGGTGCTGGTGTTCCGTGGCTACCGTCCGGCGCGAGCAGCCGTCCCATCAGCGTCGCCGCGGTGATGGCGCCCAGCGTGCGGGTGCGGTCGCCCTCGGACTCGACGACGGCGACCAGCGGCGTGTGCGTGCTCGCCATCAGCGCGGCGATCTCCAGGGCGGAGGCATCGGGGCCGACGACCGTGGGCAGGGCCCGCCGCGGGATCCACTGGGCGACCGTGAGGCCCGCCAACTGTTCGGCGAGCTCCTGGAGTTCGGTGTCCGTGAGGATGCCGGCGAGCGAGGGGTCGCGCAGCAGGAAGTCCGGCACGAGGATCTTCAGGAGCTGTGATCCGGCCACGATCGCGTACGGTCTGCCGTCGCGGTCGAGTACCAGGAGCGCGGGCAGTCCGCGCTCGGCGAAGAGCCGGGCGGCCTCGATCGCGTCGTCGTCGGCGGAGACGGACGGATACGGTTCGACGAGTTCGTGAGCACGCATGACACGCTCCCTACTGCTCGGCAGCTCGGCACTGCTCGGCGGTCCTTCACGGCTCGATCAGGCCGGTCCTGATCGCGTAACGGGTGAGGTCGAGCCGGTCGCGCAGGCCCAGTTTCTGCAGCATGTTGGCGCGGTGGCGTTCGACGGTCTTCACGCTGATGTAGAGCAGATCGGCGATCTCCTTCGAGGTGTGCCCCTCGGCGACCAGCTTGAGCACCTCCTCCTCGCGCTCGGTGACGGGCCGGTCGGGAAGTGGATCCCCATTGTGCGCGCGGTCCAGGTAGTTGCGGATCAGCGCCGTCATCGTCCCCGGGTAGAGGAAGGGCTCGCCGCGCATCGCCGCGCGGCAGGCGTCGACGAGATCGCGGTCGGCGACGGACTTCGGTACGTAGCCGCTGGCCCCGGCCTTGAGCGCCTCGAAGAAGAACTGCTCGTTGTCGTACATCGTCAGCATGAGGATGCACAGGTCCGGCTGGATCCTGGCCAGTTCGCGGGCCGCCTGCAGTCCGGTCATCCGCGGCATCGCGATGTCGAGGACCGCGAGGTCGGGGCGGTGGGTGCGGGCCAGTGCCACGGCCTCGGCGCCGTTGTCGGCCTCGGCGACGACCTCCAGGTCGGGCTCGCCGTCGAGGATGAGCCGCACTCCGCGGCGTACGAGCGCGTGGTCGTCGGCGAGGAGCACACGGATCGGTGCGCCCTGGCCCGCGGCGGGCCGCGGCTGCTGGTCCGGCATGTCAGATGTCCCCCTTCGTACGGTCGGAGTGCGGCGCGGGCGGCCCGGGCGGCCCGGGCGGCAAGGGCACCGTCATCCGGACGCGCGTCCCGCCGTCCGGGCCGGGGCCGACCGACAGCTCGGCCCCGATGAGCAGGGCGCGTTCGCGCATGCCGCGGATGCCGGAGCCCTCGGGGGCGCCGCCGGTGCCGCGTCCGTCGTCGTCGACGAGCAGTTCGACGCCGACCGGACAGCGCCGCAGCCGGATGTCGACCTTGCCCGCCTCTGCGTGCCGGGCCGCGTTCGTGAGGCTCTCCTGCGCGACGCGGTAGAGGACAAGCTCGGCCTGCTCACCGAGTTCGGGCAGGCCGGGGGCGTATTCGCGGCGGATGGTGAGCCCCGCGTGCGCGGACACCTCGTGGGCGAGCGCGGTCAGCGCGCTGGTGAGACCGAGCTCGTCGAGGACGCCGGGGCGCAGTCTGCGGGCGATCCAGCGGATCTCGTCGAGTCCGGCGCGAGTGGTCTCCTGCACGCGGTGCAGGTCCTCGCGCAGCGGCGCGGGCACCTGGTCGGCGACGCGCTTCAGGTCGAGCAGCACCACGGTGAGGGTCTGGCCGACCTCGTCGTGCAACTCCTGGGCGATACGGCGCCGTTCGGCCTCCTGTGCGGACAGCGCGAGCGCGCTGCTCGCCGCGCGCTCGGCCTCCAGACGGTCCAGCATCGTGTTGTACGTGGCGATGAGATCCGCGATCTCGCCCTGGCCGGCGACCTCCAGGCGCCGCCCGGGCCGCAGCAGATCCGTGGTGGTCATCGAGCGGGTGAGGCGCTGCAGCGGGGCGAGGCTCAGCCGGAACAGGACCGCGTTGGCGGCGAGCATCACCCCGACCCCGCCGGCCGCTATCACGACCTCGGTGAGCAGTACCGGTGTGGAGACCGTGGCCGGGCCGAGCAGGAGCACCGTCGTGGCCGCGACCAGGACCACGGCGTTGAGCAGGAAGATCCGCCAGAACAACGACACGAACCTGCGGCCTCCTCGGGGTCGGTGCCCCTCGGCACGAAGCTCTCCCGCTGTGATCGTGTCCGCTCGGTCGGGGTTTGTCCATCGGTGCCCGCACCCATTCCGCGGTGCGGGCACCTCCGTGCAGCGGGACACTCAGCCGCGGCCGTTGGCGTCCGGCGCAGGCTCCGCGGCGCCCGCCGTCCCGGTCGCGTCGGCCGTCTCGGTCGCATGGGTCGCCTGGGCCGCCTCGGTCGCGGAGACGGCTACGGGCACCTGCGGCTGCGCGGGGATCACCGGCGTACGGTGCTTCGTCAGCCGCAGCGCCAGCGGTTCCGCGTACCGCGCGGTGAGCGGGCCGATCACGACGAGGATCAGGACGTACGCGGTGGCGAGCGGGCCGAGCGCGGGCTCGATCCCGGCCGTGACCGCGAGTCCGGCGATGACGATGGAGAACTCGCCGCGGGCCACGAGCGTGCCGCCCGCCCGCCAGCGTCCCTTGACTCCGATGCCCGCGCGTCGGGCCGCCCAGTAGCCTGTCGCGATCTTCGTACAGGCCGTGATGACGGCGAGCACGAGCGCGGGAAGCAGGACGGGCGGGATGCTCGCCGGGTCGGTGTGCAGTCCGAAGAAGACGAAGAACACCGCGGCGAACAGGTCCCGCAGCGGCGAGAGCAGCACATGCGTGCCCTCGGCGACCTCTCCGGAGAGCGCGATGCCGACGAGGAACGCGCCGACCGCGGCGGACACCTGGAGCTGCTGGGCGATGCCCGCGACCAGGAGGGTCAGACCGAGCACGACCAGGAGCAGCTTCTCGGGGTCGTCGCTCGACACGAAGCGGGAGATGACCCGCCCGTAGCGCAGCGCGACGAAGAGCACGCCGCCCGCGACACCGAGCGCGATCGCCAGGGTGACCGCTCCGGCGGCGAGGCTCACGCCCGCGAGGAGGGCGGTGATGATGGGCAGGTAGACCGCCATCGCCAGGTCCTCGAGGACGAGAATGCTGAGGATCACCGGGGTCTCGCGGTTGCCGAGGCGGCCGAGGTCGCCGAGCACCTTCGCGATCACCCCGGACGAGGAGATCCAGGTGACACCGGCGAGCACCACGGCGGCCACCGGACCCCAGCCGAGCAGCAGCGCGGCGATGGCGCCCGGCAGTGCGTTGAGCGAGAAGTCGACGAGCCCGGCCGGGTACTGGGTCTTCAGGTTGGAGACCAGATCGCTGGCCGTGTACTCCAGGCCGAGCATGAGCAGGAGCAGGATGACGCCGATCTCGGCGCCGATCGCGACGAACTCCTCACTGGCGCCGAGCGGCAGCAGTCCGCCCTCGCCGAAGGCGAGACCGGCCAGGAGGTAGAGCGGGATGGGCGAGAAGTGCAGCCGGCCCGCGAGTCTGCCGAGCAGACCCAGGCCGAGGATGATCGCACCGAACTCGATGAGGAAGACGGCAGAGTGCATGGGGCTCACTCACGTCCGAGGATCGAGGCGGCGGCTTCCACACCTTCGCGCGTACCGATGATGATCAGGGTGTCTCCGCCGGCGAGCCGGAAGTCCGGGGTCGGCGAGGGTATCGCCTCGGCCCTGCGGAGCACGGCGACCACGGACACCCCCGTCTCGGTGCGCAGCCGGGTCTCGCCGAGCAGCCGCCCGTTCCAGTGCGAGTGCGCCGACACCTCCATGCGCTCGGCGAGCAGGCCGAGGTCGGTGGTGTGCAGCAGGTTCGGGCTGTGGTGGGCCGGCATCAGGGCATCGATGAGGGCCGCGGTCTCGGCTCCCGTCAGATGCAGTGACTGGGCGCAGGCGTCGGGGTCGTCACCCCGGTAGACGTTCACCGTGCGGGTGCCGTCGCGGTGGGCGACCACCGACAGATGGCGGTGTTCACGGGTCGTCAGGTCGTACTGGACACCGATCCCCGGCAGGGGGGTCGTACTCATCCGTGGAGCGGGCACAGCCCGTCCCTCCTCATCGCAGCTGCTCAGAACTCATGACTGCGGCGGGTCCGTTGTCCGTATCGGCGTCGACTGCAGAACGATGTCGACACGTCGACCCGCCACAAATCAGCCATCCTGCCATCCGTGACGGGGCGGACGCATGGGGGCTGACACGGATGGACAGGGGAGGGCGCGAACCAGCCTACGGTTCGATTAGTCCAACTCTGATGGCATATCGCGTGAGTTCGAGCCGGTCGCGCAGGGCGAGTTTCTGCAGCAGGTTCGCGCGGTGGCGTTCCACGGTCTTGGTGCTGAGGAAGAGCAGGCCGGCGATCTCCTGCGAACTGTGCCCCTCGGCCACGAGTTTGAGGATCTCCTCCTCGCGGTCGGTGATCGTACGCGTCCCCGCGCCGCCGCCGTCCTCGGCGTGGTCGAGGAAGTTGCGGATCAACGCGTTGACCGCGCCCGGGTAGATGAAGGGTTCGTCGCGCATCGCGGCACGGCAGGCCTCGACGAGGTCGCGGTCGGCGACGGACTTGAGGACGTAGCCGCAGGCGCCCGCCTTGAGCGCCTCGAAGAAATACTGCTCGTTGTCGTACATCGTCAGCATGAGAATGCGCAGGTCCGGGCGGATCCGGGAGAGTTCGCGGGCGGCCTGGAGGCCGGTCAGGCGCGGCATCGCGATGTCGAGGATGGCCAGATCGGGCTGCTCGGCGCGGACCTTCTCGACGGCCTCCGCGCCGTCGCCGGCCTCGGCGACCACGGTCAGGTCCGGCTCGCTGTCGAGGATCAGCCGGACCCCGCGCCGTACGAGCGCATGGTCGTCGGCGAGCAGGATCCGCGCCGTGTCCGCCTGCACCATCGCTGCTCCGTCCGCCT
This sequence comes from Streptomyces sp. NPDC050418, assembly GCF_044458745.1. Lineage (NCBI taxonomy): Bacteria > Bacillati > Actinomycetota > Actinomycetes > Kitasatosporales > Streptomycetaceae > Streptomyces > Streptomyces sp. NPDC050418. The sequence continues at coordinate 94,695 of NZ_JBITIG010000010.1, forward strand.
GGCTCCCGTACGAGCCACACTCCGCCGCGCGGACCCGCCGCGTCCATCGGGGACGGCACCCATTCCCGTACGCCGTCGCAGGTCGCGGCCCATGCGGGTTGGGTGGGGGCCCGGATGGTGGCCGGATACCGCCCGCGGTGACAGTGGTGGCCCCGGACCTCAGCTCGGCCCCGAGGAGGCAGCCCATGGCATGGACCTCCTGGGCAGCCGTGGCCGTGTTCGCCGTGGTCTACGTCCTGATCGCCACGGAGCTGGTGCACCGCGTGGCGGCGGCGCTCGGCGGCGCGGTGGTGATGCTCCTGCTCGGCGCCACGAGCCCCGAGCACGCCTTCTTCTCCGCGGACGCCGGCATCGACTGGAACGTCCTCGTCCTGCTGCTCGGCATGATGCTGATCGTGGCGGTGCTGCAGCGCACCGGCGTCTTCGAGTACATCGCGATCCGGGCGGCGCAACGCGCCCGCGGCCGTCCGTACCGCCTGATGGTGCTGCTGATCCTGGCCACCGGCTTCCTGTCGGCGTGGCTCGACAACGTCACGACGGTGCTGCTCATCGCCCCCGTCACGATCCTCGTCTGCCGCAGGCTCGCGCTGCCCGTGGTCCCGTACCTGATCGCAGAGGTGACGGCCTGCAATATCGGTGGTGCGGCGACCCTGATCGGCGATCCGCCGAACATCATGATCGGCTCGCGGGCCGGGCTGTCCTTCAACGACTTCCTGCTCCACATGGCGCCGATCGTCATCGTGCTGATGGGCGTCCTCGTCCTGATGGCCCGGATCATGTTCCGCAAGGCGTTCAGGTACGACCCCGAGAAGGTCGACGCCTTGATGGACCTGAGGGAGCGCGATGCCATCAAGGACGTACGGCTGCTGATCGTCAGCGGTGTCGTGGTCCTGCTGGTGATGACCGCCTTCGTCCTGCATACGGTGCTCCACCTGGAGCCCTCGGTCGTGGCGATCTCCGGCGGTCTGCTGCTGCTCGCCGTGTCCCGGCTGAGCGCCGCAGAAGTGGTCAAGGACGTCGAGTGGGAGACCCTCGCCTTCTTCGCCGGACTGTTCGTCATGGTCGGCGCCCTCGTGCAGACGGGAGTGATCGGGGACCTGGGCGAGGCCGCGGCCAGGGCCACCGAGGGTGAGCTGCTCGGCACGTCGATGGCGCTGACCTTCGGTTCGGTGATCCCGTCCGCCGTGATCGACAACATCCCGTTCGTGGCCTCCGTGAGCCCCATCGTCTCCGAGATCGTCTCGGCGGCGGGCGGGATGGAGGAGGCGGGCATGCTCTGGTGGGCGTTCGCGCTCGGCGCGGACCTCGGCGGCAACGCCACGATCATCGCCTCCTCCGCCAACGTCGTCGTGATCGGCATCGCGGAGCGCGAGGGCCATCACATCTCGTTCTGGCAGTTCAGCCGCTACGGCCTGATCGTCACGGCGGTCACGGTCGCGATAGCGGGGTTGTACGTGTGGCTGCGGTACTTCGCACTGGCGTGAGGCGCGGGGTGGTGCGCGTGGCGTGGACCTGCGGGCGCCGCAGGCCCAGAAGAGAGGAGAGAGAGCACATGTCCGCCTTCGAGGACGAACGGCTGCGGGCCCTGGAGGCCCAGCTGGAACGTGACGACCCGGAGTTCGCCCGTGCCCTGGCCACGGGACGGCCGCGCGGACCGTGCCGCCCGCGCGAACGCCGGCGGCTGCGGGCCTGGCTGATGGTGGGTGCGGCGGCGGGCTGCCTGGGGACGGGCATCGTGATCGGCCACGGGCTCCTGATCGCCGCGGGCCTCGTCATCGCGGGCGCCGCCACCCACCTCTTCGATCCACCGCGTCACCGCGGTCATGGCCCGCACGGGACGGGGACACCGCCATGACCCTGCAGCAGCTGTACGTGGCCGTCCTCATCGGCGGTGGCGTGCTGCTCGCGTCCATCGCGGCCGCGCGGACGGCCAACCGGCTCGGGCTGCCGAGTCTGCTGCTGTTCCTCGCGGTGGGGGTCCTGGTCGGCGAGGACGTCATCGGGGTGGACTTCGACGATGCCCGGCTCGCGCAGAACCTCGGCACGCTCGCGCTGGCCGTGATCCTCGTCGAGGGCGGTCTGACCACCCGATGGCCGGACGTACGGCGACTACTGGCGCCCGCGAGCGTCCTCGCCACCGCGGGCGTGGCGCTCTCCGTCGCGGCCACCGCCGCCGGGGCGCACTATCTGCTCGGCCTCGACTGGCATCTCGCGCTGCTGCTCGGCGCCATCATCTCCTCGACGGACGCGGCCGCCGTCTTCGCGGTGCTGCGGGCGCTGCCCCTGCCGAAGCGGATCACCGGACTCCTGGAGGCCGAGTCCGGTTTCAACGACGCCCCGACGATCATCCTCGTCCTGGTCTTCAGCACCTCGCTCGCCGAACTGCCCTCCCCCACCGCCATCGCGGGCAACGTCCTCTACCAGCTCGCCGTCGGCGGTGCCCTCGGCCTCCTCATCGGCCGTATCGGCGCGGCCGCGCTGCGCCACATCGCGCTGCCGGCCACCGGCCTGTACCCCCTGGCCACGGTCGGCTTCGGCATCCTCGCCTTCGCGGCGGGCGGCGCGGCGGGCGCGAGCGGCATCATCGCCGCCTACCTCTCGGGCCTCGTCCTGGGCAACTCCCGGCTCCCGCACCGCGCTGCCACCCGCTCCTTCGCCGAGGGAACGGGGTGGCTCGCGCAGATCGGGCTGTTCGTGATGCTGGGGCTCCTGGTCGACCCCAGCGAGCTGGGGTCGGCGGTGCTGCCCGCCCTGGGCGCCGGTCTGATCCTGCTGCTCCTCGCCCGCCCGTTGTCGGTGGCGCTCTGCCTGCTGCCGTTCCGTACGCCCTGGCGAGAGCAGGCCTTCATCTCCTGGGCGGGCCTGCGCGGCGCCGTCCCGATCGTGCTCGCGACGTTCCCGGTGGTCGCCGGGGTCACGGACGCCCGCCATCTCCTCAACATCGTCTTCGTCCTGGTCGTGATCTTCACCCTGGTCCAGGGCCCGACCCTGCCCGCGGTGGCCCGCCGCCTCGGCCTGGTCGAGACGGACACGCTCCAGGACATCCAGGTCGAGTCGGCCCCCCTGGACGTCCTCGACGCGGACCTCCTCACGACAGCCGTCCCGCCGGGCTCCCGCCTCATGGGAGTCACCATCGCCGAACTCCGTCTCCCGTCCCCCACGGCGGTCACCCTCATCGTCCGCGAGGGCACCACCTTGGTCCCGGACCGCGACACCGTCCTGCGCTCGGGCGACGAACTCCTGCTGATCACCACCCCGGAGGTGAAGGACAGGGCGGAGCGGCGGCTGCGGGCGGTCGGGCGGAGAGGGAAGCTGGCGCGGTGGCACGGGGAGTTCGGGGGTGTCCGGGCAGGTCGTCGAGGTCCGGCGGACTCCACCGACTGAACTTCCGGCGACCGGACTTCCGGCGTCTGAACTTCCGGCGACCGGACTTCCGGCTCAAGTGGACCACCATCACAGCGCCGCATTGGACCAGCCATCCGGGGTGTATCGCGCATACCGTCGGAATTGCGCTCCCCCGCCGCAGTGCACCCGACACCCGACACAGCGCACCCGACACCGGACACACGGCATCGAGCACCCGCCCCGCCACCGAGCCCCTCCCACCAACCCGCCCGAGGAACCCATGCGCGCCATCACCGTCCAGGACCGCGAGGCCGGAGTCAGCGGTCTCACCCTCACCGATCTCCCCCACCCGCACGCCGCCGAGAACGACGTGATCGTGCGGGTGCACGCCGCCGGTTTCACACCGGGCGAGCTCACCTGGCCCGGTACGTGGACCGACCGGGCCGGCCGGGACCGCACCCCGTCCGTGCCCGGCCACGAGCTGTCCGGCGTCGTCACCGGGCTCGGCTACGGCACGACCGGCCTGACCGTCGGCCAGCGCGTCTTCGGGCTCACCGACTGGACGCGCAACGGCTCCCTCGCCGAGTACACGGCGGTCGAGGCACGCAACCTCGCCCCGCTCCCGGCCGACGTCGACCACGTCACGGCAGCCGCGCTGCCGATCTCCGGGCTGACCGCGTGGCAGGCCCTCTTCGACCACGGCCGCCTCACCGTCGGGCAGACCGTGCTCATCCACGGCGCCGCGGGCGGCGTCGGCTCCATCGGCGTGCAGCTCGCACGCGAGGCGGGCGCCCGCGTCGTCGGCACCGGACGGGCCGCCGACCGGGAGACCGCGCTCGGCCTCGGCGTGGACGCCTTCGTGGATCTGCAGGCCGAACGCCTGGAGGACGTCGGCGAGGTCGACGTCGTCTTCGACGTCATCGGCGGTGACATCCTGCGGCGCTCCACGGACCTGGTCCGCGCCGGCGGCACGCTGGTCACCATCGCCGAGCCCGTCACGGTCCACCCCGCGGACGGCCGGGCGGTCTTCTTCGTCGTCGAACCCGACCGCGCCCGCCTTGCCGACCTCGCCCGGCGCCTGCGCGACGGCCGCCTCAAGCCGATCGTCGGCGCGGTCCGCCCCCTCGCGGAGGCAGCCGCCGCCTTCGCCCCCGAGCGGCGCACCCCGGGCAAGACGATCATCCAGGTCAGCGAAGCCCCGTAACGCCCCTTGCCCTCTGCGGGCCGCGCTCAGTGCGCCGCGAGCTCCCCGCTGAGCTTCTCGTGCAGTTCGGCGCTCGGGGTGTCGAGGCCGGTGATCTGCACGGTCTTGCCGCGCTGCGCGTACTTCGCCGCGACGGAGTCGAGCGCGGCGACGGACGAGGCGTCCCAGATGCGCGCGGCCGAGAGATCGATGACGACGTGCTCCGGGTCGCCCGCGTAGTCGAACCGTCCCACCAGGTCGTTGGCCGAGGCGAAGAAGAGCTCTCCGGTGACCTGGTGGACGACGGTCGTGCCGTCGGGGTCGGTGACGGACGTGAGACCGGCCCGGTGGGCGACGCGCTTGGCGAAGATCACCATGGCGGTGAGCGAGCCGAGGACGACACCGATCGCGAGGTTGTGCGTGGCGACGACCGCCGCGACGGTCACGAGCATGACCGTGATCTCCCCGGCGGGCATCCGCCGCAGGGTCGCGGGCGCGACCGAGTGCCAGTCGAAGGTCGCCCAGGACACCATGACCATCACGGCGACCAGCGCGGCCATCGGGATGTCGGAGACGACAGGCCCGAACACGATGCACAGGACCATCAGGAACGCACCGGCGAGGAAGGTCGACAGGCGCGTACGGGCGCCGGAGACCTTCACGTTGATCATCGTCTGGCCGATCATGGCGCAGCCGCCCATGCCGCCGAAGAAGCCGGTGACGATGTTGGCGACGCCCTGGCCCACGGACTCGCGGGTCTTGTTCGACGGGGTGTCGGTGATGTCGTCGACGAGCTTCGCGGTCATCAGCGACTCCATCAGACCGACCAGCGCCATGGCGAAGGCGTACGGCGCGATGGTCGTCAGGGTGTCGAGCGTGAAGGGCACGTCGGGCAGGCCCGGCACGGGCAGCGCCGAGGGCAGCTCGCCCTTGTCGCCGACGGTCGGCACGGCGATCCCGGCCCCGACCGTGAGGACCGTGAGGATCACGATCGAGACGAGTGGCGCCGGGACGACGGTGGTGATCCTCGGGAACAGCACCATCAGCGCGAGCCCGCCGAGGATCAGTGGATAGACGGGCCAGGGCACATCCCGCATCTCCGGGATCTGCGCCATGAAGATCAGCACGGCGAGGGAGTTGACGAAGCCGACCATCACGGACCGCGGGATGAACCGCATCAGCTTCGCCACTCCGAGCGCGCCGAGCACGATCTGGAACACCCCGGCGAGCATCACGGCCGCGATCAGATACCCGAGCCCGTGCTCACGGTTGAGCGGCGCGATGACCAGCGCGACGGCCCCGGTCGCGGCCGAGATCATCGCGCGCCGCCCGCCGACGACGGAGATGACGACGGCCATCGTGAACGAGGCGAACAGCCCGAGCGCGGGATCCACCCCGGCGATCACGGAGAACGAGATCGCCTCGGGAATCAACGCCAGCGCGACGACGAGACCGGCGAGCACCTCGGTACGCCAGACCTTCGGATCGGAGATCCAGTCGGGCTTCAATCGGCGCAGGGGGGAGCCTGGGGACACGGCGGGGACAGCGGAGGGCAAGGGAGGGGGACCTGTCGTGAAGGGTGGGCAGGGCGGTGGCGTGCGGGTGAGCCACGCGTTCCCCATGATGCGGCATCGCAAGGCGTCCGTTCGAACCGGTCCGCGACCCTCAGCGCGCGATCTGCCCGTCCAGATACTCGGCGTACGCGTCGAGAGCGCTCAGGGCCTGGGCGTCGTCGCGGTCGATGAGCCAGTTGAGGGTGAGGCCGTCCAGGAAGTTGAGGCCGAAGCGCGCCAGGACGGTGATGTCCGTGGCCCAGCGGATGCCCGCGCGCTCGGCGACGGCCTGGAGGTGGTCGACGTTGACCTGGAGGTAGTGCCGGTACTGGCGGCGGGCGACGTCGGCGAGGCCCGGCTCACGCAGCGCGAACTGGGCGAGTTCGTACGTGAGCTGGTGCTCCTCGGGACGCTCGCGGATCAGGTCCCAGTACGTGTACAGGGTGGAGCGGATGAGGTCGGGGGCGGCCGCGCCCTCCTCGACCGGCCCCAGCGGGATCGCGACCGAACCGAGCATGATGCGTTCGATGACGCTGTGCAGGAGTTCCTGCTTGGAGCGGAAGCAGTAGTGGAACGCCCCGAGCGGAAGTCCTGCCTCGCCGACGATGGCGCGGGTGGTGGCCTTGGCGACGCCGTCGCGGATCATGACGCGGATGGCGGCCTCGACCAGTTGCTCGCGCCGCGCGTCGGCGGACTGCCGGGCCATGCGTTCTCCTCGGGCTCTCGCTTGCGTGACCGGGCTACAGGAAGGCGTGGCCCTCGCCCCGGTACGTCGGGACCACGTCGATGATCCGGTCGCCCTCGACGAGGTGCAACTCGTTGACGCGTTCGCACAGTTCGCCCGCCTTTGCGTGCCGGAACCACACCTGGTCGCCCAGGCCGAGCACGTCGGCGGCGGCGCCGGTGAGCGGGGTCTGAACCTCGCCGGCGCCCTCGCGGGGCAGCATCCGCAGCCCGGCCGGCCGCACCGGGAGCGGCAGCCGGTCGGCGCCGGCCGGTCCGGAGGCGGTCCAGCCGCCGCCGAGGACGGTCACGTGGCCCGGCGCGGGCCTGCGGACGACCGGCAGAACGAAGTGCGCGGCGGGCAGCGGGCTGAAGCTGCGGTAGTGGTCGAAGAGGGCGGGGGCGTACAGGCCGGAGCCCGCGCCGAGTTCGGTCACGGCGGGTTCGGCGGAGGTGGTGTCGAGGCTGCCCGTCCCGCCGCCGTTGACGAATTCCAGCGGTACGAGCTCGCGCACGGCCTGCACCGCCGCCGCGCGGCGCGCGCGCAGTTCCCGTGCGGAGGCGCGCTGCATGAGGCGGACCGCGGCACGGGCCAGTGCCGGTCCCGGCTGGTCGTCGCCGACTCCGGCGATCTGCCCCTCGTACGCCATGACGCCGACGAGGCGCAGACGCGGCCGGTCGAGCACCGCGCGCGCGAGGTCGCGGGCCTGCTCGGCCGTGTGCAGGGGTGAGCGGCGCATCCCGAGGTGGAGGCGTCCGCCGGCCAGGCGGAGGGAGGCGTCGAGGTCGAGGCAGACGCGCAGCGGCGGGCCGTCGGGCCCGACGGCGGAGGTGATGAAGTCCAGGTGCTCCACGGAGTCGGTCATGAGCGTGACGCGCTCGGCGAGCGCGGTGTCGGACGCGAGGCGGCGCAGGGCGGGCACGTCCGTCGACGGGTAGCCGACCAGGACGTCCTCGTGGCCGGCCGCCAGCCACAGGGCCTCGGGAAGCGTGAAGGCGAGGATGCCCGCGAATCCGGGCAGGCGCAGGATGTCGTCGATGAGCCGGCGGCAGCGCAGGGACTTGCTGGCCAGGCGGATCGGTTTGCCGCCGGTGCGGCGGGACATCTGCGCGGCGTTCGCCCGCAGCGCGCCGAGGTCGACGACGGCGAAGGGCGGCTGGAGCGCGGCCGTGGCGCGCTGGAGGTCCGGGAAGGTCGCGGGTGTCGCGTCGATGACTGCGGGTGGGGCGTCGTCGGCCGCGGGCGGGGTGTCGACGGCCTCGGGTGGTGCGTCCGTCGTGAGCATGTCGCGCGTCATGGCGTACGGGCCTTTCTCGGGACCGGGACCGTGGCCTGGGCCTGGGCTGTGGCGGGCCGCCGGCGTGCCGCGGCCGGCCGGGAGCGACGCCGGGGCGGGGCGCCGGGCGGGCTCGGGTGGCGCCCACCGTCTCTTGGTCACTTGTCCAAGTCAAGGGTCCGCACCTCTTGACTTGGACAAGCGACCAAGTTCAGGCTCCCCTTCATCGCCGCACGGCCGAACGGTCACCCCTGCACGGCCGGACGCCGGTGGCACCGATCCCGTCGAGAGGACGTCCGGGCATGACCGAGGTGTGGCGCAACTGGTCGGGGAGCGAGCGGGTACGGCCCGCCCTGATCGTGCGGCCGGACGGCACGCGGGAGGTGGCCGCCGCCGTCGAGGACGCGGCGGCCCGGGGACTGCGGGTCAAGGCGATCGGCTCCGGACACTCGTTCAGCGGCGCCGCCGTCGCACCCGGGGTCCAGCTCCGCCTGGACCGGCTGACCGCACTGCGGTCCGTGGACCCGGACAGCGGGCTCGTCACGGTCGAGGCCGGGATGCCGCTGTGGCGGCTCGGGCCGCTGCTCGCCGAGCACGGTCTGGCCCTGGAGATCATGGGCGACATCGACCGGCAGACGGTCTCCGGCGCCATCTCCACCGGCACCCACGGCTCCGGCCTGCGCTTCGGCGGTATCGCCACCCAGGTACGGGGCCTGGAGCTCGTCCTCGCCGACGGATCCGTCGTGAGCTGCTCCGCCGAAGAGCGGCCGGAGCTGTTCGCCGCCGCGCGGGTCGGCCTCGGGGCGCTCGGTGTCATCACGGCGGTGACGCTGCAATGCGTGCCGCAGTTCGTGCTGCACGCCCAGGACACCGCGATGCCGGTCGCGGAAGTCCTCGACCGCGTCGGTGAACTGACCGACGCCAACGACCACTTCGAGTTCTTCTGGTTCCAGCACAGCCGGACCGCGCTGACCCGGCGTTTTCGCCGCCTGCCCGGGGACGCGCCGCTGAAGCCGGTCGGCGCACTTTCCCGCCGTATCGACGAGACCGTCGGCGACGTCGGATTCGGCGCCCTGTGCCGCCTCGGCACGGCCGTCCCCGCGCTCGTACCGCCGATCGCCCGCTTCGCGGCGAAGGCGATGTCCGCGCGGGAGTTCACCGACCTGTCGCCGAAGGTCTTCGCCTCGCCGCGCGAAGTCCGGTTCCACGAGGGCGAGTTCGCGATCCCGCGCGAGCATGCCGTGGAGGCGCTGCGTGAGATCGAGCGGTGGGTCGACAGGACAGGTGAGCGGGTCTCGTTCCCGCTGGAGGTCCGGTTCGCCGCGCCCGACGACATCTGGCTCTCCACCGCGCAGGGGCGGGAGAGCTGCTACATCGCCTTCCACCAGTACCACCGGATGCCGTACGAGCGGTACTTCAAGGCGTGCGAGGACATCCTCGGCTCCTACGGCGGCCGCCCGCACTGGGGCAAGATGCACACCCTCGACGCCGACGCCCTGCGCCCGCGCTACGACCGCTTCGACGACTTCGTGGCCCTGCGCGACCGCCTCGACCCGGCCGGGCTCTTCGCCAACCCCTACCTCGACCGGGTCCTGGGGCTCGCGCCCGAAGCGACCGCCGTAGCCGTCTGAAGCGGACACCGCACTTGAAGCGGACACCACGCCTGGAGGTCCCCATGTCCCGGCCCGTGCACCCGGAGATCTGCGACGCGTCGGCAACCGATCTCGCCCGGCGCATCCGCGCCCGCGACCTGTCGGCGCGTGAGGTCGTCACCGCGCATCTGGAACGCATCGACCAGCTCAACCCCGAGCTCAACGCCATCGTCACCCTCACCGCCGACGCGGCGCTCGAGCAGGCGGCCGAAGCCGATGAGCGCCTCGTGCGCGGCGAACCCGTGGGCCCGCTGCACGGGCTGCCCGTCGCGCACAAGGACACCCACAACACGGCGGGCATCCGCACCACCCACGGCTCCCCCGTTCTTGCCGAGTACGTGCCCGAGCACGACGACATCAGCGTCGAGCGAATCCGCGCGGCCGGTGCGATCACCCTCGGAAAGACCAACGTGCCCGAATTCGGGGCCGGTTCGCACACGTTCAACCCGCTGTTCGGCCCCACGCACAACCCGTACGACACCACGCGCTCGGCGGGCGGCAGCAGCGGAGGCACCGGCGCCGCCCTGGCCGCCGGGCTCCAGACCCTCGGCGACGGCAGCGACATGGGCGGCTCGATCCGCAACCCGGCCTCCTTCTGCAACGTGGTGGGGCTGCGGCCGACGCCGGGCCGGGTGCCCCTGTGGCCGGACTTCACGCCGTGGGCCACCCAGGTCGTCCAGGGGCCGCTGGCGCGGACGGTCACCGACGTGGCGCTGCTGCTCTCGGTGATGGCAGGACCCGATCCCCGCTCCCCCGTCTCCATCGACCAGGACCCGTCCGTGTTCGCCGGGCCGCTCGACAGCGACGTACGCTCCCTGCGCGTGGCCTGGTCGCCGGATCTCGGCGGTGCGCTGCCGGTCGAGCCGTCCGTGGCGGAGGCCGTCGAGGCGGCGGCGGGCGTCTTCACCGGCCTGGGCTGCACGGTCGTCCAGGACTGCCCGGACTTCTCCGGCGCCGACGACGTCTTCCGCGTCCTGCGCGCCTGGCAGATGGCCACCGTGCTCGGCCCCGCCCTCGACGCCCACCGCGACAAGGTCAAGCCGTCGCTGGCCGCCAACATCGCGTACGGACAGCAGCTCACCGGTGCCGATCTGGGCCGGGCCGAGCTGGCGCACGGTGAACTCTTCCACCGGATGCGGGAGTTCTTCGGGCGGTACGACGTCCTCGTCCTGCCGGTCAGCCAGCTGCCGCCGTTCCCGGTGGAGTGGGAGTACCCGACCGAGATCGCGGGCACCGCCATGGGCGACTACCTGGACTGGATGAAGTCCGCGTACTTCGTCTCCGCCACCGGCAGCCCTTCGCTCGCGGTCCCCGCCGGCTTCACCGCCGACGGGCTCCCGCTCGGTGTCCAGCTGGTCGGACCGCACCGCGCCGAACTGTCGCTGCTGCGCGCCGGCTTCGCCTTCGAGCAGGCCACCCGGCACGGGGAGCGGCGCCCGTTCTGAGCTATCCCGCGGGCGGCGCCAGAGGGACCCGGCCCACGGCGCGCCCGTCGGCGCCGAGCAGCCAGCCCATCCGCTTGGGCGTGTGCAGCACGACCGTGCGGTCCTTGACCTCCAGGGCGGGGAACGCGGCGGCGAGCTGCGCCTCGAACGGGTCGATGGCCGGCAGGCCGTGCAGAAGGACCTGTACGAGGAGGTTGTGCGGTCCGGTGACCGAGACGCTCAGCCGGACCTGGCCGAGGCGGGCCAGTTCGGCGCCGGTCCGTCCGAGGAGGCTGTGGGGAACGGACGCGCGGTAGATGACGGTCGTCCCCAGCCCGGCGAGCGGGTGCGCGAAGTCGCAGCGCAGGGTCACGTCCCCTTCGCGCAGCATCTTCTGCACCCTGCGCCGGGCCACGTGCTCGCTCACCCCCGCGGCCGCGCCGAGCGCCGTGTAGCCCAGGCGTCCGTCGGCGCCCAGGGCCGTCAGGAGCGCCTGGTCCTCCGTCGAGGTACGGGGGTTGTCGCGGGTGGCGTACGCGGTGCGGCTCGGCAGCGCGGAGGCGCCCAACTCCGCGCGCCGGGCCGGTTCCAGGGCCCGGATGCGCCAGTCACCGCCCTCGCCGTACAACGTGATGCCCAGATGCATCCGCAGCGAACGCACCCCCGGAATGCCGCCGATGACCCGCTGCACGGCCCCGCCGAGCTGCGACGGTCCTGACGCGGCGACCGAGAGGAACAGATCGTGGTCGCCGGTCGTCTCGTCCACGCTGAACACCCACGGCAGCGCGCACACCCGCTCCCGCACCTCCTCGTGCGCTCCGGGCCTGCTGCCCACCTCGACGAAGGCCACGGCGGCCGTGCGCGCCGAGTCGTACGCGGTCACCCAGGCGAGTCCGCTCGCCCGCAGCCGCTCCCAGCGGCGCGCCGCCGTCGTCGCGTCCATGCCGAGCGCCCGGCCGATACCGGCCCACGGGGCGCGCGGGGCCGACTGCAGCGCGTCGACGAGCGCGAGGTCCTGCTCGGTGAAACGCACCGACTCCCGGTCGCGGGAATCCTGCGGTATCCGCGAGCTGGAGTGAGTTTCCTGCGAAATCACGAGTTCGTCCGCCACAGGCCGGATCTTAGGGGCACTTCCCGGCCACCGCATCGTCGTGGCCCCTGGTGAGAGGAGTGCCATGCCTGCTCCGCCCCCGCACGCGCCCCCGGCCGACACCGGCCGGGCGGCCCGGCACAAACGTGTCGTCAGGACCACGGTCGCCCTGCTCTTCGCCGCCTGGCTGATCGACTACGCCGACCGTCTGATCATCAATCTCGTCCTGCCGGACATCGGCAGGGAATTCGACCTGAGCCGCGGTGAACAGGGCCTGATCGTCTCCGCGTTCTTCCTCGCGTACGCCCTGTGCCAGATCCCGGGCGGCCTGCTCGCCGACCGCTTCGGAGCCCGCCGGGTCACCCTGTGGGCGCTGCTCGCCTGGTCCCTGTTCACCGCCCTGACCGGCTTCGCCTGGTCCTTCGCGGCCCTGCTCCTGCTGCGGTTCGCGTTCGGCGCGGCCGAGGGCATCTTCCCGCCGGCCTCCATGAAGGCACTGGCCGAGCGCACCGCCCCCGCCGAGCGCGCGAGCGCCAACGGCGTGGTGATGAGCTCCACCGCCCTCGCGGCCGTCCTCACCCCGCTCCTCGCCGTCCCGCTGCTCGCCGCGTTCGGCTGGCGCTCGGTGTTCTACTCGACCGCCGCACTCGGTGTGTTCGTCGTCGTGGCGGTACGGCTGTGGCTGCCGGATCCCGCACCTGGCAGCGAGCCCGGGAGCCGTGAGGCACCGCCCCGTCTCGGCGAGGTCCTGCGCATCGGTGTGCTGTGGCGCTTCGCCGCGATGATGTTCGGCTACAGCACCATCATCTGGGGCCTCAACACATGGATCCCGTCCTACCTCGAGGACGAACGCGGTCTGCCGATCACCTCGCTCGGCCCGGTACTGGCCCTGCCGGGTCTGGCCGCCGCGAGCGCGACCGTCATCGGCGGACGGCTGTCCGACCGCTTCGAGGGCCACCACCGCAAGGTGATCGTGCCCAGCATGGCCGTCGTCGCCATCACGTTGCCCCTGGCAGCCAACTCCGCCTCGTTCACCGGGTTCGTGGCCTTCGGCACGGTCGCCATCTTCTGCGCCTCGCTGTGCTACATGCCGATCTTCGCCGTGCCGATGCGCGCGCTGCCGTCGGCCTACGTCGGCATGGGCAGCGCCGTCCTCCTCCTCGGCGGCCAGGTGGCCGGCATGGTCGCCCCGCCCGTCATGGGGATGATCGCCGACGCCCTGTCCTTCGAGGCCGCGTTCGCCTTCCTCGTCCTCGGAGCCGTCATCGCCCTGGTGATGTCCCTGCTCACGCCGCAGGACTCCGACTCCTTCCGCGCCGCACTCGGCATGCCCCTGCACCCGAGCCCGACCACCACCCCGGAGCCGTCATGACCACCACACCCCACACCCCGCTGACCAGCGGCCTCGACGAGCAACTCCCCGGCCTGCGCGCCCTGTACGAGGATCTGCACGCCCACCCCGAACTCTCCTTCCAGGAGGTCCGCACCGCGGGCATCGTCGCCGCCCGGCTGCGTGAGCAGGGCTGGGAGGTGACCGAGCGCGTCGGCGGCACGGGTGTCGTCGGCGTCCTCGCCAACGGTGACGGGCCCGTCGTCCTGCTCCGCGCCGACATGGACGGCCTGCCCGTCAAGGAGCAGACCGGCCTGCCGTACGCCTCCACGCGCACGGCCGTCGACCGCGACGGCAACGAGGTCCCGGTGATGCACGCCTGCGGTCACGACCTGCACGTCGCCTGCCTGCTCGGCGCCACCGCCCAGCTCGCGGCCCACCCGGACGACTGGAGCGGCACCGTCGTCGCCGTCTTCCAGCCCGCGGAGGAGGTCGGCGGGGCTCCGGCCATGATCGAGGACGGTTTCCTGGACCGCTTCCCGCGGGCCGAGGTCTGCCTGGGCCAGCATGTGTTCCCCGCCCCCGTCGGTTTCGCCGTGACCCGCCCGGGGCCGTTCATGTCCGCGTCCGACAGCCTCCGGGTCCGGCTGCACGGGCGCGGCGGGCACGGTTCCGCCCCGGAGACGACCGTGGACCCGGTCGTCATGGCCGCGGCGGTCGTCATGCGGCTGCAGACCGTCGTCTCGCGCGAGGTGGGCGCGACGCAGACCGCGGTGGTGACGGTCGGCTCGATCCAGGCCGGCACGAAGGAGAACATCATCCCCGACACCGCGGAGCTGCTGGTCAACATCCGCAGCACCACCCCCGCGGTACGGGAGAAGGTCATCGCCGCCGTCGAGCGCGTCATCCGGGGCGAGGCCGCCACCTCCGGCGCGCCGAAGGAACCCGAGATCGTCCGCCTGCCCTCGTTCCCCGTGACGGTCAACACCCCTGAGGCCACTGCGGCCGTGACCGCTGTCCTGGGGGACGTCCTCGGCCGGGACCAGGTGATCACGCTGCCCGAACCGCTCACCGGCAGCGAGGACTTCGGCTGCTTCGGCACCGCACTCGGCGTGCCCTCCGTGATGTGGCACTTCGGCGGCGCCGACCCGGCCCTGTTCGAGGGCCTCGGCCCCGCCGACCTCCTGGAACAAGGGCTCCCGGCAGGCGTCGCCTCCAACCACTCGCCGCACTACGCCCCCATGCCCGAGCCGACCCTCCGGATCGGCGTCACGACGCTGCTGGCGGCGGCCGCGCACTGGCTGCGCTGACCGGACGACCAGGCAATCCCGCCAGAAGGGGAATCCCATGAACACCGCAGAGCCCCAGCCCTCACCCGATGACCTCGACCACCTCGGTCGCCTCGGTCGCCTCGGTCACCTCGGCTACCTCAGCGCCACCGACGCCCTCCGCCTGTTCGCCGCCCGGGAGTTGTCGCCGGTCGAACTGATGCGGGCGGTCATCGAGCGCGCCGAGAAGACCGAACCGACCGTCAACGCCTTCAGCGAGCGCCTGTTCGACGAGGCCCTGGACCAGGCCCGGAACGCGGAGGACCGCTACCTCGGCAAGGGCGGCCTCCGTCCCCGCCCGCTGGAGGGCATCCCGGTCGCGGCCAAGGAGAAGCACGCCCTCCGCGGCCGCTCCCTCACCGAAGGGTCCCTCGCCAACGAGGGCACCGTCGCCGACGCGAACCACCCGGTCGTCGACCGGATCCTCGATGCGGGCGGGATCATCCACGCCCGTACGACCACACCCGAGTTCTCGATCGCCACCTTCACGCACTCCCGCATGTGGGGCATCACCCGCAACCCCTGGAACCCCGAGTTCACCCCAGGCGGTTCCTCCGGCGGCTCGGCCGCCTCCCTCGCCGCCGGCACGTCCCTGCTCGCCTCCGCCTCGGACATCGGCGGCTCCACCCGGATCCCGGCCGCGTTCACCGGAACCGTCGGCTTCAAGGCGCCGTACGGCCGCAACCCGGGCCTCGGCCCCATCGCCGCCGACCACTACCGCGGCGACGGCCCGCTGGGCCGCACCGTCGACGACGTCATCGCCTTCCAGAACGTCCTGGCCGGCCCCGACCCCCGCGACCACACCACCATCGGGCCGAAGTTGACGCTGCCGACGGCCTACGAGGACGTGGCCGGTCTGCGCGTCGCGCTCTGTGTACGGCTCGGCGAGTACGAGGTCCACCCCGAGGTCGAGGCCAACACCCGGGCCGCCGCACAGGCCCTCGCCGACGCGGGCGCGCGGGTCGAGGAGATCATCCTGCCGTGGACCCGCGTCGACTTGCTGACCGCCATCGCCGGCCACTTCTCCACGACCCTCGGGGCTGCCGTCGAAGAGACCGCGGAACGCCACCGCGAACTGCTCAGTTCCTACACCCTCGCCTACGCGGACCTCATGAAGTACGCCCGCACGCAGGCGAGTTACCTCGACGCACTACGCGCCGAACACCGCCTCCAGCAACAACTGGCCACCGCCATGACCGGCTACGACGCCCTCATCTGCCCCACCACCGCCATCCCCGGCTGGCACGCCGGGGACGACCTGGCAGGCGAGAAGGCCATCGTCCACGGCGAGGAAACGGTGGAACCCCTCTGGTCCGCAATGACCCTCCCCTTCAACATCAACAACCGCTGCCCGGTCCTCAACGTCCCGTCGGGGACGTCGAGTTGGGGCATCCCGACAGGGCTCCAGATCGTCGGGCATCCCTACGACGATCCGACCGTCTTTCGGGTGGGGAAGGCTCTGGAGGTGGTGCGGCCGTGGGCGTATGACGAGGTGAGGGCCTGGTTGCGGTGAGGTCCGGGTGGAGCAGGAGTGGAACTTCACCGGGCCCCTTGGAGATGGGTCCCGATCCGCAGGAACGCCTGGACGAGCGGGGCGACCGGCACGTCCGGGGAGATGACCTGCGAGCCGAAGTGGACGGCGACGAGGTCCAGGCCGGGTGAGACGAAGAGCCGCTGGCCGTGGATGCCGCTGGCGAGGTAGGAGCCGTACGGGTCGTTCGGGATCCACCACAGGTCGTGGTACGAGAGCGTGGCGGGCGAGTCGGGCGGTGCGGCGGGGAACCGTACGTGCCGGGGATAGCCGTCGGGCACACCGCCGGCGATCGTCGACGCCACCTCCTCGGGTACGACCTGCCGGTCGCCGACGGCCCCGCCGCAGCGGAGCATCTCGCCGAGCCGGGCGACGTCGCGCGCTGTTGCGCTGAAGCCGCCGCACGCGGCCTCGACGCCGTCGCCGTCGAGGATGTAGTAGGCGTCCTCCTCGGCGCCGATCTTCGACCAGATCATCTCGCTGAGCAGCGCGGAGGTGGTGAGGCCGGTGACCCGGCGCAGGACCTCGGCCAGCGTCTCGACGTTGCCGTTCTCGTAGCGGAACTCGGTGCCAGGGCGGCCGGTGGCGCGGGCGGTCAGGAGGTGTTCGCGGATGGTCGTGGGACCGCTGTAGCCGTACGGCCGCAGTTGCGGGGCGATGACCGCGAAGTACCGCTGGGCCTCGATCGCCTTGTCGAAAGGCCGGCCCGAGTAGCTGACCTGGGTGCCCATGTGCAGCAGGTCCTCGATCGTGGCGTCGCCGAACGCGGTACCGGTGAGCTCGGGGACGTGGGCGGATGCCGGGGCCGATCGGTCCAGAAGCCCCTGGTGCGCCAGGGTCGCCGCCATCAGGCCGATATAGGACTTGGCCGCCGAGGCGTTGAAGTGCGGCGTGTGCGCCTCGGTGCCGTGCCGGTACGTCTCGTACACGACGGCGCCACGGTGCATCACGAGGAGCGCGTCCGTCTGGGCCGCGGCGAACAGGTCCTCCAGCTTGAACGTGGTCCCGCCGAGCTCGATGTCGAGTGCGTCGAGGCCGGCCGGCCGCTCGGACAGGGGCCGGGCGGGCTCGGGGCCTCGCCACACGCGGCGGCTCGGGGTGAGCTCGCGGCCCGCGGACGTGAAGCGGCGGATCCAGGCGGGGTCCGTGTAGCCGCGGGTCCACGAGAGATCACCGAGTCGTATCAGGTCGGTCATGTGAGTACTCCGTACCGCAGAGGTCTTGAACAAGTACGCCGTTAACGTACAACCTGTTCAGGAGCAGGCGACAGACCTCGACGTCGATCGCCGTACGCCTGCCATGCGCGTTTCCGCGTGAACCGTCGACCGTCCCACCGGTTCGGCCCGTTCGCACCGCCTCCGCGCCCTTCCCTCCGAGCCGCAGGAGTTCCCCATGGTCGAACCGTCTCTGCCCGCACCGACCCTCGAGAGCGCCGGACCACCAGCGCATCCGGTGTTCGACCGGCGACGGGCCTGGCTGATCACCGCGCTGATCGTGACCTTCATGCTCGTCAACTACGCGGACAAGGCCGTCCTGGGACTCGCGGCCGTCCCGATCATGGACGAGCTGGGCATCAGCAACAGCACCTACGGGCTGATCTCCAGTTCGTTCGCGCTGCTGTTCAGCCTGTCCGGACTGCTCGTCGGCTTCGTTTCCGCGCGGGTCTCCAGCAGGATCCTGCTCTTCACCATGGCCGCCCTGTGGGCGGTGGCCCAGCTGCCGGTCCTGTTCGTCGCGTCGGTGCCGGCCCTGATCGCGGGGCGCATGCTGCTCGGGGCGGCCGAAGGGCCGGCGGCGTCGATGTCGATGCACGCCCTGTACAAGTGGTTCCCGGAGGACCGGCGCGGCCTGCCCTCCGCCCTGCAGATCAGCGGTGCCGCGCTGGGCATGCTGATCGCGGCACCGGTCCTGACGTGGCTGATCACCGACTTCGGCTGGCGCTCCGCGTTCGCGGCCCTCGCGGCGGCCAGCCTGACCTGGAGCCTGGTGTGGTGGCGGACGGGGCACGACGGCCCGTACGGAGCGGAACACACCCGGGCCCGGGGCGCGCGCCCGCCCGCCGGCACCGCGGACGCGGGTCCCGCCGGACAACGGCTCCCGTACCGGCGCCTGCTGCTGAACGGAACGGTGCTCGGGAGCATCGCCGCCGCGTTCGGCGCCTCCTGGGCGATGGCGCTGAGCCACGCCTGGCTGCCCGCCTACCTGCGGACGCAACTCCACATGACGCCCGGCACGGCGGCCACGTTCATCAGCGTCATCTCCGCGTTCAGCCTCGTGCTGCTGCTGTCGGTGCCTGCGCTCCTCGACCGCCTGCACCGGCGCGGCCTCTCACGCCGGTGGTCGAGCGGTGCCCCGCAGGGCATCGCGGTCACCGTCGCGGGGCTCGCCATGGCCGCCTTCCCCTTCGCGGACAGCGGCACCCGGCTGGTGCTGCTCACGGTGGCCTTCGGCGGGCACGCGATCACGTTCCCCCTTCACTACATGACGGCCTCCGCCGTGGTGCCTCCGCTCCAGCGGGGGGCGGTCTTCGGCGTCGTGGCGGCCACGGGGACCCTGCCGGGGCTGATCGCCCCGTATCTGACCGGGCATCTCCTGGACTCCGCCTCTTCGCAGAGCGCCGGGTACACCGCGTCGTTCCTTCTGTCCGCCGCCGTCATGACGGCATGCGGGCTGGTGGCATTCGTCGCCATCCGGCCGGAGCGCGACGCCCGGCGACTGGTCACGGCCGTGCCGGCCGAACCCTCGCGCTGAAACGGGCGGGCGGCGCGGCGGGGCGGGGTCGGCGTCACCGCCCGCCGCCCGCCGCCCGCCGCCCGCCGCCCGCCGTCCGGCTCAGGCTCAGACTCAGGCCGGCTGCTCGAAGCCGCTGGCCCAGTACCGTCCGTGCAGCGCCAGGTCGAGCAGCATGCGCACGACGTCCTCGGCGGGCAAGGACGGTGATTCCTGCTCGACCCACCAGCGCAGTACGGCGATCTGCTCACCCACCCACACCCGGGCGAGCAGGTCGGGGTCGATGCGCGGCTGGACCGCGTTGCGCTCCGCACGGGCACGGAACTCGTCCGCGGTCGCCTTGGCGCAGGCGTCCGTGAACATCTGCAGCGGTCTGCCGTCGCCGTCGCCGCGCAGCACGATCCGGTACAGGTCACGCTCCTCGCGCGCGTGCCGCAGCATCTCCAGGACCGGCTTGCCCGTGAAACCGATCACGCTGTCCGCCACGGCGGGGGCGAGCCGCTCGCCGAGCTCGTCCAGGAGGTCGGCCGTCACCCGGGCGAACAGGTCCTCCTTGTCGCGGAAGTGGGCGTAGAAGGTGGCGCGCGCCACGTCCGCCCGCTCGGTGATGTCCTCCACCGTCAGCGCGGTGAAACCACGCTCCAGGACCAGCTCGACCAAGGCGGCCCCCAGGGCACGGCGTGACCGTCTCGTCCTTCTGTCCTCGGCCATCGGCCCCCTCCTCGATCGTCGGCTCGGCGTGCGCGCCCAGTCTAGGGACTCTTGACACCTCACACGTTACTGAACAAGCTGTCTGTAATTGAGCAACCTGTTCAGTTTCCAAGCAGTTCAGTTTCCTGCGCGGTGCGGCGGCACGCCGCTCTGCGCTCCGTTCCCCTTCCGCTCGGAAGCAGGTCACGTGATGAACCTCGGCACCTATCTGGCGCGCAGCGCCCGCTATTGGCCCCAGGCCCCCTCCCTCGTGTGCGGCGACCGGTCCTGGACCTTCTGCGAACTCGACGGCGCGGCCAACCGCCTCGCCTCCGCCCTGTCCGCCCGGGGCCTGCGGCCCGGTGACGCAGTGGCGTCGCTCGCGTGGAACCGCGGCGAGCTCGTGGAGGTCGAATTCGCCCTGTACAAAGCGGGTTTGACGCGCGCTCCGATCAACGCCCGGCTCGGGCGCGGCGAGATCGAGCACATCCTGCGCTACGCCCCCATTCGTGCCCTGATCTTCGACGCGGCGCACCGCGAGGACGCGCTCGCCGCGATCGCCGCCGCCGGCACCGACTGCGTGCCCGTCCCACTCGACGTCCCACTCGACGCCCCGCACGCGTCCGGACCGGGCGAGGTGTCCTACGACGCACTGCTCGCCGAGGGCGACGAGGCGCCGTTCCTCGTCGAGGTCGACGCGTCGCAGCCGTGCGTCCTGAACTTCACCTCCGGCTCCACCGGGGCCCTGAAGGCGGCGGTCCAGACGGTCGGCAACCGTCTCGCCAACATGCGCAAGCTGCTGATGGCCGACGAGTCCCGGCCCCGCCCCGGGACCCGCTACCTGGCCTGCGGCCCCATCACCCACGCCACCGGAATGGGCCTGCTGGCCGGTGTGTTCGGCGGCTCCACCACGTATGTCCTGCCCACCTGGAACCCGCAGAGCTTCCTGGAGACCGTGGAGAAGGAACGCATCACCACCACCTTCCTGGTGCCGGCCATGGTGAACATGGTCCTCGCCCACCCGGAGGCCGAACGGTACGACCTCTCCTCCCTGACCAGCTTGCGGGTCGGCGGCGCGCCCATCTCGCCGCAGCGCCTGCGCGACGCGGTCGCCTTCTTCGGACCCGTCGTCGCCCAGGGCTACGGCCTCGGCGAGACCACCAGCGTCGTCGCGGGACTGAGCTCCGAGGAGATCGCCCACGCGGTCAAGGAGGACGACGAACTGCTCCAGTCGTGCGGGCGGGCCACATACGACACCGAGATACGCGTCGTCGACGAGGCCGGCCGCGAGCTCGCCCCGCGCAAGGTCGGCGAGGTCATCGTGCGCGGCCCCGACTGCGTACGGGAGTACTGGAAGGAGCCGGAGCTGTCGGCCGAGACCTTCCGTGACGGCTGGGTGCACACCGGTGACCTGGCGTGGATGCGGGAGGACGGCTATCTGTTCCTCGTCGACCGCAAGAAGGACATGATCATCTCGGGCGGCTTCAACATCTACTGCACCGAGGTCGAGTCCGCTCTGTACGAACATCCGGCCGTCCAGGAGGCGTGCGTCGTCGGCGTGCCCGACGAGCAGTGGGGCGAGGCCGTCAAGGCCGTCGTCGTACCGCACGCGGGCGCCACCGCCACCGCCGAAGACCTGATCGCCTTCTGCGCGGACCGCCTCGACCGCCTCAAGAAGCCCCGCTCCGTCGACTTCGTGAGCGAACTCCCCCACAACCGCAACGGCAAGCTCGACCGCAAGGCCGTCCGCGAACCGTACTGGGCGAACGCCGCCCGCCGCGTCAACTGACCCACCGCACCACGGAGTCCCTGATGACCTTCTCCCTCCTTCCCGCCTACGACGACCCGCGCACCGCCGAACTGGTCGAGCGCCTGCGCGACTACCTCGACGGCGAGCTCGCCGACTACGAACGCGAGCGCGGCATCACCCCCGCCACCCGCCTCACCCGCGCCGACCTCGAACCGGTCTGGCGCCGCAGCCGTGAACTCGGCTTCTACGGGATCCACCTGCCCGAGGAGTACGGCGGCCAGAACCTCACGTACACCCAGCTCGCCGCCCTGAAGGAGGAGGTGGGCGCCAGCGGACGTGTCCTGTCCCACTGCGTCCTGGGCGACATGGGCGGACCGCTGCGTGCGGGTGACATCCTCAAGCACGCCACCGAGCACCAGCTGAAGACGTATCTGCTGCCGCTGATCCACGGCGAGCGGGCCTGCTGCTTCTCCCTCACCGAGACCGACGCCGGCTCCGATGTCCGCTCCATGCGCACCGTCGCCGTCCGCGACGACGAGCGGGACGGCTACCGCCTCACCGGACACAAGGTGTTCTCCTCGGCCGGCCCCTTCGCCGACTTCGCGATCGTGGTCGCCCGCATGGCCGGTACCGGCGAGGCGGAGGGCGACAAGCCGCTGTTCTCCGCGTTCCTCGTGGACCTGGACAGCCCCGGTTGCCGCGTCGAGGACGGGGCGACCCCGATGTCCGGCGAGCACATCGAGAGCGACATCGTCCTGGACGACTGCTTCGTCCCCGCCGCCAACCTCCTCGGCGAGGAGGGCAAGGGCATGCGCATCGCGCTCGGCCGCGTGACCACCAACCGCCTCCTGCACTGCCCCACCGTGCTCGGCGCCACCCGCCGCGCCGTCAGGCTGACCCTCGACCGCACGCGGACCCGGCAGGTCGCCGGCCAGCCGCTGCTCATGCTCCAGGCCATCCAGCACAAGGTCGCCGACATGGCCACCGAGCTGTACGCCGCACGCTCCATGACGTACAGCGCGCTGGCGGCACTGGACGAGGGCCGCGAGGTCCACGCCGAAGCGTTCATGTGCAAGCTGTTCGTCGCCGAGTCCGCCTTCCGCATCCTCGACGAGGCCGTGCAGATCCACGGCAAGGAGGGGCTCACCCAGGGCAACGAGATCGAGTACCTCTTCCGCAAGATCCGCATGTTCCGCGTCCTCACCGGCACGTCCGAGATCCAACGCAACGGCATCGCCAAGCTCCTGGCCTTCAACCACTGATCCGCGAAGGACACCCGCACATGACTGCCCCGCACTGGTCCGCCCTCGGCGGCAAACGCATCCTCGACCTCTCCCGCCTCCTCCCCGGCCCGTACGCCACCTCGATGCTCGCCGACCTCGGCGCGGACGTCATCAAGGTCGAGGACCCAGCCGGTGGGGATCCGCTCCGCTTCGCCCCGCCCCTGTTCGACGCGCTCAACCGAAACAAGCGCTCCCTCGCCCTCGACCTGCGCACCGAGGAGGGCCGGGAGACCTTCCTGCGGCTCGCCCGCACCGCCGACGCGGTGGTCGAGAGCTTCCGCCCCGGTGTCCTCGCCGACCTCGGTCTCGGCTTCGACGCCCTTCACGCGGTCAACCCGCGGCTCGTCCTGTGCTCCCTCACCGGCTACGGCCAGACCGGGCCCTATGCCGCAAAGCCCGGCCACGAACTCAACTTCCTCGGACTGTCCGGCTTCTTCGCCGTGCCCGGGCGCCTCGACGGCTCCCCCACCCGCCCCGGCGTCCGCGTCGGCGACATGGCCGGCGCCATGCACGCCGCCCTCGCCCTCACCGTCGCCTTGACGGGCGACGGCCCTGGCCAGCACATCGATGTCTCCCTCAGCGAGTCGATCACGGCCTGGTGCTCCCTCTTCGCCCTCCCCCTCCTCGGAATCGAGGACCCGCTGGCAGCCGGACTCGTCCAGGGCGACAATGACGTCTTCACGACCTCCGACGGCCGCCTGCTGTCCCTGGCCACCTTCGAGGACAAGTTCTGGCACCGTCTGCGCACGGAACTCGCCCCCGAATTCCCCGAACTGGACACGGCCGCCTACGACCGGCGGGCCGACCGGACGGCGGCGAGAGAAGAGGTGCACACCCTGCTCCGTACGGTGTTCGCCGCACGCGACCACGACTGGTGGGAGAAGCGGCTCACCGCGATCGACGCTCCCTGGGCCCCCGTCCACACCCGTCCCGCCGACCTCCTCGCCGACGCGCACACCACGGCCCGCAACCTCTTCGACACCCAGGAAAGGACCACCCCTCAAGCCCGCTTCCCCGTCACTTTCGGAGCCGGACTCGACACCTTCCGAAGCCCGGCCCCGGCCCTCGGCGAACACACCCGGGAAGTGGTCGGCGAACTGCCTGCGTAGGACTGGATCCGGCGACGGCGAGGGCGTACAGGGGGAGGCTCCCGAAGGCGCCCTCGCCTTGCCACGCCGCACCGGATGCATGCGCCCAACGCCGGCCGAAATAGAGACCGGCGAGCCAGAAGACCACCTGGATCCCGACACCGCCTCGACGCCGTTCCTGCGAGCCGATCACTCGGGGCGGTCGCCGATGATGGTCACCCGCTCCATGACGCGGTTGCGGGGGTAGTAGTCGCCGTTGGCGTAGTGCTGGGTGGCGCGGTTGTCCCAGAAGGCGATGGTGCCCGGGCGCCGGCGCAGCCGGCACTGGTACTGGTACTCGGGTGACGCGCCTGGTCGAAGAGAAGGTCCAGAAGCTCGCGGTTCTCCGCCGGTGCGAGTCCCGCGATGTGGCTGGTGAAGATCCGGTTGACGTAGATGAGCTTGCGGCCGGACTCGGGAAGGGTACGGACCACGGGGTGCACCACCGGCGGGTACTTCCGCTGCGCGCGTGCGAGGTCCTCGGCACCGAGCTGCTTGCCGAACGACTGGCTGAAGTCGTGTACGGCACGCAGCCCGGCCGGCCGTCCCTTGGTCGCCTCGGGCAGCCTGCACGCAGAACCGCAGGTACCAGCTGCCCGACGGCGCATCCACCAGAAGTTCGGCCAGGGGCAGGGCGAACGCCTCGGCGATCGCGTACGGGCATTCGCCCCGCCCTTCGCGGTCGAGTGCGCCGATGCGGTCTCCCTGCGGAAGGTCGCTGCGGATGCCGGTCAGCGCAACGACAACGCGGTTGCCTCGCATTCACACGAGAGGCCAACTAGGCATTCGTCACCGGCGATGAGCCCCGGACCGGCTCGCCGCGCGCAGCGTGCGCAGGGTGTCGGCGAGCTGCTGCTGGGCCCTGCGCGGCAGAACGGAGCCGATGCGCAGGTCCAGTTCGTCCTCGAAGAGCTGCACGGCCCGGCCGAGCAACTCCTGTCCGGCCGGGGTGAGTTCGACGAGGGAGGAGCGGCCGTCGTCTGGGTTGGGGCGCCGCGCACAGTGACCGGCGGCTTCGATCCGGTCGACGACCTTGCTGATGCCGCCGACAGTGATGGCGAACTCGCGCGCCATGTCCTGCACGCGGCAGCCGCCGGTGCGCTCCAGCATCCGCAGGATCTCCAGCCACGTCAGCGGGATGCCGCACTCCGCGGTCAGCCGGGCGTCGATCGCGTTCCACAGTTCGGTCTCGTAGCGGATCAGGTCGTGGTACAGCTCCTTGAGATCCACCGTCGTGTGCCTTCCGTGGAATGTTCTTTACGCAACGGTCGATGGTACGCCGGTGGCGCACTCCGGCCGGGCGGTCGAGGATCTCGGCGGTGCCGTGGAAGAAGACGGCTCAGCCCCAAAAGGCGTCTTCGGCGGCGGGGTCGCCTGAGAACAGCCAGACTTCGACGATCTTTCCGGCTTCGATACGCAGGACGTCGACGCCGTCCATGGCCATGGCGGCGTCGTCGCGGCGCCCGGCGAAGTGGATGGTGGCGGCGACCAGGTCGCCGTTGGTCATGAGCGCGTGGACCGTGTCGATGGTGAAGGTGCCCTGGCTCGCCTCCATCATGCCGCCGAGCATGGCGAAGACGGCGTCGCGGCCGTTGCGTTCGCCGGAGAACTGGTTGTCGCCGGGCTGGTGCCACACGACGTCGTCGTGGAGGAGGTTGCCCACGGTGTCCAGGTCGCCGTTCTGGATGGCCTGGAAGTAGCTGCGGGCTGTGTCGAGGCTGGTACTGGCCATGGTGGGCCCTCCTGGTGGTACGGGTCTGGTACGGGTCTGGTGCTTGGAGTGTGTTGCGAGACGTCGTCCGCCGCACGCCGGGGCGCGGCGGGCAATCCGGGGCAATCCGGGGTTTTGCGTACTTCCATGGCATCATTTGTATTCCATGGAAGCAAATTGAGGTGGACCCATGCCCCGCCCCCTGCCCGCACACATCGAGGTCCGCGGTGCGCGCCTGAACAACCTCAAGGCCCTGGACGTGGACGTGCCGCTGTGGGGGCTCACCGTGATCACGGGGGTATCCGGCTCCGGCAAGAGCTCCCTGGCTCTGGGCACCCTGTACGCGGAGGGTTCGCGCCGCTACCTGGACGCGCTCACCGCCTACCAGCGCAAGCGGGTCAAGCAGGCGCCGCCCGCGCCGGTCGACCACATCGCCAACGTGCCCTCGGCGATCGCGCTGCGCCAGCGCCCGCCGATCCCGTCCCGCTCCTCCACGGTCGGCACGCTCACCCAGACGTACAACCTGCTGCGCCTGCTGTTCGCGCGGGTCGGCGAGCACCGCTGCCCCAACGGACATCTGTCCACACCGACCCTGGAGGAGGTCGGCACCGGCACCACGGACGAGAACGGCCGGCAGACCTGCCCGGTGTGCTCGGCGTACTTCCAGATGCCCGCGGCCGAGTCGTTCTCCTTCAACTCACCGCTCGGCGCCTGCCCGACCTGCAAGGGGCTCGGCACAGTCGACGAGATCGACGAGCGGGCGCTGGTCCCGGACGACTCCCTCAGCCTCGACGAGGGTGGCGTCGCCTCCTGGAAGCTGCCCGGACGGCGTGAAATGCCGCTGGTGGCAGCCCAGTTGGGAGTGCGTACCGACATCCCGTTCCGCAATCTGACCAAGCGCGAGAAGCAGCTCGTCCTCGACGGTCCGGCCGAGAAGCGGGAGATCGCCGTCCCGACGAAGACCGGCCGCGTCTTCCGTCTCAACATGACCTACGTCAACGCCCGCCAGGCCGTGACCGAGGCCGGGGACACCGCGGGCGCCGCCCGCTTCACCACCACCCACGCCTGCCCGGCCTGCCACGGCACCCGCCTGAAGGAGGAAACCCTCGCCACCCTCCTCGACGGACGCAGCATCGCCGAGACCTCCGCCCTCGACCTCTCCTCCCTGCGCAGCTGGGCCGAGAAACTCCCCGGCCTGCTGCCCGCCGACCTGCGCGAGCTCACCCTCGACCTGACCGGCCGCCTCCTCGAGGGCCTCGATCCGCTGCTCGACCTGGGCCTCGACTACCTCACCCTGGACCGGCCCGGCCCTTCGCTGTCCACGGGCGAGCGTCAGCGCATCCAGCTGGCCGCCACCGTGCACGCCGGATCCACCGGAGTCCTGTACGTCCTGGACGAACCCAGCATCGGCCTGCACCCGGCCAACCTCGACGGCCTGCTGCGCGCCCTGGACCAGCTGGCCGACGGCGGCAACACCGTCCTGGTCGTCGACCACGACCTGGAGATCATGCGCGCCGCCGAGCACCTGATCGAGATCGGTCCCGGCGCCGGACGCGACGGCGGCCGCCTCGACGCCGTCGGCACGACCGCCGGACTCGCCGCCGACCCGTCCTCGGTCACCGGCCCCTACCTCGCCGGCACCGCACCCCAACTGGTGCGCACCCAGCGCCCCGTGGACGACACGACCCCGCGTCTGCGTCTCCACGTCAACGACCTGCACAACCTGCACGACGTGGCCGCCGACTTCCCTCTGGGCCGCTTCACCCTGGTCACCGGCGTCTCCGGATCCGGCAAGTCCAGCCTCGTCCTGGACAGCCTCGTCCCCGCCCTCGAAGCACACCTGGCCCAGGGTGTGCTGCCCGCGCACGTCGACCGCCTCGAAGCCGACGTCCCGCTCACCGGCCTGCGCCACCTGGACGCCGCCCCGATCGGCCCCAACTCCCGCTCCACACCCGCCACGTACACCGGCGCCCTGGACGCGCTGCGCAAGCTGTACGCCGCCACCGACGAGGCCGGCAAGCGCGGCTGGAACGCGGGGCACTTCTCGTACAACACCAAGGCCGGTCAGTGTCCCGGCTGTCAGGGCCTGGGCGAACTGTCCATCGACATCCAGTACCTGCCCGATCTGCCCATGCCCTGCAACACCTGCCACGGCGGCCGCTACAACGCCAAGACCCTCGAAGTCACCCTCGACGGCCTGAACATCGCCGAGGTCCTGCGCCTGACCGTCGACGAGGCCGCCGAGCACTTCGCCGCCCGGCCCGCCGTCCACCGCCCGCTGCACGCCCTGCGGGAAGTCGGCCTCGGCTACCTCACCCTGGGCGAGGCCACCCCCACCCTCTCCGGCGGCGAGGCCCAGCGCATGCGCCTGTCCACCGCCCTGCACAGCGACAGACCCGGCACCGTGTACGTCTTCGACGAACCGTCCGTCGGCCTGCACCCCAAGGACATCGCCACCCTGGTCACCACACTCGACCGGCTCCTGGACACCGGCGCCACCGTGATCGTCATCGACCACGACACCGACCTGATCTGGAACGCCGACCACGTCATCGACCTCGGCCCCGGCGGCGGCCCCGACGGCGGCCGCATCGCCACCCAGGGCACCCCCGAAGAGCTGGCCGAAGCCGCGACCACCCCGACCGGCCAATGGCTGCGCCGCACCAGCCGCACTACGCGCCGGTCGGCGGCGGGGCGCCCGTGACGGGCGTAGATCGCTCGCCCTCAGCGGGAATTGCCTTCCATAGATTGCATTACGAGGTCATGACTAAGGACGCCCTGGCCGAGGGCGGTGGCCCCGTCCGGGGAGGAGCTGGGAGGTCCTCGCAGAGGACGGCCGTACCCGAGTCGTACTCAACGCCCCGCAGCGTCACGCCCCAGAACACGTTGTGCGCCCACACCGCACATAATGCGTACGCACAAACCGCAGGTCATGAGCCCTTAGCGGCCGGTTCCAAAATCGCCACGCACTCCACATGATGGGTCATCGGGAAGGTGCCGGCCTGAACGGTGAACGGCGAAACGACAGGTCAACCAGGGTGCTACGACTTATGTGAGGGTGCGCAGGCGCCACCAGCGTCAAACACGCGTCACAACGGACAGGTCAACTCCGCTCCGTGCTCCTGCGCCTGGCCCCGAACCACGGCCCACCACCGTAACTCCAGGATTCGTACGTTCCCGAGCGCCAGCCCACCTCAAAGCGAGGCGCTTACGCCTCCCCGATGGAGCCCGCCGCGAACCAGCTGCCGTCGAGCCTGACTGAACCGATGGCCCCGCGCATCTGCCGTTGCGCCCCGCCTTCTCCTTGGGCCCGCGTACGGACTCGCTCTCATGGACGGCTACGCGATCCAGGCGCGCGGCATCGTCCATCGCCCGAACCTTGAACTCGACTTTGCCACCACCCACCCGGCCGACCTGGCGGACCATCTAGAGCACAAGGTTGACCGTGGCTGTGACATCGCACATTTTAGGGGTTCGGTTCAGCGACCCGTGTAAATGAAGCGCAGATAGCGCACGAGTGACAGCCTGCGCCGGTGTGCCTCGGCAGTCTCGACGGCTGAGCTCAGGGCTGCATGGCGCACACTGTCCTGTTGGAGCATGACCGCGCGCCGGCTGAACTCCTGCCGCTGTCGGCGTGCCCGGTCGCCGGCCAGGGTGTTCTCCCGGGTTAGCCGAGCCTGGCCGTCCTCCAGTTCCTTCTGTGCTTTGGCCCGCGAGCCTTCAGCTGCCGCGTCCACTGAGCGGATCTCAGCGGTGAGACGGGTGCGCCGGACCTCGATGTCCCGGTCGATCGACTGTCGTTCCTGTGCGGTGAGTTGGGTGGGCTGATCGGCTTCGGCAGCGGCGACCAGCTGCCTGCGCCAGGCATCGAGTGCGATGGCCTTGGCCTCACCGATGCCCTGGACAGCAATACGGCGGCCGTTGTTGAGCACCAGTTCGGCGCCGACGCTGTTGTAGTGCGCGTTGGGCACGGATCGGTATCCGGTGAAGTCGGCTGCGGTACGGACTCCCGCTGCCGCAAGTCGTGCGGTCAGTTTCGGTCCGATGCCGTGCGGTGGGTTCTGGGCGATCGACCGTCGTCCGAGACGGTCCCGCACGTAGGCGGACTGCTGGGCGGCAAGCGCCTTGCGCAGTGCTTTCCCTCGCTCCGACGAAAGCTCGGCGATCTTCTTGTCCAGCTCCTGCCGCTTACGGATCCTGCGCTTCTCGATCTGCTGGAGCTCGACCTGGTGGCTCGCAGTGAGTTTGCTCTGTGCTCGTGGGTGGTCCGCGGTGCGCTTCGCCTCTGCTGCATCGAACTTCGCCCGGACCTTCTGTAGCTTCCCCTCGGCCTTGACAGGGTCGTCGAGCTGGTCCAGTTCTGCTGTGAGCCCGGAGAGAACGGCCCGCGCTTCAGCCCGCTCCGTGCGGCGCGCCCGCCCGAACACCGAGAGTGCGGCGGCTGCGAGCAGCGGGACTGCCGGACTGAAACGGACTGTCGAAAGGCCCATAACAAGGGCCACTACGGTCACTGCCAGTATCACCGGCCAGATGATGGCTACGGCGACATCCAGCGGTGTCCTGACCTGGAATCTGTCTGGTGAGGCGACAGAGGGCGCGGGCCGTGTCGGGGATGTTGCAGAGGCGACGTGTCCCGCCATCCAGCCGGGCAGACCGCCCGTCCCCGGGGCAGCCGCCCCGCTGTGAGCAGTGGTATCTGTGATCACCGTTGCGGCTGGACGCTGCCTGGGCACAGTCAGGGTGAGCGGCGGCAGCTTGTCCAGAGGCTGGCAGGCCAGGGTCCGCACCTGATCTGCGAGTCCGCTCACCATACGGTCGGGATGAGCGAGCAGTGTCTGCAGTCGTGCGGACCCGGCCGGGCTCGTGAAGTCGTCCTCGGTGAGCAGAAGGAACTCGCCGCTGGGTTCGTGCAAACGGGACCACAGGGCAGGTTCGGCGGCGATCGCCTTCAGCGAGAGGAAGATGACCCAGGCGGAGAACCGGTCGAGATCCACTCCGAAGTCGTCGTTCCCCCGCAAGGGCGACTGATAGTTCCGGTGACCTCGTTCGGTCCCTCCCATGCCGGCCAGAGCCGGAACGTACATGCCGTCGTAGTCGACCAGCCGCAAGGTGTCGTCACTCGCCACGAGCAGGTTGCCGTGCTGCAGATCCCCATGGGCAATCTGGTGGGCCTCCAGGTCCCGGGTCAGTTCCTCGAACCGATCCGCCAGGCGATCGACGGCCAACCGGTCCGCATGGTTGCCGTCGAGCCACGAGGACAAGGTGACGGCCTCCGCCCACTCCATCTTGAGGACTGGGTAGCACTCCCCCTCGACGCTGATGGCGTCGGGAAGGTACTCGAAGCCGAGGTTCCACGGCTGGGAAAGCTCCGCCGGATCGAGCAGGGCGAGACGGGAGCTGATGGCCTCGTACCGGCGTTCCTGGTCCGGGACGTGACGGGTGAAGCACTTGACCGCATACCGGCGGCCCGATGAGGGCGAGGTCAGGGAGAAGACACTGGCGAAATTGCCGGAGATGGGTCGCGGCAGGCCGAGTCCGGTCAACTCGGGCTGGGCGCCCTTGAGTTCCGGATGATCGAAGCACAACTGGGTGTGCTGCAGGGCTTCCGCGTACTTGGCGCCGCTGGGGAACTGGCGCTGCGAACCGGTGGCCGGGCCCATGTTCACCGTCCCTCGAAATCGATCCGCACGAAAGCCACGTCGTCGTTGCGCAACTGCCCGCTGTCCCGCAGCCCGTTCAGCCAGTTGTTGAAATCGTCCAGGTCGTCGGGCCCGGCGTATTCGAGGAGCTGTTCGACAGCGTTGGCCTGGTCCGGGGCCGACATGAGCCAAGCGGCCAGGGCATCAGTCATCAGGAGCAGGCGGTCTCCCGGGCGACAGGTCCCCACGGTGAATCTCGTGCGGTCGGCAAGGAGCTCGGCGTCACGGTTGCGGCTGCCGAAGAGATCGGGAGTGGTGCCGAATTCCTCGACGGTCGACACCGGGAACGTCTGTATCGGCTGGTCGTCGCGCAGGTGGAAGAGGCAGCTGTCTCCCAGCGCAGCGGCACGCCACTGCCAGGACGGTGCCGCTTCGCCGTTGTGGGCGCTGTCCTCCGGGTCGACGCGCACAGTGAGCAAGGTCGCGTAGGCGCCCTCGGCGAGCTTGGTGTGCTCGTACCACTTCAGTGGCCGACCTTCTGCTTGGCGAGCAAGTGTGTAGTCGGCCAGCCAGGGTTCCCACCGGGCCACAACGGACACCGCGAACCGCTCGAAAGCGGTGCCCCGTGTCAGCGCGTCCGGCAGCGCCATGGCGTGTTCGGCTGCGGCGCGTGACAGCAGCCTGGCCCAGTCCTTGGCCAGTGCGCTTTCCGTGGCTCCGTCGCAGACACCTGCCGCGAATGGCTCCCGCAGCATGTGATCGTGCGGGTGCTCGGGAAGCACGGCGACGGCGTCCTCGCATTCCGCTGCCGTGCTTCCCTTCTTGGGGGCCACCAGGTGCGTGACGTACACGCAGGAAGTGGAGGTCGTCACCGCAGTTCGGTGGCCCGGGTACCGATGTCGAGGAACTGGATGACCGTGGTGATGTCGGCGTTGTAGACGAAGCCGCGCGTGGTCTCGCTGACCCGCTGTCCCTGCGAGGCCGCGTACGAGCGCATGTGGCTCGGCAGCGGGCTGGACATGCCGAAGAGGGTCTGGGCGTAGCTGTCCGGAAGGGTGTCCGCCGAGTCGGGGAACGCGGTCGGAGTGCCGCCTGCCGCGGACACATGCAGGTTGAACAGCAGCGCCGCTCCGTCCGCTGTGGCGTGGGAGGTTATGGCCTCGGCGGCCGCAGTGGGGTCGCCGTCGGTCGACTCGCCGTCCGTCAGGTTGATGACGATGGGCGGGAATCCGGCCGGATACCGCTCGGTCCAGTCAGCGACGAGTCCCTCCGCGTATTGCAACGCACGGTTCATCGGAGTCCCGCCGTGGGCAACCGGATCCATCCACAGCGGGAAGTTGACAGCGGTCTCCACCAGGCCGCCGGCACCGTCGGGGACCTTCTTGCTCCGCTCATCGATGCGAGCCGGGTTGTCCGCCACCTCGCTGAGGGGGACGAGGTCCCGCCCTTCGAGCGGCCCCGCCAGCGCCGAGCCCACGGTGGCTCCGTAGCCGATGACCGCGACGTGGAAGTAGTCGCGTACGCCCTCTTCCTTCGCGCACTTGACGGAGAGTTCGGTGAGCAGCCGGTTGATGGCGTCGGCGACGACATCGGCCTTCTGCTGCGGCACCTCACCACCGATGGGATCACTCATGGAGGTCGACTGGTCGACGAGGAAGATGATGCTCGTCGGGTTGGTGCGGCTGATCTCTGCTATGTACGGCACGGTGAACTCCTGGCGGAATACGAAGAAACCGGTCGTCGGAGAAGCTCGTACGGCATGCCGACGCAGCGGTCTCCGGCGTGTGGACCGGGACACCGAGATCCCCCGGTCCAATGGTAGGGACAGGCTTCTGCTGTCGCAGTCGTATCGTGCTTCGCGCTCGTCCCGCTCCGCGCTGCCTGCCCGTCCTGCGCATGTCAGTTGTCGAGCCGGCCCACCACCCGTTCCGTCCGTCCGTCCCACACGTGCCAGGCAGGGATCCGAACACCATTGGGTAGTAGGGCCGTTCGGCCGAGCGTGAGTCTCAGGTGACGTGCGGCCTCTGCTGCGGTGGGCGCCCCGTGGTCGAGGCGGATCTGCACACTGTCCGAGCTGCTGCGGATGTCGAAATCGTAGGGATAGCCGTCCACCGTGGCATTCCGGTCGATCAGGACTCCCGGAAACTCATCCGTCAGCAGGTACTGCAGCCGGTCACCGACGTCTTCGTCGGAATGTTCCGGGTGAACGCCGAGCGAGGGGAGGCCGTCCTTGGCCTCTGCCGCCTCGAGGAGTGCGTGCGGCATGCCGGACCGGACCGACCAGAAGTCGCGGTCACCGAACACGATGAGATGCGAACGGGCCCGAGTGATGGCCACGTTCCAGAGGTTGACCTCGCGGGAGAGCCAGTTGACCGCGCTCTGACGCATCCGGTCGGACGCGACGAGGGACAGGAGGATCACATCCTGCTGTCCTCCCTGGAAGGTGTGCACCGTCCCGACCCTGACTCGTGGTTCATGCTTCCAGCGGCCTGCGATCAGGTCCTTCTGGGCCCGGAAGGGAGTGACGACGCCTACGGTCGAACCGTCCGGAAGCCGCTTGAGCAGGCGCTCCACCGAGAGATGAACGCGGTCGGCTTCCTCCTGGTTCACCCACGACCCGCTGTGGCCTCTGCGTGCTGTGCCCGTCACGTCCAGCCACTGCACGGCGTCGACTCCATCGATACGCCGCAGGGACCGAGGGTCGGTGAGGACGGTCAGCCGGCCGCCGTAGCAGTGTCGGTTCGCAATGCCGACGATGTCGGGGTGGCAGCGGAAATGTTCGTCGAGCAGCAGCGTCTCCCCTGCCGCATGCGCAGCCGCATGGAAGGAGGAGTAGCGGCGGTGCTCGAGTCGGTGCTCGTCGAGCCAGCTCGCCCGCAGTCCCGCTCCCCGGTGCGCCTGCGCCTCTTGGCGTGGCTGCAGTGTGGTGATGTGCTGCAGCTGCATGGGGTCGCCGATCACCAGGGCACGCCGGGCGCGGAAGAGCAGCGGCAGCACATCCGGTGCGGAGCACTGACTGGCCTCGTCCACGATGACCAGGTCGAAAAGGGCGGCCCGGTCCCGGAACCGCCGTGCGGACCGCGCGGTGACGGCCCAGCCCGGGACCTGCGGCAGGATGCGGTCAAGGCTCGACCACTGCCTCCTTGGTTGGGCCCGCACCGCCTCGATACGGTCGTGGATGGCAGCACGCGCAGTCATGGCCTGCTCCGCCACTGACGACTGCAGCAATGCTGTCGCGGCCTCACGGGCCCGCAGGTCGGCATCCTGGAGCGCGGCGAGCAGCTGGGCGTCATCGGGCGCCGCTTCGGCTGCGGTGCGCATCTGCCGCCAATCGGCCTCCGCTTCAGCGAACTCCAGTAGTTCCGCGAAGTCCTGCCGGTCCGTGACCTGGACCGGCGCAGGGACGAGCCTGCGCACGCACCGGCCGCGAAGCCATCCCCCGAAGATTCCGAGACCGGCGGCTGTGCGGGCCCGGCGCAGCCACCGGCCCAGGGAGACGTCGTCGCCCAGCGCAGTGGCGAGGGCCTGGGCGTCCTGGTGGTGCTTTTCCGCGTAGGCGGAACGCAACCGGCCGAGGTCGGCGAGGTCCCGCTCCCGGCGGGCGATCTC
The DNA here is from genome assembly GCF_044458745.1 of Streptomyces sp. NPDC050418. NCBI lineage: Bacteria > Bacillati > Actinomycetota > Actinomycetes > Kitasatosporales > Streptomycetaceae > Streptomyces > Streptomyces sp. NPDC050418. The sequence continues at coordinate 129,670 of NZ_JBITIG010000010.1, forward strand.
CGCGAGCCGGTGCCGCAGCGACTCCTGTGTCCGCAGGTGGTTCCGCAGTTCGCCCCGGTACGTCTGGGAGGACTGCCGGGGCCGGACGCTGCGGGCGAGTTCCTCCAGAGTGCTCACTTCCTTGTCAACAACCGACTGCGCGCCTGTCCGTACGACAAGCCCCGGGGAGAGTTCCTCGCACCGCTCCCACAGCTCATCCACTGCCTTGTTGTTGGTGGAGGCGACGAGCACGGTCTGTCCGGCCGCTCTGGCAGTGGCGACCGTGTTGACGATGAGCTGGCTCTTGCCAGTGCCGGGTGGACCGGTTGCGACCGTGAGCCTGCGGACCATGGCGGCCCGGATGACGGCTTCCTGTGCTTCGTTGAGTTCGAGTGGCGCGACGACCTGTACGTCTTGTTCGGCGCTCGAATCCGTCTCGCCGTGCGCCGTGAACGCTCCGAGCGCCGTGTCCGGGAACTGCTCGATGCTCCGTTGCAGCGTCGTGTAGTCCTTCAGCAGCTGAGCTGTGGCCGCACTGTCCGACCGGGTCGCGTAGACGACTGCCACGTTGCGAGCACCCTCGTGCGCCGCACGCAGCGAGCTGCCGTCGCCGAGGGCCGCGGGATCGAGATGTTCGGTGTCGGCCAGCCCGAGTTCTTGGAGCAGGCTGCGCAGGTCGCGGATCATGTCCTCGCGGAATCCCGGCCGCCAGTTGGGCTGGTAGGCGGCGAGCAGTTCCCGGCCTTCGTCCTTGCCCAGCCGGTTCCGGACGAGTTCGGGGTGGAGGACGATCGGTCCTGACGGCGTGACGACGCTGCGTCCCTGTGGTCCGGGTTCGACGTCGATCCGGCGCATGGCGAGCGGTGCGCACACTTGGCGCGTGCCGTCGTACAGCACGGCGACGGGGTAGCCGTACCAGAGGTCGGTGCCGTCCTTCTGTGCCTGCTCGGCGAGGTCCACCACGCGCTGCGGTGCCTGCACAGTGGATTCCGTGCCGGAAAGCAGGACTTCCTCCCCGGCCGGCCAGACCGCTCGCGGCGGGTCACTGCCCGCCAGCGGCAGCAGTCCGCCGGTGCTGCCCTCGGCTTCGAGACATTGCTGGTAATAGGCCAGCAGCCCGGCCCATTCGGCCTCGGTGAAGGCGGAGTCGTCGTGCGCCGCCTCGATGGGTTCGACCGGCGCTGGCGACTTGTTTCCCGCGGCGTCGGTCACAGGGGAGAGCCCGGCGGGCAGCGGCTTGAGTGCGGGGATCTGGCGGCCGACGGAGGCCCGGGCGAGATAGATGTCGCCGGTCACGGACAGGGTGGACTGAGTCGGCGTCTGCCGACGGCCGTCCGGTGCCTTCCGCAGGTCCTGGCCGATATGACGGAACAGATCGTTCGCGGAGATCTGCCCGTCGCCGTCCAGGTCCGCTCGTCCGGAATGGAGGCCTTCGACGATCGCCCGGGTGAACTGCGAAGGCTGGTCGGCATCCGTGGTGAACGCCTTCTCCCAGTGCTGGGAGGCGGTGATGACGTGCACTCCGCTGGCTTCGACCTTCGGTTCAGCGGCCGACCGGGGCGCCCCTTTGCTGCGGAAGCCCTGGACCGCGCTGCCGCTGAAGCAACAGTCGAGCAGCAGCACCTTGCGGCGGGCCGCACACTTCTCCAACTGGTCGATGACGAAAGCTGCCTCGAGGGCCGTCTGCCGCTCCCGGCCGGCCTCGGTGTCCGTGGTCACGAAGTAGAGCTGTCCGTCCTCACGGTCGTACGCCCCGTGGCCGCTGAGGTAGAACACCACCAGTTCATCGGGTTCCCTCGCGCTCAGGAATCCCTCGACGGCCTGCTTGACCGCCACTTTCGGCGAGTCCTCGACCCGTACGCACTCCTCGTACCCTCCGACGGCGGGCATCTCCAGAACCTGGCCCAGGAAATGGATGTCCGCGCGCACCGAAGGCAGTGCGGGGTAGGTCGCGTCCTGGTGGATGGCGGTGCCTACGAGCAGGGCATGCTTTCGGCTCACCGAACGGCTCCGGGACTCGGGCCCGAACTGCCGTTGCCACTAGCGGTGTTGCCGCTGTCGTCGCTGCCACCGTCCCGCAGGTTCCTGATCTCTCGCCCGGAGACGCCGCCCTGGAACTCTGTGATGGAGCCGTCCGGGTGCAGGACGCGCACCTTACGGCTCTTGCGGACAGCGACCCACGCCTTGATGGCGGTCCCGGCCAGCGTGAAGGATCCTCCCGTAAGAACGAGCATGACCTCCGGGGTCAGCAGCGCGGGCCCTTTCGAACCGTCTGCGCTATTTCCTGCTTCCGCTGGGGCGAAGCGCACCTCGGTGCCGTCCAACCGGCGCAGAACGTCTCGGAGTTCTCGCGCCTCCAGTTCCGCGTGACGCGGATCCGCCCCGGACACCTGAATCCGCACAGACTCTATCTGGCCGGTCATACTCCCCCTCTGGTCGTAAACTCACTGCCGTATAAGGCTAGTTGTGATGTTCACTGACGCGATGTCAGCCTAGCGATCTTCTTGCATGCCAAGATCCGGGGCCTCGCTTTCCGCTCCGCGCCTGCGGATCGGGAATCCGGAGAATCCGGTACAGCGGCTCCCCCAGGTCGGCCCACCGCTCCAGGGCGCCTCGGTCGACCAGGTGAATCCCGTAACGCGGGCCACTGGCTCGCGCGGCTCTCGTGAACCCTCCGGTGGTGACGATCACAGCGAAGTCGGCGGCGTGGTCGTGACGGTAGGTTCCGTTGACCCGCTGGACGTCCTGGTCTCCGACCCTTCGGTCCGGTCGCAGCCGCTTGCACTGCACGACCACCCGCCGTCGGGACCTGTCGACAACCAGTACGTCGGCTCCCTTGTCACCGGCGCGGCCGACATGTCGCGCGGCCAGTCCGTCCCTGCGCAGCAGGGAGCAGACCGCCAGTTCGAACGCCGTGGGGTCCAGGGAATCGAGATGCGCCAGCGAATAGCGGACTGGGCCTGCGGCGGCAAGTGCCGAGCGATCGACCCGCGCCGTCAAAACGGATCGCCCCGGCTTCAGCGCCAGCCCGAGAGCTGCGGAAGCCAGCCCGAAACTGGTCCACACAGGCCACTGCTGAATCACCTGCCACAGGCCAATGAGCCCTGCCATGCTTCCGAGCCCCCACGCCCACCAGGGAATCGCGGCCCACCCACCCTGGCTCCGGCTGCGCCGCATCAGCCGGCCGCCCCGAAGAGCGTCCACACTCCGAAAGCCAGACCGAACAGCGCGAGTCCCGCCAGGTCGGTGACCGTGACAACGGTGAAGCCGTGATCCTGGCAGCGGGCGAACAGTCCTTTGCGCCTGCGGCGGCACGGCCGGTGGTACCGCGTCGGTCCACCGCAACGGGACACCAGCAGGAATCCACCCATGATCAGTAATCCAAGGACAAGCAGCACTGGCTCCCCCGATCCACCGCTCGATCCTGCATATGTATCGAAGAGTTGCGCGTCCCGACCAGTACGTCTTCGGACGAACCGCAGGGCACGCTTCCGGTCACCCACCCCTGCACCTCACACCCGCCGTCCCGCACAGCCACCACAGCGCTCACCGAGCACATCGCCAGCTTCGGCGGGACACCGTCCTGCTGCTCGCCTCGGCTCCCGGCCGGTGCCGGTCTGACCCCGCGCAGCTCCGCTAGCCGCCATAATGGGGACATGCCCCCCAGCCCGCAGCCCGCCGCACCCGAATCCGGCGACCTCTCGGGCCCGGTCGCCGAGGACCTCGCGTTGTACCGGGAGAAGTTCCGGCTTCGTCTGCCGGAGTCACTGGACGACCTGAACGGCCCCGCCGACGGGGTCGTCGGGCTGCCGCTGCACATCGCCTGGTCCGGTATGACCTCGTACGACATGAGCAACCCGCGCCAGCGCATGGGGCTGTACCGCACCCTCCTGCACGAGGGCCTGCACGAGGACCTGCCCCGCTACCTCAACCACGACCTCCTCCTCCAGCTGTGGCCAGTCCTGCGCAAGCTCGTCGGCCGCACGGTACGGACCGTGTGGGAGGAAGCCTTTCCCCAGCTCGCCTCCCGCGCCCGAGCCGCCGCGTGACGGACATGCCGGAGCTGCACACCCGGCTCTTGGCTGACGTCATCGCGCTGGGCTCTCCGTACCCGCTCGTTCTCACCGGCGGATACGCCGTGCGGGCTCACCGCCTGGTGAATCGGCCCAGCCAGGACCTCGATGTCGCCACGGAGAACCCGGCGCCCATGGCCGAGATCGCGGCCACGCTCCGCAGCGGCCTGGAAACCCGGGGCTGGCTGGTCCAGGCGCTGGAGACGGCCCCACTGTCCGCCCGCTTCACGGTGACCGACCCTGCGACCGGTCAGGAGTGCGAGGTCGACATCCTCAAGGAGAATTTCTGGCGCCCTGTTGCCCAGAGCCCCTATGGGCCCGTCCTCGCGGCAGAGGACGTGGTCGGCACCAAGGTCCGCGCTCTGGCCGATCGCGGAGCGCCCCGCGATCTGATCGACGTGTTCGCCGCCTCCCGCCGCTGGAGCAATACCGAGCTGGAGGAGTTCGGCCGCCAGCACGCCCGCGGCCGCTTCGAGCGCGAGGATCTGCAGGCGAATCTCACGGGCGCCGAGTGGACCGATGACGAAGCGTTCGCTGCCTACGGGCTCGATGACGCCACCGTCACAGATCTCCGCGCATGGGCCCTGGCCTGGGCCGACGAGCTTGCTGCCCGGCTCCTCGAAGCGAACGAGGATCCGGAGATCGGCTGAGCACGTCCGAAGGATCGGCCAAATCGCGAGTTCCACCCGGATTGGCGTCCCGGCTACCGACGATCGACGCGTACGCACGAACTAGCGATCCTCCGATGTGGGCATCGGCTGCGGCGTGTGTCGCGATGCCGGTGGAGGCTGGGCCGTACTCGTCGATGAGCCGCCCTCACGCGTATCAGGACTAGCAAAAGCCAGCTCAGCGGCCCTTCTCAGCAGGCTCAAGGATCGCCACGCACTCCACATGATGCGTCATCGGAAACAAATCAAACGCCCGCAACATCCGCACCTTGTACCCACCCTCCCGGAAGTACCCGAGGTCCCGCGCCAACGCCGCCGGATCGCAGGCGACGTACGCGATGCGGCGGGCGCCCAGGGCGGACAGGTGGCGGACCGTTTCGCGGCCCGCGCCCGCGCGGGGCGGGTCGAGGACGATCAGGTCGACCTCGGAGATGCCCGTGCGGGGAAGGACCGACTCGACCTTGCCCTGTTCGATGCGGACGCGGTCGAACGACGCGAGGTTGTGGCGGGCGTCCTCGACCGCGCGCTTGCCCGACTCGATGCCGAGGACCGCGCCCTTGTCGCCCACGCGGTCGGCGATCGCTCCCGCGAAGAGGCCGACGCCGCAGTAGAGGTCGAGGGCCATGTCGCCCTTGCGCGGGAGCAGGCCCTGCATCACGGCGCGCATCAACGTGTCGGCGGCCTGCGGGTGGACCTGCCAGAAGCCTCCGTTGCCGACCCGGTAGGTGCGGTCGTCGGAGCGTTCGCGGACGAAGTCGCGGCCGTGGACACGGTGCACGGCGCCGTCCTTCTCGCCGATGCGCAGGACGGAGACGGGCTTGTCCAGTTCGACGATGGGGAGGCGCATGCCGGGGCGCGGCGTGAGGATCACCTGGCGGTCCTGGGAGCCGCTTGCCGCGATGGCCTCGATGGAGGCCATGCCCTCCCAGGTGCGCTTCTCGATGCCGAGTTCGCTGACGCCGGGAGCGGCGATCATGCAGTGGTCGACGACCTCGACCTCGTGCGAGCGGTGGCGGCGCAGGCCCGCCTTGCCCGTGGCGGGGTCGACGGCGTACTGGACGCGTGTGCGCCACGCGGGCACCTCGCCCGCGGGGAGCTTGTCGCCGTCGGCCGGCATCACGGTGCCGTCCCAGCCGGCCTCCTCGGGCGTGAGCCCGGCGAGCCGCTGCAGCTGTTCGGCGATGACCTCGCCCTTGAGGCGGCGCTGGGCGCCGGGCTTGGCGTGCTGCCAGTCGCAGCCGCCGCAGCGGCCGGGTCCCGCGAAGGGGCAGGGCGCCTCGATGCGGTCCTTGGACGGGTCGAGGATGGTGACGGCGTCGGCGCGCAGGAAGCGGGCGCCCTCCTCGCCTTCGGTCACACGGGCGACCACGCGCTCGCCGGGCAGCGCGTGCCGGACGAAGAGGACCTGGCCCTCGGACGTACGGGCGATGCAGTGGCCGCCGTGCGCGACGGGGCCGACCTCGACCTCGTACTCCTCCCCGACCAGCGAGTTCTCGGTTTCTGCCTGCATGGCGGGGTAGCTCCAGAATGACGATGGCGGGCGGGGGAACGACAACCCACGAGTTTACGTGGGTGTCGGACGCCCGCCCGCCACACTGGACCTAGCTGCGCCCCGAAGGCTCCCTCGGCGCCGGCTTCTTCTCCACGGGACCGCGGCGCACCGCGCCCGGAGCGTTCCACTCCGACCGCTTGCGGGCCCGCTTCTTCGCGGCCTCGGAGGACTCCAGCTGGTAGGGCACCGAGGTGACCATGATGCCCGGTGTGAAGAGCAGGCGGCCCTTGAGGCGAAGGGCGCTCTGGTTGTGCAGCAGATGCTCGTACCAGTGGCCGACCACGTACTCCGGGATGATCACGGAGACCGCGTCGCGCGGGCTCTCGCGGCGCAGGTTCTTCACGTACTCGATGATCGGACGGGTGATTTCGCGGTACGGCGAGTCGAGCACCTTCAGCGGGACGGTGATCTGCCGCCGCTCCCACTCCTCCTTGAGCGCCTTGGTCTCGGCCGGGTCCACGTTGACGCTGAGCGCCTCCAGGGTGTCCGAGCGCATCAGCTTCGCGTACGCGAGGGCGCGCAGGGTCGGCCGGTGGATCTTGGAGACCAGGACGATCGAGTGGACGCGCGAGGGGCGGACGCTGTCGTCGGAGGGGCCCTCCGGCGCGGCGATCTCCTCGGAGACGCGGTCGTAGTGGCGGCGGATCGCGCTCATCGTCACGTAGAAGATGACCATGCCGAGCAGGGCCACCCACGCGCCGTGCGTGAACTTGGTGACGAGCACGACCACGAGGACAAGGCCGGTGAAGAACGCCCCGAAGGTGTTGATCGCCCGCGAGCGCTTCATGTGGCTGCGCTTGGCCGGGTCGTGCTCGGTGCGCAGATGCCGGTTCCAGTGCCGGACCATGCCGGTCTGGCTGAGCGTGAACGAGACGAAGACACCGACGATGTAGAGCTGGATGAGCTTCGTGGAGTCGGCGTCGTAGATGACGACGAGTATGGCGGCGGCGCCGGCCAGGAGCACGATGCCGTTGGAGAACGCGAGCCGGTCGCCGCGGGTGTGCAGCTGGCGCGGCAGATAGCGGTCCTGCGCGAGGATCGAGCCGAGCAGCGGGAAGCCGTTGTACGCGGTGTTGGCGGCGAGGAAGAGGACCAGCGCCGTCGCGGCGGCGAGGATGATGAAGAGGAACGATCCTTCGCCGAAGACCGCCTCGGCGACCTGCGAGATCACCGGGTGCTGGACATAGTCGCTGCCGACCGGCTGTCCGTTGACGACCAGGTCGTGCGCCGGGTTCTCGGCCATCTTCACGTTGCTGGCCATGGCGAGCCCGATGATGCCGCAGAACATGGTGACGGCCAGGGCGCCCATCAGCGCCAGCGTCGTCGCCGCGTTCTTCGACTTGGGCTTGCGGAACGCGGGGACACCGTTGGAGATCGCCTCCACACCGGTGAGCGCCGCACAGCCGGAGGAGAACGCGCGCAGCAGCAGGAAGACCAGCGCGAAGCCCGCGAGGCCCTGGTGCTCGGGCTTGATCTCGTAGTCGGCGGTGGGCGCGCGCAGGGTGTCGTCGAGGACCAGACCACGGAACGCGCCCCAGGCGATCATCAGGAAGACGCCGACGACGAAGACGTACGTCGGGATCGCGAAGAGCTTCCCGGACTCCTTGACGCCGCGCAGGTTCATCAAGGTGAGCAGCACGATGACGCCGACCGCGCAGAGGACCTTGTGCTCGACCACGAACGGGACCGCGGAGCCCAGGTTCTCGATGCCCGAGGAGATGGACACGGCGACCGTCAGGACGTAGTCGACGAGCAGGGCGCTCGCGACCGTGAGGCCCGCGCGCCGGCCGAGGTTGGTGTTGGCGACCTCGTAGTCGCCGCCGCCGCTCGGGTACGCATGCACGTTCTGCCGGTAGGAGGCCACCACCGTGAACATGAGCACCACGACGGCGACCGCGATCCACGGGCTGAAGTGGTAGGCCGACACGCCCGCGATGGAGAGCACCAGAAGGACTTCGCCCGGTGCGTACGCCACGGAGGACAGCGGATCGGAGGCGAACACGGGAAGTGCGATCCGCTTCGGCAGAAGCGTCTCGCCGAGCCTGTCGCTGCGTAGTGCGCGCCCGATCAGAATGCGTTTGGGCAGGTCGGTCAGTTTGGACACGCAGTGGATCGTAAGCGTTCGAACGGGCGCCCGCGCACGTCCGTGGGCGCGTGTGTAGCTTGGCCTCTGGTCTGAGACCCTGGTGAGGGCGCAAGGACCGCATCAAGGCGGACACAGCCGCGTCAAACTCTTAACGCAACATTGACAGCCGGAAGGACGGTCGTGCACATCGTCATCATGGGCTGCGGACGAGTGGGTGCCGCTCTCGCGCAGACCTTGGAGCAGCAGGGGCATACGGTCGCCGTGATCGACCAGGACCCCACCGCCTTCCGCCGTCTCGGATCGGGGTTCGGCGGCCGCCGGGTGACCGGTGTCGGCTTCGACCAGGACACGCTGCGCGAGGCGGGCATCGAGGACGCCGGCGCGTTCGCCGCGGTCAGCAGCGGCGACAACTCCAACATCATCGCCGCGCGCGTCGCACGCGAGATGTTCGGCATCGAGAACGTCGCCGCGCGGATCTACGACCCGCGTCGCGCCGAGGTCTACCAGCGCCTGGGCATCCCCACGGTCGCCACGGTCCGCTGGACCGCCGACCAGATGCTGCGCCGGCTGCTGCCCTCGGGCGCGGAGCCGCTGTGGCGCGACCCCACGGGTGGGGTGCAGCTCGCCGAGGTGCACACCTCGATGTCCTGGGTCGGCCACAAGATCAGCAAGCTGCAGGAGGAGACCGGCGTCCGCGTCGCGTTCCTGACGCGGCTGGGCGAGGCGATCCTGCCGTCGTCGCAGACCGTGCTGCAGGAGGGCGATCTGGTGCACGTCATGATGCGCACCGATGAGATCGAGAAGGTAGAGGCGGCGTTCGCCGAGGGCCCCGAGGAGGGCGGTCACTGATGCGCGTCGCAATTGCCGGAGCCGGTGCAGTCGGCCGCTCCATCGCGGGCGAGCTCCTGGACAACGGGCACGAGGTCCTGCTCATCGACAAGGCGCCCACCGCCATCTCGGTGGAGCGGGTGCCGCAGGCGGAGTGGCTGCTCGCCGACGCCTGTGAGATCACCTCGCTCGACGAGGCGGCGCTGCAGCGCTGCAACGTGGTCATCGCGTCCACGGGTGACGACAAGGTGAACCTCGTCGTCTCGCTGCTCGCGAAGACGGAGTACGGGGTGCCGCGGGTCGTGGCCCGCGTCAACAACCCGAAGAACGAGTGGCTTTTCAACGAGTCCTGGGGCGTGGACGTCGCCGTCTCCACGCCGCGGCTGATGTCGGCCCTCGTCGAGGAAGCCGTCAGCGTCGGCGACCTGGTGCGTCTGCTGCGCTTCAGCCACGGCGACGCCAACCTGGTCGAGCTGACCCTGCCGCCGGAGTCCGCGCTCGCGGGCACCATGATCGGCGACATCGCCTGGCCGCAGGACACCTCGCTGGTGACGATCATCCGCGGCACGCGGGTGCTCTCGCCCACCCACGAGGACTCCCTGGAGGCGGGCGACGAGCTGCTGTTCGTGGCGGCGCAGGCGCGCGAGGAGCAGCTGGAGGATCTTCTGTCGGTGCGCCGGGAGAGCTGAGAACCCAGCCAATGGAAAGGGTCCGGGGCGTGAGCCTCGGACCCTTTCTGCTGCTTGCGGAGCGCTACGGTGCGACCTGCCCCCGCTCGCGCGCCTCCTTGGCCTCCTGCTCGGCCTTCTCCTTCGCCTCCATCTCGGCGAAGACATCGATCGGCGGCGGAGCCTTCGCCAGGAACACCCACGTCAGATAGACGGCGAGCAGGAACGGCGGGATCTTCAGGGCGACCAGGACCCAGCCGAACTTGGTGGTGTCCGCCCACCAGTACATCGGGAAGAGGATCGCGCACTTCGCGAGGAGGATCAGACCCCAGGCCCAACTGGCCTTCGCGTAGGCCGTCTTGCGGCCGGGGTTGCGGGTGCGCCAGGAGAGGTTCTCCTTGAAGACCGGGCCGAGGATCAGACCGATCAGGGGTACACCGCACAGCGTCGTGATGATGTACGCGAGGGCCAGGCCCAGCGTGTAGAGCATGCCCGGGAGGTAGAAGTCCTTGGCATTGCCGGTCATCATCGCGAAGACCACGCCGAAGGCCACACCGAAGACGCCGCTGAAGGCGTGCTTGACGGTGTCGCGGCGGGCGAGGCGGGCCACGAGCAGCAGCAGGGAGACACCGAGCGCCGCGATGGCGGAGAGGTGCAGATCCTTGTTGATCGTGTAGATGGTCACGAAGAGCAGGCCCGGCAGGACCGTCTCGATCATGCCGCGCAGACCGCCGAAGGCCTCGAACAGGGCGGCCTCGGTGACTGCCTGCACATCCGTCTGTGGCGCCTGGCCGTCCGGCGTCACGTCTTCGTCGGTCGGCTTGTCGACTGACGTCACCGGCTACTCCCGTCCGAGCGGTCTGAGTTCGTACTTGGGGTTGAACAGCACCCGGCGTCCACGGCTCATCGAGATCCGCCCGGATGCGATCAGTTTGCGTCCCGGCTCTATTCCCACGATGGAGCGTCTGCCGAGCCACACCACGTCCAGCGCGGCCGAGCCGTCGAAGAGCTCGGCCTCCAGGGCCGGGACTCCGGCGCGTGGCCGCAGGGTGACGGTGCGCAAGGTACCAGTAACCGTGACGATCTGCCGGTCGTGGCAGTCTCCGATACGGGTGCAGCCCGCCGTGGCCGTGTCCTCCTGCAGCTCCTCGGACTCCAGCTCCTCCTGCGAGGAGGAGAGCCGGTCCAGCATGCGGCGGAAGCGGCCTATCTGCTTCTGCGGTCGCGGAACGTCACTCATACAGGAAGCGTACCGGGGTGTCCGGCGGTTGCTCCCGGCGGATCTGAGAGCCTGTTTCCGAACCCCCGCCTGCGCCCCGACGCCCGGCACGCACTCTCGCCGCACGGCGCCACCGGACAGGTGGCTCCTTCCCCAAGCTCTCAACTTCGTTCGAGCAGGGGAGACCCCATTCATGACCGGTAACGCCGCACGCCGAGAGCACGCACCGAACGCCGCTGCGCCGCCCTCCGGGCGAACGACGGGGGTTCGGAAACAGGCTCTCAGCGCTCGAAGCGGTACCCCATCCCGGGCTCCGTGATGAAGTGCTTGGGGTGCGAGGGGTCCGCCTCCAGCTTGCGGCGCAGCTGGGCCATGTAGACGCGGAGGTAGTTGGTCTCCGTGCCGTAGGACGGGCCCCAGACCTCCTGGAGCAGCTGCTTCTGGCTGACGAGACGTCCCGTATTGCGGACGAGGACCTCCAGGAGGTGCCACTCCGTGGGGGTGAGACGCACGTCACGGCCGTCGCGGTGGACCTTCTTCGCGGCCAGGTCGACCGTGAAATCGCCGGTGTCCACCGTCACGTCGTCGTCGCCCGCGCCCGCCACCGGCTCGGCCCTGCGGACCGCGGCGCGCAGCCGGGCCAGCAGCTCGTCCATGCCGAAGGGTTTGGTGACGTAGTCGTCGGCGCCCGCGTCGAGGGCCTCGACCTTCTCGTCGGAGCTGTGCCGGGCCGACAGGACGAGGATCGGCACCCGGGTCCAGCCGCGCAGGCCGCGGATGACGTCCACACCGTCCATGTCGGGCAGGCCGAGGTCGAGCACGATCACGTCGGGGTGGCGTGCGGCGGCGAGCTGGAGCGCGGTGGCGCCGTCGCCGGCCGCGTCCACCTCGTACTTGCGCGCCTTGAGATTGATGACGAGGGCGCGGACGATCTGCGGTTCGTCGTCGACCACGAGCACCCGGGTCATGCGGTCCTGCCTTTCTGTAGATCCAACTCTCCCGCGCCGGGAGGCACCTCCCACGCGTCGGGGTCGGCCGTACGGGCCGCACGCAGGGTGAGGACCATCGTGAGGCCGCCGCCGGGGGTGTCCTCCGCGCTGAGCGTGCCGCCCATCGACTCGGTGAAGCCGCGCGCCACGGCGAGGCCGAGGCCCACGCCGGCGCCGCGCGGCGCGTCCCCGTACCGCTGGAAGGGCTCGAAGACGCGTTCCTTGGCGTCGTCGGGGATGCCGGGGCCGCGGTCCACGACCCGGATCTCGACGCGCTCGCCGATCGCGCTGGCGGAGACGCGGACGGGCGTCCGGTCGGGGCTGTACTTCACGGCGTTCTCGACGATGTTGGCGACGGCCCGCTCCAGGAGCCCCTTGTCGACGCTGACCATCGGCAGCGACTCGGGGATGTCCAGGTCCGCGGAGCCCTCCGGGACGCCGCCGAGCGCCATCGGGACGACCTCGTCGAGGTCGATCTCGCGGATCAGCGGGGTGACCGTGCCGGTCTGCAGCCGGGACATGTCGAGCAGATTGCCCACGAGGTGGTCGAGCCGGTCCGCGCCGTCCTCGATCCCGGCGAGCAGCTCCGACCGGTCCTCGTCGGACCACTCCACGTCGTCCGAGCGCAGGGAGGTCACCGCGGCCTTGATGCCGGCGAGCGGCGTGCGCAGGTCGTGCGAGACGGCGGCCAGGAGCGCGGTGCGGATGCGGTTGCCCTCGGCGAGGGTGCGGGACCGCTCCGCCTCGTCCATGAGGCGCTGGCGGTCCAGGACGACGGCGGCCTGCGCGGCGAAGGCGGCGAGGACGCGGCGGTCCTCGGCGGGCAGCACCCGGCCGGTGAGCGCGAGGGCCATGTGGTCGCCGACGGGCATGTCGACATCGGCGTCCTCGGGCCGCTCGATGGGGCTGCTCGTGCCCACGCTGCCGGCCCGGGTCCACGGCTCGACGTCGCTCTCGCGCTCCAGCAGCGCCACGGACTCCATGTTGAAGGTCTCGCGGACCCGTTCGAGCAGCGCGTCCAGAGTGGTCTCGCCGCGCAGGACGCTGCCCGCGAGGAACGAGAGGATCTCGGACTCGGCGCGCAGCCGGGCCGCCTGGTGCGTACGGCGGGCGGCGAGGTCCACGACGGAGGCGACAGCGACCGCGACGCCCACGAACACCACGATCGCGACGATGTTCTTGGGGTCGGCGATCGTGAACCGGTGCACCGGCGGCGCGAAGTAGTAGTTGAGCAGCACCGAGCCGAGCGCCGCCGAGGCGAGCGCGGGCAGCAGTCCGCCGAGCAGGGCCGCGGCCACCGTCAGCGACAGGAAGAGCAGCATGTCGTTGGCGATGCCGAGGTCGCCGGGGATGGACGTGAGCAGCAGCGAGAGCGCCACCGGGGCGACCACCCCGACCAGCCAGCCGCCGATGATCCGCGAGGTGCCGAGCCGCGCCCCGCGGGCGACGGGCAGACCGCGCCCCTTGCCGACGGCGTCGTGCGTGACGATGTGCACGTCCAGGTCGGGGCCCGATTCGCGGGCCACCGTGGCGCCGACGCCGGGCCCGAACACGTACTGCCAGGCCTTGCGGCGGCTGGAGCCGAGCACGATCTGGGTGGCGTTCACGCCGCGGGCGAAGGCGAGGAGCGAGGCGGGCACGTCGTCGCCGACGACGTGGTGGAAGGTGCCGCCGAGGTCCTCGACGAGGGTGCGCTGGAGCGCGAGTTCCTTGGGCGAGGCGTCGGTGAGGCCGTCGCTGCGGGCCACGTACACCGCGAGCACCTCGCCGCCCGCGCCCTTCTCGGCCAGGCGGGCGCCGCGGCGGATGAGGGTGCGGCCCTCGGGGCCGCCGGTGAGGCCGACGACGATGCGCTCGCGGGCCTGCCAGGTGGACTTGATGTTGTGCTCGCCGCGGTACTGCTGCAGATATTCGTCGACGCGGTCGGCCACCCACAGGAGCGCCAGTTCGCGCAGGGCCGTGAGGTTGCCGATGCGGAAGTAGTTGGAGAGCGAGGCGTCGATCTTGTCCGGCTTGTAGACGTTGCCGTGCGCCATACGGCGGCGCAGCGCCTGGGGCGACATGTCGACCAGCTCGATCTGGTCCGCGTGCCGGACCACTTCGTCGGGCACGGTCTCCCGCTGCCGCACGCTCGTGATCGACTCGACGACATCGCCGAGCGACTCCAGATGCTGGATGTTGACCGTGGATATGACGTCTATCCCGGCGGCGAGCAGCACCTCGACGTCCTGCCAGCGCTTCGCGTGCCGCGAGCCGGGCACATTCGTGTGCGCGAGTTCGTCCACCAGGGCGACCTGGGGGCGGCGGGCGAGCACCGCGTCCACGTCCATCTCGGTGAACGTGGAGCCGCGGTGCTCAAGCTCCCGGCGCTCGATCTGCTCCAGGCCGTGCAGCATCACCTCGGTGCGCGGGCGGTCGTGGTGCTCCACGAAGGCGACGACACAGTCCGTGCCGCGCTCCACGCGCCGGTGTGCCTCGGACAGCATCGCGTACGTCTTGCCGACGCCCGGTGCCGCACCGAGATAGATCCGAAGCTTGCCGCGTCCCATGGCCCCATTGTCTTTCAGATGCGTCGTCCGCAGCGCCACAGCAGCCTGTCCGTGCTGGACAGGGGCTGGTCGCACTGCGTCGACCTTAAGACCGGGAAGTCCGGCAAAACGCCTGGAGTACGGAGAGAGGCTCCTCTTTGACGGGATTGATACGGCGGGTCCGTACGCCCGGGGAACGGGAGCCGCTCACCCCTCGTCGACGATCTCCCCGTCGCTCAGCTCCAGAACCCGGTCCGCGAGGTCCAGCATCGCCGCGTCGTGGGTCGCGACCAGGGCCGTGACGCCCTCGCTGCGGACGACCGCGCGCAGCAGCTCCATGACCGCGTGGCCCGTCTCTGCGTCCAGCTGGCCGGTGGGCTCGTCGCAGATCAGCAGGGCAGGGCGGTTGGCGAGGGCACGGGCGATGGCGACGCGCTGCTGCTGGCCGCCGGAGAGCTCGCCCGGGCGCTGCTTGGCGTGGTCGGCGAGTCCGACGAGCGACAGGAGCAGCTCGACGCGCTCCTCGCGCTCGGCCGGGTCGGCCTTGCGCAGCCGCAGCGGTACGCCGACGTTCTCCGCCGCGGACAGGATCGGGATCAGGCCGAAGGACTGGAAGACGAAGCCGATGCGGTCGCGGCGCAGCGCGAGGCGGCCGCTCTCGCCGAGCGAGCCGATGTCGAGGCCGTCGACGGAGATCGTGCCGCCGTCCGGCGAGTCCAGACCTCCGACCAGATTGAGCAGTGTCGTCTTGCCGGAGCCCGAGCGGCCCTTCAGCGCCACGAGCTCACCGCGGGGCACGCTGAACGACACCCCGCGCAACGCGTGCACTGCGGCGGCGCCGCTGCCGTACGACCGGTGCACCTCGTCCACGACGACCATCGGCGCGCTCTCGTCCGCCTCGGCGGTGACCGTCCGCGTGGCTCCGCTCGCGCTCTGTGTCATGCCCCAACCCCCCGTACGCTCCTGTGTTTGCGCGCCAGTATCGCCGTGGGCGCCCGGCCTCGGCAATGGACGAACCTCTACTCATCGGATGGATTCCGCCCGGGAGGTGCCGGATCGGGGCGGGTCCGTGAGCCGCCCGGGTCGGACGACGGGCCGTCCGCCGAGGTGCCGTCGGCGGCCCACACGCCCACATGGTCCGGCTCCTCGGTGAGGCGGACGCGGCCTTGCAGCCCGTAACGCTCCACGTACTCGCGCGGCAGCTGCAGGCGGCCCGCGCGGTCGAGGACCGCGAACTCCTCGGCGCTCTCCCGCTGTCCGCCGCGCAGCGTCTCGGTCGAGGTGCGGCCGTCGCGGATCCGGACGGTGCGCTCGACCTGCCCGGAGACCTGGGGATCGTGGGTGACGACGAGGACGGTGGCGCCGAGTTCCTCGTTGGCGCGGCGCAGCGCGGCGAAGACGTCCTCGCCGCTCGCGGTGTCGAGTTCGCCGGTCGGTTCGTCGGCGAGCAGGACACGGGGCGCGTTGGCGGTGGCGACCGCGACGGCCACGCGCTGCTGTTCGCCGCCGGAGAGTTCGGTGGGGCGGCGGTCGCGGCAGTACGCGAGGCCGAGGGTGTCGAGGAGTTCGGCGGCGCGGGCCCGGCGCTCGCGGCGGGGCACGCGGGCGTACTTCATCGGCAGGGCGACGTTCTCCTGCGCGGTGAGGTACGGCAGCAGGTTGCGGCCGGTCTGCTGCCAGACGAAGCCGACCGTGGCCCGCCGGTAGCCGAGCCGTTCGCGGCGGCCCATGCCGAGCAGGTCGTGGCCGGCGACCCGGGCGCGGCCCGCGGTGGGCAGGTCGAGTCCGGAAAGGATGGACAGGAGCGTGGACTTGCCCGAGCCCGAGGCGCCGACGAGCGCCACGCACTCGCCCTCGGTGACGGTGAGGTCGAGGCCCTGGAGTGCCTGCACCTCGACCTCTTCGGTGCGGTAGACGCGTACGAGGTTGTCGCACACGATCAGCCCGTCACCGAGTCCGTGCGCGGGAGCCAAGCGCGCCCGCGCCTCCAGGTCGGCCAGCCGCGGGACGGCGGACTCCCGTCCCCTGCCCGCCCGTTCAGGTCCCCTCATGTCCCCTCCGTCCGCTCGGCACCCGGCAATCAACCGCTCGCGCCGTCTCACTCATCGCTTCTCCCCACCCGCAGCACCGCCCCGAGACCTCTCCTCCGCCCGGCCCACGTCTCCAGCGCGACCGCGCCCAGGACCAGCGCCGCGCAGCCCGCCGCAAGGAGCGTGGTGAGGAGGGGGTCCGCGTGGGTGGCCGGGGCGCCGGGAGCGCCGGTGAACGTGCTGAGGTCCAGGGCCGGGCCGAGCAGCGCGGGCAGGGCCAGACCGAGAGCCGTGCCGCCCGCCACGGCCGCCACCACCATCGGCAGCAGCTGGAGCAGGTGCAGTGCCGCGGTCTGGCGGCTGTCGAGCCCCATGGTGCGCAGCCGCGCCGCGGTGCGCCCGCGGGCCGGTGCGGACAGGAGCAGTTCGAGGACCAGGGCGAGCAGGGCGAGGGCCACGGCCGGCGCGGTGGTCACGGTATGCGCGCGGGTCAGGCCGGACACGAGTTCGTCGTCCGCGACGCGCGCCAACTCCTCGTCCAGGATCCGCAGTTCACCGGTTGCCGCATCGGGCGCGGCGCGCGGGACCAGGGACCGCAGTGCGGCCGTGTCGAGCGCGTCGCCATAGAGCAGGAGCACGCTCCGGTCGTACGCGGCGGGCGGCAGCTCCCGCAACGCCCCCAGATCCGCGAGCAGTTCGATATCCGGCGCCTCGGGCCTGTCCAGCGGTCCGAGCGCCCGGTCGTCGGCGGCCGCGGCGGGCAGGGTGGCGGTGACGCGCAGCTTGAGCTGCTTCCCCGCGGCCTCCACGTCCAGGAGCTCGCCGACGCGCGGGCCGCCGCGCGCGAGCACCGGTACGGCCCCGTCCGCCGGCGGCAGCGCGGCCGTCGCCGCGGCGGCGGCGGAGCCGGGGTCGGCCTCGCGCAGCGCGCCGCTGTCCACGCCGATGAGGCGGGTCGCACCGTAGCCGTTGCCGTTCGCGCTGCGCGGGGTGATCCGCGCCTCGGCCACCCGCGCCGTCTTCCGCACCCCGCGTGCGTCCGCCAACTGCTTCGCGGCCTGCGGATACGTGTCCGCGCCGAGGAACGCGGCGTCCGCACCGGCTCGCCAGCGTGCCCCTTCGGCCCGCCCGTCGGTGAGCGTCCCGGCCACGAGCCCGCCGAACACCGCACCGCCCAGTGTGACCACGAGGACGAGCAGCGCGAGGGCCCGCGCGGGCGCCTCCTTCGCCGCGCGCAGCAGCGCGATCAGCGCCACCGCCCCCCGTCGCCGCGCCGTCCAGCGCGCGAGGAGCCGTACGGGCAGCGGATAGCAGCGGACCAGGACGACGACGGTGGCCAGGCCGAGCAGCGCGGGCACGGCCGCGAGCAGCGGGTCGGGCCCCGCCTCGGCCTTCGTCCCGCGCGAGCGCAGCGCCCACACCCCGGCGCCCGCAAGGAGCAGCAGCGCCGCCTCGGCGACGGCCCGCCGCCCCTTGCGGCCGGGCGCCGTCCCGCGCAGCAGTGCCCGGTCCCGTACCGCGAGGAAGGTCGCGAGCGGCAGGAGCAGCCAGCAGCCGAGCCCGGCGAGCAGTCCCCAGGTCACGGCGGTGCCCTCGCCGACGAGGCGCGCGGCGGCCAGTCCGGCCGCGAGGCCGAGCAGCGCACCGGGCGCGCCCTGACCGGCGCGGCCCGCCGCGAGCCCCAGGGCCGAGGCGCCGCGCGCCCGTTGGAGCCGGAGGACGTCGGTACGGCGGCGTACGGCGAGCAGTGCGGTGACGAGCGCGGCGGACAGGGCGACGACGGCGAGCGTCGCGAGCCCGAAGGCGACGACGGCCTGCCCCTGGGCCCAGTGCCGCCCGAACTCGTCCATGGCGTCGGGCAGAGTGGTGGCGGCGTCCATCGTGGTGGCCGGCTGGCGGCCGAGCTCGCAGGCGAGTCCGCCGAAGGTGCCCATGGGGCAGAACTCATCGATGGAACGCTCGGTCGTGGCGGTGAGCGCGGATTCCAGCTTCGCCCGCCCCTTCGCCCCGGCGTACTCGCGGGCCCGGTCATCGCTCAGGTGCAGCCGTACGTCCCATTGCGCGGTGAGCCGGACCCGGGCCTGGGCCTGGAGTTCGAGGATCGCGCCCGGCGCGGCGACGGCCATCGCGTCGTGGCCGCCGCCCTGGCGTGGTTGCGGACCGCCGAGCAGCGGCTCCTCGCGCCAGATGCGGGCGTCGCCCTTGGCGGTGAAGACCCCGACGACGACGGCGGACGCGTCGATGTCCCGGAGCCCGCCGGGGCCGAGGTCGAGCCGTTGGCCGAGCTTGAGTTCGAGGGCGTCGCGGGTCCGCGTGGACACCGCGATCTCGACGGTCCCGGCCCGCTCGCGCGGCGCGCGGCCCGCCACGTACCCGGCCTTGCGGGGTGCGTCGGTGGCGTACAGGAGGGAGAGGCGGCTGGGGCCCTCGTTGCCGAGGCCGACCCCGGGCAGCACCACGCGCGCCGAGTCCGCGCCTAACGCGCCCCGCAGCTCCTCGGAGACCGATCTCTCCAAGTTCTCGGCGGCCGCGGCCAGATCGTTCGCGAAATCGCGGCCCGGATCGTCGCCGGGGCGCGTCCAGACCTCGAAGTTCGAGGTGTACGTGACGCCGGGCACCCGCTCCTGCGCCTGCTCGAGCCGCGCGGCGAAGGCCTGGCCCGCGAGCCGGTCGAGCAGCGCGGGCGCGGCGGCGGCGATGGCGGTGAGGAGCGCGGTGAGCACGGCGAGACACACGAGCAACGGCAGTTCCCGCACGACGCCACGCACCCGCACGCCCCTGCGCCCGGCCGCCCCACGCCCACCGTCCGCCCCCGCACCGCCCTCGGTCACCGGCCGCCCGCGCCTCACCCGTCATCCCCCGCCCGCAGCCGCGCTCGCTGCCGCACCGCCCGGCGGCCTTCCGCGGCACCTCGCCGCACGGCCTTCGCACCGGCTTCAGATCGTGACCACGGAGGCATCGCAGCACCGTCCGAGCCTGTCCGCAGAGACCCCGCGCCCCCTACCGAGCCCGTCCGCAGGACCCCCGCAGCACCCCTGGTCACATGCCCCTTCGACGCCCAGGCTCCCGCCCTCCCCCGCCTCACCCGTCATCCCCCGCCCGCAGCACCCGCGCCAGATCCACCCGTCCGAGGTGCCGCGCCGCGAGCGTCACCATTGCGCAGATCAGCAGGGTGGTGGCCCCTGCCGTGAGCAGGACGCGGAGCCAGGGGACCTCCGTGGCGAGGTCCGGGTGGACCGGGTGGCCTGCGGCGTCCACCGTCACCACCGGCATGATCAGGGTCGCGAGCGCGGCGCCGAGCAGTGTCCCGAGGACGGCCGCCACGGCGGCGAGCGCGAGCAGTTCCGTCCAGAGGTACGCGGCGAGTTGGCGGCGCCGTACGCCGATCGCCCGCAGCAGCGCGAACTCCCGGCTGCGCGAGCGCGCCGCGAGCGCGGTGTGCAGCGTGAACGCCACCACCGCGAAGGGCGGCGCGAGCAGCAGGCACAGCGTGAGCGCCGACCGCGCCCCGCTGCGCAGCGGATCCGCGGCGAGCCGGGCCCGTTCCGTGGCCACGTCCCGCGCCGTGCCGAGCCGCCGGTCGTCGCGCAGCGCCCGCAGCGCGGGCCCCGTGTCACCGCCGTCGGCGCGCGCCCACCAGAAGGTCTCCGCCGCGGGGACGCCCCCGGAGCGCACCAACTGCCCGGCGAACGCACGGGAGTCCACGAGCAGCCGTGGCCGGTCGCGGCTCAGGTCCCCCGGCACGGCGTCGATCGTGCCGACGATCCGTAGCCGCGCCCCGCCGCCCTCGGACCGCCGCACGGTCACGGTGTCCCCCACCGAGGCGGCCCCGGAAGCGATCAGGGTGCGGTCGGCGAGCGCGGGCGAGGGCGCGACCTTCCCTGTGGGGTGGCGCAGACCGAGCCGGATGGACCGTACGGGAGCGGAGAGCGCGGTGTCGGGGCCGCGCAGGACCGCGTCGATCAGGAGCTTTTCGCGCGCGGGCTCCTGCGCGCAGAGCACGGGACCGGGCGCGTCACCGGGCCGGGCGCGCTCCTCGGCGCCCGGGCAGCCCGCCACGTGCAGATCGGGCGCAGGTGTGAACAGATCGCGCCAATTCCCGCCGGCGGACAGCGCGGAGGCCTCGTCGAGGACCACGCGATACGTACGGCGTACGGTCTCGTCCGGCATCGCGAAGCCGATCTGCACGAGCCGGCGGGCCCCGTCCGGCATGGCGATCCGCACCGTACGTGCCGCGCCCGCACGCAGGTCGGCGGCGCGTTCGTGGACGAGTCCGTCGCCGTCCTCGAAGTAGGCGGTCAGCCGGACCGGCCGGGGACGTCCCGGTCCGTCGGCGGTGAGCCGCGCCCGCAGCGTGAACAGCCCTCCGCCGAGCGCGAGACCGTGTTCGGGGACGCCTCCGGCGAGCAGTTCGCGCTCGTCCGCGCCGAGCCCGGGAACGGCGTCGGCGCCCGTGTGCAGCGCGGTCACCCCGACGGAGCTCTGGCCGATCATGGTGTCCGCCTCGGACACCGGGGTGACGCCACGCACCCCGGGCAACGCCTCGTACGCGCCCCGGCGTTGATCGCCCGCCATCCGGTCGGAGGGTTCGATCCGCAGGTCGGAGCCCACGTTGAAGGCGGACTGGTCGCGGTCGCCGCGGTCCAGCATCACCAGCGCGGACGAGCTCAGCGCGGCGACGGCGAGCGCAAGCGTGACGACCAGCGCGGGCCCCGCGTGCCCTGCGGCCCGCCGTCCCAGCTGCCAGCCGCCGAGCGGCAGGACGAACCCGGCGCCGCGCTGCGCGAGCGGGTCGAGGAGCCGCGCGGCGGGCGGCAGCAGCCGCAGGACGAGCAGCGCTGCCGCGGCGGTCATCAGGACGGGGGCGAGCACGAGCACCGGATCGAGCGCGGCGCCGTCGCCCACGGGCGACCGGTACTGGCGCAGCTGCAGCCAGCCCAGGACGGCGACGGCCGCGAGCACCACATCCGCACCGAACCGCTGCGCGGCCGCGAACCGCGCGGGCCGCCACCGCAGCCGGCTCACGGCCCGCCGGTCGCGTACGGAGCGGACCACGGGCACGAGGACGGCGGCCCCGTGCACCAGGACCGCGAGCAGCGCGGCGGTGACGCCCGCCGTGATCAGCGCCGTGCCGGGCGGCTCGCCCTCGACCAGGCCCGCGCGGTGCAGGAGCCGCAGCAGCGGCCCGGCCAGCAGGGGTGCGGCGGCCCCGGCGGGCAGTGCGATCACGGCCCACTGGGCGACGGCACCGAGGGCGAGGCGCCAGGTGCCGGCGCCGCGTGCGGCGAGCAGGGCGAGTTCGGCGCGCTGGTGCCCGGCGAGCTGGCGTCCGGTGAGCACGAGGGCGGCGAGGGCGAGGGCCGCGAGCAGGGACGCGGGGATGTAGAGACCGGCCCGGGACACGGCGATCGGGGTCTCCAGGCGCTGCAGCGCGACGCCGAGGTCCGCGTCGATGCGCAATTGGCGTCCGTCGGGCGGCGTCCTCCCGCCGAACAGGGACCGGGCGGGGTCGCTGCTGCGGAACGCGGCGACGCGCTCGCGCAGCGGCTCGATGTCGGAGAGCCGGAACCGTCCGGGGTCGGGCACGGCCAGCCACGAGCGCACGCTGTCCCCCGCGAGGTGCGGTGTGCCGGTGATCGTCCGCAGCGGGACCACGGCCAGGTCGTCCTGGGCGCCGAAGGTGCCGGTGAGGCTCTCCCAGAGCGCGACCGCTTCCGGCTCGGGCCGGTAGACGCCGGTGACGTGCACCGCGAGCCGCCGGCCGCCGGAGGCCAGGACGGTGATCCGCTCACCGGGCCCGACACCGAGGTCGGCGGCGAGTTCCTGCGGCAAGGCGGTCTCGACGCCTCCGTCCGTCCGCACCCGGGGCATCCGCCCGCGTACCGTCGTGGCGTGCTCCCGCACGTCCTCCAGGCCCACGAGCGCGAGCGTCACGTCGTCGCGCGGCTCCCCGCCCGCCTCGGTCACCGGCAGGGCCGTCGCGAGCTGCTCGGGGACGCGCAGGGCGTCGTACGTGCGCTGCGGTACGTCGCCGTAGGCGCGGGCCAGCGCCTCGCGCACCGCGGCGCCGGTGCGCGCGGACCCGGGCTCGTGGGGCCCGCTCACCGAGACGACGGCGCGCGGATCGACGGCGAGCCGCTCGCGTGCGGCGCCGAGTACGGCCTGTTCGGTCAGCGCGGCGAGGGCGGCGAGCACCGTCGCGGCGAGCAGCACGGCGAGGCCCGCGGCGCCGAGCACCAGGCCGTGGTGCCGCCCGCGGCGCACCACGGCAGGCGCCCGCATCCCCGTCCCCCGCACCGCTCACCCCCGTTTCGCGGGGCACAGTATGTGCACAGCGCGAAGCCGGACCGCAATGACCGCGCGCGATCAACTCCCGCGCTTCCGGCGCCGGTTGGCCGCCTGCGGAAGGAGCACGTACGACAGGGCGGCATACGTGAGGGCCGCACCCTCCGAAAGGATGCGGCCCTCACGTACGAAACCTCTGAAGCCTCAGCGGATCTCGCTGATCTCCGGTCCGCGCTGCAGCTGTCCCATGCCGCCCGAGAAACGGGACTCCGCCTGGGACTCCTCCTTGACGCCCTCGGGGACCATCTGCGCGTCCTCGGGGAGCTTCAGGACGATCGGGTCGCGCGGGGCCATCGGGCCGTCGCCGCGGACCACGACCGCGTCACGGAAGATCTGCTCAAGCAGACCCGCGCTCTGCGGCTGCACCGCGCCCTGGCCGGAGATGACACCCCGCAGGAACCAGCGCGGCCCGTCCACGCCCACGAAGCGCACGACCTGCATGCCGCCGGTGCCGTCGGGCAGCTGCACCGGAACCTGCGCGCGCAGCTCCCAGCCGAGCGGGCCCTCGACCTCGTCGATCACACCACCCTGCTGGGTGATGCCGGAGGCGATCTCCTCGCGGACCTCGCCCCAGATGCCCTCCTTCTTGGGGGCGGCGAAGGCCTGCAGCTGCACGGCGCTGTCCTGCAGCACCACGGTGGCGGCGACGATCGCGTCACCCGCGACCTCGACACGGAGCTCCATGCCCTCGACGCCGGGCACGAACAGACCGCCCAGGTCGACCCGGCCCTCGGCGGGCTTGCCGACCTCGGAGACGTCCCACGGCCCGTCGGGGCGCGGGGCCGGCGGAAGGTTCAGCCGCTGCGCCGCACCCTCCTCGCCGGGTTCCTGATCCACGTCCTCGACGACCTGCTCGGCCTCGCGTGCCGCATCGTCGGCGGCGTCCTTCTTACGACGTCCGAACACGTCACTGTCCTTCCCGGTCGGATACGACCGAAGCGTATCGATTCCCACCCGTTGGCCCGCCCGTCCCGGCGTCCACGGCTGCATGGCCGCCGGTGGACCCGAAGCCCCCCTCGGCCCGCGCCGATCCGGGAAGCTCCGCCACCTCGCGGAAGCGGACCTTCTCGACCTGCTGGACGACAAGTTGGGCGATCCGGTCGAAGCGCTCGAACCGCACGGTCTCGCGCGGATCGAGATTCACCACGATCACCTTGATCTCTCCACGGTACCCGGCATCCACCGTCCCCGGGGCATTCACCAGCGCTACACCGCAGCGTGCGGCAAGCCCCGAGCGAGGGTGCACGAAGGCCGCGTACCCGTCCGGGAGCGCGATAGCCACACCTGTGGGCAGTACGGTCCGTTCCCCGGGCGCGAGTTCACAGGCCTCGGTCGTGCGCAGATCCGCTCCGGCATCGCCCGGCATGGCGTACGCGGGGAGCGGGACCTCGGGGTCCACGCGCCGGATCTGCACGTCGAGGAGCGGACGGCTCACGGGTTCACCTCGAAGGCGCGCGCCCGGCGGATCTGGTCCGGGTCGCTCATCGCGGCGTTGATCTCCTCGGGGCGGCCGTTGTCGATGAAGTGATCGACCTTGACCTCGATGAACAGCGCGTCGGCGCGCACCGCCACCTCGCCCTCGGGCCCGCCGATGCGTCCGACGGCCGAGGAGTAGATCTTCCGTCCGGCGACCGCCGTGACCTCGGCCTCCAGGTGCAGCACGGTGTCGACGGGCACGGGCCGTACGAAGTCCGTCTCCAGGCGGCCGGTGACGGCGATGACGCGCAGCAGCCAGTTCAGGGAGCCGAGCGTCTCGTCGAGCGCGGTGGCGAGCACGCCGCCGTGCGCGAGACCGGGGGCGCCCTGGTGCTCGGGCTTGACGGTGAACTCGGCGGTGATCGCGACGCCTTCGGCCGCCCGCGCCTGCAGATGCAGTCCGTGCGGCTGTGCGTCACCGCAGCCGAAGCAGTGCGCGTAGTGCGCGCCGAGCAGTTCGCCGGGGGCCGGGGCGTCGGGGTGCCGCACCGGAGCCGTGGCGTCGGCCGGGGGCGTCAACGATGGTGTTCGTCCACTCACAGGCGCAGACCTTACCCGCGCAACCTGGTGCCCTGAGCACCGTGCCAAGCTTGACCTCATGCAGCACGCGACCGAAACGTACGACGAACGCCTCACCGCCCCCCGTTCCTGGTGGGTGATCGCCGGGCTCGTGGGCGTCTCCTGCGCCCTGATGCTGCTGCCGCTCGGCACGCTGCCGCTGCTCGGCGGTCTGATCGGCGGCACGGCGCTCGCGTCCGTCCTGGTCAGCTCGTACGGCTCGGCGCGCGTCCGGGTCGTGGCCGGCTCCCTGGTCGCGGGTCAGGCCCGCATCCCGCTGACGGCGCTCGGCACGCCCGAGATCCTTGACGCGGAGGAGGCGAGGGCCTGGCGCACGCACAAGGCGGACCCGCGCGCCTTCATGCTCCTGCGCAGCTACGTCCCTACGGCGGTCCGCATCCCGATCACGGACCCGACGGACCCGACGCCTTACGCGTACGTGTCCACGCGGGCACCGGAGCGTCTGGTGGCGGCGCTGGGGCGCTAGCCCTCGGCCACGGCCCCTCCGGGCTCGGTCACCGCCGGCCGCCGCTCAGCCTTCGAGTGCGGAGCGCCCCGGCCCCGCCAGCGGGTTCAGCGGATCCACGGGGTTCTCCGGGCGTTCGAGCGCCGGCAGCGACTCCAGCTCGTCCCAGGCCACTTGGTGCCGCCGCAGATCCGCGCGCACCTTCTCCGCGAGCTTCTTCGTATCGCGCCGGTTCATCACCGCGCCCACGGCCGCGCCGACCATGAACGGCATCAGGTTCGGCAGGTTCCGCACCATGCGCTTCATGATCTGCTGGCGCAGCTCGCGCTTCATCTGCCCGCCGAGCGCCGCGTTTATCGTCTGCGGCTTCGCCACGTCGATGCCGCGCTCCTCCGTCCAGGACGTCAGATACGAGGTCGAGCGGGACTTGAGGTTGCCGGGCGGGCGCAGCCCGTACACCTCGTGCAGCTCGGCGATCAGCTTCAGCTCGATCGCGGCCACACCGGTGATCTCCGCGGCCATCTCGGCCGGCATCGCGGGCGGCACCGGCAGCATCGCCGCGGCGCCCACACCGGCGCCCACGGTCGAGCTCGCGTTGGCCGCGCCGGCGACAAGTTTGTCGGCGAGCTGCTCGGGGCCCAGGCCCGGGAACTGCCGCCGCAGGGTGGCCAGATCGCGGACGGGAACGCGCGGCGCGTTCTCCATCACGCGGTCGGCGAGATAGCCGATACCGGCCTTCGCGCCTTCCTGGCCCTTGCGCACGCTCTGCCTGACCTTGTCGATCCGGCGCGCACGGGCCATGCCCGGTACGCCGCCGTCCGTGGTCGAGAGCTCTGCGCCCGCGGTGCGACCCGCGGGCGCGGGGGCCGCGCCGGCATCCGTGGTTTCGAGCGAGGCCCCAGGGCCTCGCCCGTCGTCACGTGTGCCGTCGAGCGGTGCGGGCGTCTGCGAGCCGCCCGCCTGCCACTCCTCCGGCTTGCGCCGCCGCAGCAGCCGCTTCCTCGGCGGGGTCGAACCCTTCACGGCCGACCCACGCCTCAGTCGCAGTCGCGGCAGATCGGCTGGCCGTTCTTCTCTCGTGCCAGCTGACTGCGGTGGTGGACCAGGAAGCAGCTCATGCAGGTGAACTCGTCCGCCTGCTTGGGCATGACCCGGACGGCAAGCTCCTCGTTGGAGAGGTCTGCTCCGGGCAGCTCCAGGCCTTCTGCCGCCTCGAACTCGTCTACATCGACGGCCGAGGTCGACTTGTCGTTCCGCCGGGCCTTCAGCTCTTCGATGCTGTCCGACTCGACGTCGTCATCGGTCTTGCGTGGGGTGTCGTAATCCGTTGCCATGTCGCTCTCCCCCTCTGGGTGTCTGCGGTGTCTCCAGCGCACGTAACGCGTGAGAGGCCGGACTTGTGCCCGACCCGAGGCGGAGATTTTGCCTCACATCAAGGTCTGTTACTCAATCGACACCCAACCGCACCCCTCGAAGAGGCGCGGCTGGGATCGCGATCGGGACCGTACACGGTCCTTCGATCGCAGTTCACGGGCGCCACCCCGTGTACTTCCCGTGATCAAGACCCCCGAAAACCCGGACTTTTCCCGGCTTTCCGGCTGCCCTTCCGATCACGGAGAGTAGATGGCCGAAAATTCGCCCCTGTGATCGATTCCACACGGATCTCCCGGGAGCAGGTCCCGAAAATTCCGCTAAAAGCGAACATCGGCGCGCAGTCGCGACAGCATCTCAGATGGGCAGGGTGACTCGCATCACGAGACCACCCCCCTCACGCGGCTCGGCGATGATACGGCCCCCGTGAGCCCGCGCCACCGACTGCACGATCGACAGTCCGAGGCCCACGCCCTTGTCGCTCCCCGTCCTCTCCGTACGGAGACGCCGGAAGGGCTCGAAGAGGTTGTCCACCTCGTACGCCGGCACCA
Source organism: Streptomyces sp. NPDC050418 (assembly GCF_044458745.1). Taxonomy (NCBI): domain Bacteria; kingdom Bacillati; phylum Actinomycetota; class Actinomycetes; order Kitasatosporales; family Streptomycetaceae; genus Streptomyces; species Streptomyces sp. NPDC050418. The sequence continues at coordinate 157,057 of NZ_JBITIG010000010.1, forward strand.
CCGGGCCCGTATTGGAGACCACGAGCACCGCCTGGCCGTCCTTCACCTCGGTGGTGACCTGCACCCAGCCGTCGGCCGGGAGGTTGTAGCGCACGGCGTTCTGGACGAGGTTCAGGGCGATCCGCTCCAGGAGCACGCCATTGCCCTGGACGACGGCGAGACCGCGCTCTCCGCGGATCTCCACGCCCTTCTCCTCGGCCTCCGGCCGCACCTGGTCGAGCGCGCGCGAGGCGACCTCGGCGAGGTCCACGGGCTTGCGCTCGACGATCTGGTTGTCGCTGCGGGCCAGCAGGAGCAGGCCCTCGACCAGCTCCTCGCTGCGCTTGTTCGTGGACAGGAGCGTCTTGCCGAGCTGCTGGAACTCCGGCGGCGCGCCCGGGTCCGAGAGGTGCACCTCGAGGAGCGTGCGGTTGATCGCCAGCGGCGTACGCAGCTCGTGCGAAGCGTTGGCGACGAACCGCTGCTGGGCCGTGAAGGCGCGCTCCAGACGGTCCAGCATCTCGTCGAAGGTGTCCGAGAGCTCCTTCAACTCGTCGTCCGGACCGTCCAGTTCGATCCGCCGGGTCAGATCCGAGCCGGCCACCTGGCGGGCGGTCCGGGTGATCCGGCCGAGCGGGGACAGGACACGTCCCGCCATCGCGTAGCCGAAGCCGAACGCGATGACGCTGAGGCCCAGGAGGGCGAGCAAGGAGCGGCTGAGGAGGTCGTCGAGGGCCTTCTGGCGCTGGTGGTCGACGCAGACGCGCGCGGCCTGGTTGAAGGCGTCGACGCTGCTGAACTCCCGTCCGCTGAGTGCGGGACAGGAGCTGGAGTCGATCTTGACGTCGCCGCTGACGATGCGGAACGGCATCTCATTACCCACATGCACGGCCTGCGCGGCCAGCAAGTAGATGATCGAGAGCAGCAGGATTCCCGCGATCAGGAACATCCCGCCGTACAGCAGGGTGAGCCTTATGCGGATGGTCGGACGCAGCCACGGGAAGGGCGGCTCCGTCTTGTGGGGGTCCCACGTCGGTTTGGGCGGCGCCGATGGCGGCGCCGGGGTGGCGGCCACCGGCGGCTCAGATCCGGTAGCCGGAACCGGGGACCGTGACGATCACCGGAGGCTCGCCGAGCTTGCGGCGCAGGGTCATGACGGTCACGCGGACCACGTTCGTGAACGGGTCGGTGTTCTCGTCCCAGGCCTTCTCCAGAAGCTGCTCCGCGGAGACCACGGCGCCCTCGGAGCGCAGCAGCACCTCCAGGACGGCGAACTCCTTCGGGGCGAGCTGGATCTCGTTGCCGTCGCGGAAGACCTCGCGGCGGTTCGGGTCCAGCTTGATGCCGGCCCGCTCCAGGACGGGCGGCAGCGCGACGGTGGTGCGCCGGCCGAGCGCGCGCACGCGCGCGGTCAGCTCGGTGAACGCGAAGGGCTTCGGCAGGTAGTCGTCCGCGCCGAGCTCCAGGCCCTCGACACGGTCGCTGACGTCACCGGAGGCGGTGAGCATCAGGACGCGCGTGGGCATCCCGAGCTCGACGATCTTCCGGCAGACGTCGTCGCCGTGGACGACGGGGAGGTCGCGGTCGAGTACGACGACGTCGTAGTCGTTGACACCGATGCGCTCCAGGGCCGCGCCGCCGTCGTACACGACGTCCACGGCCATGGCCTCGCGGCGCAGCCCGGTGGCCACGGCATCGGCGAGCAGCTGCTCGTCCTCGACGACGAGTACGCGCACGTCGCTGTCCCTTCTGTGAGCCCGGTGAGCGGGCTGGATCGTGTGATGCCCGCTGGTGCAGTGGGCCGCGTCACCGACCGTCCGGGCGCGCGAGCGACAGGTTCCGGTCACATGGTGATGTCTCCATCCTGCCCCTTTGGCCCGTAAACCGGCTGTAAGACGGCTGCCGTCCCTGCTCGGGGGCGTGCGGGGCGCGCGGGGTGCCCGGTGGTGCCCGGGGCAATTACCGACGCCCGTACGGGAATCAGGAGATCTGTCCGCGGGTTGAGGTTTCCGCGACAGGAACCCAGGGGAGGACGGCCTTACATCCGCGATCACTCTTTGCAAGTGGCACGCCACGAACCGCATACGCCGAGCGGCACCCGGTCCGCATCGGTGGCGGCAAGAGACGTGATCGCCCCTTCCCGAGGGCACACCCCCGTGCCACCGACACTCGACCCACGACGAGGGGGCGCACCATGGACGCATTCACCGCAGGGCTTCTGCAGCGCATAAAGGCCACGGAGTCCGACCTCACACAGGCGCGCGAGGACGGCGACGACTTCCTGGCGGAAGTGGAGCAGGCCGAGCTAGACGATCTTCATCGCCTCGCTGCCGAGCACGGGGTACAGGTCGCCTAGCGCGATCCGTACCGCCGGTTCCATGTGAAGACGTGAGGGGCCCACCGCACTCCATGCGGTGGGCCCCTTCGCGTGCCGTCGGGCGGGGTCTCAGTCGTGCCAGGCGCCGAGCCGGTCCAGCTGCTCCCTGAGCGTCTCGAAGAGGCCGGGCGGGGCCGCGAGGAGCAGCTCGCCGGAGGCCTCCGCGCCCAGGCGGCCGCCCACGAGCGCGCCGGCCTCGCGGGCGATCAGGTCGCCGGCGGCGAAGTCCCAGGGGTTCAGGCCGCGTTCGTAGTACGCGTCGAGGCGGCCCGCCGCGACATCGCACAGGTCGATGGCCGCGGAGCCGCCGCGGCGGATGTCGCGGACCTGCGGGATCAGCTCGCGGACCACGTCGGCCTGCTTGATCCGGCGTTCCTCGAGGTAGCCGAAGCCGGTGCCGAGCAGGGCGAGGGCGAGCTCCGGCGCGGGGTTGACGCCCAGGCGCCGCTCCCCCAGGTGGGCGCCGCCGCCGAGGACGGCGTGGAACGTCTCGTCCTGCATCGGCACGTGGACGACGCCGGCGACCGTCTCGCCGTCCTTGCGGGCCGCGATGGAGACGCACCAGGCGGGGCGTCCGTACAGGTAGTTGACGGTGCCGTCGATCGGGTCGATGACCCACTCGACGCCGCTGGTGCCCTCGCGGCTGGCGCCCTCCTCGCCGAGGAAGCCGTCGTCGGGACGGTGTTCGGCGAGGAAGCCGGTGATCAGCTTCTCGGAGGCGATGTCCATCTCGGTGACGACATCGACCGCGCTGGTCTTGGTGGCGGCCACGCCGAGGTCGGCGGGCCGGCCCTCGCGCAGGAAGACACCGGCCTTGTGGGCGGCTTCGAGGGCCAGGTCGAGGAGGGCCTGGGAACTGGTCACTGCACGTTCCTTACACGTAGGGGCTGTCGGCGCCCGCGGCCGCCGGCTTCGGTGCGCGGGCCGGGCAGCAGCCCACCGGGCACAGGTCGTGGCCCGCGCCCAGGGCGCCGAGCACGCAGGGCGTGACGGCCTCGCCGCGCTCCGATCCGGCGCGCTCCAGGACCAGGTCGCGGACGGCGGCGGCGAACCTCGGGTCCGCGCCGACCGTGGCCGAACGGGCCACGGGCAGGCCCAGCCCGGCGGCCTTCGCGGTGGCCTCGGTGTCGAGGTCGTAGAGGACCTCCATGTGGTCCGAGACGAACCCGATCGGGACCATCACGACGGCGGGCACGCCCGCGCCGTGCCGCTCCTCCAGGTGATCACAGATGTCGGGCTCCAGCCACGGGATGTGCGGGGCGCCGGAACGCGACTGGTAGACGAGCTGCCACGGCCGCTCGACGCCCGTCTCCTCCCGCACGGCCTCGGCGATCAGCCGCGCGACGTCGAGGTGCTCCCGTACGTACGCGCCTCCCTCGCCGTGGCCCTCGGCGGGACCCGAGGTGTCGGCGGCCGCGTCCGGGATGGAGTGCGTGGTGAACGCGAGGTGGGCGCCTTCGCGCACACCCTCCGGGAGCTCGGCGAGCGACTTCAGGACGCCGTCGATCATGGGGCGCACGAAACCGGGGTGGTTGAAGTACTGCCGCAGCTTGTCGATCCGCGGCAGCGGAAGTCCCTCGGACTCCAGGGCGGCCAGGGCGTCCGCGAGGTTCTCGCGGTATTGGCGGCAGCCCGAGTACGACGTGTACGCGCTGGTGGTGAGGACCAGGATGCGGCGGTGGCCGTCGGTGACCATCTCGCGGAGCACGTCCGTCAGGTACGGCGCCCAGTTGCGGTTGCCCCAGTAGACCGGCAGATCGAGGCCGTGCTCCGCGAAGTCCTTGCGGAGGGCGTCGAGCAGCGCGCGGTTCTGGTCGTTGATGGGGCTCTTGCCGCCGAACAGGAAGTAGTGCTGCCCCACTTCCTTCAGCCGCTCCTTCGGGATGCCGCGCCCCTTCGTCACGTTCTCCAGGAACGGGACCACGTCGTCGGGTCCTTCGGGGCCGCCGAAGGAGAGCAGCAGCAGGGCGTCGTACGGGCGGGGGTCGGGCGCGTGGGACATGTTCCCGATCCTAGGTCGTCCGTCCGGCGGTGAAATCGGCGCGCGCTCTGCGATCCCCCGGCCGTAAGCTGTAAGCACCCGTCACACGCCTTACCGGAGCACTCCTTGGCCAGCCCCTACCGCGAGATATTCACGCCGCCCGGGACCTTGTCGTTCTCGGCGGCAGGACTGATCGGGCGGCTGCCGCTGGCCATGATGAGCATCGGTGTCGTCACGATGATCTCCGAGCTCACCGGGCGGTACGGACTCGCCGGCGCGCTCTCCGCGACGCTCGCGCTCTCCGCCGCCGTGCTCGGCCCGCAGATCTCACGGCTCGTGGACCGCTACGGGCAGGCACGCGTCCTGCGCCCGGCCACGCTCGTCTCGCTCACCGCCGTCACCGCGCTGCTGCTCGCGGCGAAGTTCGAGGCACCGGACTGGACGCTCTTCCTGTGTGCCGCGCTGGTCGGTTTCGTGCCGTCGCTCGGCTCGATGGTGCGCTCGCGCTGGGCGGACGTGTACCGCGACGACCGGCGGCGGCTGCACACCGCGTACTCCTTCGAATCCGTCGTCGACGAGATCTGCTTCATCTTCGGGCCGATCATCTCGATCGGTCTGTCCACGGTCTGGTTCCCCGAGGCGGGCCCGCTGCTCGCCGGTGTCTTCCTGGCGATCGGCACCTTCTGGCTGACCGCGCAGCACGCCACCGAACCGGTCCCGCATCCGCGCGAGCACCACACCGGCGGCAGCGCCCTGCGCTCCAAGGGACTTCAGGTCCTGATGGCCACCTTCGTGGCGACCGGTGCGGTCTTCGGCGCGGTCGACGTCGTCACCGTCGCGTTCGCCGAGCACGAGGGCGCCAAGGAGGCCGCAAGCCTGGTGCTCGCGGTGTACGCGGCCGGTTCCTGTCTGGCCGGTGTCGTCTTCGGACTCATGCACTTCAAGGGCCCGGCCGCCAAGCGGTGGCTCGTGGGCGTGTGTGCGATGGGCGTGAGTATGATCCCCCTCCTACTGGTCGGGAACTTGCTGTCCCTGGCCGTGGCGCTGTTTGTCGCGGGCCTCTCCATCGCGCCGACGATGATCACGACGATGGCCCTCGTCGAGCAGCACGTACCCCGGGCGAAGCTGACCGAGGGCATGACGTGGACCTCCACGGGCCTCGCGGTCGGTATCGCTCTCGGTTCGTCGGCGGCCGGCTGGGTCATCGACGCGGTCGGCGCGGACCGGGCGTACGTGGTGCCCGCGGTCGCGGGCGGTGTCGCGGTCGTGATCGGGTTCCTCGGCTACCGCCGGCTGACCAGGCCGGTTCCGCAGCGGGGAGGACCTGATGGGTACGACGAGCACGGCGAGCGGCGCGACGGCGTCCGGGACAACGTGGCGTAACTGGGCGGGCAACGTCACCGCGCGGCCCGCGCAGGAGGTCACGCCCGCCTCGGTCGAGGAGCTCGCCGCGGCGGTCCGCCGTGCGGCCTCGGAGGGCCGCCGGATCAAGCCCGTCGGCACCGGCCACTCCTTCACCTCGGCGGCGGCGACCGACGGCCTGCTGATCCGGCCCGACCTCCTGACGGGGATACGCAGCCTCGACCGCGAGGCCGGCACGGTCACCGTCGAGGCCGGCACCCCGCTCAAGCGCCTCAATCTCGCGCTCGCCCGCGAGGGCCTCTCGCTCACGAACATGGGCGACATCATGGAGCAGACGGTCGCGGGCGCCACCAGCACCGGCACCCACGGCACCGGGCGCGACTCGGCCTCGATCTCCGCGCAGATCAAGGGCCTTGAGATCGTCACGGCCGACGGCTCGGTCCTGAACTGCTCCGAGAAGGAGAACCCGGAGGTCTTCGCGGCGGCCCGGATCGGGCTCGGCGCACTCGGTGTGATCAGCGCGATCACCTTCGCCGTGGAGCCGGTCTTCCTGCTCACCGCGCGCGAGGAGCCGATGAGCTTCGACCGGGTCACGTCCGAATTCGACGCCCTGCACGCCGAGAACGAGCACTTCGAGTTCTACTGGTTCCCGCACACGGGCAACTGCAACACCAAGCGCAACAACCGCAGCGCAGGCCCCGAGCAGCCGGTGGGCAAGGTGAGCGGCTTCTTCGAGGACGAGCTGCTCTCCAACGGGCTGTTCCAGGTGGTCAATTCCCTGGGCCGCGCGGTGCCGGGGACGATCCCCACGATCGCGAAGATCTCCAGCAAGGCGCTCTCCGCCCGTACGTACACCGACATCCCCTACAAGGTCTTCACTTCTCCGCGCCGCGTGCGCTTCGTGGAGATGGAGTACGCGGTGCCGCGCGAGGAGCTCGTCGACGCGCTGCGTGAGCTGCGGGACATGGTCGACCGCTCGAACCTGCGGATCAGTTTCCCCGTCGAGGTACGGACGGCTCCCGCCGACGACATCGCGCTCTCCACGGCCTCGGGCCGCGAGAGCGCGTACATCGCGGTGCACATGTACAAGGGCACGCCCTACCAGGCGTACTTCACCGCCGCCGAGCGGATCTTCACCGCGCACGGCGGGCGGCCGCACTGGGGCAAGGTGCACACGCGGGACGCCGAGTACTTCGCCTCGGTCTACCCGCGCTTCGGCGAGTTCACCGCCCTGCGCGACCGCCTCGACCCGGACCGGGTCTTCGGCAACGACTACCTGCGGCGGGTCCTGGGCGACTGAGTCACGGCGTTCCTGCCCGGACTGCCGCCCCGCCACGGCTCATCCGGCCACGGCGCCGTCCCGCGGGTCCTGCGTCTGCGGGTCCCCTGTGGGGTCGTCCTGCGTGGGTGTGGGAGTCGGGGTGGGGGTCGGAGTGGGTGTCGGGGTCGGGGTGGGCGTCGGCTTGCCACCGTCGCCGGAGTCGCCGCCGTCGCTCCCGTCGTCGCCCGTGCCGTCCTCGTCCGGGGCGGTGGTGCCGGGGTCCTGTGTCGCGGTGTCCTGACCGTCGCGGCCGCCGGTGGACGGGTCCTCCTGCGGGGACGAGGGGGTGTCCGTCGGGGTGCGGTGGTCGCCGCCGCCGCTGCCGCCGGTGAACACGCTGGTCAGCGTCGACCCGTCGGTCCCGGAGAGGTTCTCGCCGGCCACGGCCTCGTACACCGTGATACCGCCCATCGTCACACCGAAGACGGCGGCGGCCGCGATGAGCGGCCGCTTCCAGCTGCGGATCCGCTTGCCCTGCACGCCCGAGTCGCTGTAGCCGCTCTGCGCGCCGGCGGTGAGCGGTTCGCCGTACGGTCCGACGGCCGTGCCGAGCATGCGGGTGGGACGGTCCTGCGCGTCGGCGCGGGGCAGGAGCCGGGTCTCGTCGGCATCCCGTGCGGCGCTCGCGGTGCCCAACACCTGGGTGGCGTCGAGGGACTTGAGCAGCATCGTCCGCTCGGCGTCGGCGGTGGTGGCCGCCTGGTCCGTGGACGGAGCCCGCACCGGTGTCCGACGGCCGCGGGCCGGCTTCGCCTTCTCCGCGGCCTCCTTGACCTGCTCCCCCGTACGCCGGAAGAAGTGCTGCAGGACCGAGCCTCCGCAGGTGGCGATGACGCTCATGACACCGGCACCCAGGATCGTGCCGTACACCCCGAAACTTGACGCCATCTTCGCGGCGACGACCGCCGCGAGCGCACCTCCGGCCACCTGCGGCACGTTGAGGTCGATGCGCTTCTTCTTCGGTTCTGCCCCGGTTTCCGGCTGCTGCGCCATCCCCGTCCCTTGAGTTGCGACTCATCCGAGTCTTCCGACTGCTACCCAGAAGGGACTTATGGGCGAAGCGGATAGTTCCGTTTCCGGAGTTTCTGTGAAGCAGCACACCCCTGTAAGCAGGGGATATGGGTGCGGCAGGGGTCAACTCCCTTGCCGCGGGACAACTTCGGCGGCGCGGCGGTCCACTCACGTGGCCCGAATGGAGTACTGTTGCGAGCCCTGGGTTCGGACTCCCGCCTGGGTACCCAGGGGCCCGTGAGGGACCTTCGGGAGGGGGATCGCTGCACAGGGTGACCATTGTGGGCAACTTCGGTCACTTTGCGTGGCGAATAGGTAACCGTGCCATAACGGCGATCAAGGACCCATGCCCGACACGCCGGGCAACTCGGCAAGGTTGTGGCAGGCTGCACCCGGGCAGGCCACACTCGACTAGCGGAAGCAGCGACGTACGTGACGTCGGCAGGCACCACCCGGGAGGTCCCCATGCCCGAACTGCGTGTCGTGGCCGTCTCCAATGACGGCACACGGCTGGTGCTGAAGGCTGCGGACTCAACGGAGTACACCCTTCCGATCGACGAACGCCTGCGCGCCGCCGTGCGCGGCGACCGGCCACGCCTCGGCCAGATCGAGATCGAGGTCGAGTCGCATCTGCGCCCCCGGGACATCCAGGCGCGTATACGTGCGGGTGCGACCGCGGAAGAGGTCGCCCAGCTCGCGGGCATTCCGGTCGATCGCGTACGCCGCTTCGAGGGTCCCGTGCTCGCGGAGCGCGCCTTCATGGCCGAGCGTGCCCGGAAGACTCCCGTCCGCCGCCCCGGTGAGAACGCAGGACCCCAGCTCGGCGAGGCTGTCCAGGAGCGGCTGCTCCTGCGCGGCGTCGAGAAGGACACCGTCCAGTGGGACTCGTGGCGTCGTGACGACGGCACGTGGGAAGTGCTGCTCGTGTACCGGGTCGCGGGTGAGCCGCACTCGGCGAGCTGGACATATGACCCTCCGCGGCGGCTCGTGGCGGCCGTCGACGACGAGGCGCGCTCGCTGATCGGCGAGTCCGACGACATCGCGGCGCCCGAGCCGAGCTTCCCGTTCGTGCCGCGGATCGCGCGGCTGCCGCGGGACCGGCCTCTCGACCGTGCGCTCGACCGGCAGTTGGAGCGGCCACAGATCCCGGCGCCCGCGCCGGAGCCGGTGGAGGAGTCCACGGGCTCCTCCGAGCGGGACTCGCTCACGAGTCTCCTGGAGGCGGTGCCGAGTTTCCGTGGCGACCTGGTGGTGCCGGAGCGGCCGTCCGCGGCCGCTCCTCCCGCGCCGCCCGCTCCCCCGGAGCGGCTGGCCGAGGAGCCGCCTGTCGCCGAGCCCGAGGTCGAGGAGCCGCCCGCTCCTGCGGCGTCGGCGGGGTCCGCGTATGCGGATGTTCTGATGCCGCGGTCGGTGGCCGGGCACCGTGACCGGCTGGTCGGTACGACGGACCGGCAGGCCGAGGCGGACGGGGTGCGGCCCGGGCGACGGGCTGCGGTCCCCAGCTGGGACGAGATCGTGTTCGGCACGCGCCGCAAGAAGAAGGATTGAGTGTTCCGCTTGTCCGAGAGGGCCGCACCGGGATCGGTGCGGCCCTCTCGGCATGCTGCGGGGCCCTGCCTACGGATTCGGGCCCGTGGCCACGGGGCGGGACTCGTCCGCGGACCACTCCGACCACGAACCCACGTACAGCTCCGCCTCTATGCCTGCCACCGCGAGGGCGAGGACCTCGTGGGCGCCGGAGACGCCCGAGCCGCAGTAGACGCCCACGCGGGACACGGCGGACGTGCCCAAGGCGTCGAAGCGCTCGGTCAGTTGAGCGGCGGGAAGGAAGCGGCCGTCCGGGGTCACGTTCTCCGTGGTCGGCGCCGAGACCGCGCCCGGGATGTGGCCGCCGACGCGGTCGATGGGCTCGACCTCGCCCCGGTAGCGCTCGCCCGCGCGGGCGTCCAGGAGGAGCCCCTCGCGGGCCAGGACGGCGGCGTCGTCCGCGGTGAGGGCGGGGATCGAGTCCGGGCGGGGGACGAAGTCGCCGGGTTCCACGGACTCCGTGCCCGTGGCCGACTCGCCCGACCACGCCGCCAGACCGCCGTCGAGCACGCGTACCGACGGGTGTCCGGCCCACCGCAGCAGCCACCAGGCACGGGCCGCGGCCCAGCCCTGGCCGCCGTCGTACACCACGACGGGACGGTCCGCGCGGACGCCCGCCGCGCGCATCGCCGCACCGAAGACGTCCAGGTCGGGCAGGGGGTGGCGGCCGCCCGTACCCGCCGGTCCGGCAAGGGCTGTGTCCAGGTCGACGTAGACGGCGCCGGGGATGTGGCCGGCCTCGTACGCGGCCCGCCCGTCGAAGGGCGGCTGACCGGCCGCCGTGGCCAAGGTGAGCTGCCAGCGGACGTCGAGCAGGACCGGAGGGTTCGGGCCCTTCGACTCGCTCGCCAGTTCGGCAGCGGAGATGATGGCATTCATGGGCACATCCTTGCCTAAAAGCTTCCCGCCCTGGGAAGGGGCCAATAGCCTGCATCGCCGGACCACCTGCACCGCTGGACAGCCCTGCACTGCCGGACCGCCCGTCGAGCGACGGGTCTCCGTCATGCGACGGGTCGCGGCCCCTAGGGCCTGTCCGGCGGATCATGCCGCCGTCGGGCTGCAGCGCCTTGAACGGAGTGGTGAGGGGCGGTCTGGTGCGTCCAGGTGCAAGGCGGAGGAGGGAGTCGACGCGGAGCGTCGGCGAGTGACGACAACGCAGCAGATGGGCGTGCCAGACCGGCCCGTCCCAGGCATGATCCGCCGGACAGGCCCTAGGAGAGAGTCACGATGACCGAGTCAGCAGCTCGGCACACGCCCGGCACGCCCTGCTGGGTGAGCCTGATGGTGCACGGACTGGCCGGTACGCAGAAGTTCTACGGCGCGCTGTTCGGCTGGGAGTTCCGGCCCGGGCCGCGGCAGCTGGGACCGTATGTGCGCGCGGTCCTCGACGGGCACGACGTCGCCGGGATCGGGGTCATGCCGCACGACCGGCATCTGCCGGTCGCCTGGACCCCGTATCTGGCCTCCGACGACGTGGACGCGACGGCCGACACGATCCGGCACTGCGGCGGCACGATCGGCGTGGGACCGCTCGACGCGGAACGCGCCGGGCGGCTGCTGATCGCGTCGGACCCCGCGGGTGCCGTGTTCGGGGTGTGGCAGGGCGGTGAGCACAGCGGCGCCGGCGGCGTGGGCGTGCCGGGCACACCCGTGTGGAACGAGCTGGTCACGCAGGACACGTCCTCGGTCGCGAAGTTCTACCAGACCGTCTTCGGGTACACCGAGGAGCCCGTGGTCTCGGCCGACTTCGACTATCTCTCGCTCTCCGCCGCCGGCCGCCAGGTCGCCGCGATCCATGGCGTCGGCCATGGGCTGCCGCGGGACCGCGGGGCGCACTGGACCACGTTCTTCGAGGTGGAGAACGTGGACGAGACGGTGGATCGGGTGGGTGAGCTGGGCGGTCACGTCCTGCGCGGCCCGTACGACAGCGGGCACGGGCGGATGGCGTCGGTGGCGGATCCCGAAGGGGCGACGTTCAACGTCGTGCGGAGTGCGGACGCGTAGACGCGGCAGCGTGTGACGGAGCGACACGGCAGTGCGGACCCACGTGCGGGGTCCCTTGCACTGGCCTAAAGTCGCAATCCGTACCAAAACGCACGTGCTGTCCGCAGGAGGCACCGTATGCCGGAGCCGAAACGCCGCCGCCTGAGCCGCCGCACCTCCAGGGTCCTGCTCGGCACGGGCGCCGTGCTCGTGCTCGGGGCGACCAACGCGCCCGCCGTCTACGATTTCGCCTCCTCCCGCTACCACTCGTATGAGATCGGCCGGCCCGGGTACAAGGCCGAGCGGGGACAGTGGAGCCTCGTGGACGTGCCGAAGGAGTACCGGATCAACACGATCCACGCGGCGCTCCTGCACACCGGCAAGGTGCTGCTCGTGGCGGGCTCGGGCAACGACGCCAAGCAGTTCGACGCGAAGACCTTCCGTTCGGTCCTGTGGGATCCGGCGGAGAACACGTTCAAGAACATCCCCACGCCCGCCGACCTGTTCTGCGCGGGCCACACCCAACTCCCGGACGGCAGGCTCCTGGTGGCGGGGGGTACACAGCGGTACGAGACGCTGGAGGGCGATGTCGAGAAGGCCGGCGGCCTGATGATCGTCCACAACGAGGACCCGGACGCGCCGAAGACCCTGCCGAAGGGCACCCGTTTCACCGGCCGTGAGAGCGGCAAGACCTTCGCGTCGCACGCGAACATCGTCGTCCCGCGGGCCAAGAAGAAGACCGACCCGGTGACGGGTGAGGCCGAGGTGACCGTGTCCACCGCGCGCGTGTACGTCGAGGCGCTGGAAAAAGGGGCGGAGCACCAGACCGGGACGCAGGACCAGTACGCGGTCGAGGGGCTCGTAGGCGACGAGAAGGAGAACATCTACGGGATCGCGCAGAAGCTGTCGTTCGACAAGAAGGACTTCCAGGGGATCAAGGACACCTTCGAGTTCGACCCGGTGGCCGAGAAGTACGTGCAGGTCGACCCGATGCACGAGGCCCGCTGGTATCCGACGCTGACCACACTGGAGGACGGCAAGGTGCTCTCGGTGTCCGGGCTCGACGAGATCGGGCAGGTCGTACCGGGCAAGAACGAGATCTACGACTCCCGTACGAAGGACTGGGAGTTCCTGCCGGAGTCGCGGTTCTTCCCCACGTATCCCGCGCTCTTCCTCGCCTCCGACGGGCGGATCTTCTACACCGGCTCCAATGCGGGCTACGGGCCCGACGACGAGGGACGCGAGCCGGGGATCTGGGATCTGGACAGCAACGCGTTCACGAAGGTCCCGGGGATCAGCGATCCGCAGCTCCTCGAAACCTCGATGTCCGTCCTTCTCCCGCCCGCGCAGGAACAGCGCTACATGGTGCTCGGCGGGGGCGGGGTCGGTGAGTCTCCGAAGTCGACGGACCGGACGCGGCTGGTGGACCTCACGGAGGACGAGCCGCGGTTCCGCGACGGGCCGCGGCTGTACGAGAAGGCGCGCTATCCGAGCAGTGTGGTGCTGCCCGACGACACCGTCCTGACGACGAACGGCTCCGGGGACTACCGCGGGAAGTCCGACAGCAACGTCCTGAAGGCGTCGCTCTACGACCCGCGGACGAACGAGTTCAAGCCGGCCGCGGACCCGCTGGTGGGCCGCAACTACCACTCCGGCGGACTGCTGCTGCCCGACGGGCGCGTGATGACCTTCGGCTCGGACTCGCTCTTCTCGGACAAGGCCAACTCGAAGAAGGCGACGTTCGAGCAGAGCCTGGAGCTGTACACCCCTCCGTACCTCCACCAGGGCGGCGCCCGCCCGGTGCTGCGGGACCCGGAGGGCGCCCGGCGGACCGTGAAGCTCGGTGCGACGGTGGCGTACGACAGTGACGATCCGCGGGCGATCGAGCGGATGCGGCTGATCAGACCGGGCTCGTTCACGCACGTCACGAACGTCGAACAGCGTTCCATCGCCGTGGACTTCGAGCGGACGGAGACGGGTGTGGAAGTGACGCTCCCGGAGAATCCGGCCCTGGTGCCGCCCGGCTGGTACATGCTGACGGCGGTCGACGGGCGCGGGGTGCCGTCGGAGGCGGTGTGGCTGCATGTGCCGGTCGCGGCGGACGCGCCGGCGCATGAGACGACGGAGGAGGATCCGGAGCCGGCGCTGGACTAGCGCCGGCTCGTGGTCCCCTGCCATCGCTCAGCCCCAGGCCCCGGCGATCTGGCGGGTCGTGGCGTTGAGGCGGTTGAACAGGTTCGTGACGCCGATCATCATGATGATCGCGGCGAGCTGCTTCTCGTCGAAGTACGCGGCCGCCTCGTCCCAGATCTCGTCGGCGACCGCGTCCGGGCGGTCCGCGAGGCGTGTTGCGGACTCGGCGAGGGCGAGGGCGGCGCGCTCCTCGTCCGAGAAGTAGGGGGCCTCGCGCCAGGCGACGACGGTGGCGAGCTGCTCGTCGCTGACGCCGGCCTTGCGGGCGGTCTTGGTGCCGCCGTCGACGCAGGCGCTGCAGCCGTTGATCTGGCTGGCCCGCAGGTGCACGAGCTCCAGGATGTGGGCGTCGACTCCGCCGGAGTGCACGGCCTTGAACAGGCCCTGGATGGACTCCATGGAACCGGGGAGCAGGGCGGCGGGGTTCTGCATACGAGACTGCATGGTGTTCTCCTCCAAGTGGGCCGGTCTCCCGGTCTTTCGTTGTCCCCCGCTGTCGTCGGGGTGTGACTCCATAACAGCCCGGGTGGGGGTGGCCCGGCGATGGGCGTGGGACAGCGTGGGACAGGAACAACGGGCCTGGACAGGGGAGTTGGCGGCGGGAAAACTTCCTGTGGGGCGGGACAGGAGACGGGGTGGGGCGTGTGGGTACGGGTCCGGCAAGGGCGAAGGGTGATCCGCGGGATGAGCTGGCGGCGCGGCTGAGGGCGTTGCAGGAGTTCTCGGGGCATGGGGTGCGGGCGCTGGCGCGCGAGGCCGGGCTGAGCTCGTCGTCGCTGTCGCGGTATCTGGGCGGGCAGACCGTGCCGCCGTGGCCCGCGGTGCTCGCGCTGTGCAAGGTCGTACGGCGTGATCCGCGGCCGCTGCGGCCGGTGTGGGAGCGGTCGTCGAGTCCGCTGCCCGCGCCGCCGCGCTCCAGCCGGCTGGTCACTCCCCCGCTGCCCGCTCCGGCCGCCGGACCGAAGGACGTTCCGCCGCCGCGCAATGATCTGCCGCGGGACGTGGCGGACTTCACCGGGCGCGAGAAGCAGCTCGCCGCCGTGCTCGATGCCGTGGAGGCGCATCGGGTGGTCGCCGTGGACGGGATGGCGGGGGTCGGCAAGACCTGTCTCGCCGTGCACGCGGCGCACCGGCTCGCGGACACCTTTCCCCAGGCGCAGCTCTACCTGGATCTGCACGGCTTCACGGAGGGCCGCGAGCCGCTCGGTGCGGATCCGGCGCTGCGGGCGCTGCTCTCCGCGCTCGGCGTGCCCTCCGAGCGGATTCCGCAGGAGGGCGGAGTCGAGCCGCTCGCCGCCGTGTGGCGGGCGGAACTGGCGCACCGGCGGGCCGTGATCGTGCTCGACAACGCTGCCGACGCGGAGCAGGTGCGGCCGCTGCTGCCCGGGGCGGGAGCCTCGGTGGCCCTGATCACCAGCAGGAACCGGCTGGTGGGTCTGGACGAGGTACCGCCGGTCTCGCTGGAGGTCCTCACGCCCGAGGAGAGCGCGGAGCTGCTGCGCCGGGCCAGCGGTGACGCGGGTGGGCCGGAGAGCCGGCTCGGCCGGGATCCGGGGGCGACGGCCGAAGTGCTGCGGCTGTGCGGGCAGTTGCCGCTGGCGCTGCGGCTCGCGGCGGCGCGGCTGCGGCACCGGCCCGGCTGGACGGTCGGGGTGCTCGTGGAGCGGCTCGCGGAGGGGCCGGGCGAGTTCGACACGGCGCTCGCCATGTCCGTACGGCAGTTGGACCATGCGACGGGGCGGCTGTTCCGTCTCCTTGGGCTCGTGCCCGGGGAGACCTTCGACATGTATGTGGCGGGGGCGCTCGCCGATGTGCCGCCGCGCGCGGCGCGGGAGATGCTGGAGGATCTGCTCGACGCGCATCTCGTGCAGGAGCGCTCGCCGGGCCGCTACCGGCTGCACGACCTCGTGCACCAGCACGCGCGGCGGGCCGGTGCGGTGCAGGATCCGGCGGCGCTGCGCGAGAAGGCGCTGCGGCGGGTCCTCGACCACTACGTGCACACGGCCGCGGCGGCGGATGCGGCGATGCCGTTCCTCGCGGGTACGCGGGGGCCGTCGGCCGGTGAACCGCCCGCTTCGGTGCCTTCGTTCGCCGACAAGCGGGCGGCGCTCGGCTGGTACATGAACGAGTACACGAACCTGATCGCGGCCTTCGAGGCGGCGGTCGCGACGGGCGCCGACCGGCATGTGTGCGAGCTGCCGCGCTTCATGCGGACGTACTTCGCGCGCCGCTGCGGCACCACGCACCTCAACTTCCTCTTCGAGCGCTCGCTCACCGCCGCCCGCCGGCTCGGCGACCCGTGGCAGCTCGCGGAGGCGCACAGCGACCTCGGGTTCGCGCGCTACAACGCGGGGAGGATGGCGGAGGCGGATGCCGCGTACGCCTCGGCGCTCCCCCTCGTGGCCGAGACGGGCGATCTGCGCTCACGCGCCGAACTGACGATGCGGCTCGGCTACTTGAAGTGGGACGAGGGCCAGGTCACCGAGCCGCTCGGGCTCTTCCGGCAGGCGGCCGGCCTGTACGAGGAGGCAGGGTCCGCGACCGGGGCGGCTCACGCCAGGGCGTACGAGGCGTGGGCGCTGCTCCAGCTGGGGCATCACGAGGAGGCGGCCCGTCTCGCGCGCGAGGCCCTGGCCGTACCGCACACGGATCCCGCCTGGCCCCCGGCCCTGACGGCCCGGATCACGCTCGGCGTCGCACTCGCGCCGGACTCCCCCGACGAGGCCGTGGACCATCTGCAGCACGCCCTCACAGTCGCCCGCGAGGACCGCCACCCGCACAACGAGGCCTGGTCCCTCAACTGCCTGGGCGTGGCCCTGCGCCGCATGGGCCGCCACGAGGAGGCCCTCGCGGCGCATCGCGAGGCCTTCGCGCTCCTCGACGCCCTCTTCGAACACCACTGGAAGATCCACTTCCTCAACGACTACGCGGAGACCTGCCGCTTGGCGGGCCTCCTGACGGAGTCCCTGGCCCTCCACACGGAGGCCTTGGCCCTGGCCCCCCGCACCGGCAACCGCCACGCGGAGGCACTCGCCCACGAGGGCCTGTCCCTCCTCCTGGAGGAGACGGATCCCGAAGCGGCAGGGCGGCATCGGGAGGCGGGGCAGGGGCTTCGTGGGGAGTTGGCGGTGGTGTAGGGGCGCCTGCGGTGGTGTAGGAGCTCCTGCGGTGGCGTAGGCGCCTGCGGTGGTGCACGGGCGGGTGCCGCTGTCAGGAGGCGGGCGGGCGTGGCGCTTCCGCCAGCTCCCGGAGGTGCTCATTGCGGCGCTCGATGAGCCGCCGCATGTACCGGCCGAGGACGGCGGCCTCGGCCAGGGTGCCCAACGGGCCGAAAGGGGCGGCGAATTCGACGGTGTCGCGCATCACCGTGCCCTGTCCCGCCTCGTCCGGGGCGAAGTCATGCGTGTGCACCCATCGTGCGAACGGGCCCGCCACCTGCTCGTCCACGAAGTGCGACGGGCGGTCGTACGCGCTGATCCGCGAGGTCATCCGCCACGGCACACCGAAGTGCCGGGCCCGCCAGGTGACGGTCTCCCCCAGTTGCATCCGGCCCGCGCCCACCCCGCCGACGATCCGTTCGGAGCTGTCGGCCATCGACGCGGTGTGCACATCGACGTCCAGGGAGAGGTCGAAGACGGCTTCCGGTGGGGCGGCGATGCGGGTGACGGTCTCGAAGCGGATCATGGGGGACTCCAGGCGGCGGGGTGTGCGACGACGACACCGGCCATCTTCACGGGGACAGGGCATCCGCCCGGCACCGGCCACCCCTCTGCACCTGGCCTCGCCGTATGCTCGCCGGACGCACAGCCTGGTGGGGAGAACGATGCGGGAGTCCGTGGCGAGCCGGCGGCGCCGGCTGCTTGCCGCCGTGCTTGCGCGCGGCGAGGTCGGCCTGCGGGAACTCGCCGCCGAACTGGGCGTCTCCGTGGTCACCGCACGACGGGACGCGGAGGAGCTGGCCAGGGCCGGGCAGCTCCGGAGGGCGCACGGGGTCGTGCGGGCCATCGGCGGCCCGGCGGCCACCGTCTCCGAGTCCGCCCTGCCTTCCGGCACCACCGTCGCGCTCATCGTCCCCGAGCTCCACTCGTACCTCAACGAAGCGCTGTACGGCGCGCGCCGCGTGCTGGAAGGCGCGGGCCTGCGGATCGCCGTGCACACCGTGCCGCGCGCCGACGTGGGGACCGAGCGGCAGCTGGTCGAGCGGGCGCTCACGGAAGGGGCGCGCGGTCTGATCGTCGCCCCGCGGTGGCGCAGCAGAGCCGCCGAGGAGGCCGATGCGGCATGGCTCGCGGACACCGGCGTACCGACCGTGCTGCTCGAACGCCGCCCCGGCCCGGACAGTCCGCTGGCCACGCTCGACTCGGTCTGTTCCGACCACCGGTACGGAATCGGGCTCGCGGTCGGCCACCTCCTCGCCCTCGGCCACCGGCGGATCCTCCTCGCCGCGCGCGACGACAGCCCCACCGCGCGGGCCGTGCGCGCGGCCTTCGACACGGTGGTGGCGCAGCGGCCCGGGGTCGTGTCCGCCGGTACGGTCCTCAGCTCCCCCGACGCGGGATCCGCCCCGCACGCGTCGGGGCGCGGGGTCGACCTCACGGCCGTACTGGCCGGACAGGGTGCGACCGGGGTGATCGGCCACAGTGACGCCGATGCCCTGGTGCTTGTGCGTCAGTTGACACGGGCAGGGGTGCGGGTCCCCGAGGACTGCTCCATGATCGCGTACGACGATGTGGTGGCTGCTCTCGCCGATCCCCCGCTGACGGCCGTCGCGCCGCCCAAGGCCGAAGTGGGCCGGATGGCCGCCGAGTTGCTGCTGCGGCGGATCGGGGAGGTGGCGGCGGGCGTGGGCGTCTGGCCGACGCAGCGCCTTGAGCTGCTGCCGCGGCTGGAGGTACGGGAGTCGACCGGGCTCTGCGCAGACCCTCTCTGATCGTTTGACTGTTTCCCTTTCGGATCTTCGCCGCATTGACCCCGGCCCGGCAGCGACCGACGATTCCCGTACGTCATCAGCAGCCAAGGGAATCCCGAATGCCTGCAATTCCCCGTACGCCGGAAAGGCCCTCCGCGGCCTTCGCCTTCTCCCCCGGCGCTGCCCGTGCGCTCCTCACCCCGGAGGCCGTCGCGGCCTTCGACGAGGTCTGTGCGCTCGCGCCGGAGCCCCTGCACGAGTTCGGCAGTCCGGCGGCCAGGGAGGTCCTGAGCACGACCGAGGTACTGATCACCGGCTGGGGCTGTCCGCCCCTCGACTCGGACGTGCTCGCCGCCGCGCCCCGGCTCAGGTCGGTCGTACACACGGCCG
Source organism: Streptomyces sp. NPDC050418 (assembly GCF_044458745.1). NCBI lineage: Bacteria > Bacillati > Actinomycetota > Actinomycetes > Kitasatosporales > Streptomycetaceae > Streptomyces > Streptomyces sp. NPDC050418. Next base: position 176,150 of record NZ_JBITIG010000010.1, read on the forward strand.
GTTCGGTACGCGGCCTGATGACCGACGCCGCCTGGGAGCGCGGGATCGAGATCACCTCGGCCGCCGCGGCCAACGCGCTGCCCGTCGCCGAGTACACGGTCGCGATGATCCTGCTCAGCGGCAAACGCGTCCTGGAGACCACCAGCGGCTTCCGCACCGCGCGCACGGCGGTCGACTGGTCGCTCGTGCCGTACAGCGTGGGCAACTACCGGCGTACGGTCGGCATTCTGTCCGCGTCGCTGATCGGCCGTCGCGTGATCGAGCTGCTGCGCCCGTACGATCTGCGGATCCTCCTGTACGACCCGTTCGTCACGGCCGACGAGGCGACCGCGCTCGGCGCCGAACTCATGGGCCTGGACGAGCTGTTCGCGCTCAGCGACACGGTCAGCGTGCACAGTCCGCTGCTGCCCGGGACGCATGGCCTTGTCAGCCGGGAGCTGATCGGTGCGCTGCGGCACGACGCCGTGCTGATCAACACCGCGCGCGGTCCCGTCGTCGACCACGACGCGCTCACCGAGGCAGCTCTCGCCGGCCGGATACGCGCCGTACTGGATGTGACCGACCCCGAACCGCTGCCCCCCGAGCACCCGCTCTGGACCTGCCCGAACGTCACGCTCACCCCCCATCTCGCCGGCTCCCAGGGCAACGAGTGGGCACGCCTCACCGACCTCGCGGTCGAGGAGCTGCGGCGCTGGGCCGCGGGCGACGGCTTCGCCCATTCCGTAGGACGTGAACGATCGGCCTTCCTCGCATGAGCGTTGCGACGCCCGCATTCGCCCTGCCCCCGGAGGACCGCACCCTCAGCCCCCGCACCGGCTGCACGCGCGCGCACTGGGAGGCCGTCGCCGACGGTCTCGTCGATTCGGCATGGCGGTGGGCCACTCCGGGCGGCGCGCTGCTCGATCTGCCGGGCAGACCGTCGCAGTCCGGGGTGCGCTCGGACGGCCTGGAAGGGTATGCCCGTACGTTCCTGGCGGCCGGATTCCGCGTCGCGGGGGCCCGAGGGGCCGATCCGCACGGCTGGTTGGAGCGGTACGCCGAAGGGCTCGCCGCCGGTACCCGTACGCCCGGGCGCGACGACACGGAGTCGTGGCCGGTCATCCGCGACATCCACGTGGCGGGCCAGCCGATGGTCGAGTCCGCGTCCGTGGCACTCGGACTGCGGATGACCCGGCCGTGGCTGTGGGACCGTCTGGACGGCGCTGTGCAGGACCGTGCCGAGGACTGGCTGCGGGGTGCGCTGCGCCGGCTCCCCGCGCCCAACAACTGGTACCTCTTCCCGTTCACGGTCGCCGGGTTCCTGGAGTCCGTGGGCCGCGGGGACGCCGAGACGGCGCGGGCGCGCGAGCGCGGTCTCGAGCTCCTGGAGAGCTGGTACCGGGGTGACGGCTGGTACGCGGACGGCGACGGACGGGCCTTCGACCACTACAACGGCTGGGCACTGCACCTGTATCCGCTGCTCGACGCGCAGCTGGCGGGGTCGGGGTCCGGGGTGCACGGGGAGCGGCTGCGGGAGCATCTGGCGGGCTTCGGGCTGCTGTTCGGCGGGGACGGGGCGCCGCTGTACATGGGCCGTTCGCTCACGTACCGGTTCGCGGCCGCGTCGGCCGTGGGGCTCGGCGCGGTCACGGGCGACACCCCGTGGAGCCCCGGCACCTCCCGCCGCCTGATCAGCGGCTCGTTGCGCTACTTCCTCGACCGCGGCTCGGTGGACGCGGACGGTCTGCTGACTCTCGGCTGGCACGGCGCGCACGAGGCCTCGCTCCAGCGCTACTCCGGTCCCGCCTCGCCCTATTGGGCCTCGAAGGCGTTCGTCTGTCTGCTCGCGGGCGAGGACGATCCGCTGTGGACGGCCGAGGAGGAGCCCGCGCCCAGCGAGAGCGAGGACCACTGCCTCGCGCTGCCCGCCCCCGGCCTCCTGGTGCACAGCACGCGGGCCGACGGGATCGTGCGCGTGCACAACCACGGCAGTGATCACGTACGGCCCGAGGAGGGCGAGTCCGCGGCGCAGGACGATCCGCTCTACGGCCGTCAGCACTATTCGACCCGCACCGGCCCCACTTCGGCCGCCAACACGGCCGACAACCACTTCGCCGTCTCGCTCGCCCCGACGTCTGGTGACGGAGTACGCAGCGTCCGGCGCCGGATCCATCCGCTCGGCGCGGGCGGCGGGGACGGCTGGGGCTGGGCGGCCTCGTGGCACCGGCCGGTGTTCCCGTCGGGCCCGCCGATGGTGCCCGGGCTGCGGGTCGAGTCGGTGACGGTCGCGTACGGACCGTACGAGCTGCGCGTGCACCGGGTCCTCGGCGCACCGCCCGGAGCGCGGGTGGAGCAGACGGGGTGGGCGGTCGGGCCGGAGGAGGGGCTCGGATCCGGACTGCATCCGCTGTACGGATGGTCGGCGGCGGACGAGCAACGGGCGCCGCAGGGGACGGCGTTCACGCGGTGGGCGGTGGTGCCGCGGCTGAGCGGGGAGGGCGGGAACGGGCTGTATGCCTGCCTCGCGGCGCTCACGGGGACGCCGGTCGCCCTGGGCGGGGTGGTCGAGAAGACCACCGCGTCCGCGCGGGAGGTGCAGGTCGGCTGGGCCGATGGCGCACGCACCCGGATCTCGTTCGGCCCGGTGACCGTCACCCACGCATGACAAGGGGGCGGACCGCCAACGGCCCGCCCCCACCGGCTAGTTCACGCCGCGTCACGCACCACGTGCTCCGTCGGGGGAATCACTCGGGCTCAGTGGTCGTCCCAGTGCCCGTCGTGCCCCGCGTGCCGGTGGCCGTCGTGCACGTAGTCGACGTGGTCGCCGTGCGGTACGGCGACGTGGCCGCAGTCCGCGCCGTGCTGGTGGGCGTGGTCGGTGTGGGTGCTGTGGGCGGCCGGTTCGCACTCGTCGATGTGGTCCTCGTGGACGCGGTGCAGATGGCCGTCGTGCGCGTAGTCCATGTGGTCCCCGTGCGGGAACGCCACGTGCCCGCAGCCGTCGCCGTGCTGGTGGGCGTGGGCGGCGTGGGGGGCGTGTGCGGTGGTCATGCGGTGCTCCTGGTGGGTGTGCGTCGCAACCCTGGGCGGCAGGGTGCCCGGCGGCGGGAACACGAGAGGTGTCCGCCGCCAGGCATCCTGCCTCCCTGCGGCCGCGCAGGGCGTGCCCTCGGCGCGTTCGGGCGAGTCGGCAAGGGCGGGCGGCCGGCAGGAGCCCGACACTCCGCCCACCCCGCCCACCCTTGGCAGCACCACCCCCCATACGGCACCCTTCAGCAACGTGTCCGATCTTCCTGAGGCCCCAACCGACGTGCCCGGCCGCATGGTTGTGTGCGGTGATGATGCGCTGGCCCAGCGGCTGGCCGGGGAGTTGCGGGAGGTGTACCGGGAGCGGGTGACGCTTGTGGTGCCGCCCGCGGGGAGCCGGGCGCCACTGCCGCTCACCGGGCGGGAGCGGGCCGGGGCGCTGCTCGGGCGGTTCTCGGCGGCGCTCGGGCGCGGCGGGGCGCCCCAGACGGCGAACGGGGAGCGGCTCCTCGAGGCCGCCGAGCTCACGGACGAGGTGCTCGCCGAGGCGGGCGTCGCGCGGGCGGCCGCGCTCGCGCTGGTGAACGACGACGACGAGACCAATATCCGCGCGGCGCTCGCCGCCCGCCGGCTCAACCCGCGACTGCGGCTCGTGATCCGGCTGTACAACCGGAAGCTGGGCCAGCATCTGGCCGAGCTGCTGGATCAGGCGGCGTTGCTGGCGGATCCGGAGCTCGCCACGCGGGACGTGTCGACGACGGTGCTCTCCGATGCCGACACCGCCGCCCCCGCCCTGGCCGCCGCCGCGGTGGCCGGCACACGCAAGGTGCTGCAGGCCGACGGGCTGCTGCTGCAGGCCGTCGAGCAGCAGCCGGGCCGCGACGGGACGGCCTCCGACGGACTGTGCACGCTGGCGCTGCTGTCCGGCACGCGAGGCGAGGACGGGCCCCAACTGCTGCCCGATGACGCGGCGGTGGAGGCGGCGGCCGGGCGCGGCACCGTCGTCCTGCAGGCCGTCCGCCACCTCGCGCCGCCGGTCGCGCCGGGCCGCCTCGCCGGGCGCAGCGCTCCGCTGCGGGAACTGTTCTCGCGACGGCTGCGCTGGTCGCTGGCCGGTCTCCTGGCCGCGGTGCTCGGCCTCGCGGTCGCGTCGTGGATCACCACGAAAGACCACCCGCTGCACGCCACGTATCTGACGCTGCTCGACCTGTTCGCGCTCAACGATCCCGCGACGGACCAGCCGCACAGCCGCCAGATCCTCCAACTGCTCGCCGCGCTGGCCGGGTTGCTGCTGCTCCCGGTCCTGCTGGCCGCCGCCCTGGAGGCGTTCGGCACGTTCCGTACGGCCTCGGCGCTGCGGCGCCCGCCGCGCGGACTCTCCGGCCATGTCGTGCTGCTCGGCCTCGGCAAGATCGGCACCCGTGTCCTGACCCGGCTGCGGGAGCTCGACATCCCCGTCGTCTGCGTCGAGGAGGACCCGGAGGCGCGCGGCATCCCGCACGCACGGCGTCTCCGCGTGCCGGTGGTGCTCGGTGACGTGACCGAGGAGGGCGTCCTGGAGGCGGCGAAGATCCACCGCGCGCACGCCCTGCTCGCGCTGACCAGCGTCGACACGACGAACCTGGAGGCGTCCCTGTACGCACGGTCGGTCAAGCCGGATCTGGGGGTCGTCCTGCGGCTGTACGACGACGAGTTCGCCACGGCCGTCTTCCGCACCCTGCGCGCCGCGCACCCCGGCGCCAACACCCGCAGCCGCAGCGTCACGACGCTGGCCGCGCCCGCGTTCGCCGGGGCGATGATGGGACGCTCGATCCTGGGCGCGATCCCGGTGGAGCGCAAGGTGCTGCTGTTCGCCGCGCTGGATGTCGCCGACCACGCCGAACTGCGGGACCGTACGGTCGCCGAGGCCTTCCGGCCCGGCGCGTGGCGCGTGGTCGCCCTGGACACCTCGGCCCCCGCGCAGCGCCTGCCCGACCTCTCCGCCGGCCCGTCCCCGTACTCCCAGGGCCATGCCTCGGGCCTCGTATGGGATCTGCATCCCGGGCAGATGCTCACCGCGCAGGACCGTGTGGTGGTCGCGGCGACGCGGCGTGGCCTGGCCGAACTGCTCGGGCACCGGCAGGAGTCGGGCCGGGTGGCGGCGCCGCGCACGGCCGGTCCGCAGTAGGGCGCCTTCAGCGTCCGGTCGCGCCGTCGATCCGTTCGCGCAGGATGTCCGCGTGGCCCGCATGGCGGCCGGTCTCCTCGATGAGGTGCACCAGAGCCCAGCGGGCGCTGGGGGCGCGGCGGCCGGCGGGGGCGGTGGGGACGGGGGCGGCGAGGTCGGTGCAGCGGTCGAGGACCGCGTTGGCGCGGCGGACCGTCTCCTCGTAGCGGGCGACGACGTCCTCGACGGTGTCCTGCGGCGGCGCCTGGAAGGTCGCCTGCCAGTTCGTGATCCGTTCGCCGAGGAACGTCGCGCGCTCCACGTGGTCGAGGTGGTGCAGCAGCCCGAGGAGGTTGGTGCCCGAGGGCACCTGGGCGCCGCGGACCTCGGGTTCGGGCGCGCCGGCGACCTTCGCGGCGACCGAGCTGCGCAGGTAGTCGAGGAATCCGCGCAGGACGTCGGCTTCGCTGTCGGCGGTACGGGGCGGTGGCTGGTCGCGCCGGGTGGTGCGGGGCATGGGGTGCGCCTCCTTCAGCGGCGGTGGACCCCCAGTGTCGGCAGCGGGCGGCGGCCCCGGCCAACGGACTTGCCGTTCCGGCAAACCGCCCGCACGACGGCTCTCGATACACCGCCGCACGCTTCAGCAGACGGCGGACACCGAGCCGCCCCACGCCGCCACCCTCACACCGCATCCTGATGCAACAGCCGCGCCAGCAGGTCGTCCAGGCTGACGAGGCCCGAGAGGTGGCCCGCGGGGTCGCGGACCACTGCGAGGGTGGCGCGGTGGCGGCGGAGTTCCTCCACCGCGTGGGCGACCGTGTCCGTGGGCTTCAACTCCGCGACCGGGCGGGCCAGTGCGCCCGCCGTGGCCGAGCGGCCGCGGGCCCGGGCGACCAGGACGTCGCGGGCGTGCACGGAACCGAGGACGCCGCCGTCGCCCCGCACGAGAAGCCGAGTGCGGTCGCTGTCCGCGGCGATCCGCAGGATCTCCTCGGCGTCCGCCGCGGCGGGTGCCCAGGTGATCGCGGCCGTCGGCACCAGCAGCGCGGAGATGGGTGTCTGGGGTGCGGTGAGCGAGCGGGTCAGGAGGCCCGAGTCGGCCTCGCTGATGAGGCCGAGGCGCTCCGACTCCTCGACGAGGTGGGTGAGCTGCTCGCGGTTGTGCACGGAGGCCAGCTCGTCGCGCGGGGTGACGCGGCACAGCCGTACCAGCGCGTTGCTCACCTTGTTGAGGACCCAGAGCAGGGGCCGTACGGCCTTGACGATCGCGCGGAAGGCCGGGGTGAGCAGCATCGCCGAGCGCTCCGGGTGGGCGATGGCCCACGACTTGGGCGCCATCTCACCGACCACCATGTGCAGGAACACGACAAGGATCATGGCGACGGCGAACGCGATGCCGTAGCTCAGCCCCGCGGGCAGCCCGAGGTCCGCAAGGAGCGGGTCGAGCTCGTGGGAGATGGCCGGTTTGGAGACCGCGCCGAGACCCAGGGTGCAGAGCGTGATGCCGAGCTGGGCGCCCGCCAGCATCAGGGACAGCTCGCGCATCCCGGCGAGCGCGGCCTTGGCGCCGCGCTGCCCGGCGGCCGCCGCCTGTTCGACGCGGTGCCGCCTGGCGGCGACGAGGGCGAACTCGGCGGCGACGAAGAAGCCGCTGCCGACCAGGAGCAGCAGCGTCACGAAGAGGGCCATGGGGAAGCTCATGCCGGGTCCTCCTCGCCGGCGGCCGCCGCGGGTTCCGTACGCAGGCGCACCGTCTCGGGTACGTGGCGGTCGAGTGTGAGGACGTCGACCGCGGCGCGCCCGCCGTCCGGCAGTTCGACGCTGAGGTGGTCGCCGATGGCCGGGAAGCGGCCGAGGCGGTCGATGATCAGGCCGGCCACGGTGTCGTAGTCCTCCTCCTCGGGCAGCTCGATGCCGGTGGCCTCGGCGACCTCGTCGAGGCGGCGGCCCGCGTCGACCAGCCAGCCGGGTCCGTCGGCGACGGCGATCTCGACGACCCGGTCGGACTCGTCGGCGATGTCGCCGACGAGTTCCTCCGCGATGTCCTCGTAGGTGACGATGCCCGCGACTCCACCGTGCTCGTCCAGCACGACGGCGAACTCGTCGTCGCGCTCCCGCATCCGCGTCACCGCGTCCGGCAGCGGCAGGGTGTCGGGCAGCAGGAGGGGGCGGCGGGCCAGTTCGCCGGCCGTGACCCGCTCGAAGCGGGCGGCGGGCAGCCGCATCAGCTCCCGTACGCCGAGCACACCCGCCACGTCGTCGGGGTGGTCGCCCATGACCGGGTAGTTGGAGTGCCCGTGCGCCGCGATCAGGCCGACCGCCTCGTCGGCGGTGGCGTCCTTGCGGACGAAGGTGACATCGGCGCGCGGGATGAGGACCTCGCCCAGGGTGCGCTCGGAGAACTCCAGGGCGTGGTCGAGGAGTTCGGCCGTGTGCCGGGGCAGATGGCCCTCCTCGTGGGACTCGCCGATGAGATGGCCGAGCTCCTCCAGGGTGGCGCCGTGGTGGAGCTCCTCGACGGGCTCGATGCCGACCTTGCGGAGCAGCCGGTTCGCCACCGAGTCGAAGACATGCACGACGGGGCCGACGACCTTGAGATACGCGAGCGTGGAGGCGGCCAGCGCCTTGGCGAGACGCTCCGGGACCGCGAGCGCGAGGTTCTTGGGCGCCAGTTCGCCGAGCACCATCTGCAGCACGGTCGCCACCACGAAGCCCACGACGACGGAGATCACGGAGATCGTGCCGGCGGAGAGTCCGCTGCCGTCGAGCAGGGGTTTCAGGAGCCCGGACACGGAGGGTTCGGCGAGGAAGCCGACGACCAGACCGGTCACGGTGATGCCCAGCTGGGCGCCGGACAGCATGAACGACAGGCGGGCGAGGACCTTCAGGGCCCGGGCCGCCCGCTTGTCCCCCGCCTCGGCCTCCCGGGCGAGCGCGAGACGGTCGGCGGCGACGTACGCGAATTCCTGGGCGACGAAGTAGCCGGTGCCGGCGGTCAGGACGAGCACGGCGAGCAGTCCGAGGGCGGCGCTCAGCATGGGGTGCCCCGGTGGGCGGGGGCGAGGTCCGTCGGTCTGGCGGACAAGGAGTCTCTCCGATACGTGGGTGACGGGGGCGGGACGGGTGGCTCGTGGGATCGATTCTCGGCGCCCTCGGCGTGCGGCGCCTCCGCTCGCCGGGCCTGGGGGCCGGCGAGCGGATCAGGGGCGGGGCTCACGCCAGGGCGGGCGCCGGGCCGACCAGCTCGGACAGCACGTCCTCCATCGTGACGAAGCCGAGGACGGTGCCCTTGTCGCCGGTCACCGCGGCCAGATGGCTGCCCTCCGCGCGCAGCGCCGTGAGCGTGTCGTCCAGCGGGGTGTCGATGCGGACGCGGGTCACGGCGTGGAAGGCGTCGGGCGGGAACGGCAGGTCGCGGTCGGCGGCGCCGAGGGTGTCCTTGATGTGCAGATAGCCGAGCAGCGCACCGCCGGCGCCGGTCACCGGGAAGCGCGAGAACCCGGCACCGGCGGCCACCCGCTCCAGGCGCGCGGGGGTGATCTCCGCGCCGACCGTCAGGAACCTGCCGGCCGGCACCAGGATCTCGCCGACCGGGCGCGTGCCCAGCTCCAGGGCGTCGCGCAGCCGCTCGCCGTCGGCGGGCGCGAGCAGCCCCGCCTCGCTGGAGTCGGCCACCATGCGGGCGAGCTGGTCGTCGGTGAACACCGACTCGACCTCGTCCTTGGGCTCGACCCGGAGCAGCCGCAGCAGCGCGTTGGCGAAGGCGTTGATGCCGAAGACCACCGGACGCAGCGTGCGGGTGAGCGCGACGAGCGGCGGGCCGAGCAGCAGCGCGGTGCGGGCGGGGGCGGCCAGCGCGATGTTCTTCGGGATCATCTCGCCGATCAGCATGTGCAGATACGTGGCCACGGTCAGGGCGAGCACGAACGCGATCGGGTGGACGAGCGCACCGGGCACGTGCGCCGCCTCGAAGACGGGCTCCATGAGGTGCGCGATGGCGGGTTCGGCGACGGCGCCGAGGACCAGCGACGAGACGGTGATGCCCAGTTGGGCGGTGGCCATCAGGGCCGAGAGGTGTTCGAGGCCCCACAGCGTGAGCCGGGCGCGCTTGTTGCCGTCGTGCGCGTACGGCTCGATCTGGCTGCGGCGCACGGAGATCAGCGCGAACTCGGCGCCGACGAAGAACGCGTTGGTGAGGAGGGTGAGGGCGCCGATGGCCAGCTGGAGGGTGGTCATCGCAGGGCCTCCTGGGCCATCGGGGCGTCCGGTGTGTCCGGTGCGTCCGGTGCCGGCACGGCGGCCGCCGCGGCGGCATCAGGTGACATGGCCGGTGCGGTGATCCGCACGCGGCCGGCCCGGTGGTGCTCGACCGCGAGCACGTCCACGCGCCAGCCGCCGACGTCCAGGGCGTCCCCCTGGTCGGGGATGCGCGACAGACGGGTGGCGACCAGACCGGCCACGGTCTCGTACGGCCCCTCCGGGGCGCGCAGTCCGATCCCGGCGAGCTGGTCCATCCGGGCGCCGCCCTCGGCCTCCCACTGCACACGGCCCGTGGCGTCCGTGCCGGCGGGGCGCAGATCAGGGGTCTCGACGGGGTCGTGCTCGTCGCGGACCTCGCCGACGACCTCCTCGACGATGTCCTCGACCGTGGCGACCCCGGCCGTCCCTCCGTACTCGTCGATGACGATCGCCATCGTGCGGGTCGCCCGCAGCCGCTCCAGGAGCCGGTCGGCGGGCAGGCTGTCGGGGACCAGGAGCGGGTCGGTGACCAGGGCGGTGATCGGGGTGGTGGCGCGCTCGGCCGGTTCGAGGGCGAGGACGTCGCGGATGTGCACGGTGCCGATGACCTCGTCGAGGCCGCCCCGGTAGACGGGGAAGCGGGACAGGCCGGTGGCGTACGTGAGGTTCGCGGCGTCGGCGGCCGTGGTGTGCGCCTCCAGCGCGCGGACGTCCACGCGCGGCGTCATCACGTTCTCCGCGCTGAGCTCGCTCAAGTGCAGGGTGCGCACGAACAGTTCGGCCGCGTCCTCTTCGAGGGCGCCTTCGGCCGCGGAGTGCCTGGCGAGGGCGATGAGCTCGTCGGGGGTGCGGACGGAGGCAAGTTCCTCGGCGGGTTCGAGGCCGAGGCGGCGTACGAAACGGTTCGCGGTGCCGTTGAGATGGCGGATGAACGGGCCGAACGCCGTGGTGAATCCGCGCTGCGGGCCCGCGACGACCTTGGCGACGGCGAGCGGGCGGGAGATCGCCCAGTTCTTCGGGACCAGCTCGCCGACGACCATCAGGACGACGGTGGAGAGCGCCACCCCGAGCACCGTGGCGACGGTGGAGGCCGCGCCGCCGAGGCCGAGCGCCGTCAGGGGGCCGCGCAGCAGCGAGGCCAGGGAAGGCTCGGCGAGCATGCCGATCACCAGCGAGGTGACGGTGATGCCGAGCTGCGCGCCGGAGAGCTGGAGCGTCAGCGACCGTACGGCGCGCAGCGCACCGCCCGCGCCCCGCTCGCCCGCCTCGGCCGCCTGTTCCAGGGCGCCGCGTTCGACGGTGGTCAGCGAGAACTCGGCCGCGACGAAGACCGCGCAGGCCAGCGTGAGCACGACCGCGAGCACCAGCAACAGCACTTCACTCACCGCGCCACCCCCGATCCCCATTGGCTCGATCCGGTGGACGGGCAGGGCAGGGCACAGCTGGTACTGGGAGGTTCACCCATCGCGGGTCGTTCACTCCTTCTCGGGTCGGCGCGGCACTCGGGACCGCGCGGTGCGGCGGCGGGCCACCATTGTTCTACGCAGGTGTAGAAAACGCACGGGGCCTGCTGGATGTTCCCGGCCTGCTGATTTCTACATCACCGTAGAGGTTGGGGCGGGTGCGACGGGTGCGCGCGAGGCGGCACGGCCGCCCGTCCTACAACGGCGTCGCGGCCCGCAGGATCAGCACCATCGTGACCGCCGAGTTCGCGGAGGACATCGCCGAGAGCAGGGTGCCCGCCGCCGCGGCCCACAGGGCGAGGCCCATCGCGGTGAACGCGGGCGGCCGGACCCGGAGCGCCGGCGCGGGCCCGAGCAGGGCGGCAACTCGACGCGGTACGGGGCCGGGCGCGGCGAAGCCCGCGAGGCTCGGCACCGGGGCGCCGCGCGAGAGCAGCGCGGCCTTGCCGATCGCGCGGGCCACGACCCTGCGCTCACCCACCACGCGGGCCGACTCCTCGTCGGCCCAGCGCTCGGCGGTGTAGGCGACCGCCGTCCGCAGCGGCCGCAGGAACGGGTTGGCGCGCGCGGCGAGCTGGACCGCCAGCAGGTACCGGTGGTGACCCGCCGCGAGATGCGCGCGCTCGTGCGCGAACAGGGCCCGCCGCTCCCCCGCCGCGAGCTGCCGCAGCAGCCCGGTGGTGACGACGATCCGGCCCCTTCCCGCGCGCCCGCCCCCGGGCAACGCGTACGCGTACGGTTCGGCGTCGGGCAGCACCGCGACGCCGCGGCCGGGCAGCTCGCCGAGTGCGGCCTGCGCGCGCCGGCGGACACGGCGGTGCCGCCATGCCAGCCGGCCGCAGACCAGCGCGACGGCGAGCAGCGCGGGGATGGCCGCCTTGCCCGCGATCTCGTCGTACGGGACGGCCTGGCGCACCTCGGGGTCGGACCAGCCGTCGGGCAGCGGGTTGCCGGGCAGCTGTGCGGTGCCGACGACCATCAGGAGCCCCAGGCACAGCGTGCTGCACAGCGCCATGACGGCGGCGACGGCGGTGAGCAGCCGGGTCGCGGTGCGCGGGTGCAGATGGTGCTCGGCGAGCCGGGCGACCGGCCAGGCCGACAGCGGCAGGACCAGCGGCAGGAAGACGAAGACTCCCATGGCGTCAGCCGCCCGCCTCCCGGCCCGGTCCGTCCCCACCGGGCTCGTCGTGGGCGTCGGCGTCCGCCTCCGGATCCAGGCCCTCCCCCAGGTCCGGCTCTTCGTCCGCCTCCGCCTGGCCGAGCAGCTCCCGCAGCAGCCGCTCGTCGCCCGGCGGCAGTGCGGTGACGAAGCTGGCGAGCACCGCCTCGCGGTCGTTCTCGCCGTCGAGCACTTTGCGCATCCGCAGTGCGGCGAGTCCCGCCTCGTCGGCGGCGGAGGTCCAGACGAACGACCGTCCGTCGCGCTCACGCGTGACGGCGTCCTTCGCCATCAGCCGCGCCAGGATCGTCAGGACGGTCGTGTAGGCGAGGTCCCCGCCGAGCCGCTCCTGGACCCACCCGGCGGAAACGGGCTTTCCGGCGGTCCCGAGCACGGCCAGCACCTGGCCTTCGAGCTCCCCCTGCCCCCGTCGCCGGGAACGATCACCGCTCTCACCCCTGGCCCCCATCCCCGCCTCCCTCCGACCGGTCCGCCCCTGCGCGGCGTGCAAGCCCACATCGTACTGATCAGGGGGTGTACGGCCGGAGCCGCGCGGGCCGCGGCGCGAGCGAGCTCTCAATCGTGGGGCGATCATCCAGGAGCCTGGCACCTGCCATGGAGATTCCGCCGGAGAGTTGTAAATGCGAGGCTGATGGCTCTAACGTGGCGCACATGCAGTCCTACACGATCGGCCAGGCCGCACGTCTGCTGGGCGTCAGCCCGGACACCGCGCGGCGCTGGGCCGACGCCGGCCGGGTCGCCACCCATCGCGACGAGAGCGGCCGGCGCATGATCGACGGGCGGGATCTGGCCGCCTTCTCCATCGAGGTCGCACAGAGCGGCAGCGAGGAGGAGGACGCGTCGTACACCTCCGCCCGCAACGCGTTCCCCGGGATCGTCACCGCCGTGAAGCTCGGCGACGTGGCCGCCCAGGTCGAGATCCAGGCGGGCCCGCACCGGCTCGTGTCGCTGCTGACCCGTGAGGCGGTCGAGGAGCTCGGTCTCGAGGTCGGCATGCGGGCCACCGCCCGCGTGAAGTCGACCAGCGTGCACATCGACCGCACCTGAGCACCACCTGCGTCGTCGCACCGCCGCAGTCACGTCCTTGTCGCGCCGCCCGTCCCCCGGCACGGCTGGTCCCTCCGGCCTTCGGGCCCTGTCGCTCGCGCGCCGCTCGTCCGGCGTGCGGATCCGAGGAGTTCCGCCATGTCCCCGCTGTTCACCCGTCGCCGTATCACCGCCGCCGCGCTCACCGCGGCCGTCCTCGTCCCGCTGGCCGCCTGCGGCAACGGCACGAAGGACAACGGCAGCGACACCGCCGGCACGAAGAAGGACGGACAGAAGACCGAGCTGACGGTGCTCGCCGCCGCCTCGCTCACCGATGTGTTCAAGACCGCGGGCGCCGCGTACGAGAAGGCGCATCCCGGCACCACCGTGACGTTCTCCTTCGCCGGCTCGCAGGAGCTCGCCGCGCAGGTCAAGCAGGGCTCCCCCGCCGACGTGCTGGTCACCGCGGACGAGAAGACCATGGACGGCCTCAAGGACGACACCGGCACCCCCGCCGTCATCGCCAGGAACCGCCTGGTCATCGCGGTCGGCAAGGGCAACCCGGAGAACGTGAAGGACCTGAAGGACCTCGAGAAGAGCGGGCTGAAGGTCGTGCTCGCCGCGCCCGAGGTGCCGGTCGGCCGCTACAGCCAGCAGGTACTCGACGCGCGGAAGCTGACCGTCAAGCCGGTCTCGCAGGAGCCGAACGTGCGGGCCGTCCTGTCGAAGGTCGAACTCGGTGAGGCCGACGCGGGCATCGTCTACAAGACCGACATCACCGCCGCCGACGGCAAGGCCGAGGGCGTCGACATCCCCGACGACCAGAACGCCATCGCCGCCTACCCGGCCGCCACCCTCAAGGCATCCAGGAACACCGACGCCGCGGCCGAGTTCGTGAAGTGGCTGTCCTCGGCCGAGGCGCGGAAGATCCTCGCGGACGCCGGCTTCCAGCAGCCGTAACAGTGTGGCGGGAGGGTACGGGCAAGTCCCCCGTATACGTTCCCGGTTGATCGCCCCGTACGAACCGGCAGGAACCCCGCGATGAAGAGCACCACCAGGCGCACACCCCGACGGCCCGGCCCCCGTACCCCTGTGGCCCTGGCCGTCCCGGCGGTGCTCGCCGTCGCGTTCCTGCTGCTGCCGCTGCTCGGGATCCTCGCCCGCACCGACTGGGGCGAGCTCGGCGGCCATCTGACCAGCCCGGGCACCACGGAGGCGCTCAAGCTCTCGCTGTACGTGTCCTTCTGGGCGCTCGGTCTGGCGCTGGTCCTCGGCGTCCCGCTGGCCTGGCTCCTGGCCCGGGTGGACTTCCCGGGCAAGGCGCTGGTCCGCTCCCTCGTACTGCTGCCGATGGTGCTTCCGCCGACGGTCGGCGGTGTGGCGCTGCTGCTCGGCTTCGGGCGGCGCGGGCTGCTCGGGCCGTGGCTGGAGGACACCTTCGGCATCGTGCTTCCGTTCAGCACGGCGGGCGCGGTCATCGCGGCCACGTTCGTGGCGATGCCGTTCCTGGTGATCAGCCTGGAAGGCGCGCTCGCCGGGCTGCGCCCCTCCTACGAGGAAACCGCCGCCTCGCTCGGCGCCTCACCCGTGCGGGTGTTCTTCACCGTGACCCTGCCCATCGTCGCGCCCGGACTCGCCGCCGGTGCGGCCCTGACCTGGGCGCGGGCGCTCGGCGAGTTCGGCGCGACGATCACCTTCGCGGGCAATCTGCCCGGCACCACACAGACCCTGCCGCTCCAGGTCTATCTGCTGATGCAGGACCAGCCCGAGGCCGCGACCTCCGTATCGCTGCTGCTGCTCGTCATCGCGATGGGCGTCCTCATCGCGCTGCGAGGACGATGGACGGGGGGTGCGGCGGACCGCACGGGGCGTCGGGCGTCCGCGGACCCTGCGGGTCACGTGCCCGAGCCAGATGAGACCACCGCGGTTCCGGCGGAGGCGGGGTCCGCAGCCGCGCAGCCGCCTCGGGCCACCGACCGCTGGCCCCTGCACGCGGATCTCACCGGCTTCACCGAGCTGACCCTGGACGCCGAGCCGGGCACCACCATCGCGGTCGTCGGCGAGAACGGCGCGGGCAAGACCACCCTGCTCCGGGCCCTCCTCGGCCTCACCCCGCGCGCCCACGCCGGACTGAAGCTGGGCGATACCGACGTGACAGCACTGCCGCCGCACAGGCGCGGCGTCGCCTGGGTGCCGCAGGACGGCGCGCTCTTCCCGCACCTGAGCGCCCTGTCCAACACCGCGTACGGGCTGCGTGCGCACGGCGTCCCGCGCGCAGAGGCCCGCCGACGCGCCCGCCAGTGGCTGGACCGGCTCGGTGTCGGCCACCTCGCCCAGCGCAGACCACACCAGCTCTCCGGCGGACAGGCCCAACGCGTCGCGCTCGCCCGCGCGTTGGCGCCCAGCCCCCGCCTTCTCCTCCTCGACGAACCCCTCGCGGCCCTCGACCAGACCACCCGCGCACATGTCCGCCACACCCTCCGTACACACCTCGCGGGCTTCGGCGGGGTCTGCCTGATCGTCACGCACGACCCGGTCGAGGCGGTCTCGCTGGCCGACCGCGTCCTCGTCCTCGCCGACGGCCGCACCCTCCAGGACGCGCCGCCCGCCGAGGTCACCCGCCACCCCCGCTCGCCATGGGTGGCCAGGATGCTGGGCCGCAACGCCCTGGCCGGAACCGGCACTTCGGACGGTCAGCTCCAACTGGCCGACGGCGGACGTCTGGTGGCCGCGGATCCGCTGCCCGCGGGCACGGAAGCGCTGGCGATCATCGCCCCCGAGGCCGTCTCGCTGCACCGTACGCACCCCGAGGGCAGCCCGCGCAACGTGTGGCCGGGCACGGTCCGCGAGATCACCGCGGTGGGCAGCCGGCTGCGGGTCCTCGTCGCCGGGGACACGTCACCGGACCTCGTCGCCGAGATCACCCCGCAGGCGGCGGCCGAGCTGGGGCTCGCGGACGGCACGTCCGTCTTCACCAGCGTCAAGGCGACCGAGGTCACGCTGGTCACGACCTGAGCGGGCCTGCCTCGGACGGCCGGGGCTGCCAGGCCTGCCGGGCCTGCCGGGCCTGCCGGTGCCGTGGCAGGCCCGGGTCTGCTGGGGCCCGTGAGGCCACTGGGACGGGGCACGCGGGACCGACGGGGCCGGAGGCCGTGATTCCGGTGGTCCGTGGGCACCGTGGGGGTGCGATCAGTCTGTTCTGTCCGGGTTCCGCGGCGTAGCGTGGTGGATAAGTCCCCCGCGGGAGCCGGGAGGAGGCTGATCCCATGCCGTGGTTCGTGTGGCTGCTCGCAGCCGGGGTGCTCGGCGCGGCGGAGTTCTTCACGCTGACGCTGGTGTTCGGACTGCTGGCCGGCGCGGCGCTGGTCGCCGCCGTCGTGTCCGGGGTGGGGGTCGGGCTGCTGGGACAGCTGGTGGCGCTCGCGGCGGCCGCGGCGGCCGGGCTTGTCATCGGCCGCCCCATCGTGCTGCGGGCCATGCAGCGGCAGCCGCTCACGTACGAGGGCAGCGACGCGCTGATCGGCAAGCGCGGCGAGGTCACGCGCGAGGTCACGGCGACCCACGGACTGATCAAGATCTCGGGCGAGGAGTGGTCGGCCCGCGCCTTCGACGAGACCCATGTGATCCCGGTGGGGTCGCTGGTGGACGTGATGGAGATCCAGGGGGCCACCGCCGTCGTCTACCCGCGGGAGCTGCTGCCGTGACGGGGCCCGCCGACTGACGGCGCCCCGCGCCACCGGCCTTTCCCCGCCGACGCCACCTGCCGACTCCAGAGCTACGGAGGGAACCATGGACCCGCTCGTCATCCCGATTCTCGTGGCAGCTCTCGTCGTGATCTTCCTGGTGGCCGCGACGGTACGGATCGTCCCGCAGGCACGCCGCTACAACATCGAGCGCTTCGGCCGCTACCGGCGCACGCTGCAGCCCGGCCTGAACTTCGTGCTGCCGGTGGCGGACCGCATCAACACCAAGCTCGACGTCCGCGAGCAGGTGTATTCCTCCGACCCCAAGCCGGTGATCACCGAGGACAACCTCGTCGTGAACATCGACACCGTCCTCTACTACCAGATCACCGACCCGCGGGCGGCGGCGTACGAGGTCGCTGACTATCTGCAGGCCATCGACCAGCTCACCGTCACGACGCTGCGCAACGTCATCGGCAGCATGGACCTGGAGGAGACGCTCACCTCTCGCGAGGAGATCAACACCCGGCTGCGCACGGTGCTCGACGACGCCACCGGCAAGTGGGGCATCCGCGTCAACCGCGTCGAGATCAAGGCCATCGACCCGCCGCACACCATCAAGGAGGCGATGGAGAAGCAGATGCGGGCCGAGCGCGACAAGCGCGCGGCGATCCTGCACGCGGAGGGCGAGCGCCAGGCCAAGATCCTCACGGCGGAAGGCACGAAGCAGAAGGACATCCTGGAGGCGCAGGGCACCCAGCAGGCCATGATCCTGCGGGCCGACGGCGAGGCGAAGGCGGTGGAGCGCGTCTTCCAGGCGGTGCACCGCAACAACGCCGACGCCAAGGTCCTCGCGTACAAGTACCTGGAAACGCTGCCGCACTTGGCGCGCAGCGACAACAACACGTTCTGGGTGATCCCCGGCGAGCTCACCGAGGCGATCCGTACGGTGACCTCGGCGTTCGGCGACCAGAAGGACGCCGCCCCCGCCTCCCCCACCACCGAGGCCCCCTCGCCCGACCCCGAACTGGAGCCGGGCTCCACCCTGGCGCTCGGCGCCGCGGCCGCCGCCGACGAGGTCGCCCGCCAGGCGGCCGCCGTGGTCGACGACGCCAAGGCCGAGGCGGAGGCGGCGCGGACGGGACAGCTGCCGGAGCGGGCGGGTCAGTTGCCGGAGCGTGCGGCGGACGAGTAGGCGCGGGCCGGGCCGGACGTGGCGGGTCCCGCCGAGTGCGACGGCGACGGGACCCGCCGGCCGGCCGGCGACCCTCTGTCGGCCGGGGTCGGACAGCCCTCGGTCAGGCCGTGACCTTGAGAGAGCCGATGCTGCTCGACGTATCGCCCCTGGTGTCGTACACGACGACCGTCACGGGCTTGCCCTCGGAGATGGAGGCGTCGATGGCCGGGCCGCGGCCGTTCTTGGGCTCGGCCCAACCGCTCCAGTACGGCCGCGCGACACCGTCGATGATCCGGTAGTACATGTACCGGACGTAGACGGTGTCGTTGTCGTTGCGGGTGTCGTACAGCCAGATCTCCTCGTTGTACGGGTGGAACTCGACCTTCCCCGTATAGCCCGAGACCCCGCTCTTCTTGAAGTACGCGCGGCCGCCCTTGCCGCCCGCGTCGTGCTTGTAGTGCGTACCGTCGTGGTAGTCCCCGATGGTGCAAGGACATCCGCTCGTCGACTTGTACTGCGGGCTGGTCATGCTCATCCCGGCGGCGTGCGCCGTCCCCGCGGTGCCCAGCATCGCCCCGGTGGCGAGCGCGACACCCATGGCCGCCATGGCCGGTTTGCGTGCGAATCGCATGTCGTTTCCCCCGTTTCCGAGCGGCCTTGGTGCGCCGCTCCTGTGTACTCCGGTGAACTCTGGGCCCAACCGGCCCGCCCCGCCAACTGCTTCGCCCCTGCTGCAAGGACCGGCGAACCCGCCCCCCATGCGGTACGCGCGCGGGCGGAACTTTCGGCCACGCCGCAAACACTGTGCACACGCGGACCGCCCTCGCTACTTTGAAGAGGCAGTGTTCGGGGGAACACACGCGGGGGGCGTCTGTGCTGCTGCTCAACTATGACCTCGGGGATCTCACCCGGCTACGACTGGCCGACGGCCCCGATCCGATGTGGGAGACCGTGCTCAGCCTGCACCTCCTGCAGAACCGCGAGGAGGCGGTGCGGTTCGACCCGTGGCGCCGCGCGGTCCACCGCGCGCTCGCAAAGGAGCAACTGCTCCCGCTGGTCCGTACGTTGAAACGGCTGGCCCCCTGGGCCGCGTACTTCCCCGACTTCCTCACACCCGGCGCGGGCGGCGACTGCCTCGACACGAGCATCGAGCGCGTCCTGCGCACACCGCGCCGCCGGCTCCGCGCGGACTTCACCCGGCTGTACGCGCACGCCACACCCTGCGCCGCGTCCCGCCGCCTCGCGGACGGCGAGCCGGGTGCGCTGCGCCGGCTCGGGGAGGCTTTGCGCCGCTACCACGCGGTGGCCGTGGCGCCGTACGCGACGGCGGTGCACCGAGCGGTGACGACGGACCGCGCGATCCGGGCGGAAGCATCCCTGCGCCACGGCCCGATGGGCCTGTTGACCAGCTACGGCGCCACGACGCACGACCTCGGCACCACCGAGGTCCCCTACCCCCTCGACCGCGGACTCGCCCTCCGCGGCCGCGGGTTGACGATCGTCCCGTCCTTCTTCTGTGTCCGCTACCCGGTCACGCTCGCCGACGCCGCCCTGCCGCCGGTCCTGGTCCAGCCCCTCACTCCCGCACCGGGCTGGCTGGCCCACTCCCAGGCGGCCACACCCCAGGACGCCGCCCGCCTCCCCGTCGGCCAACTCATCGGCCCGGCCCGCGCGCTGGCCCTGGAGGCCCTCGACCACCCGCTCACCACCACGGGCCTGGCCCACCACCTGGACCTGGCCCTCTCCTCCGCGAGCCGCCACGCGTCGGTGCTGCGCGAGGCGGGCTTGATCACGTCGGAACGACGGGCGAACGAGGTACGCCACCGCCGGACGGCACTGGGGGACGCACTGCTCAGCGGTGCCATGGGGCGCTAGACCTCAAGTCGCGCGCCCGGTCCGGGAGTTGACCTCCCTTATTTACTAGCCATGGCAACTATCGCCATGTACTGTACTTCCATGAGCGCGAAACCACCCGAGATGTCAGGCCCCACCCCCGGCTTCCTCGTATGGCGGCTGTCCATGAAGTGGCGCGTGGCGGTGGACCGGGCGCTGGCACCCCTCGACCTGACCCACGCCAAGTACGCACTGCTCGCCTCCCTGTACGGCATGACCGCGGGCGGCAGCACCCCGAGCCAGCGCCAGCTCGCGGACCACACCGGACTCGAAGCGCTCTACGTCTCCAAACTCGTCCGGAGCCTGGAGACCTCGGGCCTGCTCGAACGCACCAAGGACCCCACGGACAGCCGCGCGGTCCGACTCGCACTCACCGCACAGGGCCGTACGACGGCCACCGAGGCCATCACCGTCGTGCAAGCCCTGCTCGACGACCTGCTGACCCCGCTCGGCGGCCTCACGGGCCCCGGGACCGCGGCCTTCACGCGCGACCTCCGCACCCTCCTCGACGTCCCTCTCACCCCTCCCACCAAGGAGCCCTCACCATGACCACAGCCCCCGCAGTGAACGGCCAGACCGTCGCCCTGGCCCACTACGCCACCAAGGCCGTCCTCGAAAAGGCCCTCGCACCGACGGGCCTCACCTACCTCCAGTCGCTGACCCTGAACTTCGCGGCAGCACAAGGCGGTTCCGTAACCCGCACCCAGATCACCGACCGCCTGCAGGAGGCCTTCAAAATCGACCACGAGGCAGCGCTGACCCCGGTCACCGAACTCCTCACGGCGGGCCTGCTCGCACCGGACGCCACCGACCCGTCCACGGTCCATCTGACTCCGCGCGGCGCATCCCTCCAGCAGGAGACCAGCCCCCTCGGCCCCACGATCGCGGCGCGCCTCTACGAGGGCTTCACGCCTGAGGAGCTGGCGACGGCGGGGCGGGTGCTGGCGACGGTCACATCGCGGGCGAACGCGGAGCTGGACGGCTAGCGGTCCTTGGGCGGGCACGCGCCGCCCGCAGGCCCGCACTCACCCCGCCCCACCCCGAACCGCACATCCAACTCCCCCTCCAGCACGGCGAAGAACCGCCTTCCGGCCGCCGACTGCCGGGACGTCGTCCACGTGTAGTGGGCGAAGGGCAGGACAGTGCGGTGGACGGCCTCACGCCCCAGGCCCCGCCGCTGCCACGGGGAAACTATGGCGACGCTGTGGATGTGGCCCGTACGGCACTCGTGGCAGACCTCGTACACGAGCTGACCGACGACGCGGCCGCCCGGGCCCACCACGACGATCACCTGACTGCGCCCCGACGCCTCCCTGCGGTACGTCACATCGGCGGACGGCGCGCCACTGCACCGACGCACCACACCCGCGAGAAACGCCCTCGCCGACCGACCCGCCCCCAGGGCCGGCCCACGCACCCCTCCCGCTCTCCACGAAGCATCCGCCACCGGCTCCACTCCTGACGTCCGCGGTACCGAACCCCCACCTCACTCCCGCGGGGGCGGGTTGTCCATGGGTGTCACCACCCACGTCCTCATGGGATCGCGGGAAGGAGGTATCGCGGGAAGGAGCGAACGCGGGAAGGAGGGAACGGTTCTTGACGGCTTCTTCATCGGTTCTTCATCGGCTCGCACCTACCTTCGCAGCCTGCCGCCGTCCGGCGAAGGGCCGGGCGGGGCAGTGGGGCGTGAGGAGCCGGGTTGATGCGCGTACGGC
Source organism: Streptomyces sp. NPDC050418 (assembly GCF_044458745.1). NCBI lineage: Bacteria > Bacillati > Actinomycetota > Actinomycetes > Kitasatosporales > Streptomycetaceae > Streptomyces > Streptomyces sp. NPDC050418. Next base: position 197,678 of record NZ_JBITIG010000010.1, read on the forward strand.
GATGGGGACGGAAGGCGCTTGCGGCGGTGGCCCTGGCAGCGGCTGTGACCGGGTGTTCCGGGAGCTCGGGGGACACCGCGCGCGAGGAGGTCGCCGACGCGGGCGGTAAGCCGTCGGCCACGTCCTCCGCGCAGCAGATCGAGTCGGAGCTCGAGGAGTACGTCGGGGGCATGCGCGCGTGGGTGGCCTGCATGCGTGAGGCCGGGGTCGATCTGCCCGACCCCGATGCCAAGGGGCAGGTCGAGATCGACATCCCGCCCAAGGAGTGGAAGAGCGACCCGAAGTACACGGAGGCGCAGATGAACTGCGCCGACGAGCACCCCACGCTGCCCGATGCCCTGGAGAAGGCGATGCAGCCCGAGCCGACCAAGGAGGAGATCGCCAAGCGGCGCGAGTACGCCTCCTGCATGCAGGAGAACGGCACTCCCGATTTCCCCGACGTGGGCGATGACGGCTATTTCGTCGAGGAGAACTGGAACCAGACGTCCGCGGGCGCGAAGCGCGCCTCCCGTACATGCGACAAGTCCGTGTACGGAGTCGACACCTCCACCGTCGTCCCGAAGGGCTGAGCGGCGGTGGAGAAGACGAAGCGCAGGCGCGGCCCGCTCTGGATAGGCATCGGCGTCGTCCTCGTCGCGACCGTCAGCGGTGTCGGGGCGCTCGGCCTCGGCAGCGACGGCAGCGAGGGGGAAGCCGCCGCACAGCAGCGCGCCGGCAGGACGGTTGCCGTGGCCCGTACCACCCTCACCGACCAGGCCGAGTTGGCGGGGAACCTGGGGCACGGACCGGAGGTGCCCTTTCTCGTGAAGGCCGCCGGAACGGTGACCTGGCTGCCGGGGACCGGGGCCGAGGTGAAGCGCGGGCAGGCCGTGCTGCGGGTCGACGACAAGCCCGTCGTGCTGATGTACGGCGCCCTGCCCGTGTACCGGGAGCTCGGCGTCACCCCGCCGCGGGAGCCGCGTGGCACGGACACAGGAGGTGCGGGGACGGGAGGCAAGGGAACCGGTGGCACCGAGGCCGGTGGCACCACCGGTACACCCACGACCCCAAGGACCTCGGCACCGATGCGCGGCATGGACGTCAAGCAGTTCGAGACCAACCTCGCCGCCCTCGGCTACACCGGCTTCACGGTCGACGACACCTACTCCGAGCTGACCGCCCGGGCCGTCAAGCAGTGGCAGGAGGACCTCGGCCTGCCGCGGACCGGCCGGGTCGGCGTCGGGGACATCCTGTACGCACCGGGCGCCGTCCGGATCTCCGGCAGCGCGGTGCGCGTCGGAGCGGAGGCCGCGGGCACACCGCTCAGCCATACGAGCACCAAGCGCATGGTGACGGTCTCCGCTTCCGCGGCGGAGACCGGCTGGGCGAGGCGGGGCACCGAGGTGGACGTCGAGCTGCCCGACGGGCGTACGGTCCGCGGCGAGGTGGGCGCGGTGGGCAAGGACGCCACCGCGCCCGACGGAGGCGGGGAGACGAGCGGCGGCGCGGAGGAAGACGGCGGCAAGTCCGCCGCCGAGGTCTCCGTCACGATCACCTTCGCCGCGCAGAAGAAGCTCGGCCGGCTGCAGTCGGGACCGGTCACGGTCCGCCACGTCGTGAAGGAGCGCGAGAACGTCCTCGCCGTCCCCGTCGCCGCCCTCGTCGCACTCGCGGAGGGCGGGCACGGACTCGAACTCGCCGACGGGGACCGCTTCGTGGCCGTCGAGACGGGGCTCTTCGCGGACGGCAAGGTCGAGGTGAGCGGGCCCGGCGTACGCGAAGGCCTGAAGGTGAGGATCCCGAAGTGAGGCACCGCCGCCGCCCGCACGACGCCACGGCCCTGCGGACAGCCACCGGCCCCGTGGTCCGCTTCGAGTCCGTCACCAAGACCTACCCCGGCCGCGTCACCGCACTCGACCACACCGACCTTGTCATCGAGCACGGTGAACTGGTCTGTGTGGTCGGCCACTCCGGCTCCGGCAAGTCCACGATGCTGCACCTCATGGGCACCCTCGACCGGCCGTCCGGCGGCCGTGTCACGGTCGCCGGTCACGCGGTCGACGAGCTCTCGGACCGTGCGGTCTCCGCCCTGCGGGCCCAGCACATCGGCTTCGTGTTCCAGCAGTTCCACCTCGCGGTCGGCGTCCGGGTCCTCGACACCGTCGCGGACGGACTGCTGTACGCGGGCGTGCCGGTGAAGGAGCGGCGTCGCCGGGCGGAGGCGGCACTGACCCGGGTCGGGCTCGCGCACCGACTCGGCCATCTGCCGCACCAGCTCTCCGGCGGCGAGCGCCAGCGTGCCGCGGTCGCCCGTGCCGTGGTCGGCGAACCGGCACTGCTGCTCGCCGACGAGCCGACCGGCAATCTCGACTCGGCCTCCGGAGCCGCCGTACTGCAGCTGCTCAACGAGCTGCACGAGGCCGGGACCACGGTCGTCGTCATCACCCACGACCGTGACATGGCCCGGTCCTTCGACCGGCGGGTGGAACTGCGCGACGGCCGGATCGTGGCGGACAGCCGCCCGCCGGGCGCGGCTCTGGACCAGGCCACGGCCCCGTCCTTCCAGGACACACCCGAAGCACAGGTCGCACAGCACGCCCAGGAGCTCCCCCGATGACCCTCCGCCCTGCCCGCCTCACCCCGGCGGACCTGTTCCGCCTCGGCAGTACGGGCCTGCGCACGCGCCCGCTGCGGGTCTTCCTCTCCGCCCTGGGGATCGCGATCGGCGTCGCCGCCATGGTGGCAGTCGTCGGGATCTCCGGCTCCGGCCGGGCCGAAGTGGACCGGCGCCTGGACGCGTTGGGCACCAACCTGCTCCGCGTCGCCCCGGGCGAGACCGCGGACGGTCAGCTCACCCGGCTCCCGGAGGAGGCCGTGCCGATGATCGAACGCGTCGGCCCGGTCGAGCGGGCGGCCGCCATCGGTGTCCTGCCAGAGGCCCGCGTGTACCGCAACGAGCACATCCCCGCAGGCCGCTCCGGCAGCATCCAGGTCGCCGCCGCCGACGCCGGGCTGCTCAAGACGCTCGGCGCCGGGGTGCGCGAGGGCCGCTGGCTGACCGAGGCCACCACGCGATACCCGGCCGTCGTCCTCGGCGCGAAGGCCGCCCAACGCCTGGACGTGCACGAACCGGGGCAGCGGCTGTGGCTCGGCGGCAGGTGGTTCGCCCTGGTCGGCGTGCTCGAACCGGTGCCGCTCGCACCGGAGATCGACACCTCCGCACTGATCGGCCGGCAGGCGGCCACCACGTACCAGCGCTTCGACGGGCACGCCTCGACCGTCTACGTACGGGCCCGCGAGGACCGGGTACAGGCGGTACGGGATGTCCTGGCGGCGACCGCCAACCCCGCCCATCCCAGCGGTGTCGCCGTGTCCCGGCCCTCCGACGCCCTGGCCGCCCGGCAGGCCGCCGAGTCGGCACTGACCGGACTGCTGCTCGGCCTCGGCGGGGTGGCGCTCCTTGTCGGCGGAGTGGGCGTCGGCAACACCATGGTCATCTCCGTCCTCGAACGCCGCCCCGAGATCGGCCTGCGCCGCGCGCTGGGCGCCACCAGCGGCCAGATCCGCGGCCAGTTCGTCGCCGAGTCACTGCTGCTCTCGGCACTCGGCGGCCTCGGCGGGACGGTACTCGGCACGGCGATCACAGGCGGCTATGCGTCGATGCGCGGCTGGCCCACCGCCGTACCGCTGTGGGCCGCGGCGGCCGGGATCGCCGTCACACTGGTGATCGGGGCGGTCGCCGGGCTCTATCCGGCGCTGCGGGCCGGACGGCTTGCGCCTACCGAAGCGCTGGCGGCGCCATAGCGGGGGGTTAGGTTGCCCACGGGAAGCAGCGGACGTACGAGCCGGACGCAAGAACGTATGAGGGGAGACCTGTGAGTGCCCGCATCCTGGTCGCCGAGGACGACGTCAAGCAGGCCCGGCTGATCCGGATCTACCTCGAGCGCGAGGGCCACGAGGTGCAACTTGTCGCCGACGGCCGCTCCGCCCTCGAGCGGGCACGCGGCGCGCGGCCCGACCTCATCGTGCTCGACGTGATGATGCCGCACGTCGACGGCCTCGACGTGACCCGCATCCTGCGCGCCGAGTCCGAGGTGCCGATCCTTCTGCTCACCGCCCGCGCCACCGAGGAGGACATGCTGCTCGGCCTGGACCTCGGCGCCGACGACTACCTCACCAAGCCGTACAGCCCCCGCGAACTGACCGCCAGGGTGCGGGTGCTGCTGCGCCGCACCAAGCCGTCCACGGCGGCGCCGGCCGTCCTGCGGGTGGGCGGCCTGGAGATCGACACCGCGCGCTTCGAGGTGCGGGTGTCCGGGGAGCCGGTGGTCCTGACGGGCAAGGAGTTCGAGATCCTCACGACGCTGGCGCAGGAGCCGGGCCGGGTCTTCACCCGGGCGCAGATCATCGACCGCGTCTTCGGCTTCGACCGGAACGTACTGGAGCGGACGGTGGACGCGCATGTGATGAACCTGCGCAAGAAGCTGGGGACCACCGCGTACGTGGAGACGGTGTACGGACGCGGCTACCGGCTCTCTGACGGGACGGCCGCCTCGTGACCGCGACCTCCACGATGAGGCCTGCCGAAAAGGTTGCGCGGTGAGCTTCCGCCTGCGGGCGCTCGCCCTGCTCATGCTCGTCGCCCTGACCGCCACCGCAGCGACCGCCTGGCTCACTCTGCGCCAGGTCAACCGCCAGGTCCGCGACTCCGTGGCCGCGGGGCAGCAGGAGGAGACCCGGATCACCGGGGAGCTGAGGCAGTACGGCTGGACGCACGGCACCTGGGAGGGCGTCTCAGCGACGGTCGCCGGGCTGGCCCGCGACACCGGGCAGCGGATCCGGGTGGCCACGGAGGACGGCGCACTCCTCGCGGACTCCGACGCGTTGACGGGCCGCGAACCCCGCCCGGTGAGCAGCCGCCCGCCGCTGTCCGTGGATCCGCGGCCCCGCCTCGACCTGCCGGCGGACGTACAGCCGCAGTCCTGGCCGAAGCTCGCATCGAGCGCGATCCTCAACTACCGCTCGACCACGCCGTACGCGGCCTGCCTCACCGAGGCGGGCGCAGGTGTCACCACCGTGACCGGCAAGATGGGGATGCCCGAGGTCACCGCGAACGGGAAGGCGCCGGGCTGCCGGCGCGTCTGGAACGAGCAGCCGTCCCTCGTCGAGGCGGACCTCGCCGCGCTCGACCCCTGTATGAAGGAGCCGGCCCCCCAGCCCTGTCTGCAACGAGCCTTCGACGAACGGATCGCTGGCACCGCACCGCCCCGGCTCCAGGTCAGCCTCGGCGTACGCGACCAGGCACCGCCCACCTTGAACGTCGCCCCCACGGTGGCCGTCGCCGCGGGCGTCGCCCTCGCCGCGATCCTCGGCGCGCTGCTGCTCAGCCGGGCCGTGCTGCGCCCGATCCGGGCGATGACGGCCGCCGCCCGGCAGCTCGGCGAGGGCGATCTCGGCCAGCGGGTCCCCGTCTCCGGCCGGGACGAGATCGCCGAACTCGGGCGCACCTTCAACCGGATGGCCGGCTCCATCCAGTCCGGCGAAGAGAGCCAGCGCCGCCTCACCGGCGACATCGCCCACGAGCTGCGCACCCCGCTGGCCAATTTGCGGGGCTATCTGGAGGCGCTGCGGGACGGTGTCGTGGAGCCGACACCGGAACTCCTCGACTCCCTCCACGAGGAGGCCATGCTGCAGCAGCGGATCGTCGACGACCTCCAGGATCTGGCCCTCGCCGAGGCGGGCGCCCTCACGTACCACCGTTCCGAGGTGGAACTCGGTGAGCTCCTCGAAGCCTGCCGCGCGGCCTACGCGGCGCAGGCGGGGGCCGCGGAGATCACGCTGCGAGCCGAGACGGAGGGCCGGGCGACCGTCCTCGCCGACGCAGGCCGGCTGCGGCAGGCCCTCGGCAACCTCGTCGGCAACGCCCTGCGCCACACCCCGGCCGGCGGCACGGTGACGCTGCGCCTGGTACCGCACGGCGAACTGGTCATCGTCCGGGTGGAGGACACCGGTTCGGGCATCCCGCCCGAACACCTCCCGCACCTCTTCGACCGCTTCTGGCGCGCGGACGCGGCCCGCGGCCGGGACACCGGCGGCAGCGGCCTCGGCCTGTCGATCGCCCGCCAGATCCTGCGCGACCACCGGGCCACGCTCGACGTGGAGAGCACGGTGGGCGAGGGCACGACGTTCACCATCGTGCTGGCCACGGTGTGACGTTAGGGTGTCCCGCGAAACACGCTCTCACCAGGGCGGTCCACGCTCTGCCCCGCTCTCACGGCACAGCCTTGCCGCGGCACGTGGTCGCCACCTACGCTGAATGCGCTTTCACCATGAATGCGCTCGCCTGGGCGCATCACCACATCAGAGGAAGAGGTGCTGCGACGCGATGAGCGCGCCCACGGTGTACGACGTCGCCGAGCGAGCGGGTGTCTCCATCGCGACAGTGTCGCGTGTCTACCGCAGCCCCGACTCGGTCCGCGAACAGACGCGGGAGCGAGTGCTTTCCAGCGCGCGGGAGCTCGGTTACGTCCCCAGCGGGAACGCACGCGGTCTGGCCAGCCGCAGCACGGGCGTCCTCGGCCTGTGCTATCCCGACTTCCACGACTCGGAAGCCGACAGCGCGCCCGAGGCCGACCCCGGCGAGGTGACGCTCTACTCCGACGAGGTCATCAGGGGCATGGAGCGGGCGGCGCGCCGGCACGGCTACGCCCTGCTCATCGCCGCCGCCCACGCCGACGACGCGGGAACGCGCCTCGCGGAGGTCGCCGGTCGCGTGGACGGGCTCGCCGTCCTCGCCCAGTCCATGCCCGACGAGGCCTTGGACATGGTGGCGCGCCGATTGCCGGTGACCCTGCTCGCGGGCCACCGCCTCGAGGGTCTCGACCACGTCGAGGTGGCCAACTTCGACGGCCTGCTGGAGATCACCAGGCATCTCCTCACCACCCACCGGCTGCAGCGTCTCGCGTTCATCGGCGGACCGCCCGACTCCCCGGACGGCGAGGCCCGGTTCCGCGGTTTCCAGGCGGCGCACCTGGAGGCCGGTCTCCCGCTGCCCGAGCGCCCCGACGCGCGCGGCGACCTGACACAGGCGGCAGGGCGCAAGGCGGTCGAGGAACTGTTCGGTGCGCCTGGACGCGAGCCGCGGCCACAGGGGTTGGTGTGCGCCAACGACCAGATGGCCGTGGGGGCGCTGCACGCCCTCCAGGAACGCGGCCTCTCCGTACCCGGCGATCTCGCCCTGACCGGATTCGACGGGATTCCGCTGAGCCGCCTGGTGCGACCGACCCTCACGACGGTGCGCCAGCCCATGGGACAGCTGGGTGTGGCGGCCGTCGAGCTGCTCGTGGCACGGCTCGAGCAGCGCGAACGCCCCACGGAAGCAAGGGTGTTGCCGGTGTCGGCGACGTACCGGGAGAGCTGCGGGTGCCCGCCGAGCCCGGCGGCGTAGACAGCTCCCGGGGTACGGGCGGCCTCTGAACCCGCCGTACGACGCCGACAACCAGGCCGACCGCACCAAAACAGCTGCGCCACCCGCGCGTTACGCAAGCGTTACGCGCACTCCCCTTGAGCGGAACCATTGCGTGCTGCAAAGTCATGTATGCGCTTTCAGGGAGCGCATACATGAGCTCTAGGAGGAGCCGTATGGCACGCCTGGCCAAGCCCGTTGTCGGCATAGCCGTCACGGTGGTGACCGCTCTCAGCCTGACCGCCTGCGGCGGCAGCAGCGGCGAACAGAAGACCGCCGACGCGAAGCAGACGCTGACCGTCTGGGGCATGGGCGAGGAAGCCAAGCGGCTCTCCGAGGTCGCCAAGGACTTCGAGAAGGACAATCCGAACATCACCGTGAAGGTGACCCCGGTCGGCTGGGACGTCGTGGGTCAGAAGATGACCTCCGCCGCGGCGGCCGGGACCCTCCCGGACATGGCGCAGATGGGCTCCACGATGATGGGCCAGTTCATCGCGCTCGACTCGCTGGAGCCGGTGGACGAGAAGACCTTCAAGAAGTCCGACTTCTTCCCGGCCACCTGGAACAACAACGTGGCGGACGGCGTCGCCTACGGCGTGCCGTGGTACGCCGATGTACGCGGCCTCTACTACCGCACCGACCTCGCCGAGAAGGCGGGCGTCAAGGAGGCCCCCACCACGTGGGAGGACCACCACAAGCTCGCCGAGGCGTACAAGAAGGGCGGCTCCAAGTGGGGCACCGCCCTCCAGCCCGGCAACACCGGCGCCTGGCAGGGCTTCCTGCAGTTCCTGTACGGCGAAGGCGGCGACATCGTCGACAAGGACGGCAAGTCCGCACTCGGCTCCCCCGAGGCCGTGAAGGCCTTCGAGAAGTGGGGCAGCTACTTCGCCGACGGCCTCGCCAAGAAGAACTTCCAGGTCGGCGCCGACGTGGCCAAGACCTTCGCGTCGGGCGACGAACCGACGTTCATGTCCGGCCCGTGGATGGTCCAGAACCTCAACGACCAGCAGCCGCAGATCAAGGGCAAGTGGAAGGTCGCCCCGCTGCCGGCCGGGCCCGAGGGCTCGGTCTCCTGGGTCGGCGGCGCCTCGCTCGTGACCTTCAAGGACAGTGAGCACAAGGCCGCGGCCGAGGCGTTCACCAAGTACCTGACCACGCCCGAGATGCAGGGCAAGTGGTACGAGATGGCCAAGTCGATCCCGGCCAACAAGGCCGCCTTCGACCAGCCTCAGCTCACGGACAGCAAGGAAGCCGAGAGCCTCGAGGTGTTCCGCAGGACGCTCGACACCGGCAAGGCCGTCCCCGCGCTCGAGAAGTGGAACGAGATCGCCGCGCAGATCGAGGCCACCCTGGAGAAGATCGCCCAGGGCGGCGACCCGGCCACCGAGGCGAAGAAGCTCCAGAAGACCACCGAAGGGCTGATCTCCAAGTGAGCAACGCCGCCACCAAGGCCGCGGCCCAGGACCGGGCCCGGCGCCCGGCCGGGGCCGCGGCCCCGGCCGGCGGCTCCGACGGGAAGCAGGCCGGTGCGGGCCACAAGTTCCGCCCCGACCGGCTCTCCCGGCAGAACCTCGCGGGCTGGCTCTACTCCACGCCGTTCCTGGTCTTCTTCCTGACCTTCATGGCGTTCCCCATCGTGGCCACTCTCCTGATGAGCTTCACGGACTTCGGCCTGCGCAACGTCACCAATCCGCTCGACGCCGAGTTCGTCGGTCTGGAGAACTACACCGCGCTCGCCGACGACGAGAAGTTCGTCAAGGCCATGTTCAACACGGCGTACTTCGTGGTGCTCGGCGTACCGCTGACCATCGGCAGCGGCCTGGTCGCAGCCGTCCTGCTCAATTCGGGCATCGAGCGCTTCCGGACGTTCTTCCGGGTCGGCTTCTACGTCCCGGTGGTCACCGCGATCGTCGCGGTGGCTGTCATCTGGCGGTTCGTGCTCGACCCTTCGGAGGGTCTGATCGCCGGGCTCGGCGCTCAACTGGGCTTCTCCACCCCGGACTTCCTCGGCTCCGAGACGCTCGCCATGCCGTCCCTGATCGTGATGGCCGTCTGGCGCAACATGGGCACCGCGATGGTTCTCTTCCTGGCCGGCCTGCAGGCCATCCCGACCGAGGTCCGCGAGGCCGCCAAGCTCGACGGCGCGGGAGCGTTCCAGGAGTTCCGCCGGATCACGGTCCCGCTGCTCCGCCCGACGATGCTCTACGTCTCCGTCATGACCACGATCGGCTTCCTGAACGTCTTCGAGGAACCGTTCGTGATGACCAACGGCGGCCCCGGCGACAGCACCCTGACCGTGTCGCTGCACATGTACGAGCAGGGCTTCAGCTTCTTCCATATGGGCTCCGCAAGCGCCATGGCGTACGTCCTGTTCACGATCGTCCTGGCCGTCACGCTGCTCCAGTTCCGCCTGCTGAAGGACAAGACCCGATGAGCGCCACCGAGCTCGAAGACGCGCGCGAGCAGGCGGACGCGGACTCCCGCGCGCCCCGGAAGGGGCGGACGGCCACCTCGCGCACGCCGGGCTCTTCCGCCCTCACGTACACGCTGCTGACCATCGGCCTGCTCGTGATGTCCGCCCCCTTCCTGTGGATGGCGGTCTCCGCCTTCAAGACACAGAAGGATCTGGGCGCGAGCCCGCCGGTGTGGATCCCGACCGAGTGGACGCTCGCGAACTTCCGCAAGCTGCTCGACCTCATGGACTTCGGTCAGGCGTTCGCCAACTCGGCGATCGTCGCGACCGCCGTCACCGTCTGCAATGTGGTGTTCTGCTCGATGCTGGGCTACGCGCTCGCCAAGCTGAACTTCGCGGGCAAGCGGTACGTACTGGCCGTGGTGCTCGGCGCCCTGATGGTGCCCGGCAATCTGATGCTGCTGCCGAAGTTCGTGATGATGAGCAAGATGGAGCTGATCGACTCCTACGCGGCGCTCATCCTGCCGTTCGCGGCAGGCGCGTTCGGGGTGTTCCTGATGCGGCAGTTCATGATGGCCATCCCCGACGAGCTGCTCGAAGCGGCCCGGATCGATGGTGCCCGCGAGTGGTACATCTTCTGGCGGATCGTGATGCCGCTGGTCAAGCCGGCCCTCGCCACGCTCACGATCTTCGTCTTCCTCGGTTCGTGGAACAACTTCCTGTGGCCGTTGGTCGTCACCAACGACCCGGACAAGTACACGCTGCCGGTCTCCCTCGCGACCTTCGCGACGGACCCCACCCTGGCCGACGGCTCCAACGGCGTGATGATGGCCGGCGCCTTCCTGGTGGTGCTCCCGGTGATCGCGGTCTTCGTCCTCCTCCAGCGCCACTTCACCCAGGGAATCGCCACCTCCGGCCTCAAGTGAAGCCCGTCCGACACCGGCTCTGGAAAGGCTGACCATGCCCCCGTATCGCACGGTGCTGCGCTCACGTGACGGCATCGGTCACGTGCTGCTCGACTGGGAGCCGGTGGACGGCGCGCTCGGCTATCTCGTGCACCGCGCCGACCAGTACGAGGGCCCGTACGCACCACTGCACCCGGCAGGCGTGGACCGCCCGCCGTACGCGGACACACGCGTCGAGGCGGGCCACGGCTACTGGTACCGGGTCGCGCCCCGGACCGCTCGCGGCACGCAGCCGCCGCTGCCGGACACCGTGCGCGGCTGCGCGCTCGCGCGGGGCAGCAGGCCGGCTGCCGTGCGGGTCGCCGTCGACGCCGGTGACCCGCACACGGTCCGCGTCACAGGAGACGGGGCACGTGCCCTGGTGAGGGCGACTGCCGGCGGCTGCGAGGACGCGATCGAAGTGCTCCTCGTGAACACGGCCCCGGACCGTACGGGGGCTTCGCCGGACCCTCTGCTCGAACGACAGGCGACCGTCGAGGTCCGCGGACTCGAGCCGGGCGCGCCCTATCGCGTGCACGCCGGTGACGCAGCGCGCGAACACACCCTGCGCGCCGCCGACGACGGCGTCTGCCGCACCTCTCTCGTCCTGCCCATGCCGGGCCGCCGCACCTTGCGCCTGACCCGCGTCTGACCATCCCGCCCTCCCGCACGATCCCGTCCCCCCACGAACCCTTCCTCCCACCACAGGAGTTGAACAGCCGTGAAACGACGCTCGTTCCTTGCCGCCACCGCGGGCACCTCGGCCGCCCTCGCCCTGGGCTCCCCTTCCATGGCCTCCGCGCGCGGCCTGGACACCGAGGCGCAGCTGCGCCGCTGGTTCGCCGACACGTACCGCTCCCTCGAAGCGATGGTCCCCGAGAGCGGACTGCCCGCCGACAACATCAACCTCGGCGGCGACAAGCCGGTGCTCACCGAGAACACCTCGACGACGAACATCGGCTGCTGGATGTGGTCGACCGTCGCCGCCGCGGGACTCGGCGTGATCACCGAACGCGAGATGCAGCGCCGCCTCACCCGTACGATCACGACCGTCGAGAAGCTGGAACGTTTCCACGGCTTCTGGGTGAACTGGTACAACACGTTCACCGGTGAGGTGCTGCGCGAGTGGCCCGGCAGCGGCGCCAAGGTCAACCTGCTGCTCTCGACCGTCGACAACGCCTGGCTCGACGTCGGCCTTCGGATCGCCGAGGACGCCGCCGAGCCCGCCCTCGCCGCCCGCATCCGCAAGCTGCGCGCCGGCATCGACTGGTCCTTCTTCTACAACGCCTATGACGCCGCCGACCCGGTCGCCCACCCGGGTCTCATGCACACCGGCTTCAAGGTCGAGGAGAACACGCTCACTCCGTACCACTACGGCGCCCTGGTCTCCGAGACCCGTATGGCCGGCTATCTCGCCATCACCGACGGCACCGCTCCGACCAGCCACTACTGGCACATGCTGCGCACGTTCGCCCCTGACCAGAAGCAGGAGATGCCGCCCAAGGGCGAGTGGGTCACACGCGACGGCGTGCGCTACTTCAACGGCCACTACACCTACCGCGGCCGCAACGTCGTCCCCGGCTGGGGCGGCGACATGTTCGGCCAGCTGATGCCCGAGCTGTTCGTCCCTTCCGCGAAGCTCAGCTCCTCCTGGCGCACCACACTCACCCACCATGTGCTCGGCCAGCGCGACCACGGTCTGATCGACACCGAGTACGGCTACTGGGGCTTCTCCCCGTGCAACGTCCCCGAGGGCGGCTACCAGGAGTACGGCGTGCAGTTCCTCGGCATCTCGCCCGAGGGCTACTGCTCCAACACCGACCGGACCTACGTCCCGTACGGCGAGCCGATGCCGGACCCCTCCGCGTACACGAACGGCGTCGTCACCCCGCACGCCGGCGCGATGGCGCTGATGATCCGGCCCAAGGACGCGATGGACAACCTGCGCCGTATCGCCCGTGACTTCGACTCCTACGAGGACGGCATGGGCTTCTACGACTCCGTCAACGTGAGCACGGGCAAGGTCAGCGACCGCATGCTCTCGCTCGACCAGGGCATGGCCGCTGCCGCCTTCGCGCAGGTGCTCAAGCCGGGTCTGCTGCAGCGCCCCTTCCTGCGGGGCGCGGGTGCCCGCCGCCTGAACACCACGCTCGCCAAGGAGGACTTCGGTCTGTGAGTGCGGCCCGCGACCAGCGCCCCAACCTGGTCTTCTTCATGACCGACGACCATGCCGTGCCGGCCATCGGCGCCTATGGCAGCGTCATCAACAAGACGCCCGCCGTGGACCGCCTTGCCGCCGAAGGCATGCGCTTCGACAACGCCTTCTGCACCAACTCGATCTGCTCGCCCGCCCGCGCGTCGCTCCTGACCGGGACCTACAGCCACGTCAACGGGATGACGACGCTGGAGCAGCAGGGCCAGAAGTTCGACGCCACCCAGCCATCCTTCCCCGAGATGCTCCAGGCGGACGGCTACCAGACCGCGATCGTGGGCAAGTGGCACCTGGGCCACGGTGGGAAGTCCGACCCGGTCGGCTTCGACTACTGGGAGGTCCTGCCGGAACACGGCGTCTACCACGACCCGTCCTTCGTGACGCGGGACGGCGAGAAGCAGTACACCGGCTACGTCACCGACCTCATCACCGACCTGGCCCTGAACTGGCTCGACAAGCGCGACCCCGACCGGCCGTTCGCGCTGCTCATCCAGCACAAGGCCCCGCACCGCGCGTTCGAACCCGCCGAGCGGCACCGCAACCTGTACGAGAACGTGGAGATTCCGGCCCCTGCCACCCTCCACGACGACTACAGCGACCGTGCCCACGCCGCCGCCGAAGCAGAGATGCGGATGCGCGATCTTCAGCCGCACGACCTCAAGGCGCCGGTCCCCGAGGGGTTGAGCGAGCGCGAGGAGCGCGAGTGGCGCTACCAGCGCTACATCAAGGAGTACCTCCGGGTCATCGCGGCGCTCGACGAGAACGTCGGCCGGGTGCTCCACTACCTCGACGTCACCGGGCTCGAGTCCGACACGGCTGTCGTCTACACCTCGGACCACGGGTTCTACCTGGGTGAACACGGCTGGTTCGACAAGCGGTTCATGTACGACCCGTCGCTCCGTATCCCCCTCGTCGTGCGCTGGCCGGACGTCACACCGCCCGGCAGCTCCTGCGACGAACTCGTCGTCAACGTCGACTACGCGCAGACCTTCCTCGACATGGCGGGTGTGGAAGCGCATCCACGGATGCAGGGCAGCAGCCTCAAGCCACTGCTCTCGGGCGAGCGGCCGCAGGACTGGCGGAAGGCGATGTACTACCGCTACTTCGAGCACCTCGACGTGTGCCACAACGTCCAGGCCAGCTACGGCATCCGCACCCACACGCACAAGCTGATCCACTACCCGGGCCACGGCTCGGGTCAGGTCGGCGCCAAGGACGAGACACGCACGCCCGAGTGGGAGCTGTTCGACCTGGTCGCCGACCCCGACGAGCTGCACAACCGGTACGCGGATCCGGCGTACGCGGAGCTCGTCAAGGAGCTGACCGAGCAGCTCACCGCGCTCCAACTGCACTACGGGGACAAGCCCGAGCACGTCTGAGCCACCCCGGCACCACCGCTCCCCTTCGCACCCCGGCATCACTGCACGCACCTCCCCGCCCCGGTCCGCCGCGACCGGGGCGGGTGAGCCGTATCCGGATCCCCCTCACACCTGACGTCTGGAGCCGCACATGACGCACGAGGCCACATCCATCCCGAGCGGCGCGAGCCGCAGAACCGTGCTCGCGGCCGGCAGCGCCCTGGCCGCAGCAGGCAGCGTCCTCGGCGCTGCGCAGCCCGCCACCGCCGCCGTACCCGCCACGCCCGCCGGTGCACCGGCCGGGCCCGCCGCCCGTCCCGCCGTCACCTTCCGGGACCGCCAGATCCTCATCGACGGCGAGCCGAGCGTCGTCATGGCCGGCGAGATCCACTACTTCCGCCTGAAGAAGGCCGACTGGCAGTCCCGGCTCGACCGCGCCAAGGAGGCCGGCCTCGACACCATCGCCACGTACATACCGTGGATGTGGCACGAGACCTCCGACGGCGACATCGACCTCACCGGGAAGACCCGCCCCGAGCGCGACCTGGGCGCCTTCCTCGATCTGTGCCGCGAGAACGGCTTCATGATCATCGCCCGCCCCGGCCCGTTCACGATGGGCGAGCTGGAGGGCGAGGGTGTGCCCGAGCGGGTCCGCGAGGAACACCCGGAGATCAACGCGACCGGCTGGGACGGCCGCAAGGCCACCACCCCCACGGTCGACTACCTCGCGCCCGCCTTCCTCGAAGAGACAAAGCGCTGGTACGACGCCGTGAACCCGGTGATCGCCGAACGCCTGCACACCAAGGACAAGCCCGGCGTCATCGCCTACCAGCTGTGCAACGAGATCGGCATGCTGGCCTGGGTGAGCAACGGACCCGACCTCACCGACCACCTCCTCGGCGACTTCAACTCCTGGCTGGAGAAGACCTACGGCGACAAGCTCGGTGACCGCTACCCCTTCGCGGGCAAGGCCGCCGAGAACCGCAACGCGGCGATACGCAAGCCCGAGAACGCGTACGCCGCCGCCCTGATGCATGACCTTGGCACCTTCATGCGCGGCCGGTTCGCCCGCTACACCGCCGAGTTGAAGGGGTACGCGGAGGCCGCCGGCGTGACCGGCATCCCGTTCCTGATCAACATCCACGGCACCGGCAGCAACAACGCCCTGCAGTACCCCATCGGCGTCAGCCAGCTGATGGAGACCTTCGCCGGCAAGCCGGACATCATCCCCGGATCCGACTTCTACCTCGGCAGCCTCGACGTCAAGAACGTCACCGACCTCTACCTCATCAACGCGTTCACCACGGCCGTCAGCGGCAGCGAACAGCCGCTGTCCGTCCTGGAGTTCGACGCCGGTCACGCGGACTACGGCAACGACAACGCCAACCAGACGGACGCCGAGAGCACCTGGCTCAAGACGAGCCTGTGTCTGGCCCAAGGCGTCAAGATGTTCAACTACTACCTGTTCGCCGGGGGCTTCAACCCGAAGTTCGACAAGCCCGTCGGCAACGGCAACGACCGCATCGGGCACACGGGCGAGCGGCACGGGTTCGCCGCGCCCGTCGATCCCGAGGGACGGCGGGGCGTCAGCTTCGAGCCGACGAAGGCGAGCGCGCACGCGGTGCGGGCGCTCGCGCCGCTGCTCGCGACGATGAGGCCCGAACACGACCCGGTCACCCTGGGCTTCGTCCCCGACCACTACCTCACCGAGTACCACCCGCCGGGCCGCGAGTCCGTCGACGCCGTACTCGCCGACGTGCAGAGCATCCGCGGCTTCGGCCCGCGCGCGGCCCTGTCCCGCTCGCTGCTCTTCAGCGGTTTCCGCTACGACAGCGTCGACCTGCAGGCCACGGAGCTCGACCCGGCGAAGCGGCCCCTCATCGCCTTGGCCACCGGCGAGTACCTGGGCCGTAAGGTTCAGGACCGCTTGGTCGCGTACCTGAAGGCGGGCGGCAAGCTGCTCCTGTCCGGCCTGGTCCCCGGCAAGGACATGGACGGCTCGGAGTACACCGCTCTGCGCGACGCCCTCGGTCTGCGGCCCGAGAAGGTCCTGACCGGCGCCGAGCGCTTCCGGCTCTCCGTCACCGCGCACGGCTGGGCGGACGGCATCGCCGAGATCCGCCTCGACAAGACCCAGTTGTGCACGGCCGAGCGCGGCACCACCGTCCTGCGCGAGTACACGACGAAGAAGGGCTGCGGCTTCGACATCCCCGTCGGAAAGGGCCGGGCTGTGGTGGTGACCTGCAACTACCGCGGTGACCTGGAGTTCTGGGGCAAGGCGATGGCCGCGCTCGACGCCAGGCCGGCCATCACCCACTCCGCCACCCGGCCCGCCGTCCTGCTGCTCACCAGCAAGGGCAAGCACGGCCGCGTGATGCACGCCTTCAACCTGACCTCCGGGTACGGCGAGTCCTTCACCGCGACCGAGAAGGGCAAGGCGCTCTTCGGCGGCGAGCGGCTCCACCTGGCGGGCCGCAGCTCGGCCGTCCTGCCGCTCGGCCTCGAAGCAGGCGGCATGCGGATCGCGTACGCGACAGCCGAGATCGTCGGGGCCGAGGACGGCGAGGTCACCTTCCGCACGCTCGGTGACGAGGCGGTCGTCGCGATCGACGGGCCGGCCCGAGCGGAGGGCGCGAAGGCCAGGTCCGAGGGCGGCCGGACCGTACTGCGGGTCAGGCGCCGGGAGTTCACGGTCCGCAAGGGCTGATCCGGCACACGGCGAAGGGGCCCTCCCGCGGCTGCGGGAGGGCCCCTTACGTCCGTTCTTACGCGGAGTGGCGCTCGGCGGGGTCGGTACGCGTCGGGTGGTCGAGGGTGAAGACGCCGTAGCCGAAGCCCTCGGCGCTGATGTGGCCGTCGGCGACCGTGACGCCCGCGGCTTCCAGCGGGGTGGCGACGACGCCTTCCGGTGCGGCGATCCGCGCAGCTTCGCGGCGCGGGTTCACGACGACCAGGTAGCGGCCTCCGCGGATGTAGGCCAGGGGATAGCCCTCATGCAGGATCTCCGTGCTGCCGGACGAGCCGAGTTCGGGCGTGGCCTTCCGGAGGGCGATCAGACGGCGGACGAGGTGGAGCAGGGAGCCTTCGTCGGCGCGCTGGGCGGCGACGTTCGGGCGGGACGGGTCCGGGTCGAGGGGGAGGTAGAGGTCCTCGGCGGGGGCGGTGGAGAAGCCCGCGTTGACGGTGTCGTCCCACTGCATGGGGGTGCGCGAGCCCGCACGGTCGTAGCGGGGGCCGAGGCGGCTGCCCTCGTGGGTGGGAGTGTCCGGGACGTAACGCATGCCGATCTCGTCGCCGTAATAGATCGCGGGGAGCGTCGGCCAGGTCAGCTGGAAGGCGAAGGCGGCGGGAAGTTGTTCGGCGGTGCGGGGGCCGGTGGCCAGGCGCGAGAAGTCATGGTTGGCGGTCGGGAGCGAGATGAAGCCCGCGTCACCGATGATCTCCGTCGCCTCGCGCCAGGCATCGAGGAAGACGGCCATGGTGCCCTCGCCCTTGGCGCCGAAGTACGGCTCAAGGGGCTCCCATGCCTCGTGAACGGTGCCCTCCCCGTTGTTCCAGAGGGACTTCAGCGCGGCCCCGTCATCGCGCGGGCCGAACTGGAGGAAGAAGTCGCCGTGGAAGCCGGCCGGGACGGAGACCTGCGGGTCGCCCCACTCGGAGAGCAGGGCGGCCTGCGGGTGCCGCTCGTCCAGCCAGTCGCGCAGTTCGCGCCACAGCTTGGCGGTCTCGACGTGGCCCGGATCGTCCTTGACCAGCGAGGCGGCCATGTCGACGCGGAAGCCGGACAGGCCGAGGCCCAGCCAGTGGTCCATGATGTCGCGCAGCGCCTGACGGTTGGCGCGAGGACCGTCTGCGTCGACAGGAAGACGCCAGGGCTCCGCCGGATCCATGCGCGCGTGGCCGAAGTTGAGGGCGGGCTGGGACTCGAAGAAGTTCGGCTGGTAGAAGCCGGGGCGGCTGCCGGGCGAGGCGACGAAGCCCTCCGGGGCCTCGTCGGTCGCGGCCCAGATGAAGCGCTGGTCGGACGGGTCGTTCGCGGAAGCCTTGAACCAGGGGTGCTGGTCGGAGGTGTGGCCCGCGACCAGGTCGAGGAGGACCCGGATGCCGCGGCGTCCGGCGGCCTCGGTGAGCCGGGCGAGATCCTCGTTGGTGCCGTAGCGCGGGGCGACGTTGAGGTAGTCGGCCACGTCGTAGCCCGCGTCGTCGAACGGTGAGGCGAAACACGGGTTGAACCAGACGGTGTTCACACCGAGCCACTGAAGGTGGTCGAGCTTCGCCTCGATACCGGCGAAGTCGCCGATGCCGTCACCGTCGGAATCGGCGAAGGACTGCGGATAGATCTGGTAGAGCACGGCGTCGGCGAGCCACTCGGTGGCGGGACGGCGGGTCGGCATGGGACTCCTTGAGGCGGGTGATCCAGGGGACCGGCTGCGGGACACAGGGCTGACGGCGCTACAAGGGCAGGCCGGGCCGACGGGTCCTACAGGTCCGGTGGGTCTGTCTCGTCCGGCGGGTCGGTTTCGTCCGGTGGGTCGGTCTCGTCCGGTGGGTCGGTCTCGTCCGGCGGGACGACCTCGTTCCACCGGACAGTGTGGTCAGCGGGGCAGCTCGACGACTGCCCGTACCGGAAGGTGATCACTGGGTCGGGCGGCGTTCGGCGCGGGCAGCACGACGGACGTCTCCTGTACGCGCGTGCCGCGCGAGGCAAGGATCCAGTCGATGCGCGCGCCGTCGGGGCGGAGCGGGCCGTAGTCGTGGAAGGTGCCGTACGTCCGGCCGCGGCGCTCGGCGGTGTCCCAGGTGTCCTCCAGGCCGGCCCGCGCGCGGAGCACACCGTGCACCTCCGGGTCGCCTGCCGGCGTATTGAAGTCACCGGTGATCAGGCGGGGAACGTCCACGGCCAGGACGTCCAGGCGCTCAGCGAGAAGAGCCGCCGAACGCGCCCGCACGTAAGCGCTCTCATGGTCGAGGTGTGTATTGGCGGCGAGGAGTTCGCCGCCGGTGGCAAGGTCACGCATACGGACCCAGGTGACCATGCGTGGACAGCCGCCGCCCCAGGTCTCGGAACCCGATGCGTGCGGGGTGTCCGAGAGCCAGAAGTGACCGTGGTCCAGGGATTCGAGGCGGTTCCGGTCGTAGAGGACGGCCATGTGCTCTCCTCTCTCGCCGCCTTCACGGCCCTCACCGATCAAGGCGTAGTCGGGACCGAGTCCTTCCTGGACGTCGCCGACCTGCGAGTGCAACCCCTCCTGAGTGCCCAGCAGATGGGGCCGCTCGTGACGCAGGAGGGCAACGGCCGCCTCCCTGCGCGTGCTCCACGGGTGCGGTGCCCCCTCCCAGTCGACCTGCAGGTTGAAGCTCATGATCCGTAGCGCGCTGCCGTGTCCGGCGTCTGAGCCCATGGGGCACCTCCTGGGTCCGGTCTTCGAACTCCCGTCTGCCGGCCCGGGCCGGATTGAGCGACGAGGTGGCGACGTACCCTTGATCCCTGATCTGAATGCGCTTACATTTTGCTGCGGAGACACTAACCGCCACGGTCCCCGTCCGGCAATGACCCCACCGGCCCCCTGCACCCCGGCCCCAGAAGGACGCGACATGCTTCGCACGCACGACGACAAGGTCAAGGAACTCCTCGGCCGGATGACGACCGAGGAGAAGCTCGGCCAGGTCCAGCAGTTGACATGGTCCGGAGCCACCGGTCCGGGCGGCGGCCAGACCGCCGAGATCGAGGCGGCGGCCCGCGCGGGCAAGCTCGGTTCGGTCCTCAACCTGCACGGTGCGAAGTGGACCAACGACCTCCAGCGCCTCGCGGTCGAGGAGTCCCGGCTCGGCATCCCGCTACTCTTCGGCTTCGATGTCATCCACGGCTTCTGGACGACCTTCCCGATCCCGCTCGCGCAGGCCGCGGCCTTCGACCCGGCCGTGGCCGAGGCCGACGCGCGGGTCTCCGCCGTCGAAACCCGTTCGCAGGGTGTGCGCTGGACCTTCTCGCCGATGATGGACGTCACCCATGAGCCGCGCTGGGGCCGGATCGCCGAGTCCTGTGGCGAGGACCCGTACCTCAACGCCGCACTCGCGGTGGCCAAGGTGCTCGGCTACCAGGGTCCGCCCGACGGTTCCGGCCTCGCCTCCAAGCACCATGTCGCCGCCTGCGCCAAGCACTTCGTGGCGTACGGCGGGGCCGAGGGCGGCCGCGACTACAACACCGTGGACGTATCCGAGCAGCGGCTCCGCAACCACTACCTGCCGCCGTTCAAGGCCGCGCTCGACGCCGGTGCGACCACGGTGATGGCCGCGTTCAACACCGTCGGCGGCGTACCCGCGCATGCCAACAACCACACCATGAACACCATCCTCAAAGAGGAGTGGGGCTTCGAAGGGTTCGTGGTCAGCGACTACACCGGCGTCATGGAACTTGTCGCGCACGGCTTCGCCGAGGACGCCGCGCACGCCGCCGAACTGTCCCTGAACCACGGCCTGGACATGGAGATGGTCTCCACCCACATCTTCGACCACGGCAAGGAACTGCTCGCCGCGGGCCGGATCTCCATGGACCGCCTCGACGACGCCGTCAGCCGCATCCTGCGCCTCAAGTTCGCGCTCGGTCTCTTCGACGACCCGTACACCGACATGGCACAGGAGATCACGGAGCCCACCGCCGAGGCCCGGGCGGCCGCGCGGGACGCCGCCGCCCGCTCGATGGTGCTCCTGAAGAACGACGACTTCCCGGGGAACGACGGCGCCGTGCTGCCGATCAGCCCCGCCACCGCTTCGATCGCGGTCGTCGGGCCGCACGCCGACTCCGTCGACCAGCACGGGACCTGGGCCGGTCCCGGCCGGCTCCACTTCGAGTCGGTCAGCATCCTGGCCGCTGTCCGCGAAGCGGCACCGGACGCCGACATCCTTCACTCGGGCTCCGATCCGGCCATGGCGGCGGCCGCCGCAAATGCCGCCGACCTCACCGTCGTCGTGGTCGGCGAGGACTCGGCGATCAGCGGTGAGGCCGCCGCCCGCAGCGACATCGACCTGCCCGCGGGACAGCAGCAGCTGATCGAGGCCGTCGCCGCGACCGGCAAGCCCTTCGTGGTCGTGCTGGTCAACGGCCGCCCGCTCACCATCGGCAGCTGGGTCGACCGCGCGCCCGCGATCCTCGAGGCCTGGCACGCGGGCATCGAGGCCGGCCACGCCGTGGCGGATGTGCTCTTCGGCAAGGTCAACCCCGGCGGCAAACTGCCGGTCTCCTTCCCGAGGAACGTCGGTCAGATCCCCATCTACTACAACCACGAGTCCACGGGCCGGCCGTACGACCAGGTCGAGAAGTACGTGTCGAAGTACCTGGACCTGCCCGACGGCCCGCAGTTCGCCTTCGGCCACGGGCTCAGCTACACCACGTTCGCAACCGGCGCGCCGGAGCTGAGCCACGAGGAGATCCCGGTGGACGCACTGGAGCGCGGCGAGAGCGTCGAGGTCACGGTGAGCCTCGCCAACACCGGTTCGCTGGCCGGCGACGAGGTGGTCCAGGTGTATGTCCACGACGTCGCGGCGAGCGTCGCGCAGCCGGTGCGGAAGCTGCGCGGCTTCGAGCGGGTGGCGCTGGAGCCGGGCGAGGAGTGCCTCGTACGCTTCCGTCTCGGCGCCGAGGACCTGGGCTTCTGGACCAACGACCCGTCCGGTACCTACCTGGTCGAGCGCGGCCGTATCGACGTGTACGCCGGCACCAGCAGCCAGGCGCAGTCCCGCGCGAGCCTGCGCCTGGTCTGAACACGAGGGCCGCCCGCCACCGTTGCGGATGGACGGCACCTCTCCCGTACGACCTGGCCGGAACCCGCCCCCGTTCCCGGAGTGACCCCATGTGGCAACTGCCGCCCGAGGACCGCACGACGAGTCCGCACACCGGCTGGACCCGCGCCCACTGGGAGGCCGTCGCCGACGGTCTGCTCACGGCAGTGCGCGGGTACGCCTCGCCCGGTGGCGCGCTGATCTCCCTTCCGGGGCGGGCCAGTTCGTCGGGCCCGCGCTCGGACGGTCTCGAGGGCTACGCCCGTACGTTCTTGATGGCCGCGTTCCGTGTCGCCGGTGCCGGCGGCGCCGATCCGCACGGGATGCTGCCGCATTACGCGGACGGCCTCGCCGCGGGCACCCGTACTCCGGGACGGGACGACGCCGAGTCCTGGCCGCGTCCCTCGGAGTGCGGCCAGGCCTGGGTGGAGGCGGCGTCGGTCGCGCTCGGCCTGCGTCTGACCCGACCGTGGCTCTGGGACCACCTGGCCGAGGACGTACAGACGCGCGCCGCCGACTGGCTGTCGGAGGTGCTCGGCACTCCCCCGGTCAACAACAACTGGTGGCTCTTCCCGCTCACCGTCGGCGGCTTCCTCGCCGAGGCCGGCCACCACGAAAAGGCATCCCGCGCCGCGATCCGGCGCGGTCTGGCGCACATCGAGCAGTGGTACGTGGGAGGCGGCTGGTACACCGACGGCCCGGAGCGGTCCTTCGACCACTACAACGGCTGGGCGATGCACCTCTACCCGGTGCTGCACGCACGGCTGAGCGGCGACGAGGAACTGCTCGCACGGTACGGAGGCCGGCTGCACGAGTTTCTGGCGGACTACTCCCGCCTGTTCGGCGCGGACGGCTCGCCCCTCGCCATCGGGCGCTCGCTGACCTACCGTTTCGCGACCACGTCCGCGCTCTGGGCGGGCGCCCTGACCGGGCACACCCCGCTCGCCACCGGCGCCACCCGGCGGATCTCCTCGGGCGCGCTGCGCTACTTCACCGACCGGGGAGCAGTCGCCGACGGGCTGCTCTCCCTGGGCTGGCACGGCCCGTACCCGGCGGTCCTGCAGGAGTACTCGGGGCCCGCGTCACCGTACTGGGCCGCCAAGGCGTTCATCGGTCTGCTCCTGCCGGCGGACCACCCCGAGTGGACGGCCGTCGAGCGCCCCGCTCCCGTCGAGGCCGAGGACTCGGTCACCGCACTGTCCGCACCCGGCTGGCTGGTGCAGTCGACGGCGGCCGACGGTGTCGTGCGGGTGCACAACCACGGCAGCGACGGGCAGATCGTCCGCCCCGAGTGCGATGACCCGCTGTACGCCCGGCTCGCGTACTCCACCCACAGCGGACCCACCGAGCCGGATGCCGCACCGGACAATCACTTCGGCCTCGTCGAGGACGGGGGCATCACACGGCGCGGCCGGATCACACCGCTCGGCTCGGGGGACGGCTGGGCGGCCTCGGTCCAGCGGGCTCCTGCAGGCAGCGCGCGCATCGCCTCGATGACCCTTGCACGGGGGGCGGCGGAGGTGCGCATCCACCGCGTCGAGGGTGCCGTTCCCGGCACCCGTGTGCGCGCGTCCGGCTGGGCCGTCGACGGCGACCGTGCGGTCTCCGCCCTGCACCCTGTGCACGGCTTCGAGGGCCCCGCGGCCTCTGTCCCCGTCGGCCGCACGGCCTACGCGGAGGCAACCCGCATGCCCGTCGCCGAAGGCACGGTCGGCGACGGCCTGTTCGTGTACTGCGCCTCCCTGTCGGAACCGGGGCACGGTACGGCCCCAGCCCTCCCCGATGTGCAGGTGAACGGCCCGGCGGTGCACATCACCTGGCCCGGCGGAGAGGTACAGATCGCGCACCTGACCACCGTCGCCGCCACCGTTTCTCCTGCGAGAGGAATATGAGCGCCATCGAACCCGAGGACCGGCCTGCTTGCTGCGCACCGCAGCGCGATCCCGGAGGCGGGATCGCCACCGACGCAGTCGTCGTATCCGCACCGCTCCTGGGCCTGTCCACCCGCGCTGCGACGCCCGCTGACAAGGGGCCGCACAGGGGCTGGTGTGCGCTGGAGGGCGGCACGTTTCTGATGGGCTGCGCAGACGGCCCGTACGCGGCGGACGGCGAAGGGCCGGTGCGTGACGTCACCGTCAGCCCGTTCACGATCAGCGCCACTGCGGTCAGCAATGCGGAGTTCGCCGCCTTCGTGGACGCCACCGGCCACACGACGGACGCCGAACGGTTCGGCTGGTCCTTCGTCTTCGCCGGCTTCCTGCCCCGCGACTTCCCGCCGACGCGGGCGGCGGTGGGAACCCCGTGGTGGCGGCAGGTACATGGCGCACACTGGCGCCGGCCGGAAGGCCCTGGCTCGGATCTGGACAGCCGCGGCCACCGCTCCGGCCGGTGGGACCACCCTGTGGTGCATGTCTCGCACGCCGATGCCCTCGCCTACTGCCGCTGGGCCGGCGCGCGGCTGCCGACGGAGGCCGAGTGGGAGTACGCGTCCCGTGGCGGCCTGACCGCGATGCCGTATCCCTGGGGCCAGGAGCGCGACCCGGGCGGCGGCTACCGGATGAACATCTGGCGCGGCACCTTCCCGGGCCGCAACACCGCGGCCGACGGCTATGCCGGCACTTGCCCGGTCGACGCATTCGAGCCCAACGCCTACGGACTGTTCAACACCACCGGGAACGTATGGGAGTGGTGTGCCGACTGGTTCAGCCCGGACTCCCACAAGCAGGGCCCGCGCATCGACCCGACCGGCCCGGAGTTCGGACAGGCCCGCGTGCTCAAGGGCGGCTCACACATGTGCCACGAGTCGTACTGCCTGCGCTACCGCACCTCGGCCCGCATGGGAAACACCCCGGACAGCTCCAGCGGCAACACCGGCTTTCGCGTGGTGCTCCGACTGCCGTCGTAGAGCACAGGATTGAGCGGGGTGTCCGGGACCTGACCGATCTCGGCGCCAGGCATCCAGTTGCGGTCGGCGAGCTGGTGGTCATTGGTGGGTTCGCCGACCCGGATGTCCGCGTCCATGTAGATGACAGTCATCACGCGTCGTGGCACCGTCCCCCGGTTCGGACCCGCGTGATGGAAGGTCCACCCCCGGTGGAAACTGGCGTCTCCCAGGGCGAAGGGCTCGACCACGTCGTCGAAGTGCTGCTCCGCCACTGCACGTTGCAGTTGCTCCTCCGATTCGTCCGAGATCGGCAGGTCGCGGCCGTACGCGAAATTGTGGCTGCCCCGGGCGAAGGCCAGCGGGCCCATCTCCAGCGGGGTCTCCTGCAGGGGAAGCCAGATCGTCAGGCAGCGGTCGCTCGCCAGCGGCCAGTAGTACTGGTCGGCGTGCCAGGGCGTGATGCCGCCGGAGGGCTCCTTGTAGAGCGCCTGGTCGTGGTAGATCCGGACGGCGTGCACCCCGAGCAGATCTGCGGCGATCTTCGCCAGCCGCCGCGAGAACACCAGTTGCCTGACCTGCTCGTTCTGCTGCCACAGATTCGTGACCTGCAGAAATGCCTTTCCGTACGTATCCCGTTCGGCGAGCGGAAGGTGCTGGGTATTCAGCCGGATCACCTCGGAGGTGATCGTCGGCTCGTACTCCGCGATCGTCTCCGGCGACAGCACCCGGGACAGATGGATGAAACCGTCGCGGTGGAAGTCGGCGGTCGCGGTCTCGGGCAGGCCCTCATAGGGGAGATCCAACTCGCAGGCGCGGGAATCGGCGATCGCGGTCATGCTTGCCTTCTCCTTGGTCTGGATGCTTACGGATTGCCATCAGCAACAGTCGCGCGAGCGGGCCGAAGGGACCACGCCTGCGCTGGCCGGTTCCGGTACTCAGTTGGCCCGTACGACGGCTCTCCCCCGGAAGTAGCCTGCCTCGGGTGAGACCACGCCATGAGCAGTGGGGTCTGCCTCCGGACACCACGTTCAAATGCTTCAACCGCAGCGAGCCGTCCTTCGAGTTCGGCTGGCACCACCACGCCGAGTACGAGCTCGTCCTGATCACCGAGGGAGCCGGCACCCGCTATGTGGGTACCACTGTGGAGCCCTATCGACCAGGTGACCTGATGCTGATCGGGCCCGACCTGCCGCACACCTTCACGTCCGAGCCGGACGACGGGCCGGCCCGGGCGACGGTCCTGCAGTTCCGCCACGACTGCCTCGGGCCCGACTTCTTCCGCCTGCCTCAATTCCGCGCGACAGGCCACATGTTGGACCGCTCTGCGCGAGGACTGCTGTTCAGCACCTGCGCCGAGACGGCGCGCGGACAGCTCGCCCGTCTGCCGCAGGCAGCCGACAGCGCCGCCGCCACCATCACCTTGCTCGACGTCCTCAGCCACCTCGCCAAGGACACCGGCGCAGTTCCGATCACCGGCCAGGGCTACGCGCCCACCCCGGACACCGACGCCCGGCGCCGCATCGACGACGTCTGCCGCCACCTGCAGCAAGCCCACACCCGCCCGGTCACGCTCTCCGGCATCGCCGCGATCGCGCACATGGCCCCGACGTCGTTCAGCCGCTTCTTCCGGCGCACCATGGGCCGCACCCTGACCGAGTACGTCAACCAGCTGCGGATCGAAACAGCGTGCCGCCTGCTCACCACCACCGAACTCCCCATCACCGATGTGGCATCCCGCAGCGGCTATCAGAACCTCGCCAACTTCAACCGCCGCTTCCTGGAGCTCAAAGCCATGCGCCCACGCGAATACCGTGCGGCGCACTGGCCGAAGCCGGCCTCGTGACAAACCGAGGCGAGGAGCCGGTCCGGCTTCGGCTCAGGCAGTGCCGACCGGCAGCACATCCGGCGAAAGCGCACCCGCCCGAGCCCCTGCAGCCGTCATCCGCCGCCGATGATGCCGACGGCACAGCACCTCGTAGCTGATCTCCTCCGGGGAGCGGTTCACGTCGCCCACCACGACCTGCTCGCCGTCCACGACCATCTCGCCGCCGACCGTACGGGCGTTGTGCGTGGCCCGTGCCCCGCACCAGCACATCGCCTCGACCTGCAGGGTCTCTATGCGGTCGGCCAGTTCGATCAGGCGCTGCGAACCGGGGAAGAGCTTCGTGCGGAAGTCCGTCGTGATGCCGAACGCGAAGACGTCTAGGTCCAAGTCGTCGACGATCCGGGCCAGTTGGTCGATCTGGTCCGGGGCGAGGAACTGGGCCTCGTCCACGATCACGTAGTCGACCTTGCCGCCCTGCGAGAGCTCCGCCACCACGTGCGCGTACAGGTCGAAGCCGGCTCCGGCCTCGACGGCGTCCGTCACCAGGCCGAGCCGGGAGGACAGCTTGCCCTCGCCCGCGCGGTCGTCACGCGTGAAGATCATGCCCTGCAGGCCGCGGGCCGAGCGGTTGTGCTCGATCTGGAGAGCGAGGGTGCTCTTTCCGCAGTCCATCGTTCCGGAGAAGAACACCAGCTCGGGCATGGGGAGGTGAGCGCCTTTCAGTGGGGAGGGGGAAGGGAGGGGTTACGAGCGGGACTGGAGGAGCGGGACCAGTTGTTCGACCGGGGTCATCGAGCCGTGGTTGCCCGTCATCAGGGACTCCTTCGGCTCGCGTTCCGACGCGATGATCAGGACGTCGTCGCGGGCCGCGGCGATCACGTCACCGAGGCGGTCGTACACGCGGGGGTCGTACGCTCCCGGCGGGCCGAACCAGCCGGCGGCCAGGGCCTCCTCGCGGGAGGCCACCCAGAACTGTTCGCCGAGTACCTCGCGCCAGCAGGTCAGGACGTCCGCCTCGGCGCCGGGCACGGCGTAGACGTGGCGGGCGCGGCCCTCGCCGCCGAGCAGGGCGACGCCGGCGCGCAGTTCCCAGTCGTGGTCGAAGTCGATGCGGTGCTCGTCGTCGAAGGGGATGTCGAGCATGCCGTGGTCCGCCGTCACGTACAGGGCGCTGCGCGGCGGGAGTTGTTCGGCCAGGCGCTGGACGAGGCGGTCGACGTACATCAGCTGGCCGCGCCAGGCGTCGGAGTCCACGCCGTAGCGGTGGCCCTTGCCGTCGACCTCGGCGTAGTACGTGTAGACGAGCGAGCGGTCACCGGCGGCGAGCTGCTCGGCCGCGAGGTCCATGCGGTCCTCGCCGGAGAGACGGCCGTGGAAGGTGCCGCCGCTGAGGGCGATCTTCGTCAGCGGGGTGTTCTGGAAGTGCGGGGACGAGACCTGGGCGGTGTGCACACCCGCACGGTCGGCCTGCTGGAAGACGGTCGGATACGGCTGCCAGGCCTGCGGGGACGTCCACGGGGTCCAGCGGAGCTGGTTCATCAGCTCGCCCGTCTCCGGGTTGCGTGCCGTATAGCCGGGGAGGCCGTGGTTGCACGGCGGGAGGCCGGTGCCGACGGAGGCGAGCGAGGTCGCGGTCGTGGCCGGGAAGCCGACCGTGATGGGACGGCCGGTGCCGCCGCGCGAGCTCGCGATGAGCGAGGTCAGATACGGGGCCTCGTCGGGGTGTGCGAGCAGCTGCTCCCAGCCGAGGCCGTCGATGAGGAAGACGCAGTTGCGGTCGGCGGGCTCCAGTTCCGCGATCCGCGGCTCGAAGCCGGGGACCTCCATACCGGCCGCGAGGGTCGGCAGCAGATCGGCCAGCGAACCGCTGCCGTACGCGGGGACGGGTGCGCTCTCGACCGGGAGGAGCTCCGGGTCCTGCCAGGCGGGCTCGGCCATCAGCGCTGGGTCGCCGCGGTGGCCTCGGACAGCGCCTGCGCGAAGACGAGCGTCTGGCGCACGGTGTCGGGACCGTCGCCCGCCTCGCTGACGCGCAGGCTCAGGTCGTCGGCGGTCGAGTTGCCCGTGTAGCCGTGGTCGGCCTCGCAGTTGGGGTCGCCGCAGGCGGCGGGCTCCAGGTCGATACGGGAGACGGCGCCCCAGCCGATGGTGAGGAGGACCTCGCGGGGCAGGGTGCCGGGCTGGTACTTCTCCGGGTTGGCGACGACGCGGCTGACCACGACGGAGGAGATCCGGCCGATCTTCACGGACTCCGTGGAGGTGGTGGCGTACGGCGTCGGGGAGCTGCTGTCGGCGGCCTGCTCGTCGGTGTGGCTGACGATGAAGCGCGTGCCGGTCAGGACGAGGACCGTGACATGGCGGCGGACCTCGTTGGCATCGAAGGTGGTCTCCTGGTGCACGAGGTACGAGACGATCGGCTCCCCGCCGACGGCGGCCTCCACCGCCTCGGCCACGAGGGCCGGGTAATAGCCACTGCGCTCGATCGCCGCGCGCAGGCCCTGGGTCGTCGTACCGGTCTTCGCCATGGGCTCATCTTACGGGGGTGAGGTGACGTCCTGGCCCCTCCGGTGAGGGAGGAGATCCGGGGGACGCCAGGTGGCCGGGGTGGTCGGCATCGTCGCAGGTCAGTACGGGGGCAGTGTCCGGGGTCCCAGGTCGTCGCGGACCGGCGGCGGGGCCAGCCGGACGCGGGCGCTCAGGACGTGGGCGCCCTCGTGGGCGACGATCACGGGCTCCAGGTCGACCGCGACGATCTGCGGATGGTCGTCGAGCAGCCGTGAGAGCCGCTGGAGGAGTTCCTCCAGGGCGCGGGTGTCCACGGGGTCCGAGCCGCGCCAGCCGAAGAGCAGCGGTGCGGTGCGGATCGAGCGGATGAGGGCTGCGGCGTCACGGTCCGTGACCGGGATGAGGCGGTGCGCGGTGTCGCCGAGCAGCTGGGAGGGCGCGCCCGCGAGCCCGAAGGAGAGGACCGCGCCGACGCCGGGGTCCACCGCGGCCCGCAGGACGGTGTCCACGCCGCGCGGCACCATCGGCTGGACGACGAGCCGTGATTCCTCGCCCTTGCCGAAGTGGACGGTGAGCTCGCGGTGCGCGGCGCGCAGTTGCTCCTCGTTCGCGAGGTCGAGGCGGACGGCGCCGAGGTCGGGCCGGTGCCGCAGATGCGGGGCGGTGGCCTTGAGCGCCACGGGGTAGCCCATGTGCGCGGCGGCCTCGACGGTGGCGGACTCCTCGCCCGCGGGGTGTGAGCCGGTCACCTCGATTCCGTAGCGGCCGAGCAGCGCGGCCGTTGTGGCGGCGTCCAGTTCGAAGCCGCCGGACTCGGTGTGGGCTCGACCTGCCGCCTCGATGAGTTCGTCCGCGGCCTTCTCGTCGATCCGTTCCAGCTCGGGCACCTTCCCCGGCTCGGCGGCCTCCCGCCGCCACTGGGCATAGGCCCAGGCCTCGCCGAGCGCGCGGGCGGCGCGCTCGGCCGCCGGGTAGGTGGGGATCGCGAGGTCGGCGGTGGGCTCACCCGCGGACGGTTCCGGCTGCGGTACGGGGGCTGTGTGCTCCTGCCCCGGCTCCGTACGCGCATCGGGGTGCCCGGGCTCCGTACGCGGACCCGCTTGCTCGCGCCCCGGCGCCGTACGTGTGGCTGCCGACAGCGCCTCCGCGAGTCCGCCGAGTTCCACGGCCACGACGACCACCGGCTTCGCGGGGCCCGCGGCGGTCGCCTCGCGCAGCGCGGCGGCCAGGTCCTCGCGGCTCGCGGCGCCGCCCTCGCGTACCCACGGAATGGCCGTGACCACGACGGCGTCGCACCGGTCGTCCGCGAGCGCCCGGGCGAGCGCGGCGCGGAAGTCGGCGGGGGTGGCCGAGGTGGTGAGGTCGAGCGGGCGCTGTGGGCGCAGGCCCTGGGCGAGGCAGGCGTCGTACGTGAGGAGGCCGAGCGATTCGGAGTTGCCGAGGATGCCGACGCGCGGCCCGGTGGGCAGCGGCTGGCCGGCGAGGAGCAGTCCGACGTCGACGAGTTCGGTGACGGTGTCGACGCGGATGACCCCGGCCTGGCGCAGGAGCGCGGACACGGTGGCATGCGGCAGACGGGTGCCCGGTACCGCATGCCCGGCGGGTGCGACGCCGCCGTGCCGGGCGCCCTGCACGACGACGAGTGGCTTGGCGAGGGCGGTGCGGCGGGCGAGGCGGGTGAACTTGCGCGGGTTGCCGATGGACTCCAGGTACATGAGGACGACGTCGGTGCGCGGATCGTCGTACCAGTACTGCAGGACGTCGTTGCCCGAGACGTCCGAGCGGTTGCCCGCGCTCACGAACGACGAGAGCCCGGCGCCGCGGCGGTGCAGCCCGGCGAGCAGCGCGATCCCGATCCCACCCGACTGGGTGAAGAGGCCGATCCGCCCGGCGGCGGGCAGTTCTGGCGCGAGCGAGGCGTTGAGCCGCAGGTCGGGGGCGGTGTTGAGGACGCCGAAGGCGTTCGGCCCGATCAGCCGCATGCCGTACGAGCGGGCCTGGCGCACCAACTCCCGCTGCCGCTCGCGGCCTTCGGGCCCGGACTCGGCATAGCCGGCGGAGAGGACCACGAGGCCCCGTACGCCCTTCTCGCCGCACTGGGCGACGGTGGCGGGGACCTGTCCGGCCGGTACGGCGATCACGGCGAGGTCGATGGGCTCGTCGACGGCGTCGAGGGAGGCGACCGCGGGGACGCCCTCGAGCGCGGAGGGCTCGGTGGCGGTGCCGGGTGCCTGGGCCGCGAACGCCGGGTTCACCGCGTACACACGGCCCGTGAATCCGCCGCGGACCAGGTCCTGCAGGACGGTCCGGCCCACTCCCCCGGGCCGCCGGCCCACTCCGATGACCGCGACGGACGCGGGGGCGAGGAGGCGCTGCACCGAGCGGGCCTCGGCGCGCTGCTCGCGGGCGCGCTGCACGGCGAGGGAGGCCTCCGTGGGTTCGAGGTCGAACTCCAGACGGACGACGCCGTCCTCGAAACTGCGCTTCTGGGTGTACCCGGCGTCCGTGAAGACCTTGATCATCTTGTTGTTGTTGGGCAGCACCTCGGCGGCGAAGCGCCGGATGCCGCGCTCGCGTGCCACGGCCGCGATGTGTTCGAGCAGGGCGGACGCGACGCCGCGGCCCTGGTGGGCGTCCTGGACGAGGAAGGCGACCTCGGCCTCGTCGGCGTCGCCGGAGGCGGGCCGTCCGTGCTCGTCGATCCGGTCGTAGCGCACCGTCGCGATGAACTCGCCCGCGACCGTGACCGCGAGCCCCACCCGGTCCACGTAGTCGTGGTGGGTGAAGCGGCGCACGTCCTTGTCGGACAGGCGCGGGTAGGGCGCGAAGAAGCGGTAGTACTTCGATTCGTCCGAGACCTGCTCGTAGAAGCTGACCAGGCGCCCGGCGTCCTCGGTGGTGATGGGCCTGATCCGCGCGGTGCCCCCGTCCCGCAGGACCACATCGGCTTCCCAGTGCGCCGGGTACGCGTGCGGCGACTGCGGCTCGGACGGTTGCTGCATCGGCTCCGACGGCGGCTGCATGGGGCCAGAGTACGGGTCGCGCGCCCGGCGGGAGCGTTGCAGTCTAGGAAGACCTCGGGCCACAAAGCCCGGTGGCCCGGGGCGGTGGGCCCTTGGTCGGACGGGCTGCGGACCTTCGGCCTGCAGGACCATCCGCCGCAGCATGAGAGACTGGTCTAGACAAGGCTTGAGTGAAATCTGAAGGGCAGCATCACATGGCTGAGCGCCGCGTCAACGTCGGTTGGGCCGAGGGCCTCCACGCCCGTCCCGCCTCCATCTTCGTCCGCGCGGCCACGGCCGCCGGGGTCCCCATGACGATCGCCAAGGCCGACGGCAACCCCGTCAACGCGGCCTCGATGCTCGCGGTGCTCGGCCTGGGTGCCCAGGGCGGCGAGGAGATCGTGCTGGCTTCCGAGGCCGAGGGTGCGGACGCCGCGCTCGACCGCCTGGCGAAGCTCGTCTCCGAGGGGCTCGAGGAGCTTCCCGAGACGGTCTGATCCTCCGGGATTTCCCGCACGGAGCCGCTGCCACCGATTCGGTGGGGGCGGCTCCGTCGTTTTCCGGAATACCGCGCCGCAATTCCGTACGTGAATGATGTGCGGGCACACGAAATAGACCCCGCCGAATTCCACTCTTTGTATACGGCCCGTTTGTTAAGCCCGCCCGCCCGCCATGTTTACGCGATGTTGCGAACCGCTCACACGGGCCGTCGGCGGCTGCCCTTTCAACCGGTGGGCGCGGCCCGCGCGTTCGGTGTGCTGGGCCGTGAGGAGACGGGCCCGCTCCGCGTCGCCGCGGGCCACGGCGTCGACGATCGCGCCGTGTTCGGCCCAGGATTCGGCGGGCCGCTCCGGCGACTCCACCGCGTACATCCACGTGATTTTGTGGCGCAGCTGCGTGAGCAGCGTGATGAGACCGGGGCTGGCCGACGCCTGCGCGAGGGTCTCGTGGAACCAGCCGCCGAGGCTGCGCAGATCCTCGTGCTGCCCGCGCCTGGCCCGCTCCTGCCCCAGTCTGACCAGGCCGCGGAGGACCTTGAGGTGTGCGTCGGTGCGGCGCTGCGCGGCGCGTGCGGCGCCGAGCGGTTCGAGCAGCAGCCGTACTTCGAGGAGGTCGGCGGCCTCCTGCGCGGTGGGCTCGGCGACATGCGCGCCCGCGTGCCGGCGCGTGACGACGAAGCCCTCGGCCTCCAGGGTGCGCAGCGCCTCGCGGACCGGGACGCGCGAGACTCCGTAACGCCGGGCGAGCACTTCCTCGGTGAGGCGGCTGCCGCGCCTCAATACCCCGGAGACGATGTCGTCCCGGATGGCCGTGCATACCGATTGCGCGGGAATGCGCATGACCTGACCACCGCCCTGATGCTCGTCGTGCTGCGACTCTATTGCAGCGGGCGCCAATTTCCCGATGGGCGGCGGGAATTCATGGGGTTGCCTTTACGGCCGATTTCCGGCATGGGCAGGAACGCACGGGGCCCGTCAACGGCGAAGGCCCCGGCGGGGGTTGCCGGGGCCTTCGTGAATTGCGCGGGGTGTCAGACGCTGACGCCGTGCGAGCGCAGGTACGCGATCGGGTCGATGTCCGAGCCGTAGTCGGGCGAGGTGCGGGCCTCGAAGTGCAGGTGCGGTCCGGTGACGTTGCCGGTCGCGCCCGAGAGGCCTATCTGCTGACCCGGGGTGACGGTCTGGCCGACCGTGACGGCGATGGAGGAGAGGTGCCCGTACTGCGTGTACGTGCCGTCCTTCATCTTGATCACGATGTTGTTGCCGTACGCGCCGCCCCAGCCGGCCTCGACGACGGTGCCCATGCCGACCGAGCGGACGGACGTGCCGGAGGCGGCGTGGAAGTCGATGCCGGTGTGGCTGCCGGAGG
This sequence comes from Streptomyces sp. NPDC050418, assembly GCF_044458745.1. NCBI lineage: Bacteria > Bacillati > Actinomycetota > Actinomycetes > Kitasatosporales > Streptomycetaceae > Streptomyces > Streptomyces sp. NPDC050418. The sequence continues at coordinate 231,913 of NZ_JBITIG010000010.1, forward strand.
ACCAGACGGCTCCGCCGGCCTTGTACGAGGTGGAGACGTAGCTGCCGGCGACGGGGGCGATGAAGGCGTTGAGGCGCTTGCGCTCGGCCTCGCGGGCGGCGCGCTCCTTGGCCTCGCGCTCCGCCTTGGCCTTCGCCTCGGCCTTGCGCTTGGCCTCGGCCTCGGCCTTCAGCTCGGCGGCGGCCTTCTCGGCCTCCTCCTGCTGCGCGGCGGCCTGGGCGTCGATCCGCTCGGTGAGGGTGTCACCGATGGAGACAGCCTTGGTGAGTCCGGTGTCCTCGACGGTGGCCTTGGAGTCGGCGGCGTACGCGGTGGAGCCGAGCGAGCCGATCACGCCGGTGGTGGTGAGGGCGGCGACGCCCGCGATGCTCGCGGTCCTGCGGGTGAGCGCGGAGGGACGGCGGTGCTTCCCGGTGGCACGGGAGAAAGCCATGGAGCGGCGGTGTCCTTTCCTTCCTTCTCGCCTACCGGGTTAGCTGACGGGTTCGGAGCAGGAAGGTCTCCTACGGGGGTCCGCCTCGCGACGGGCTCCCGATTCACCCCAGGGACTTCGTGTGGGTCCCCGGCTCCCCAGGCTCGCGCCTGACGGGGACTCGGCGATGGCTGCCCGTTGCCACGGATGCGGCGTACAGCGGACGAACAGCGGAGCCGACGCTAAACGGGACATCTTTCAATCAACAAACGGAACCGGCCTTTTGTAGCGCATGCCACAGGGCAGACCCCCAACCTCCATACCAATTCGGACATATAGCGACAACTACGCAGAACAGGGGCCCCGGGAGTCCCCGGAGCCCCTGTCGTCCGCAGTGGGGACAGGCACGCGCGCGCGGCCGTCCCGACTAGCCGGTCACCACCGTCACTTCACCGATCCCGAGCGCCTTCACGGGCTCGGCGATCTCGGACGCGTCGCCGACGAGGACGGTGACGAGCCGGTCCACCGGGAACGCGTTGACGACCGCGGCCGTCGCCTCGACCGTGCCCGTCTCGTCGAGCATCCGGTACAGCTGCGCCTGGAAGTCGTCCGGCAGATGCTGCTCGACCTGGTCGGCGAGCGTGCCGGCGACGGCCGCCGCCGTCTCGTAGCGCAGCGGCGCCACGCCCACGAGGTTCTGCACGGCCGTCTCGCGCTCGGCATCGGTCAGACCATCGGCCGCGAGCGTGCGCAGCACGGTCCACAGGTCGTCGAGCGCCGGGCCCGTATTCGGCGTGTCCACCGAGCCGTTGATGGCGAGCAGCGCGGCGCCGGTGCCGTCGGGCGCGGAGCGCAGCACCTGCCCGAAGGCTCGGACGCCGTACGTGTAGCCCTTCTCCTCGCGCAGGACGCGGTCCAGACGGGAGGTGAGGGTGCCGCCCAGGCAGTACGTGCCGAGCACCTGCGCCGGCCACACACGGTCGTGGCGGTCCGCGCCGACGCGGCCGATGAGCAGCTGCGTCTGGACGGCGCCGGGGCGGTCGACGATGACCACACGGCCCGTGTCGTCGGCGGTGACCGGCGGGACGGGACGGGCCTCGCCCGGCGCGGCCGTCCACTGGCCGAGAGTCTCGGCCAGGAGCGCGTCGAGGTCGGTGCCCGCGAGGTCGCCGACGACCACGGCGGTGGCGGTCGAGGGCCGCACCCACGCGTCGTAGAAGGCGCGCACCGCGTCGGCGTCGATGCGGGCGACCGTCTCCTCGCTGCCCTGGCGCGGCCGGGACATGCGCGCGGTCGCCGGGAACAGCTCCTTGTAGAGCTGCTTGGCGGCGCGGCGGGCCGGGTTGGCCAGCTCGTGCGGGATCTCGTCGAGGCGGTTGCGGACGAGGCGGCTGACCTCGTCGGCCGCGAACGCGGGGACGCGCAGGGCGTCGGCGATCAGACCGAGCGCCTTCGGCAGCCGCGACACGGGGACTTCGAGGGAGACGCGGACGCCGGGGTGGTCGGCGTGCGCGTCCAACGTGGCGCCACAGCGCTCCAGTTCGGCCGCGAACTCCTCGGCGCTCAGCTTGTCGGTGCCCTCGGAGAAGGCGCGCGCCATGATCGTGGCGACCCCGTCGAGGCCCTCCGGCTCGGCGTCGAGCGGCGCGGCGAGGAAGATCTCGACGGCGACGACCTGCTGGCCGGGGCGGTGGCAGCGCAGCACGGTCAGACCGTTGGGCAGCGCGCCGCGGTCAGGGGCGGGGAAGGCCCAGGGCTTGGCGTCGCCCGCCTGGGGCTGCGGGTGGAATTCCATGGTGGAGAGCTCGGTCACTGCCCCGCCTCCTCTTCCTCTGCGTCGTCGGCTTCGGCGTGGACCGGCTCGTATACGAGAACGGCCCGGTTGTCGGGGCGCAGACGGGCCTTGGCGACCGCCTGGACCTCGTCGGCCGTGACCGCGAGGACGCGGTCGACGGCGGTGAGGGCGAGCTGCGGGTCGCCGAACAGGACCGCGTACCGGCACAGTTCGTCGGCGCGGCCCGCGACCGTGCCGAGCCGGTCGAGCCACTCGCGCTCCAACTGGGCCTGGGCGCGCTCCATTTCCTCGTCCGTGGGGCCCTCGGCGGCGAACCGCGCGAGCTCCTCGTCGACCGCGGACTCGATGACCGGGACCTCGACGTCGCCGGAGGTCTTCACGTCCAGCCAGCCCAGCGACGGCGCGCCGGCCAGGCGCAGCAGCCCGAAGCCGGCGGCCACGGCCGTCTGGTCACGCCGTACGAGGCGGTTGTAGAGCCGCGAGGACTCGCCGCCGCCGAGGACGGTCAGGGCCAGGTCGGCGGCGTCGGCCTCGCGCGTGCCGTCGTGCGGCAGGCGGTACGCGGCCATCAGCGCGCGGGCCGGCACCTCCTCCTCGATCACCTCGCGCTTCTGCGCGCCGATGACGTCGGGCAGCACGCCGTCGCGCGGCGGCTGCTTGCCGTCGTGGGAGGGGATCGAGCCGAAGTACTTCTCGATCCACGCGAGGGTCTGCTCGGGGTCGATGTCGCCGACGACCGAGAGGACCGCATTGTTCGGCGCGTAGTACGTACGGAAGAACTTCCGCGCGTCCTCCAGCGTGGCCGCGTCGAGGTCGGCCATCGAACCGATGGGCGTGTGGTGGTACGGGTGGCCCTCGGGATACGAGAGGGCGGTGAGCTTCTCGAACGCCGTGCCGTACGGCACGTTGTCGTAGCGCTGGCGCCGCTCGTTCTTCACCACGTCCCGCTGGTTCTCCATCGACTCGTCGTCGAGGGCGACGAGCAGCGAGCCCATACGGTCGGCCTCCAGCCAGAGGGCGAGCTCCAGCTGGTGGGCGGGCATGGTCTCGAAGTAGTTAGTGCGCTCGAAGCTTGTCGTGCCGTTGAGCGAACCGCCGGCGCCCTGCACCAGCTCGAAGTGCCCGTTGCCCTTGACCTGGCCCGAGCCCTGGAACATCAGGTGCTCGAAGAGGTGGGCGAGGCCGGTGCGGCCCTCGACCTCGTGCCGCGAGCCGACGTCGTACCAGAGGCAGACGGCCGCGACCGGGGTCAGGTGGTCCTCGGAGAGCACGACGCGCAGGCCGTTGGCCAGCCGGTGCTCGGTCGCTGTCAGGCCGCCGGAGCCGGCCTCGGCGGTGGCCGTGTGACCCATGGGCATGTGGTCCCTTCGATTCGGAGAGAGAGTTCTGTCACTGTATGCAAGCGCGCGGACATCTGGCGAAGTTCTCCGTCCCTGTACGCCCTCGGCGAGCAGGCCTGACGGGTCGACGTCCGCGTTGTCAGTGGGGCGGTCCACAATGGTCCGCGTCAGAGAACCGATTCGTAGGTGAAGGAGCCGCAGCGCGATGGCCCGCCGCAGCACGAAGACCCCGCCGCCGGAAGACGATTTCGAGGAGAAGATCCTCGACATCGACGTCGTCGACGAGATGCAGGGCTCCTTCCTCGAGTACGCGTACTCGGTCATCTACTCGCGCGCCCTGCCGGACGCCCGGGACGGCCTGAAGCCGGTGCACCGCCGCATCGTCTACCAGATGAACGAGATGGGGCTGCGCCCCGACCGCGGCTATGTGAAGTGCGCCCGCGTCGTCGGCGAGGTCATGGGCAAGCTGCACCCGCACGGCGATGCGTCGATCTATGACGCGCTCGTGCGTATGGCGCAGCCGTTCTCGATGCGCGTCCCGCTGGTCGACGGCCACGGCAACTTCGGCTCGCTCGGCAACGACGACCCGCCGGCCGCCATGCGGTACACCGAGTGCCGGATGGCCGACGCCACCTCGCTGATGACCGAGTCCATCGACGAGAACACGGTGGACTTCACGCCCAACTACGACGGCCAGGAGCAGGAGCCGGTCGCCCTGCCGGCCGCGTATCCGAATCTGCTGGTCAACGGCGCCTCCGGCATCGCGGTCGGCATGGCCACCAATATGCCGCCGCACAATCTGGGCGAGGTCATCGCCGCGGCCCGCCATCTGATCAAGCACCCGGGCGCGGACCTGGAGACGCTGATGCGTTTCGTCCCGGGTCCTGATCTGCCCACGGGCGGCCGGATCGTCGGGCTCTCCGGCATCAAGGACGCGTACGACAGCGGGCGCGGCACCTTCAAGATCCGCGCCACGACCTCGGTCGAGACGGTGACGGCCCGCCGCAAGGGCATCATCGTCACCGAACTGCCCTTCTCCGTCGGTCCCGAGAAGGTTATCTCCAAGATCAAGGACCTGGTCGGCTCGAAGAAGCTGCAGGGCATCGCCGACGTCAAGGACCTCACCGACCGGGCGCACGGCCTGCGCCTCGTCATCGAGATCAAGAACGGCTTCGTGCCCGAGGCGGTCCTCGAGCAGCTCTACAAGCTGACGCCGATGGAGGAGTCCTTCGGCATCAACAATGTGGCGCTGGTCGACGGGCAGCCGCTCACCCTCGGCCTCAAGGAGCTCCTGGAGGTCTATCTCGACCACCGCTTCGAGGTCGTACGGCGCCGCAGCGAGTTCCGCCGCGGCAAGAAGCGGGACCGGCTGCACCTGGTCGAGGGTCTGCTCGTCGCGCTGCTCGACATCGACGAGGTCATCCGCCTCATCCGCTCCAGCGACAACTCCGCGCAGGCCAAGGAGCGCCTGATGGAGCGCTTCTCGCTGAGCGAGGTACAGACGCAGTACATCCTCGACACGCCGCTGCGCCGCCTCACGAAGTTCGACCGGATCGAGCTGGAGTCGGAGCGCGACAAGCTCACCGCCGAGATCGAGGAGCTCACGAAGATCCTCGAATCGGACGCGGAGCTGCGCAAGCTCGTCTCGGCCGAACTGGCCGCGGTGGCCAAGAAGTTCGGCACCGACCGGCGCACCGTCCTGCTGGAGTCGGCGGGCGCCCCGGCGGCCGCGGTGCCGCTGGAGGTCGCGGACGACCCGTGCCGGGTGCTGCTCTCTTCCACGGGCCTGCTCGCCCGTACGGCGACGGGCGACGTCGCACTCGACGCGGAGGGCAAGCGCGTCAAGCACGACGTGATCCTCTCCGCGGTGCCCGCCACCCAGCGCGGCGAGGTGGGCGCGGTGCTCTCCTCCGGCCGCCTGCTGCGGCTCAATGTGATCGACCTGCCGCAGCTGCCGGACACGGCGTCGGCGCCCAACCTCGCGGGCGGCGCGCCCATCGCGGAGTTCCTCTCCCTGGAGGACGGCGAGACGCTGATCTGTCTGACGACCCTCGACGAGTCCTCGCCGGGGCTCGCGATCGGTACGGCGCAGGGCGTGGTCAAGCGCGTCGTGCCGGACTATCCGTCCAACAAGGACGAGCTGGAAGTGATCACGCTCAAGGACGGCGACCGGATCGTCGGCGCGGCCGAACTGCGCACCGGCGAGGAGGACTTGGTCTTCATCACGGACGACGCCCAGCTCCTGCGCTACCAGGCCTCGCAGGTCCGTCCGCAGGGCCGCCCGGCCGGCGGTATGGCGGGCATCAAGCTGACCGCGGGCGCGAAGGTCATCGCGTTCGCGGCGGTGGATCCGGCGGCGGACGCGGTGGTGTTCACCATCGCGGGCTCGCGCGGCACGCTCGACGACTCGGTGCAGACGACCGCGAAGGCCACCCCGTTCGACCTCTACCCGCGCAAGGGGCGCGCGACGGGCGGCGTGCGCGCCCAGCGCTTCCTCAAGGGCGAGGACTGCCTGTCGTTCGCGTGGGCGGGCCCGGTGCCGGCGAAGGCGGCCCAGAAGAACGGCACACCGGCCGAGCTCCCGGAGCTCGACCCGCGCCGTGACGGCTCGGGCATCTCGCTCGGCAAGCCGGTGTCGGCGGTGTCGGGGCTGGTGTAGCGGGTTTCGGCGGTACGTGGCCGGACTCAGGCGTCAGCCGGGTCCGGCCCTTCGCCGTCGGCTGCTTCTTCGGTGCCGGTTGCCTCTGTGCCGTCGGCCGCCTCTTCGGTGCCCTCGCCCCGGACGAACCGCAGCACGCCCCACATGGCCTCGGGACGCGGCACCTGCGGTACGTCGTCCTGGCACCCGTCGAGCGCGGCGTGCAGCGACTCCCCGTCAACTCCTGATCCGATCAACACGAGTTGAGTGAGCCGCTCCTCGTCCGGCCCCCAGGCCTCGGGCGTGAACCGCAGAAAGCGGCCGACGGCGTGCAGGGTGTAGCGGTTGCGCGGGTCGTGGGCGCCGAAGTCGACGAAGCCCTTGATCCGGTAGAGGCCTTGGGGGCGGGTGTCGAGGAAGTCGAGCAGCCGACGCGGGCTCATCGGCTCCTTCGCGGTGAACGCGACGGCGTCGTACGCGGCGTGGAGGTGATCCTCATGGAGGTCGCCCTCCTCCCCCTCCCGGACGTCGTCGAACGACAGCTGTCCGATCCGCTCGGTGCTCGGGCGACGCTCGAAGAGCAGCTCGGGATCGATCCGGCCGTACAAGGCGTCGACGACGGCGGCCGCCGAGCCCGCCGCGGCCATGGCTTTGCGCAGCCGTGCGAGCCCGTCGTTGCCGACACGATCAACTTTGTTGAGCACGACCAAGTCGGCGAGCGCCAGATGCCGTTCGATCTCCGGATGCCGCTCCCGCGTGGCCTCGAACTCGGCGGCGTCAACCACCTCGACGAGCCCCCCGTACACCGCGTACGGGTTCTCGCTGGCCAGCAGCATCCGCACCAGTTCCTGCGGTTCGGCGAGCCCGCTCGCCTCGATCACGATGACGTCGAGGCCGACGGAGGGGTGGGTGAGCTTCTCCAGGTACGCGTCGAGTTCGCTGCCGTCGACCGCGCAGCACAGACAGCCGTTGCCGAGCGAGACGGTGGAACCGACCTGTCCGGACACGGACATGGCATCGATCTCGATCGAGCCGAAGTCGTTGACGACGACGCCGACGCGGGTGCCGCCGCTTCCGCGCAGGAGGTGGTTGAGCAGGGTGGTCTTGCCCGCGCCGAGAAACCCGGCAAGGACCACTACCGGAATCTGCCGCTCGGTCACGCTGCGCCTTTCGTCCGCCGGCCTTGGAACCGGAACAGCATAGGCAGCTGTGAGCGGGGGCATCACATGGGCACTGAGGGCCGTGGGGCGGTGGTGTCCCCGGCACTCAGTGCAGAGTTTTGCCGCCACTGAACGATTTACCTCCGCGGAAGCGGGGCAATGAAACTGCACGGCGCATGTCACGACATCAGTACGCGACTGTGCGCCCTCCTCTCCGCCTCCCGCCGACCAGAGCCGCTCGGCACCCTGGGGGGCGGCAAGCGCACCGCCCACCGCTCGCCGGTCCCGCTTCCCTGTCGCCCCGCACCCGACGGCCGGCGGTCGGTCGCCTTGACTCGGGGGTTGACATGGCCACACAGAGTAGCCGCACGTTGCGGTACGCGGTCGCGGCAGCGACCGGCTTCGTCTTCGGCACGTCCGCGGTCCGGATGCTGCAGGGCCGAAGTCCCGCGTCGGAGGGCGAGCCCTCAAGTACCGTATGCGCCTCCGTGTGCCCCCGCAGCGCGCTCGACGAGGAGGCCCAGCGACGTGCGGCCCGCGCCCATCAGCAGCGGATGCACTGGGAGTTGCTGAGCAAGGCGATCGACGACCCTGATCTTGCCGTGGTGATCGACACCTATGCCGTCGAGCTCACGCCGGAGAAGCGGCGCCAGATGATGTACGCCAACCTCTGGTACGTGAACGCGCTCCATCTGTACCTGTCCGGTCTCCTGAGGAAGCAGGAGCTGTTCGGTCATCTGCGGGAGTTGTTCCAGAGCCCGTATCTGCGCGAGTACTGGGAGATGACCCGCCACCACCGGCTCTCCCTGGACACCGACTCCGACGAGGCAGCGATCGGCCGGATGACGGACCAGCTGATCCAGGACCTCCAGGACGCAGACGACGACTGGTTCGTTGTGGGGGTGCCGCCCGCGGACTGATCGGCATTCGCTTCCCCGCTGGTCAAGGTTGCGCCCCGCCGTCACTCTTCCCGTCAGATGAGGCGTCCTGCCGCTCAAATCACAGCAGTCTCAACGAGATCGGCGGGTCGCAACTACCCTTCGAGTCTCACGGGGCAATACCGTGTGCGCGTCTTCGTCACTTCGCACTCCGAAGGAACAGCGCCCGTGGATATTGTTCGGCGTATCGGCGTACCTCCAAAGCTCCGCGGGAGCGCCTCAGCTACCACATGTCCCGATGTATTCGAGCTGAGCGACGGCAACTTCGCCGTGATCGGCACCGAGGCCACCGCCGACCTCAAGGACAAACTGCCCGCCGACGCCGGAGTGGCCGACTACGAGCGCGTGGTCATCGTCAGCCGAGAGACTCTCGTACGAGCCAAGGCGGATATTCCGGACGCCTGATCCCGCCGCGGACATCGATGGGGCGTGGCAGCACCGCGCCCCGCCCCATCGAGGCTGAACCCTGCCCTGCCTTGGCCCCGATCACGACCGCAGGTAGGCAGAGGCACGTACAGCAGGCCGCCGATCGGCTACAGCCTGGGCGTACGCCTCCTTGGTGAGGTGAAAGTAGCGAACAGCCCGCCGCGAGCCTTCGGCCCGCGTCACCTCACGCCATTCTTCGACGTGCATCTCCCAGTACGTCCGCGCCAGCTGGCCTCGAAAGTGGTTCGCGAGAGTTGTACGCGCCACCTCTTCGTTCGATCGGCCAAGCCGGTAGTCCGTGTACCACGAGTTGTAGATCAAGTTGATATAAGCGAGCTGCTTCCACCTTGTGGCGGTCACTTGCTGTGGCCACGGGGGCCAGCACGGAATCAGGTCCGGGTCCCCAAAGCTCATGGTCAGCAGTTCACGATGAACGGAACGCTGAGTCTCCGCCCGCTCCAGCGCCGACAACCGTGCCTGATAAACGAGGGACACGATCACGCCCAGGAGCGCCGCTCCGGAGAACAGCACCGAGAGGGCCCCGTACGTCTGGCTGATGTCGCTCAGCTCACCCCAGTTCTGCCCGTCCGGCGCGACAGCGACGAGCAGAAACGGCGTACTTGCAATGACCGACAACACCGCTACCCCGGTCAGTGACCAGATCAGGTGTTGTCGCGTGACTCTGTCCGACAGTCGTCCCATGCGTGCCCCCTGCCTACGGTCCGAGCAGCATCATGCGGCGCAGAGACACAGCCACTCAAGGCGAGGATCAGCCGAGCGCAGGCACCGAAACCGGCGGCTCCGCCCCCACGTACCGCGCCGCCGGGCGGATGATCTTCGAGTCCTCCGACTGCTCGAGAACGTTCGCGCTCCACCCCACCACCCGTGCCGCCGCAAACGTCGGAGTGAACATCTCGCGTGGCAGGCCGCAGAGCTCCATGACGACGCCCGCGTAGAACTCGACGTTCGTGTGGAGTTCGCGGCCCGGCTTCAGTTCCGCCAGGATCGCCTCCACCTGCCGTTCCACCTCGATCGCGAACTCGACCAGCGGGCCGCCGAATTCGCGGGCGATGCCGCGCAGCATGCGCGAGCGCGGGTCCTCCGTGCGGTACACGGGGTGGCCGAAGCCCATGATGCGGTCGCCCGCCAGGACCCGCTCGCGGATCCAGCCGTCGATGCGGTCGGGGGTTCCGATCGCGTCCAGTGTGTCCAGCGCCCGGCTCGGCGCTCCTCCGTGCAGGGGTCCGGAGAGCGCGCCGACCGCTCCGACCAGACAGGCCGCCGCGTCCGCTCCGGTGGAGGTGATGACACGGGCCGTGAAGGTTGACGCATTGAATCCATGGTCGATCGTGGAGATCAAGTACCGTTCGATCGCCCGCGTGCGCGCGGCATCCGGCTCCGAACCGGTCAGCATGTAGAGGTAGTTGGCCGCGTACGAGAGGTCCGCGCGCGGCTCGACCGGGTCGAGGCCCTGTCCGAGCCGGTGCAGCGCCGTCAGGAGCGTGGGTACGACAGCGCTCGCGGCGAGGGTGTCCGCGAGCCGTTGCTCCGGCGTGAGGTCGTACACCGGCCGGAAGGCCCGGGCCGCGCCGAACAGCGAGAGCGCCGTCCGCAGTCCGGCCAGCGGGCCCGAGAGCACGGAGGCCCGGGCGATGGCCGGGAGGGCCGCGCGCACCTCGTCGGGCAGGACGCGCAGCGCCGCCGTCCGCTCGGTGAAGGCCTGCCGCTGCGCGGCGTCGGGCAGTTCGCCGAGCACCATCAGATGCCAGACGTCCTCGAAGGTGCGGTGCTCCGCGAGCTCCACTGCCGAGTACTGGCGGTAGTGGTAGAAGCCCTCGCGTCCGCGCACGTCCCCGAGTGCCGTGTCCGTGACGACCACGCCCGCGAGTCCGCGCGGCACCTCGATCCCACCGGTCAGCGTCATCGTTCTCTCCCCTGTTCCGAAGTTGATTCGACTGTCTATCCTTGAGTTTGTCATTGTCAATATTGATTCAATCAATATATCGGCGATACGGATACGGTGAGGCCCATGAGCGGCGGTGAGCGGGACGGTGGGCGACGGCTGTCCACCAAAGAGGCGGCCGAGCGGCTCGGCGTGAAGGCCGAGACGGTGTACGCGTATGTGAGCCGAGGGCTCCTGAGCAGCCGGCGCGGGCCGGGCGGCCGGGGCTCGACCTTCGACCCGAAGGAGGTCGAGGCACTGTCGCGGCGCAACACCCGTGCGGCCGCGGCGAGTTCGGCGGGCGGCGAGCTCGCCGTCAGGACCCGGATCACACTCATCGAGCAGGACCACTACTACTTCCGCGGCGTCGACGCGACCGAGCTCGCCGCGCACTACGCGTACGAGCAGGTCGCCGAATGGCTGTGGACCGGCGAACTGCCCGCGGACGTGCGCTTCACCGCGCCCGAGGAAATCGTCACCGCCGCCCGCCGCGCGGTGCAGGCGCTGCCCGCGCACAGCAGCCCGACGGACCGGCTGCGGGTGGCCACCATCGCCGCGGCCGCGGCCGACCCGCTCCGCTTCGACCTCGACGAACAGGCCGTGCTCGGCACCGCGCGCGCCCTCGTGCCGACCCTCGTCGACGCCCTGCCCACCGTGGGTTCCTGGGCCCGCGACGAGCACACGATCGCCGGGCGGCTCTGGCCCCGGCTCGCCACGCGCGCACCCGACGACGGCTGGATGAACGCGCTCGACCTGGCACTCGCGCTGCTCATCGACCACGATCTCGCCGCGTCCACGCTCGCGGTACGCGTCGCGGCCTCCGCGCGCGCCCATCCGTACGCCGCGATCTCCGCGGGACTCGGCGTCCTCGAAGGCCCGTTGCACGGGGCGGCCAGCGGTCTGGCGCACCGGATGCTGACCGAGGTGATCGAACGGGGCAGCGCCGCCGCGGTCGTCGCCGACCATCTGCGGGCGGGGCGGCGGGTGCCGGGGCTCGGGCACCGGCTGTACCCGCGCGAGGACCCGCGCGCACAGGCGCTGTTCACCGCCCTGGAACAGGTACCCGAGGCGCATGACGCACTCGCCGCGGCACGCGATGTGGTGAGCACGACCGCCCGGCACACGGAGCTGTACGCCAACGTCGACCTGGCGCTCGCCGTCATGACGGTGGCGGCCGGGATGCCCTCGGAGGCGGGCGAGACGGTGTTCGCCGTGGCCCGTACGGCCGGGTGGATCGCGCACGCCCTGGAGGAGTACGGCGAGCGGCCACTGCGGATGCGCCCGAGCGGGAACTACACGGGAGCCCGTCCGCCACAGCCGCTGCCCCTGCCGACGCCGTGAGCCGACTTCCGTGAGCGGACCTCCGTGAGCCGAACGCCGACTCCGTAAGTCCCGTACAGCCACCGCAAGCCCACGACCAGCCCGTTTGCATTCATCTGCTCCGGACCGCAAACAGACCGCAAAGCTTGCGCTAATCTTGCGGCCATGACGCGACGACTTGCTCAGGTGGCCAAGAAGGTCGGGGTCAGCGAGGCCACGGTCAGCCGGGTGCTCAACAACAAGCCCGGGGTCTCCGAGGCCACCCGCCAGTCCGTGCTCTCCGCGCTCGACGTGCTCGGCTACGAGCGCCCCACCCAGCTGCGCGGCGAGCGCGCCCGGCTCGTCGGCCTCGTCCTGCCGGAGCTGCAGAACCCGATCTTCCCGGCGTTCGCCGAGGTCATCGGCGGCACCCTCGCCCAGCAGGGCCTCACCCCGGTCCTGTGCACCCAGACCAAGGGCGGTGTCTCCGAGGCCGATTACGTGGAGCTGCTGCTCCAGCAGCAGGTCTCCGGCGTCGTGTTCGCGGGCGGTCTCTACGCGCAGGCCGACGCGCCGCACGACCACTACAAGCAGCTGGCCGCGCGCAACATCCCGGTCGTCCTGATCAACGCGGCCATCGCCGACCTCGGCTTCCCCGCCGTCTCCTGCGACGACGCCTCCGCCGTCGAGCAGGCGTGGCGCCATCTCGCCTCGCTCGGCCACGAGCGGATCGGTCTGGTGCTCGGCCCCGCCGACCACATGCCCTCGCAGCGCAAGCTGCTCGGCGCCCGCGCGGCGGCCAAGGCGGCCGGTGGCACGCTGCCCGACGAGCACGTGGTGCGCGGCATGTTCTCCCTGGAGGGCGGCCAGGCCGCGGCCACCCGGCTGATCGACGCCGGGGTCACGGGCCTCATCTGCGCGAGCGACCCGCAGGCGCTCGGCGCGGTGCGCGCGGCCCGCCGCCGCGGGCTCGACGTGCCACGCGAGATCTCGGTGGTCGGCTATGACGACTCGGCGTTCATGAACTGCACCGAGCCCCCGCTCACCACGGTCCGCCAGCCCATCGAGGCCATGGGTCGTGCGGCCGTCGAGCTGCTCTCGCTGCAGATCGCGGGCAGTTCGGTGCCGCCGGAGGAGCTGCTGTTCGAGCCCGAGCTGGTCGTACGGGGTTCGACGGCGCAGGCGGTACGCAACTGAGCACCAGGCGGCTGACGACGCCCCCGCGACGTATGACACGCTTCTGTCAATGATTTGCGGGATACGCGCGGCATTTCGCGTACGTGGCCGCCGTGCGCGCCTCCGTGCGTACGCCCGCACATGTCCCCGTACCGCCGGGCACAGCCCCTCGATCACCCGAGCCGGCTCAGGCTAGGCTCACCTACGTGAGTACGTGCGCCACCGCCTCCCGCGACCTCGACGAACCGCTCGCGGGCACCGCGGCCACCGCCACCACCTGGCTGCTCCTCGAACAGCCGGGACCGTGGGGCGCCAAGGCGCTCACGTCCAGCCACCTCGACCGCTCGCTCGGCGCCGCGCTCGAAGCCGCCGCCGCGGGCACCGGCGTACGGATCGCCCTGATCCGCCGCCCGGGCCGGCACGCCGACCAGCACTCCCCCGGCGCGCGCCAGGTGTACGCGGCCCATGTGAAGCCGGGCGGCACCTGGCTGCACTCCGCCGTGATCGACGACCCGGCACGACTGCTCGCGCTCGACTTCGCCGCGCTCGGACGGGGTGAGGCCGCCTCGTTCGACGCCCGGCTGGCGGGCGCCGAGCACAGCGGCGAGCCCCTCGCGCTCGTCTGCACCAACGGCAAGCGCGACCGCTGCTGCGCCCTCCTGGGCCGCCCGCTCGCCGCCGAGCTGGCCGCCGCCGGCGCAGCCGGCACCTGGGAGATCACACACCTCGGCGGCCACCGTTTCTCGCCGACGCTGCTCGTGCTGCCGTACGGCTACGCGTACGGCCGGCTCGACGCCGCCGCCGTCAAGGAGGTCCTCACGGCGGTACGCGACGGGCGGGTCCTCACCGAGGGCTGCCGCGGCAACTCCGCCTGGGACCGCCCGGGCCAGGCCGCCGAACTCGCGGTGCGCCGCGCCGCGGGCGAGCAGCGGGCCGGGGTGCTCTCTGTCGTACGGAGCGATCCGGCGGGAGGCGGCAAGGGTGACGGCGACGGCGCGCCCCAGTGGCAGATCACCGTCGCGCACGCCGACGGGCGCAACTGGGCCGTGACGGTGGCGCAGGGGGAAGCCCGGCCGCCGCGCCCGGAGAGCTGCGGCGGGGCGCTGGGGACGCCCGCGCGGATGGATGTCCTGGCGGTGCGGGAGCTCGCCGGGGTGTGACCCCAACCCTCCCGCGCACCCCGGCACAAGACGTGAGGCCGGTCACAGCGCACCCCTGTGCGTTTCGGCCGGAGCCGCGTACGGCCGTACCGTTTTGCGCATGACCCCTCCCGCACCCGGCCGCACCCGGCCACGCCTGCGCCGGCCGCGTCTCGGCCTGCCGCGCAAGGTGTTCTCGCAGGTGCTCCTGATGCAGCTGGGGATAGCCGCCGGTGTGGCCGTCCTCGCGACCGGTCTGTTCCTCGCGCCGCTCGGGCAGCAGCTGGACGACCAGGCGATGCGCCGCGCACTCGCCATCGCCGAGGCCACGGCCGCCGCGCCGCAGATCGCCGAGGACCTGCAACGCACCGAACCCGCCGCGGACGGTCCCGTACAGCTGGAGGCCGAGCGGATCCGCAAGGCCACGGGTGCCGAGTACATCGTGGTGATGGACCGGCGCGGGGTGCGCTGGTCGCACGCCAATCCGCAGCAGGTGGGCAAGGTGGTCTCCACCGATCCCAGCGACGCGCTGGCCGGACGCGATGTGATGGAGATCGACAACGGCACGCTCGGGCGCTCGGCCCGCGGCAAGGTGCCGCTGCGCGGCGCGGACGGTGCGGTGGTCGGCGCGGTGTCGGTCGGCATCGAGTACGACAGCGTGCGGGCACGGCTCCTCAACGCGATCCCGGGCCTCTTCGCGTACGCGGGCGGTGCCTTGGCGGTGGGCGCACTGGCCGCGTATCTGATCGCGCGCAGGGTGCAGAAGCAGACGCGTGACCTGGCGTTCTCCGATATCTCGGCGCTGCTCGCCGAGCGTGAGGCGATGCTGCACGGCATCCGCGAAGGTGTCGTCGCGCTCGACCGCGACGGCCGGATCCGGCTGCTCAACGACGAGGCACAGCGGCTGCTCGGACTCGGCGGCGAGGCCGTCGGCAAGCCGCTCGACGCGGCGCTGGGCGAGGGACGTACCGCCGATGTGCTCGGCGGCCGCGTGACCGGCACGGATCTGGTGACGGTACGGGGCCGGCGCGTCCTGGTCGCCAACCGGATGCCCACGCACGACGGCGGCGCCGTGGCGACCCTGCGCGACCGCACCGAGCTGGAGCAGCTGGGCCGTGAACTCGATTCGACCCGCGGCCTGATCGACGCGCTGCGAGCGAAGGACCACGAGCACGCCAACCATCTGCACACGCTTCTGGGCCTTCTGGAACTGGAGATGTACGACGACGCGGTGGAATTCGTCGGCGAGGCGGCCGGTGCCCAGCGTGTGACCGCCGAGCAGATCACCGAGAAGATCCACGATCCGCTGCTCGCGGCGCTGCTCGTCGGCAAGGCGACGGTCGCCTCGGAGCGCGGCGTCACATTGCGCCTGTGCCCGGGCACGCTCCTGCCGGACCGCCTGGTCGGGCCGCAGGACCTGGTGACCATCGCGGGCAACCTCGTGGACAACGCGCTGGACGCGGCGGCGGGCAGTACGCGGGCCCTGGTCGAGGTCGAGGTGCGGACGGAGGGCTGCGAGGTGGTGCTGCGCGTACGGGACTCGGGTCCCGGTGTGCCGACCCGGCAGCGCGAACTGATCTTCACGGAGGGCTGGTCGACCAAGGAGTCGCCGGCGCATCGCGGACGCGGGATCGGCCTCGCGCTGGTCCGCAGGCTCGCGGAGCGCCAGGGCGGCAGCGCCCGGGTCGACGACGCGGCCGACGGGGGCGCCGAGTTCACCGTCGTACTGCCGGAAGCGCTGCGGCCGAGGATCAACGGCCCACGGGATGCCGTGGACGGTCCACGGGATGCCATGGATGGCCCACGGGATGCCGCCGACGGCCCACACAGCACAGCGGATCAAGCGCGAGCGATCGGGGAAGCACGATGATCGAAGTCCTGGTCGTGGACGACGACCTGCGAGTGGCGCAGGTGAACGCCGCCTACGTCGGCAAGGTCGCCGGTTTCCACGTGGCGGCGCAGGCACACAGCGCCGCCGAGGCGCTGGAACTGATCGAGTCGGCGGGGCCGGTCGATCTGATCCTCATGGACCACTACCTGCCCGACGACACCGGTCTCGCGGTCGTCCGCAAGCTGCGTGAACGCGGCGACCACACCGACGTGATCATGGTGACGGCGGCGCGGGACGTCGCGACGGTGCAGGCCGCGATGCGCCTCGGCGCGCTGCAGTACCTGGTCAAGCCGTTCAACTTCGCCGGTCTTCGCGGCAAGTTGGAGGCGTACGCGGCGCTGCGGCGCACCCTCGACGGCGGCGGTGAGGCCGAACAGGCCGAGGTGGACCGGATCTTCGGCGCCCTGTCGGCGGACACCTCGCCGCAGCTCCCCAAGGGCCACTCCCCCGAGACGGCCGAACTGGTCCGCCGCGCCCTGATGTCGGCGGACGGTCCGCTCTCGGCCCAGGAGCTGGCGGACCGCACGGGTCTGAGCCGGCAGACCGCCCAGCGCTATCTCAAGCTCCTGGAGAAGTCCGGCCGCGTCCGCCTCGGCCTCAAGTACGGCGATACGGGCCGCCCGGAGCACCGCTACGAGTGGGCGGCCAGCCTCTGAAGCCCCCGCTCAGACGGCACCGGCCCCCGTCAGCGACCGTACCTCGGTCTCCGCGTGCTTGGCCGGGTCCGGGCCCTGGGGTGAGGTGACGGTGCCGAGCCAGCCCGCGAGGAAGCCGAGCGGGATGGAGATCAGGCCGGGGTTTTCCAGCGGGAACAGGTGGAAGTCCACGCCGGGGAACATCGCCCGCGGGGAGCCCGAGACGACCGGCGAGAAGATCACCAGGAGCATCGCCGGGATCAGCCCGCCGTACACCGACCAGACCGCGCCCCGTGTGGTGAAGCGGTGCCAGAAGAGCGAGTAGAGCAGCACCGGCAGGTTCGCGGAGGCCGCCACGGCGAAGGCGAGGCCGACGAGGAACGCCACGTTCAGGTCCTTGGCCAGGAGCCCGAGTCCGATCGCGGCGAGACCGATGCCGACCGCGGCGATCCGGGCGACGGTGACCTCGCTGCGCTGCTTGGCGTGCCTGCGCCTGAGCGAGGCGTACAGGTCGTGGGCGACCGAGGCCGACGAGGCCAGGGTGATGCCCGCGACGACCGCGAGGATCGTGGCGAAGGCGATGGCGGCGACGAAGGCGAAGAGAACCGTTCCGCCCGTGGAACCCGCGCCGCCGCCGAGGATCAGCGAGAGCAGCGGGATCGCCGTGTTGCCCGAGGCGTTGGAGCTGCGGACCTCCTCGGTGCCGACGATCGCCGCGGCGCCGAAACCGAGGACGATCGTCATCAGGTAGAAGCTGCCGATCAGTCCGATCGACCAGACGACGGAGCGGCGCGCGGCCCGCGCGGTGGGCACGGTGTAGAAGCGCGACAGGATGTGCGGCAGACCGGCCGTGCCGAGGACGAGCGCGAGGCCGAGGCTGATGAAGTCAAGGCGCGAGGTCCAGTCCCCGCCGTAGCGCAGGCCCGGCGCAAGGAAGTCCTTGCCGTGGCCGCTCTTCTCGGCGGCGCTGGTGAGCAGTTGGTTGAAGTCGCCGTGGAAGCGCACGAGGACGAGCACGGTGAGTGTGATCGCGCCGCCCATCAGGAGCACGGCCTTGACGATCTGGATCCACGTGGTGGCACGCATCCCGCCGAAGGACACGTAGACGACCATGAGCGCGCCGACGCCGATCACCGTCCAGGCCTGCGCGGCCTCGCTCTCGCCGCCGAGCAGGAGCGCGACGAGGCTGCCCGCGCCGACCATCTGCGCCACCAGGTAGAGCACGGAGACGGTCACGGATGAGGTGCCCGCCGCGATCCGCACGGGCCGCTCGCTCATCCGCGCGGCGACCACGTCGGCGAGGGTGAACTTGCCGCAGTTGCGGACCAGTTCGGCCACGAGGAGCAGGACGACGAGCCAGGCGACGAGGAAGCCGACGGAGTAGAGCACGCCGTCGTAGCCGTAGAGCGCGATGAGGCCGGAGATGCCGAGGAAGGAGGCGGCGGACATGTAGTCACCGGCGATGGCGAAACCGTTCTCCATCGGCGAGAACAGCCGACCGCCCGCGTAGAACTCCTCAGCGCTGCCGTGCCGGTTGCGGCTGACCCAGGTGGTGATCCCGAGGGTGACCGCGATGAACGCGCAGAACAGGAGCAGCGCAAGGGTCTGGTGGTCGCCCGTCAACGCCCGACCCCCCGTGTGAGCTCCTGGGTGTCCCATCGCAGATCGAGCGCGGCACGGTCCCGGCGGAGCCGGGCATGGCGGGCATACGCCCACGTCAGAAGGAAGGTGGTGAGGAACTGCCCGAGCCCGGCGACCATCGCGACGTTGACGGCGCCCGCGACCGGCTGCGCCATCAGGTCCGGCGCCATCGTGGCGGCCATGACATACGCGACGTACCAGGTGAAGAAAGCGATCGCCGCGGGGAACACAAAGCGGCGGTAGCGGCTGCGCACCTCCTGGAAAGCCGCGCTCCGCTGCACCTCGAGGTAGATGCCGGCCGCGTCGGCCCGCTGCTCCGGTCCCCTGGGGGCGGGCGGCCCGGGCGCGGATGCGGGGGCGCCGGTGCTGTCCAGCTCACCCCAGCCCGAGGCCAGCGCGTCGTACCAGGGGTCGTCGAACCGGATCTGTCCGGTCCGCCGCCCGTCGTGCTTCTCCACCGAACTCTCCTTGTCCGCGGCCCCATTCGGTCGCGTGCCCAAGGATGGGCGGACTGGGAAGATCCCGGACACTTCTGGCTGATCTGTTCACTCCATCAGGTGAAGCGTGGGCGAAGTGGCCTCGGTTGTTGTCTCGGCGGCTCAGCGGTGCGGTCGTGGATCTCGCGGTGACTGCCGGCGGCTCAGCGGCGTGGGGGTTCGGCGAGGCCGTGACGGTAGGCGTAACGGACCGCCTGGGTGCGGTCCTTGAGTCCGGCCTTGGCGAAGAGGTTGTTGATGTGGGTCTTCACCGTGGCGGTGGATACCTGCAGCGTCCGGGCGATCTCGGTGTTGGTGAGCCCGTCGGCGATACGGGCCAGGACCTCGGCCTCGCGCGCGGTGAGCCCGTCGGGCAGCTCGGCCGGCGGCTGCGCCGCGGGCACGGCGGGGTCCGAGAGGCGCTCCAGGAGGCGCAGTTGGACCTGCGGCGCGAGCCCGGCGTCCCCGGACATCACGGCCTCGATGGCCCGTACGATCTCCTCTCCCCCGGCGTCCTTCGTGAGGTAGCCGCGCGCCCCGGCCTGGAGCGCGGGGAACAGCGAGGCGTCGTCGGCGTACGTGGTGAGCACGACGACCTGGGTGGCGGGGTGCCCGGCGCGGATCCTGCGGGTCGCCTCGACGCCGTCGACGCGCGGCATCCGCAGGTCCATCAGGACGACGTCGGGAGCGAGTCCGGCGACCAGGCGCAGTGCTTCCTCGCCGTCCGCCGCCGAGCCGACGACCTCCAGACCGGGCAGCAGCCCGAGCAGCATGACGATGCCCTCGCGCACCACGGTCTGATCGTCGGCGACCACCACGCGCACGGGACCTCGCCCGGCCTCTTCCGGCCCGCTCGCACCGCCTTCGCCGTTCACACCGACTCCGTCGTTCACACCGCCTCCGCCGTTCACACCGGCACCCGCAACCGCACCACGAATCCTCCGTCCTCCGGTCCCGCCTCCAGCGAGCCGCCGAGCAGTTCGGCGCGCTCGCGCATCCCGAGCAGACCGTATCCGCTGCCGCTTGCGGCGAGTTCGGCCTCATCACCCTTCGCGTGGACGCCGCCCAGGTCCCGTACTTCGAGCAGCACGTCGTCGCCTTCGTACGAGAAGCACACCCGCACCGTCGCCCCGGGCGCGTGCTTGCGCACATTGGTGAGGGCCTCCTGGGCGACGCGCCGCACCGTCTGCGAGGTCTCGGCGCTCAGCGGCCGCGGTGTGCCCGTCAGCCGGACGTCGACGGAGTCGAGCGAGCGCAGGAAGTCCTCGACGGGGACCAGGTCGCCGCGGAGCGCCGACAGCGCCTGACGGGTCTCGGCGAGGCCTTCGCGGGCCATCCCGCGGGCCGCGACGACACGGTCGAGCACCTGGTCCTTGGGCGCGTCGCGCTCGATGAGCAGCCGCGCGGCCTCCAGGTGGACGAGCTGCGCGGAGAGGCTGTGGGCAAGGACGTCATGGATCTCGCGGGCGATCCTGGCGCGCTCGGTCAGCGCGGCGGACTCGGCCTCGGCGGCGAGCGCGGCCCGCTCCTGGTCGAGCAACCGCCGCTCACGGCCACGCCCTTCGGCGTCCAGGCGCAGCACGTAGCCGATGAGGCAGAACGTGGCCGCGGTCAGGATCGTGCTCGACCAGCGGTTCTCGGCGACCGGCGCGAAGCCCGCGTAGGCCAGGACGACCACGGGGGCCGCGGCGGCCAGCGGCAGCCGCTTGAGCGCGAGCACGATCCCCGCGCACCACACGACCATGCCGACGGTCGTGAACCCGACGGCCTGCGCACCGATCGCCGCGCCGAACAGTGCGGCGATCAACGCGAGGGACGGCACCAGGCGGTGGGCGAGGGTGGTGCGCAGATACAGCTGCCACAGGACGGCACACGCGAGGAGCGCGGCCACGTCGGCCGCGCTCTGCCAGGTGGGTTCGGCCGGTTCGTCGATGACGTTCCACAGGACGAACCCCGCGATCGCCACCCGTCCCGTCCAGGCGATCAGGAGGCGCTGCGGCCCGAGCCGCTCGCGGGTCAGGGACTCCCGCGAGGGCCAGCGCCGCAGGCTGCTGCCGGTCACATGTGCTCCTTCGCTCCGGGCCGCACGTGCTCCTCCCCCCCGGCTCACAGGTGGTGCTTCCACGCGGGCCGCGGGGAGCCGACCACCTCACGGTACGTGCGGGTGCGCCACTGCAGGACGCCCGCGCGGGCCAGGATCATCGCGGCGAGCCCCAGCATGAGGGCGGGGCCGCTCTGGTGGACGCCGAACACGGCACCGATCCCGTACAGGCCGGCCCGGACGGCGATCCCGCCGCCCCACACCGCAAGCGTCAGCTTGGTGCCCTTGGTCCACACCGCGCCGTCGTCCGCCCGCCACACCGTGGCCGTACGGGCGAACAGCGCGCCCATCGCCAGCGAGAGCACGACTTCCACGGAGAGCAGTGCCGCGGCCGCGGCGGTGTGGCCTTCGTCCAGCAGATCCGGTTTGCCCAGCGCCACGATGGCGAGCACCACGGGCAGCGCCCACCAACGCCGCTCGTCGGTCAGCCGCCGCGCCTTGAACTGGTGCGACACGACCAGCGCGACAACCCCGATGATCACCAGGCCATTGAGGAATTCCGACATGACGTCCTCCCCTGCTTGCGGTTCCCCGTAGGACTTCCGCCTACGGCTTCGATGCTTCGAAGGTAGGGAAAAGCGCAGGTCGGAGGATCGGAGCCGGGGTGGAACCGAGGTGGAAAAACGGGCTCCACCCAGGGGTGGAGCCCGCTTCCGTCAAGAGGTGCGCAACTGGTGTGTCAGGCGTCGATCCGCGAGCGGTCGAGTGTGGCCGCCGAGCTGGTGATGAACTCCTTGCGGGGCGCCACGTCATTGCCCATCAGCAGATCGAAGACCTGCTCAGCGGCGTCCAGCTCACCGATGTTGATCCGGCGCAGCGTGCGGTGGCGCGGGTCCATCGTGGTCTCCGCCAGCTGGTCCGCGTCCATCTCGCCGAGGCCCTTGTAGCGCTGGATCGAGTCCTTGTAGCGGACGCCCTTGCGCTGGAACTCCAGGATGGTCTGCCGCAGCTCGTTGTCCGAGTACGTGTAGACGTACTTGTCCTGGCCCTTCTTCGGCTGGACCAGCTCGATGCGGTGCAGCGGCGGCACGGCGGCGAAGATCCGCCCGGCCTCGACCATCGGCCGCATGTACCGCTGGAACAGGGTCAGGAGCAGCGTGCGGATGTGCGCGCCGTCCACATCGGCGTCGACCAGCAGGATGATCTTTCCGTAGCGCGCCGCGTCCACGTCGAAGGTCCGGCCCGACCCGGCTCCTATGACCTGGATGATCGCGCCGCACTCGGCGTTCTTCAGCATGTCCGACACGGACGCCTTCTGAACGTTGAGGATCTTGCCGCGGATCGGCAGGAGCGCCTGGAACTCGGAGTTCCGTGCGAGCTTCGCCGTGCCGAGCGCGGAGTCGCCCTCGACGATGAACAGCTCGCTGCGCTCCACGTCGTCGCTGCGGCAGTCCGCGAGCTTGGCCGGCAGCGAGGAGGACTCGAGCGCGGTCTTGCGGCGCTGCGCATCCTTGTGCTGACGGGCGGCGATGCGTGTACGGGCGGCGGCGACCGTCTTGTCCATGACGGCGCGGGCCTGGGCCTTCGCGTCCCGCTTCGTGGAGGTCAGGAAAGCCTTGAGCTCCTTGGCCACCACGGTGGCGACGATCCGGTTGGCCGCGGAGGTGCCGAGCACTTCCTTGGTCTGGCCCTCGAACTGCGGCTCGGCCAGGCGGACCGTGACGACCGCGGTCATGCCCTCCAGGGCGTCGTCCTTGACGATGTCGTCCTCGGCGACGCGCAGCAGCTTGGCGGAGCGCAGCACCTCGTTGACCGTCTTGGTGATGGAACGCTCGAAGCCCGTGACGTGGGTGCCGCCCTTGGGGGTGGCGATGATGTTCACGAACGACTTCACGGTCGTGTCATAGCCCGTGCCCCAGCGCAGCGCGATGTCCACGCCGAGCTCGCGGGTGACCTCGGTGGGGGTCATGTGCCCGAGGTCGTCGAGGACCGGCACGGTCTCCTTGAAGGTGCCCTGCCCGGTCAGCCGCAGCACGTCGCAGATCGGCCTGTCCGGCGCCAGGAACTCGCAGAACTCGCTGATCCCGCCGTCGAAGCGGAAGGTCTCCTCGCTCTTGCCCACGCCGTCCAGGTCGCGCTCGTCGCGGACGACGATCGTGAGGCCGGGCACCAGGAAGGCGGTCTGGCGGGCGCGCTGGTGCAGGTTCTCCAGGGAGAGCTTGGCGTCCTTGAGGAAGATCTGGGTGTCCGACCAGTACCGCACGCGGGTGCCGGTGCGGCCCTTGGGGACCCGCTTGCCCTTGGTCAGACCGCTGCCCGCGGTGAACTTCGCGTCGGGCCCCTCGCCCTCGAAGGCGCCGGGGACACCGCGGCGGAAGCTGATCGAGTGGACGGTGGAGCGGTCCACCTCGACATCGAGACGCGCCGACAGCGCGTTCACGACGGAGGCACCCACACCGTGCAGACCGCCGGAGGCCGCGTACGAGCCGCCGCCGAACTTTCCGCCCGCGTGCAGCTTGGTCATCACGACCTCGACGCCGGACAGGCCTGTCTTGGGCTCGACATCGACCGGGATGCCGCGCCCGTTGTCCCGGACCTCGACCGACCCGTCCTCGTGCAGGAAGACCTCGATGCGGTCGCAGTGGCCGCCCAGGGCCTCATCCACCGCGTTGTCGATGATCTCCCACAGGCAGTGCATCAGACCGCGGCTGTCGGTGGACCCGATGTACATGCCGGGGCGCTTGCGGACCGCTTCGAGTCCTTCGAGGACGAGGAGGTGCCGCGCGGTGTAGTTGGAACCGTCCCGGTCTGCTCCGGTCAGCAGCGCTGTGGACGGCACGGACGTTTCGGCGGTCACGCGTTTCGCTCCTCGCTGAATTTCAGTTGGGGCCCCGTGCTCGGGGTCCGGCACCAGGTGCCGCGCTAGAGGGTACCGAGGCCTGGTAGAGCGGATGTAACGCCACCCTCGGCTGACGACAGACTAGTGCAGAGTCGTATGCCTGTTCGATCCCTCGAAGGGGTGATGCGGATATCACGTTCCCAAGCAGGCATGAACCATTTAGGCTCCGGGCACGTCCTCATGAACAACCCGACCCGCCCAGGTCGGGGAGGACCAGGCAGGCCAGCCGCACCAACGACCGACAACAGGACACGACAGGCAACTCGGCAGACAAGCGAAACCGTACGCAGCTAAGCCAGCACTACGGCACCTTCGCCGCCACCCGGTTGCAGCCAGCCTCTTCCTCGAGGCTTCAGAGAAGAAAGTTTCGAGGAAAAGCCCCGAGCGGGAACGTTTTCGGGCTGGTTGGATGTTGACCCTGGTACGACAGCTCGTCGAGCTAGAGAAGAGGCGACGTGACTACTGTTCTGACCCCCGCGACCCCGCTGACGGCCGCTGACCGCTGCGACCGCTGCGGCGCCCAGGCATACCTGCGCGTCGTACTCCTGAGCGGAGGAGAGCTGCTCTTCTGCGCCCATCACGGTCGCAAGTTCGAGCCGGAACTCAAGAAGATCGCCGCTGAGATACAGGATGAGACGGAGCGGCTCACTGCCGTTCCGGCGAGTGCTGACACCGAAGAGCGCTGACTCTTCGGGCCTCGGAGAACGCTGACACTTCGCATCCACGACGAGCGAGCCAGCGCCGGCCAGGCCGGTCCACAGGCGACGGGCGGGCATCCCCCACAGGGGTTGCCCGCCCGTCGCCTTGCTCCGGCACCCGCGGCTACCGCTCCGAGGGCGTCGTCAGCCTGCCCACCACCTCGCTGATCCGCGTGTAGACACCGGGGCTGCCGGCCTGCCCGCAGCCGCTCCCCCAGGACACGAGCCCGATCAGCCGCCCGCGGGCCACCAGCGGACCGCCGCTGTCCCCCTGGCAGGCGTCCCTGCCGCCCTCCGGTTCGCCCGCGCAGAGCATCACGTCCCGCAGATACGTGCCGTCCGCGGTGCCGGGATACGCCGCCTCGCAGGCCGTATCCGGCAGCACCTGCACGCGTGCGGCCCGCAGAGAACGCGCGTAGTCGCCCTGCCCCGTGGTGTCGCCCCAGCCGTACACGCGCGCCCGTGCGCCCGCCTCGTACGCACGGTCACCGGCCGGTGCCATGGGGATGACATGGTCGGCGGGCAGCGGGTTCTCCAGCGTGAGGACGGCGAGGTCTCCCGCGTTGGTGAAGGGGTCGTACTCCTCGTTCACCCAGGCCCTGCGTACCGGCACCTCGCGCCCGCCCGCCTCGCGCAGATCGTTGCGGCCGGCGATGACCCGCAGGTCCTCCACGTCCTCCAGCGGTGCGCCGAGCACCTCCTCGCTCAGGCAGTGCGCGGCCGTGAGCACGGTCGTGGGGGCGACCACGGCGCCGCCGCAGAACTGGCCCGCGCGCGTACCCCCGAACCGGTCACGGCTGGCGAGCGCCACCGCCCAGGGACTGTCCGACACCTGCACGGGACTGCCGCCGATCACCACACTGTCGGCGGACGCGGGCAGCGGGGCGGCCAGCGGCACGGCCACGGCCGCCGCCACCAGTGCGGCGGCGGCCGCAAGCCGCCTGCTCAGAGGTCGACGCATGCACACTCCTTGACTCCTCGTGGTCATGGGTACGCACAGCGTCAGGCAGGACGGCAAGGGCCGCGACCCGGCCGCGACATGCGACGAGCCCGGCAGCCCCCGCTGGGCGGGAGTGCCGGGCTCGTCGTCGTACAGCCTCAATGGGGCCTGGAGAAGGGCCTAGTCGAGGTAGTCGCGCAGGACCTGCGAACGCGACGGGTGGCGCAGCTTCGACATGGTCTTCGACTCGATCTGACGGATGCGCTCGCGCGTCACGCCGTAGACCTTGCCGATCTCGTCGAGGGTCTTCGGCTGACCGTCGGTGAGGCCGAAGCGCATGGAGACGACGCCCGCCTCACGCTCGGAGAGCGTGTCGAGGACCGAGTGCAGCTGCTCCTGGAGGAGCGTGAAGGAGACCGCGTCGGCCGGGACGACCGCCTCGGAGTCCTCGATGAGGTCACCGAACTCGCTGTCGCCGTCCTCACCCAGGGGGGTGTGGAGGGAGATCGGCTCGCGGCCGTACTTCTGGACCTCGATGACCTTCTCGGGGGTCATGTCGAGTTCCTTGGCCAGCTCCTCCGGGGTGGGCTCGCGGCCCAGGTCCTGGAGCATCTGACGCTGGACGCGGGCCAGCTTGTTGATGACCTCGACCATGTGCACCGGGATACGGATGGTGCGGGCCTGGTCGGCCATGGCGCGGGTGATCGCCTGACGGATCCACCAGGTGGCGTACGTGGAGAACTTGTAGCCCTTGGTGTAGTCGAACTTCTCGACCGCGCGGATCAGACCGAGGTTGCCCTCCTGGATCAGGTCCAGGAAGAGCATGCCGCGGCCGGTGTAGCGCTTGGCCAGGGAGACCACCAGACGGAGGTTGGCCTCCAGGAGGTGGTTCTTGGCGCGGCGCCCGTCCTCGGCGATGATCTCCAGCTCGCGCTTGAGCTTCGGGGCGAGCTTGTCGGCGTTCGCCAGCTTGTCCTCGGCGAACAGGCCGGCCTCGATGCGCTTGGCGAGCTCGACCTCCTGCTCGGCGTTGAGCAGCGGGACCTTGCCGATCTGCTTGAGGTAGTCCTTGACGGGGTCGGCGGTGGCGCCGGCGACGACGACCTGCTGGGCAGGCGCGTCCTCCTCGTCGTCGGAGAGGACGAACCCCTTCGACTCCGAGGCCTCGCCCTCCTCCTCGTCGTCATCCTTGCCCGCGGTCGGCTCCTCGTTCGGCTCATCGCCGTCGAGGAGGTCCTCGTCCTTCTTGCCCGCGGTCTTCTTGGCGGTGGTCTTCTTGGCCGCCGTCTTCTTCGCGGCGGTCTTCTTCGCGGCCGTCTTCTTGGCGGCGGCCTTCTTGGCAGGGGCCGGCGTCGCCTCGTCCTCGACCGAGGCCTCGACCTCGGCGGCAGGGGCGGCGGTCGCGGCGGAGGTGGCCTTCTTCGCCGTGGTCTTGGCGGCGACGGTCTTGGTCGCGGTGCGCTTGGCCGGACTCTTCGCTGCGACGCTCTTGCGGGTGCGCTTGGGCGACTCCGCGGCACTGACCATCAGCGTCACACCCTCTTCCTCGAGGATCTGGTTGAGGCTGCGCAGAACGTTCTTCCACTGAGTGGCCGGAATCTGGTCAGCTTCGAAGGCACGACGCACGTCATCGCCGGCGATCTGCCCCTCAGCCTTTCCCGCCTCGATGAGCGCCATCACAGATGCGGACTCGGCGATCTCGGGCGGGAGCGTACGGGATGTGCTGGCCGACACGAACAACCTCTCGGAACGATGGAAAACGGCTTCCGGCCCCGCCCACGAGGGCAGCGGAGCCGACGTCCGCCGGCTGGGGATTGGCCGACGGCGGGGCGGGCGATCCGTGGAGCTCACACAGCGCCGGAACCGGCTGCTGTATTCCCTCCTCGGCAGTCACCTCTTAGGTCATCGCGCTGCCACGAGGAGCGTTACGCCCAATCTTCGTGGCCCGAGTCACACCGCGTAACTACTGATAACGCTCAGAAGCAGACATAGGCCCACACAAACCAGCCGCCGGACCCGGTACGAACCGGTCCGGGTCCGGCGACCGCCCCCGCGATACGGGGGTCAGCGCTGCTCGCGCGGCGCCGGCACGACACGCTCGCCTTCGGGGTGCGCGGTGAGCAGCTGACGCATCGCCGATTCGGCGGCGATGCCGTCGCCCGCGGCGAGCGCGTCGACGATCCGGCCGTGGTGGCCCAGCGAGGCCTCGCCGGGACGGTCGCAGCCGGTGACCGGGCCGCCGGACACCTGCAGGGCGGCACCGACGATGCCGGAGAGGTGCTCCAGCATGCGGTTGCCGGCGAGCTGGATCAGGAGCGAGTGGAATTCGGCGTCGGCGCGCGAGAACGTCAGCGCGTCCCCCTGCCCGAACGCGTGGCTCATGATCTCGACCATGTCGGCGAGGCGCTGCTGCACCTCGTCACGGCCGTGGCCCGCGGCGAGGCGGGCGGCGAGCGGCTCGATCGTCCAGCGCAGCTCGGTCAGCTCGCGGCGCTGGTCGTCGCGCTGCGGTCCGAAGGCCCGCCACTCGATGATGTCCGGGTCGAGCAGGTTCCAGTCGCTGACCGGACGCACGCGCGTGCCGACATTGGGACGGGCGCTCACGAGGCCCTTGGCCTCAAGGACGCGCAGGGATTCACGGACGACGGTCCGGGACACCTCGAAACGCTGGCCGATCTCCTCGGGAACCAGCGGGCGGTCCGCGCCGAGGTCGCCGGAGACGATCATCTGGCCGAGCTGCTGGACGAGTTGGCCGTGCAGGCCGCGTCCGCGGCTGCCGGCGGCGCGCCGTCCGACGCGGCCGAGGTCCTGCTCGTGTCCCTCCCAGGACGGTGCGGGCACGCGGTCCACGCCGGGGGCCTCCGCGTAGGGGTAGCGGTCGAGTTCGCCCGGTCCTGCGAGGCCTGATTCGGCGGAGCGGGCGGTGGTCATCATGGTGTGCGCAAGGGTACTCACGGATCTTTTGTCGGCGCGGCTCCCAACCCCCTTGAGGTCTTTGGTGAAAAGCACACGAAAGGGTGATCGCGTTCCTTGCCGCAATTGACGCCTTATCGTAAAGAAAGCGGCATTACCTGGGTGTTGTAGGCCGATCAGGCCGAACGAGCGCTCTTCTCTGCTACGAGGCACGGCAGTTCGAGCCGGAAGCGCCTTATCGCACGCGGGCGCGCATCGACGTCAGGAGGTACGCGGCGAGCAGCGCGATCAGGCTCAACCCCAAGGTGAACGCGATGGGTTGGGCGAACATTCGTACCGCCGCGGTGACATAGCGCTCGCTGCCGATCGGCCACTGCACCAGGGCGAGATCGCGCAGGCGGCCCGCCAGACCGGCCGTGGTGCGCACCGACGGCCCTTCCAGCGCCTTCTGCACGACGGGGACGAGCACGACGGGTACGGCGAGGAGGGCTGCCAGGCCCGCGGCGGTGGAGCGGAAGACGCCCGCCGCCAGCAGCCCCGCCCAGGAGCAGCCGGTGACGAGACCGAGCCAACTCGCGGTCAATGCGGGCCAGTCTGAGGGCAGTCTCGTCAGCTCTTCGCCGTATACGAGGTGCAGGAGCACGGCGTCCGAGAGCAGCACGACGGCCGCGAGGAGCAGGGCGGTCGCCGCGCAGACAGCGAGTTTGGCGGTCAGCAGACCCAGACGGCGCGGCACGGTTCCGCGGTCGGCCGCCAGTGCCGGGTGCCGGAACTCGTCACCGAAGGAGAGCGCGCCCAGGAGGCCGGCGCCCAGCGCGGCCGGCGGCAGCGGGAGCTCCTGCGGCCAGGCGGCGAGAAGGCGCGGCAGCGGGGTGTGCCCCGTGCGCGCCAGGACGACGGAGAGCACCGCGGAGACGGCGAGCACGAGGGCGGCGGTGAGGTACCCGGTGGGGATGCCCGTGGCGCGGCGGAGTTCGTAGCGGAGGGGGCGGAGGGGGGAGCGGGCTGGGCGGACGGTGATGGGGGGTGGGAGGGGGTGGAGAGGGGTGCCGGCGGGGCGGGGGGTAGGGGTGTCTGTGGTCTGCGTCTGCGCGGGGTCGGGGGTAGCGGTCGCAGTGGTGGCGGCGGTCGCGGTTGTGGTGGCGGTTGTGGTTGTGGTTGTGGTTGTGGTTGTGGTTGTGGTGGCGATCGGACTCTGGGGGTGGGGTGGGCCCGAGTCGCCGACTTCGTCCGCGAGTTGGTGGATCAGGACGCCGTGCTTGTACGCGGTCTCGCCGATGTCCGCCGTGGTGCTGCCGTAGACCGAGAGGCGGTTGCCCTCCTCGCGGACGATCTCCACCGAGCGGCGGGCCACCCGGGCCTCCTTGGTGAGCAGGGCCAGGAGGCGGGCGGCGTGCGGGGAGCGGACGGCCACACGCGGCCGCAGACGGGTGCGGGCGAAGTCGGCGACGTCCTGATCGGCTACGACGCAGCCCTGCTCGAGCGTGACGACGCGATCGGCGGTGCGCGCCGCCTCCTTGGGGTCCGACGTGGTGAACAGGACCGTCCCGCCCTGCGCGGTGTGGGCGCGCAGCATCGTGTGGAGCCAGGTGGATTCGCGGGCCGACAGGGCTTCGGAGGGGGCGTTCAGGACCAGGGTGTGCGGGTCGGCGAGGAGCGCGCAGGCGAGGCCGAGCCGGCGGTCCATGCCGCGCGAGAGAGCGCCCAGCCGTTCGTCGCGCAGGCTCACCAGGCCGACGGCTTCGAGGACTTCGTCGGCCCGGCCGACCGGCACACCGCTCGCGGCGCACAGCATCCGCAGCTGGCCGCGGACCGTGCGGGCCGGGTGGCCCGGGACGTCGCCGAGCATGACGCCGACCTCGCGGGCGGGATGGGTGATCCGGCTGAGCGGGCGGCCGCGGAAGTACGTCACGCCGCGGCCGGGCCGGAGTTGGAGCATCAGCCGGAGCACTTCGGTGGTCTCGGCGGGGGCCGCGCCGAGGAGTGCGGTGACGCGGCCGGTGCGCGCCTCGAAGGAGACGTCGTCGATCGTGGGCGGCAGGCCCTTCTTGGCGGTGCTGGTCAGTCCGGTGGCCTGGATCATCGCTTCTCTCGCACGCGGGGCGGCGGGCGGTTGTGGCCCTGGGTACCTTCAGCACGATAACGGGGTATTTGCCTGTTTCCGGGCAGGGTTGAGCCCCGATCTCCGTCGCGCTTCGGTCGCGCGTACGGGCCGGCTCGCTCGCGTGTGCGGGTGCGGGTGGGGGTGTGAGGGTGGGCGCGTTGGGTGGGGCGCCCCAAGTCAGGTGCTGGTTAAAGGAATTGGCGGGCGGCGCTCTACTGGGGTGGATGCCGGCGCTTGGACGGGGGGCACGCGTACATTGGCGTGGCCGTGCCCCGCGGGGCGCGGTGGGGTGGTGAGGCGGCGGGTCAGACTTCGGGGCGGAGCATCGGCGGGTTGAGGAGTGTGGCGCCGCCCGCGCGGAAAAGCTGGGCGGGGCGGCCGCCCTGGCGGGTGGTGGTGCCGCCGGTGGGCACCAGGAAGCCCGGAGTGCCGGTGACCTTGCGGTGGAAGTTGCGCGGGTCGAGCGCAACACCCCACACGGCCTCGTAGACGCGACGCAGCTCACCGACGGTGAACTCGGGTGTGCAGAAGGCCGTCGCGAGCGACGAGTACTCGATCTTCGAACGGGCCCGCTCCACCCCGTCCCCGAGGATGCGGGAGTGGTCGAAGGCGAGGCTGCCCTGCTCGCCCTCCTGATCGAGGAAGGTCTCGACGGGTGCCCAGCGCGCACTGTGCGCGTCGCCGCCCGCGCGCGGGGCGGGCAGGTCGGGGGCGAGCGCTAGGTGGGCCACGCTGACGACCCGCATCCGGGGGTCGCGCTGCGGGTCGCCGTAGGTGGCGAGCTGCTCGAGATGCGCTCCGTTGCCCGAGGCGGCGGGGGTGGCCGGGTCGTGGACGCAGAGCCCCGTCTCCTCGACGAGCTCGCGGGCCGCGGCGGCGGCGAGGTCCTCGTCGTCCTTCACGAATCCGCCGGGCAGCGCCCACCGCCCCTGGAACGGCGGCTCCCCGCGGCGCACCGTCAGCGCACACAGCGAGTGCCGACGCACGGTCAGTACGACCAGGTCGACGGTGACGGCGAAGGGCGGATAGGCCGACGGGTCGTAGGGCGACATGACGCGATCATAGTCGTCTGGCTGACGATAAACACCTGCTTCCGGTCGTCTCTGGTGAGGGTGAGCGGGCTTTGTGGGGTGGGGTGGGGTGGGGTGGGGTGGGGCCTGTGCAGGGATGCGGGCGAAGGTGGGCGGCGGGTGGGCGGGCGGGCGGGGCCGCCTCGAAGGCCGGCGCTCCCGCCAGCCGCCCGCCCCTCCGGCAATCCATGAGGGCCAGCCGCCCGCGAGCCCGTCAGTCCGCCTGCCCGCGAGCCCGTCAGCCCACCTGCCCGCGAGCCCGTCACCGTCAGCCCGCCTGCCCGCGAGCCCGTCACCCGACAGTCGTACGCACTCCCAACTGCAGCCCCTCCCCCGCCTCCTCGACCATCGCGAGGCCGAGCCTGCTGATGCGGACGGCGAACGGGGAGCCAGCGAGGTGGAGGCCCGTCAGGCTGAGTTCGCCCAGTGGGGCGCTCGTCATCGGGGCCAGCGAGACCGTGGAGGCGGCCGCGTCCGGGCGGATGCCCGCCTGGGCGAGGATCAGGTGCAGGCCCGCTGCCGCGGAGACCGCCGCGGGGCGGCACGCCGCCGGGTGCGGCAGGGGAGCGCAGCCTGCCGCACGCTGATCGCCCGCGTACATCTCGGGCAGCCGCCCGCCGAAGTGCTCGGCCGCCGCGAGCACTCCTTCGAGCAGCGCCGACGCCTCCTTCTCGTAGCCCGCCGCCGCGAGCCCGGCGACGGCCACGGCTGTCTCGTGCCCGCGGACCGCCCCGCCACGGTGCCCGAACGGGTTGTACCCCGCTTCCTTCGCCCCGAGGCTGCGCAGCCCCCAGCCGGAGTCGAGCGCGGGGCCACCGAGGAGCCGGGCGAGCTGTTCCGTACGGACCGGGCCGAGCAGCCCGGGCGCCAGGGATCCTCCGCCGAGCAGCCCGGTGTCGAGGAGGTGGGCCGCGGCGCCCCCGAGATGGGGCACGAGCCGGCCGTCGGCGGTACGGGCCGCGGCGGGGCGGCCGCCGCCGACATCGTCGATCCAGAAGTCGCGCCGGAACGCCTCTCTCAACTCACCGGCCCAGTTCCGCCATTGATCGCCGCCGGACCTTCCGTGCATGTCGAGGAGGTCCGCGCCGAGGAGCGCGGCGCGATGGGCGTGGGCCTGGGTCTCGCAGCGGAGAAGTCCTCCTGGGCCGGGTTCGGGGAGATAGACGCCGCCTCCGCCGGCTGTGCGCAGCCAGCGCAGACACCGCTCCGCGACGGGCAGCAACTCGCGCGTCTCCGGCTCGGGCAGTCCCCAGCGTCGCGCCTCGGCGAGCAGCACCGGGAAGAGCAGCGTGGCCTCGACGCCGGTGCTGCTGGGCGGCAGATGCGGCCCGGCGTCCCGCAGCGGCCCGGGGATCAGGCCCGCGTCGGGCCCGTCGCCGCCCAGTTGGGTACGGGCGAGGGTGCGCAGGGTGCCGGCGGCGAGGCGGGTGCCGAGGGGCAGGGTCATCCGGGCCGTGGCGAGCGCTTCGGCGGGTGCGAGCCCGCACCGCCAGGGTGCGCCCGCCGCGGGGTGCAGGTCGGACGGGTGCGCGGGGTCCCGCAGCAGCAGCGCCTGGAGGTCGTCGATGCAGGTGGCCATGAACTGCGGCACCCCTGGGTGATCCCCTTCGGCGCGCGCCGGTGACAGTGGGGCGTGCGCACCGTGCCCGGCCGGGCGGGATTGTCCGGTGCCGTCCTGCCGTACGGTCAGGTCGATGGTGTGGCTGCCGCCAGCCGGCAGGTCGACCTCCCAGCGGAGCAGCCCGGCCGAGGCCAGGGCGTCCTGCGGTGCGGGGTGGGCCGAGACCACGGCGGGACGGGCGGTTCCCGAGCTCCAGCGCAGACCGGAGCCGTAGACGCTCGCGGGCAGTTCGGGCCCCGCGGCACCCGAGGCGACGGCGCCCAGTTCGGCGAGGTCGGTCGCCAGGGTCACCTCGACGGGCAGCCGGAGCGGGCGGGTGGCGGAGCTGTGCAGGGTGATCCGCTCGGTGCCCTCGGCGCTGCGGGTTCGCTCCACCGTGACCACCGGGTCGGGGCTGGACGGATCGACATGCCGCACCACCCCGACGAATCGCGCGCGGTCCGCGGACAGCAACCGTCCTTGCAGTGCCAGGGGTTCGCGGCCCGCGATGCGCAGCCGGCAGCGGGAGAGCAGCCGCCTTCCCGCGCGGTAGATGCCTTCGAGGCCGTGACCGGTCAGCTGGCCGTGTTCGGCGGAGATCGCGAGCCCCGGCAGGGCGACACAGATCAACGAGGCGTGGACAGGGGGCAGTTGGCTTGGCGGTCGCACACCCGGCCCGCCTTCGCCGCCGGTGGGACGCGGTGCGGGCCGCGATCGGAGAGGGGCGGCGGTCGCGGGATCCGCTCGTGTCGTGGAGGACGACGGTGGGGGCATGGCGGGCTTCCTGCCTCGCTTTCTCTGGCCGGGCACCTCGGGGAGCGCCGTGATGACGGCGCCGAGTGCGGTACGCACCGACCTCGCCGTCTGTCGCAATCGGCCCGTGCGGCGGGGCCGTTGAGCCGCCGACCACTGCGGGCCGCAGGACGAACGGCTTGCGCCACTCACCTGAACGGACCGCAGGTGGCCGGGGTCACGGGCAGCCACGATCGAGGCGACCGGCAGGTACGCCCGCCGGCCTGAACGGCAGCCCCGCGCAAGCGCCCGGACGCCGCTCACTCCTCGCCTCCGATCCCGCGCTCCCCTGAGCCCGACCCGGGTCCGGATGCCTCGGACCCGGACCCGGACCCGGACCCAGAACCTGGCCCAGATCCCGAAGCCTCCTCAAACGACCGCTTCCGCTGCCGGGGAACGGACTTCGAGGACCGCCCCTTCGGCCGCCCACCACCAGGCGCCCTGGACCCACCCGACGGATGCCCACCCGACGGACGGCCGCCCGAAGGCCGCCCGCCCACCGCACCGGGCCGCCTCACATGTGGCAGCCCCACCCCCTCCGCACCATCACCCGACCCCTCCGAGGAGCCGGGCGCACTCTGCACGCCTGGCGCACCCGGCACACCCGGCGCACCCGGCGCACCCGGCGCACCCAACCCGCCTGCGCACTCCTCACCCACCTCAAGCACCCCGAACAACTCCCCTTGCACCCCATCCCGCTCCCCCCGCCCGACATCCACAGGCGGCCACACGCTCGCCGGCAGGCTCAGCGCCGGATACTCCGCGACCCCGCTGCGCAGTGCCTCGCGCATCTGCTCCAACCGCAACCCGGATCCCGTCGCCTCGTAGAGCACCGCGGCCAGCGTGCAGTCGGGGTCTACGGCCAGCGCCAGTTCCAGGGCGAGCCGCGCCTCCGTCAGATCGCCGAGTGACCAGGCCACCCAGCCCGCCAGGGTCCGTACCGCCGCCGCGTATGGCGCGTACACCCCGGTGCAGCGCCGGGCCAGGGCGCGCCAGAGGCGGAGGGCCGCCGGGGCGTGCGGGCCGTCCATCCAGAGTGTGGCCCGATCGCGGGTCCGCACGTCCTGCAGGCCCACGAGCACGCGGGCGACCTCGGCATCCGCGAGCAGGCGGTCGTCCCGTGCGTCCCCGCCCTGCCCGGCGGGAAGCGGCGGGCTCTCCCGCAGCCTGGCGATGAGGGTACTGACCGTCGACAGGGTCGCCGCCGCGAAGGCCACCTCGCCGTTCGGTTCCATCAGCCGGGGCAGTGCCTCGGCGACCGCGTCGTCGATCGCCTCCTCCTGGCTCACCGCCCGCGGGCCGGTCAGCGGTGCGAGCCGTGCTTCCATGTCGCGCTGGGTGCCGCGCACTTGGATGCCCGCGAAGGTCGCCGACGCCGCCATCACGGAGGTGCCGGGCCGCAGCATCGGCCGCCCCTCGGGTGGACAGCAGGCCTGCCCCTTCTCCGTACAGACATAGGACCAGTGGCGGTCGTCGGACAGGCAGAGGATCTCCAGGACTCGCAGGCCCAGGTCGCGACAGGAGGCGAGCAGGGAGTCCGCCAGCGGGCGCAGGGCCTCCATCACCTGGCGGCCGGTCTCGCCCGGGCGCGGTTCGCGGCACAGATAGGCGACGACTCCGTCGGGCGGTGTGCCGCCCGACCGCCGCTCCACCTCCTGGACGAGGCAGCGGGGCAGTTCGCGGCCGATGAAGTCCCAGTCCTCGGCTTCCTCGGGGATGCCGAGCCGTACCCGTCCGGCGAAGTGTCCTCGGCCGCCTTGGAGCGCGACGAGCACGAGGCTGTCGGAGGGGTGGAAGCCCATGAAGTACGGGAGTGCGTCGGCCAGTTCGTCCGGGGTGCGCAGGGTGACGGGCGGAATCGGAGTGTCACCGGCTGCTGTGGTGTCGTTGCGTTGCGTCATGCGTCGAGAGTGCACCGGATCGCCGGATTCCGGTTGAGCCTGTGGATAACTCCCGTTCCGGGCATGTCAATCGACTGCCGACGTCGCGCCATCTCGGGCACCGCGTCACCTCACAGGTGCGCCACGCACCGACCGATGCGCGGCGCCCACACCTCACCTCACAGAAACCCGGCGACAGGCAACGCCGTCACCCCGCCGCCGCCAGCACCAACGGCAGCACGCCCCCGCTCCCCGCCCGCCGCAACAGCCGCGCCGCGACCGCGAGCGTCCAGCCCGAGTCCGTGTAGTCGTCGACGAGCAGGACCGGCCCCTTGGCCTGGTCGAGCGCCGCCTGAAGCTCCTCGCCCACCACGAAGGCGTCCGAGAGCGCCTTGAGGCGCTGCGCGGAGTTGCTCCGCCGTACGACGTTCTCGCCGCGGGCGTACGTGAGCGAGCCGAGCAGCGGGAGCCGTCCGACCGTCGCAATCCCTTCGGCCAGCGATCCGACGAGCTGCGGCCTGCTCAGCGAGGGCACGGCGACGATGCCGACCGGCCGGTCGACGGCGTCCGCGACGCCCGGCGCCCAACCGCCGGGCGAGCGCGCCCAGTCCGCGAGCACCGCCACGGCCGCACGCAGGACGTCGTCCGGAACCGGGCCGTCCGCGGCCTGTTCGGCGAGCAGCGGCCGCAGCCGGTTGCCCCAGCCGATGTCCGAGAGCCGGCCCAGGGCGCGCCCCGTGGAGCACTGTTCCCCGGCGGGAATCCGGCCCTTGAGCTCCACGCCGAGGGCGGCCATGCCCGTCGGCCACATCTTGCGCGGCTCGACCTCGACACCGGGCCGGTCCAGCTCCTTCGTCGCACCCGCGAGCGCGTCACCGGAGACGGCCGAGTCCACCCAGGGCCCGGCGCAGTTGTCACAGCGCCCGCAGGCCACCGCACCCTCGTCATCGAGCTGACGTCGCAGGAACTCCATCCGGCACATGGATGTGGTGACGTAATCCCGCATGGCCTGCTGCTCGGCGGCGCGCTGCTTCGCCACCCACGCGTACCGCTCCGCGTCGTACATCCAGTCGGCGCCCGTGGCGGTCCAGCCGCCCTTCACGCGCCGCACCGCCCCGTCCACGTCGAGCACCTTGAGCATGGTCTCCAGGCGGGTGCGCCGCAGGTCGACGACGGCTTCGAGGGCGGGCACCGACAGGGGGCGGCCCGCGCCGGACAGGGCGCTCAGGGTCTGCCGTACCTGCTGCTCGGGCGGGAAGGCCGTATCGGCGAAGTAGCGCCAGATCGCCTCGTCCTCCTTGCCGGGAAGGAGGAGTACGTCGGCGTGGTCGACACCGCGGCCCGCGCGGCCGACCTGCTGGTAGTACGCGATGGGCGAGGACGGCGAGCCGAGGTGCACGACGAAACCGAGGTCCGGTTTGTCGAAGCCCATGCCGAGCGCCGAGGTGGCCACGAGGGCCTTCACCCGGTTCTTGATGAGGTCGTCCTCGGCCTGCAGCCGGTCCGCGTTCTCGGTGCGCCCCGTGTAGGAGGAGACCGCGAAGCCGCGTGCGCGCAGGAATGCGGTGGCTTCCTCGGCGGCGGCGACCGTCAGCGCGTAGACGATCCCGGAGCCCTGGAGTTGGTCGAGGTGTTCGGCGAGCCAGGCCAACCGGTGTGCGGCATCCGGCAGTCGGACGACGCCCAGGCGCAGGCTCTCGCGGTCGAGCGGGCCGCGCAGCACGAGCGCCTCGCCGCCGCCGGTGCCCAGCTGGTCGGCGACGTCGGCGGTCACCCGTGCGTTCGCCGTCGCCGTGGTGGCCAGGACCGGGACTCCCGCGGGCAGCTCGGTCAGCATCGCGCGCAGGCGGCGGTAGTCGGGGCGGAAGTCGTGGCCCCAGTCGGAGATGCAGTGCGCCTCGTCGACCACGAGGAGGCCGGTGGTGGCGGCGAGGCGGGGCAGGACCTGCTCGCGGAAGTCCACGGAATTGAGCCGCTCGGGACTGACCAGGAGGACGTCGGTCTCGCCGCGCTCCACCTCGCCGTAGATGGCCTCCCACTCCTCCGGGTTCGCGGAGTTGATCGTGTGGGCGCGGATGCCGGCCCGGGCCGCGGCCTCCACTTGGTTGCGCATGAGGGCGAGCAGCGGCGAGATGATCACCGTGGGGCCCGCGCCGCGGCGGCGCAGGAGCGCGGTCGCCACGAAGTAGACCGCCGATTTGCCCCAGCCGGTGCGCTGCACCACGAGAGCCCTGCGCCGGTCTCTGACCAGCGCCGCGACCGCCGCCCACTGGTCCTCGCGCAGGCGCGCGGTTCCGCCCGGGTCGCCGACCAGCTCGGCGAGGACCGCATCGGCCTCGGCGCGCAGATCGGTGGATTCCTGGGATGTGGAAGCCGTGGCTCCGTCGGGTTCGTCTGCTCGGTGCATCCCCCCATGCAACCGGACGGCACCGACAATCGGCCACTCCATCAGGACTCGATCGGGTTTACCTGCGGTAAGCAGGCGCCGACGGCGTCCGCACGCGTCGTGGGGCGCCGCCCCGGGAAGGGATGGGGAAGGGATATTGGCGGCGGACACACCGATTTCGGTCAGCATCGTCAATTGCTCGTTGCCTAGGGGCCGATGAGGCGGCGAGAATTGGAGCGCTCCCGCATGGCTCACTTCTTTCCGGCAGTGCTGTGCCGCGGTGCGCTCCCGCACGTCCGACTTCGCCCGCTTCGTCGGGCGCGTAGCCGAAGGGAGGACCGTGACCTTCGGATTCGCTCCGTCCACCGATCCGACGAGACTCGCGTCTGTGTCACCGCCCGCCGACGCGTCAAGCCCCTTGGGGCGACTGCTCGAACCTGCCGAGTGGTCCGCCGCGGGCATCCCGCTGCTGCGCGATCCGCGCGACGTCGTTCGAGGCTTGTACGAACGGCACCGACCCGCACGCGAGACGGCTGTGGTCGCCGTGCTCGACCAGGAGGAACGGCTGAGAGCGAGCGCCTCGTTCGCGCGCCGCTCCACGCCGGTGGACGGCTGGGTGTTCCGCAACGCGCTGCTCGCCCAGTTGCGCCGGGTGATCCCGCACGACCTGCGGCGCCGCACACCGGTGCGCACCGCAGTGCTCCTCTACTGCCGGGACGGCGGCGAGGGGTGGACCGAGGAGGACGGCGCCTGGATGTGGGGGCTGCGCGACGCGTGCACACTGCACGGGCTGCGCTGCGGCGCGTACATCACGCTGACCGGCGGCGGCTGGCAGGTGCTCGGCGAAGGCCGCGGCGGACGGCAGCCGAACGCGGGCCGGGCCAATCCGGTGAACAGCCACCAGGTGAGCAGCGCGGTCAACGGCACGGCGGACACGCAGGAGACCTCCGCCGGCCGCGACATACGCGACGTACGCGGTGGTCACGGCATCAACGGCGCCGAGACCGCGTACACCGCGCATGGCCATGGCGATACGGGACTTCTGCGCCGGGCCGCGTCACTCTGACCGCGCCCGGCGCGCCGCGCCCAGCACTCCGCACCACGCGTACGCGGGGCACCAAGGCCGCACCCCGGACACGAGGCGTCCGGGGACCACCCTCCGGGATGGGCCCCACGCGCCTCGTACGGGAAGCGGTCCTCAGACTCCGGCGCCCAGCGCCGAGTTGATCCGCTCCGGGTCGCCGCAGACGATCAGGAGCGCGCTCGCGCGGCCCAGCGCCACCGGGAGCGTGGCCGCGGCCTGCTCGTCGGTGCCGCCGTTGAGCGCGACGACCACCACGGGGCGGGTGGCCGCACGGGACGCGTGGGCGGACGCGGCGTAGAACACGTCGTCCCCCGCATCGTGCTGCGCCCAGTAGGCGGTGTCGCCGAAGCTCAACTCGTGGGCGGCCCACGGGTGCTGCTCGCCGGTGGTGAGCACCAGGACGTCGCCGGGCGCGCGGCCCGAGTCGAGCAGCAGGTCCACCGCTTCCTCGGCCGCGTCGAGCGCACCCTCGACGGAGGCGGGGATCAGCTGGATCTGGGGTGCCGAGGCATCGGCGGCCGGGGCAGCCGCGGGCTTGGCCGGGGCGGGCGTCGGCTTGGCCGGGGCGGGCGTCGGCTTGGCCGCGTCGCGCGGGGTGCGCTGCACGGGCGGCGCGGGCCGGGCCGGGCCGGGGCCTGGACGGCCGGGGCCGGGACGCGGGGCGGCCGCGGAACGCGGACCGGGTACGGGACGGGGGGTCGGCGCGGTGCGGCCGGCGGCCGATGCGGCGCGGGGACCCTGGACACTCTCGTGAATCTGAGGCTCCTCGGGAGGGAGAGGCATGACTGGATGTCTATCAAACGCCGGTACGAACCGTAACGGCGGGTGGCACATGAGTGCGACCATCGGTCCACGGACGGGTGGACGGAGCGGCGTGCGGCATGGTGTCAGAAATCGAAGCCGAGTTGCCCCTCAATTTCCGTGACGGGTCCGCCGAGCACGGGAACCCGCTGCTTCTTCAGGTGCCGCCACTTCGGCAGCGCGTCGAGGTAGGACCACGACAGCCGGTGGTGCTCGGTCGGCCCCTGCTCCGCGAGGGCCGCCTTGTGCACCGGTGACGGATAGCCCGCGTTGGCCTCGAAAGCGAAGTCGGCGCAGGCCGCGCCCAGTTCGGCCATCATCGCGTCGCGCTTCACCTTGGCGAGTACGGACGCGGCGGCCACGGCCACACAGGACTGGTCGCCCTTGATGACCGTGCGCACCTGCCAGGGCGCGCCCAGGTAGTCGTGCTTGCCGTCGAGGATCACCGCGTCGGGCCGTACGGGCAGCGCTTCCAGCGCGCGTATGGCGGCCAGCCGCAGCGCGGCCGTCATCCCCAGGTCGTCGATCTCCTGCGGTGAGGAGTGGCCCAGCGCGTGGGCGGTGACCCAGCCGCTGAGCTCGGCCGCGAGTTCGCCGCGGCGCTTGACGGTGAGGAGCTTGGAGTCGGTGAGCCCTTCGGGCGGGCGGCGGAGTCCGGTGATCGCTGCGCAGACCGTGACGGGACCCGCCCAGGCACCGCGTCCGACCTCATCGATACCGGCGACGATCTTCGCGCCGGTTCTGGCCCGGATCGACCGCTCTACGGTGTGGGTGGGTGCTTCGTACGGCATGACGCTGTCAGCGTACGCCTGCGCGGGACCGGGACGACAGCCCCGCCCCCGTCCCCCGCCTCCGCGCTCTCCCGTCATGCCTCGCGACGCACCAGCGGAACCATCAGATCGTCGATCAGACGGGCCACCTCGGCGGGCTGCCATTCGCTTCCGTACACCTTGGCGCGGTACATCATCATCGCCGGAATAACCTCGCAGACGTGGTCGTTCACCGCCCCGCCACGCACCTCTCCTCGGCGTACGCCTTGGCTGAGGACTTCCCGTATGGCATCGATGGCGGGCCGCACCACACGCCCGAAGATCACCGACTGGAAGCGCTCGGCGACGCTCCCGTCGCATTCGTGAAGGACCGCGCGGAGCGCGAACCCGGGGCGTGAGTACATCGCCTCGCGCATGGTCAGACACAGCGTGAGGAGGTCCTCGCGGACGCTGCCCGTGTCCGGCGTGCGGGACAAGGGGGGCATGCCGGCCTCCAGGGCGTCGGCGACCAGGTCCTCCTTCGAGGGCCAGCGCCGGTAGACCGCCGCCTTGCCGGTCTGGGCGCGGGCGGCGACGCCCTCCATCGTCAGCCCGTTCCAGCCGACTTTGCTGAGCTGCTCGAGCGCGGCATCGAGGATGGCGCGCTCCAGGACGGCGCCGCGCCTGCGGGGCGCGGCCGCCTGAACCGGAACCGACGCCGTGACGGACGGAGCAGCGGCCGCGGATGCCGCTGCGGGGACGGAGGCCTGGGCGGGAGCGGCCGTCCAGCGCGAAGTAGCCATGTGTATCTCTCCGTTGAGACCGGTCGCGCGTTCCGGAAGCGGAGGCGGTGCGGTGGGGCCGCGCCGCGGGGGAATCTCCCCCTCCGGTCCTACGTGGGGTCCCTCCAGCATTGCAGGCGCGCGGGCGGCTCGCGATGGGCCGAACGTCAATATTCGCGCGGGGCCGCGCCGATCTTCACTAAGCCGGGTCTGCCCGCGGACACGGAGGGCCACCGCCGGATACTCGCCGTACTCGCCTGCCCGCGGGCGTAAACCGCTTGAGCGACGCCTCTGACCTGAAGGCATGACGTTCTGTATGCGCGCACTTACGCATATGAACGTCTCGCATTACCTTCGCTTTGCCTCAACACCCCAAGATTTTCCTTGTGTTCAAGAAGAATCGCTCGCTAGGGTCGTTCTAGTGAACGCTGCCGTTCACTAAGTCGTCAGGGGAGCAACCGTGGCACAGGCACATGAGGACACTCGCGTCACAGACCCGGTTCCGGGCCCTGGCGCACCCACCGCGAAATCGCCGCATGCGGGCATCGCCCTGTTCATCATCGCGGCCTGTCAGTTGATGGTCGTCCTCGACGCCACCATCGTGAACATCGCTCTGCCGCACATCCAGGACGCACTCAACTTCTCCACCACCGACCTCACCTGGGTGGTCTCCGCCTACACCCTCACCTTCGGCGGACTGCTGCTGCTCGGCGGACGCGCGGGCGACATCCTCGGCCGGCGCCGGGTGTTCATGTTCGGCATCCTGCTGTTCACGGCCGCCTCGCTGCTCGGCGGTTTCGCCCAGGAGCCCTGGCAGTTGCTCGCGGCCCGCGCCCTGCAGGGTGTCGGCGGCGCCATCGCCTCGCCGACCTCCCTCGCCCTGATCACCAGCACGTTCCCGGAGGGCCCGGAGCGCAACCGGGCCTTCGGCGTGTTCGCCGCCGTCTCCGCGGGCGGCGGCGCGGTCGGTCTGCTCGCGGGCGGCATGCTCACCGAGTGGCTCGACTGGCGCTGGGTGCTCTTCGTCAACGTGCCGATCGGCGTCATGATCGCGGTGCTCACCCCGAAGTACATCCGGGAGTCCGAGCGCCACCCGGGCCGCTTCGACATCGCGGGCGCGATCACCTCGACCCTCGGTATGGCCGCGCTGGTCTACGGCTTCATCCGCGCCGCGGGCGAAGGCTGGAAGGACGGCCTGACGGTGGCCTCCTTCGTCGCCGCCGTCGTGCTGCTCGCGCTCTTCGTCTTCATCGAGACCAAGGCGAAGGACCCGATCACCCCGCTGAAGATGTTCCGCGACCGCAACCGCTCGGGCACGTATGTGATCATGCTCAGCCTCGCGGCGGCGATGTTCGGCATGTTCTTCTACATCGTCCTCTTCGTGCAGAACGTGCTGGGGGACACTCCCATCGAGGCCGGTCTGAAGTTCCTGCCGGTGACAGTGGCCATCGTGTTCGGCGCCGGACTCTCGCAGAACCTGCTGCCCCGGCTCGGCCCGAAGCCCTTCATGGTCGTGGGTGCGTCCTTCGTCATCGTGGGCCTCGGCTGGCTGACGCTGATCGACCCGGAGACCACCTACCTCGGCGGCATCCTCGGCCCGATGCTGCTCTTCGGCTTCGGTATGGGGCTCAACTTCGTGACGCTGACGCTCACCGCCGTCTCCGGCGTCGCCCAGCACGAGGCGGGCGCGGCCTCCGGCCTGCTCAACGCGACGCAGCAGGTGGGCGGTTCACTCGGCCTCGCCATCCTCACCACGGTGTTCGGCACCGCGAGCCGCAACGAGGCCAAGACCCAGATGGCCGACTTCATGGCCAACGCCACCCCGGAGCAGAAGGCCGCGTTCGCCAAGACCGGTGAGCTGCCGAAGGACTCGCCGTGGGCCCGCGAGATCCTCTCCGAGGGCATCTCCACCGGCTTCATCCCGGCGGTCGCCATGGCGGTCCTCGCGCTGATCACCGCCATCGTGGTGATCAAGGTCCGCAAGAGCGACCTGGATGCGCTGGCCGGCACGTCCACACCGGTGGCGCACTGACGGTCGCCGCACCACAAGGACGGCATCTCGTACGAGGCCGGGGCACCCTTCTCCGTGAAGGGTGCCCCGGCCTCGTCATGCCGCCGCTCAGTAGTCCCCGCGGTCCGTGCCCGTGTCGATCACGTCGACGGCCGAGCAGTCGACACCCGCGGCCGGCGGGCGCTTCTCCAGGATCGACCTGGCCTGCGCCTCCCCGTAACTCATCGCGTACCAAGGCGTGTTGTCCTCGCCGAGCGCGTCCGCCAGCGGCTGCAGGGCGCAGGAGCGTACGGGTTCCGGGAGCCGGTCGAGGGCGGGTACGGCGTCGGCGGAGAGCCCCGACACATAGTCGAGGT
The DNA here is from genome assembly GCF_044458745.1 of Streptomyces sp. NPDC050418. NCBI lineage: Bacteria > Bacillati > Actinomycetota > Actinomycetes > Kitasatosporales > Streptomycetaceae > Streptomyces > Streptomyces sp. NPDC050418. The sequence continues at coordinate 275,927 of NZ_JBITIG010000010.1, forward strand.
CGAGCTTCCTGGTGTCCGTGTACCGCTGGACGTTCTCCTCGGCGATCAGGCCGTCCGGCGAGATCAGCCCGAACGCGAGGACCCCGCCCGCCGCACTCGCCACGACGGCGCGCGGCAGCCGGCGCGCGCCGCCCCACACGCCCGCGACCATGATCAGCACGATCACCACACCGAGCCACAGCTCCATGGCGGTGACCGAGATCCTGAGCCGTGTGAGGCCGTACGCGTCGACGTACATCTGCATCCGGCGCAGCGCGGACGCGACGACGATCAGGGTCAGCACGCACAGCGTGCCGAGGACTCCGCGGACCAGGGCGCGGTCGCGCTGTCCGTCGCGGGGCGCCCAGCGAGAGGCGAGTGCGATCACGCCGAGGGTGAGAACGGTGGCGAAGAGGAGCTGCCAGAAGCCCTGCCGGGCGTATTCGGAGTAGGTGAGTCCGTCCTGGAGCGCGGCCTCGTAGCCGCCGAACAGGACGGTCAGCTGGATGATGTTGAAGACGGCGAAGAGCAGGTTGAGGACCACAAGGGGCAGGGCCCATTCGACCCGCCCGCGGGCGCGGCCCGGCGTGACCTCGATGCGGTCCCAGCGCAGTGGGGCGGCGGCGGTGTAGGCGGCAGCGACGGCGCCGAGCACACCGAGCAGGAACAGCAGGAACCGGAAGGGCCCGTCGGCCACGTCGGTGTCCGGGAAGAGTCCGGTGAGCAGATCGGCGAAGGTCGAGTCCGCGGCCGCGAACAGCCCGCCGAACACGAGCAGCAGCACGATCGCCACGACGACCGCGCGCAGGATGGGGGCCAGGGAGCCGTGCGAGCCCCCGGCACGCGCCCGCACGCCCCGCCAGGCCCAGACGGCGCCCGGGCCGACGGCGCCCACGAGGCCCAGCGGGTTGAGCAGCACCCCGGGCCAGCGGCGCGCGCCGTGCAGCGCGAGCGAGCCGAGGCCGAAGGCGGCGGCCGCGGCGAGGAACGACGGCCAGTCGGCGTCGCGCAGCGCCGGGACGGCGAGCAGCGCGAGGCCGCCGGCCGCCCACACCAGCGTCCAGCCTCGGGGTACGCGTCCGGCAGCCTGGGCGGCAAAGTACGCGGCGAGCGCGAGCGGTACGGCGACGATCAGCAGGTTCGCGCCGACCCCGTCCGCGAGCAGCAGCGCGCTCAGGACACCGGCGGCGAGCGCGGCGACGAGGGTGGCGGTGCGGACGGGCGCGGCTTCCTGCGCGGTGATGCCGTCGAAGACCGACGGGGTGGCGGCGGGAGGCTCCCAACCGGCGCGGGGGTTGGCGGAGGCGGTACGGGGAGGTGTGGCCGTACGCGCCGGGGTGGCGGTACGGGTCGCGGCGCCGGCGCGTGGGGGCGGGACGGCGTCCTGCGGTTCGGGCTCGGGCCCGGGCGCGGGTGCCGGCGCGGCGTCGGCCGCGGGCTCCGGAACCGCCTGGGCGCCCTTGGTTCCCTCAACACCCCCTCCCTGGGCCTCAGTCGGCTCAGGCACCTCGGGTGTGGACGGTGTGGCTGGTGAATCGGACACGGGACCCCCTCCCGACCGGCGTGCACCGGGACCTGGAAGTGACCGAGGGCCCGCGCCGGTGTCTCGTCGGCACCCGCCCGTCGAGCGCCACGGGTCTCGTACGCCATGGGCGTCGAGCGCCGTGAGCTCGGGGATCCGCCGGGAACGGCGAAGATCATCGGGCGGTGTGGGCCGTCAGAGTAGCCCCAGCGCAGCACAGCGGAGGGGGCTCGGTGGGCTCAACGGAGGCTCTGTGGCAGGACCGTGACAGTCGGGAGGTTTCCCGGAGCGCCAACGGCCCTGCTCCACAAGCCAGTTTGAGGCGGTTCGCCTCACTCGTCACTTACGCCACAGCCACCCCACTCAGGGGGACAGCGCTCAGCCCGACAGCACCCAGCCCGGCGCCGCCTCCGTATGCGCCGCCCACTCCGCGGGCGGTGCGCCCGGCTCCGCGGCGGCGACGACCCCGCCGGCGATCGCGCACGTGGTGTCGACATCGCCGCCGGCCTGCGCGGTCGTCCAGAACATCGACGCGTAGTCACCGAGCCCGCGCGCCGCCGACCACAGCGCGAACGGCACCGTGTCATGCGCGGACGTGCGCCGCCCATTGCCGAGCACGGCGGCCACGGTGCTCGCGTCGTCGTAGTCGAGCATGTCCCGGGCCCGCCGCAGCCCCGCGCCGACGGCGCTGCGCGGCACCAGCGCGATCACTCCGTCGAGCAGGTCATGCCCGGTCAGCGGCCCCTTGGCGCCGGCCACGAGCGCCGCGGCGGCGGCCACCGCCATCGCCCCGACGACCGCCTCGCGGTGCTGATGCGTGGTGTACGCGGAGATCTCGGCCTGGTGCGTGGCCTGCTCGGGGTCGTCCGCGTACCAGGCGCCGAGCGGCGCGATCCGCATCGCGGCGCCATTGCCCCAGGAGCCCTGTCCGTTGAAGAGGCCGGCGGCGAGCTCACGCCAGTCGCCGCCCTCGCGGATCAGGCGCAGCATCCGGTTCACGGCGGGCCCGTAGCCGCGGTCGAAGTCGTGGTGGTGGGCGAAGGACCGGGCCAGCGCATCCTGGTCGATGCGCTCGTACTGGACGAGGACGGACACGACAGAGCAGGCCATCTCGGTGTCGTCGGTCCACTGCCAGGGCCCTGCGGGGACCTCGCGGCGCTGGAGCAGCGGGTAGTTGTCGGGGACGAAGTACTGCGAGCCGAGGGCATCGCCCACGGTGAGGCCGCGCAGGCTGAGCAGTGCGCGGCGCAGGCGGGGGTCGGTGGATTCCGAGGCAGGGGAGGAGGATTCAGCGATCATCGCGGCCTCACTTTAACGAATCCGGGCATACGCCTCGAATAAATTCCCGACACCCCAGTGTCCGTGCCCCTGACCGAGTGCCGCATACGGATCACTGTGTCCCGCACACGCGTCGTCGCGCCCTTCATACGCGCCGCCCCCGCTCGTACGTCTCGGGCTCGCGCCACCGGTCGAAGGGCCGGTCCAGCGCGTACCGCCCGTCCTCCCCCAGCACCAGGATCCGCATCTCCGCGTTGCCCGGGTTGGACAGCGCCTCGAACTCCGCGACCGACCAGTGGAACCAGCGCATGCAGAACAGCCGCATGGTCAGCCCGTGCGTCACGAGCAGCACGTTCGGCGGGTGCTCCGGGTCCTCGAAGCTGCGGTACAGGCTCTCCAGGAAGGCACCCACGCGGTCGTACACATCGGCCCCGGACTCGCCCTGTGCGAAGCGGTAGAAGAAGTGCCCGTACGCATCGCGGTAGGCCTTCTGCAGCTTGACGTCGTCCCTGTCCTGCCAGTTCCCCCAGTCCTGTTCCCGCAGCCGCGGCTCCTCGCGCACCCGGACCCGCTCGGGGTCGAGCCCGAACGCGTCGAACGTCTCCAGCGTCCGCCGGTACGGCGACACGTAGACGCTCACGCGCTCCTCGCCGAACAGCTCGCGCAGCCGCTCCCCCGTCTCCTCGGCCTGCTCCCAGCCCCGGCCGGTCATCATCAGGGCATGGTCGGGCTCGCGCTCGTACACCGTGTCGTCGGCATTGCCCTCCGACTCGCCGTGCCGGACGAGAACGATGCGCCGAGGTCGTGCCATGTCGAAACCCTAGATCGCCGCACTGACAATCGCGCGGGAACGGGAACCTCCGGCACTCCGGCGCGCGCGGCCGGCGCTCGTCCGCGCCGCTCAGGCCGTCAGGGCGCGACGGTGAGTGACCGCCACGGCCCGCCGTCCGTGTCGGCCGGGGTCCCGTCGAGGACGCTCACCGTGCGGGTCGCCGGGTCCAGGGTGACCGTGGCCAGACTGGCCCACCGCTGCCCCAGGGGCTTGGACAGGTCAGGCAGACAGGTGACGGCCGGCTGACCCTCCTCGGTGACCAGGAACGCGGTCAAAGCATCGGCGTCCGACGGCAGTTGCGCGGCGCTGCGCAGCCGGCCCGTGAGGAACGCGTGGCGTTCGTCCGAGTCCGGCTGGTAGAGCCAGGACTTCTCGCCTGCGGTGAGGGCCGGGGTCAGGAAGTGATTGGTGCGCAGGAGCATGCCCCGCTCGTCGGGCCGGATCTCGTGGACGCCCTCGGGGCTGATGTCGAGGAGCACGGCGTCCCCGGCCGCGTCGAACAGCGCGAAGGAGCCGGACGAGCCCAGTGGGGCGGAGCGTACGAGCTCGACCGCCTCGGCCACGCTGCCCGCCTCGGCCAGGACGACCGCGGCGAGGACGTGCATCGGCACACCGCCGATCCCGTCCTTGATGTGGCCCAGGATGTTGAAGTGCAGGGCGAGCCCTGCGCTGTTGATGCCGATCTTGGCGAGGATCCCGTGCTCGGTGAGGCCCGCCACGGTGTGCCGCGCGCCCCGGGACTCCAGGGTGTGCCAGTGCGCGGAGAGCTCGACGTGCCAGTCCCACGTCTGCGCGCCGAACGTCCGGGCCTTCCCGCCCTCCGCGTCGCGCCGTACGAGCGTGGAGCACTCGCCGGGCGGTACGGCCGTGGAGCGGGCCAGGATCTCGGTCCGCGCGTTGAGCGCACCGATCTGCCACTCGTCAACCCCCGCGCCCCGCGCGATCCCGGCGATCTCCGCGCGGGCCGCGGGCCGGAAGGCGCCGATGGCGTCGAGGGCGCGCTCGGCGTCCTCGCGGATGCCGGACCAGGTGATGCCACCGAGCGCGAAGAGCCGCGCGTACACGTCGAGGGCGGCGGGAATGCCGTCCCGCAGCCGCTCACCGCGGGCGACACCGCGTGCGTACGGGTCCGGATCGTCGAGGGCGATGTGGAGGCGGTGGGCGGGGCGCGGGATCACGGACATGGGGGTTCCTCGTACGGGGAAGGGTGTGGGCTTCAGGAGTCGGGGCCGTAGCTGTGCGGGCGCTCAGCTACGGGCGCTCAGCTGTGCGGGACTCAGGCGTGCCTCTGGACATGGCCGCCCACGACCGTGGCGAGCACGGGGTTGCGGGCCTGGGCCTCGGGGTCGAGGTCGAGCGGGTTGGCGGCCAGGACCGTGAGATCGGCGAGGTAGCCGGGTGCGATCGACCCGAGTTCGTGCGCGGACCCGGCGGCCTCGGCAGCCGCCCAGGTCATCCCGCGGTACGCGTCGCGGGCGGCGAGCGCCTGCGCGGGCTGGACCGGTTCCGTCTGCGGCTCCTCGACGGGCCGGCGCAGCTGGCAGTCCGCGAGGCCGGTCCGCGGGTCGCCGGGGCCGATCGGCCAGTCCGAGCCGAGGGCCACCACGGCGCCCGCGTCCAGCAGGTCGCGGGTGCGCCAGCCGCGGGCCGCACGGTCCGGGCCGATCCGGCGCGACCAGGAGTCGGTGCCGTCCGCACGGGTGTGCCGGGTCCCGTGCACGGGCTGCAGACCGGGCACGACACCGAGCTTCGCGAACCGGGGGACCACATCGTCCGGCAGCGCTTCGAGATGCTCGATGCGGTGCGGGGCGCGCCCCGCCGGGCCCACTTCCTCCAGGACGTCCAGCGTGTGCCGTACGGCCTGGTCTCCGATCGCGTGCGTGACCGTGGGGATGCCGCGCTCCGTGAAGAAACGCACGGCGGCACGGTAGGCGTCGAGGTCGCGCCAGAGCGGCTCGCGGTTCTCGCCGTGGCTGTCCGGGTGCTCGAACCAGGCGGTGCCGTTGTCGGCGGTGCCGTCGAGCATGAACTTGGCGCCCTCCACGTACCACCGCCGTCCCCGCAGCCGCTGCTGGCCGGCGATCCGCTGCCAGACGTCCGGCGCGGAATCGGCCGGTACGAGGGGTGAGCAGCGGATCCGTACGGGCAGGTCGCCGGTGGCCTCGATGAGGCGGTAGACGTCCTCGGAGGGTTCACCGAAGTCGAGGGCGTGCACGCCGGTCAACCCCGTGCGCGCGAACTCCTCCAGCCGGCCGCGTACATAATCGGCGGCGGTCTCCAGCGGCACTTCGGGGTAGTGCGCGAAGACGAGATCCATGGCCTGGAGTTCCAGGATGTAGCCGGTGGGGGTGCCGTCCGGGCCGGTCACCACGCACGAGGCGTCGCTGAAGGTCTCGCGGCCGGTCAGGCCCGCCAGTTCCACGGCCCGCGGGCTGATCACCAGAGCGTGGGCGTCCTTGGTCATCAGGGAGACCGCGTGGTCGGGGAAGCGCGCGCCTAGGAAGGCGCCGGAGGGTTCGCCGCCGAGGGTGTCGAAGACGGCGACGTCCAGGTCGATCCCGGCGACCCAGCCGCCCGCGGGCGTGCGCGCGACGGCCTCCTCCAGCAGGCCGAGCACGGCGTCCGGGGTGACTGCTGTCGACAGATCGATACTGCGGCCCGTCTCGATCGAGCCCCACACCGGATGCGTATGGGTGTCCACGAGGCCGGGCAGCACAGTGGCGCCCGGGAACTCGTGCACCTCCGTGCCGGGACCGCGCAGGGCGGCGAGCTCCTCGGCGGTGCCGACCTTCGTGATCCGGCCGCCGGTGATCGCTATGGAGTCGGCGTACGGGGCCCGGGTCAGGTCGTCCGAGAGCTCACCCGGACCTTCCTCGGCGAGGGTCTCGACGCGGGCGGCCGTCAGGATGAGGTCGGCGTGCACAGCTCGCTGCCTTTCGTGGTGCTGTCTTCGGTCTGCGGGGCGCCCTCGGGCGCGCCCTCTCCGTATGAGCGCGGAATCGTCCCGAGTGCCCGCGCGATCCCCCAGTACGCGAGGGCCGCGACGCCCATCCCGGCCGGGATCGCCAGGTCCACGCCGCCGGCCGCGGTCGCGAGCGGGCCGGTCCAGAACGTCGTGCTGACCCACATGACGGAGGCCAGCGCGCCCGCGAGGAGGGCGACGAGACCGGCCCAGTGGAGCCCGCCGCGGTACCAGAACGGCCCGCCGCGCTCCTGTCGCAGCAGCAGCTCGCCGTGGTAGCGGTTGCGGCGCATGACGAGGTCCGTGACGGCAATCGCCATGGCCGGTCCGGTGCTCACGACGACCAGCTGCAGCATGGTGTTGACGCTGGTCAGGAAGTCGAAGACGAGGATCGCGTAGAGCGTCATCGCGGTGCCGAGCGCGCCGATCACCAGGACGGCCGGGATCCGCGCGAGCCGGACGCCCACGGACTGGATGGACAGGCTCGCGCTGTACGCGGTCATGCCGTTGTTCGCGACGGTGTTGAGCACGACCGCGATCACGAAGACCGGCACGAACCAGCCGGGCAGCACCGTCTCCAGGGCCGCCTGCGGGTCGGCCATGTCGAGGGTGGTGGCGGCGAGCGCGCCCACGGAGGTGAAGACCACGCTCGGCAGGTACGCGCCGAAGGCCGTCCAGCCCGCGATGGCGGTGATCGAGCTGGTCCGCGGCAGGTAGCGGGCCAGGTCGGGGCTGTTGCTGTACGAGAGGGCCGTGGAGCCGATGATCGTGAACCCGGCGCCGAGCGCGGCCGCGAGCGCCGTGCCGTGCAGCGGTGCGGCGGGCGTGTACGACCAGTCCACGGAACCGAGCACGTACACCGTGACGATCACGAAGACCACCGTGAGCAGCACGCTGAGGGCCGCGTACAGCCGCACGATCGTCGCGTAGCCGTAGATCGCCACAAGGAGCGTGACGCCCGCGATCAGGCAGATCACGCCGGCGTCGACGCCCGCGGAGGCGGGCAGCCCCCAGTGCTGGGCGAGGCCGATCCCGGCCACGGAGGCCGCGGACCAGTTGAGGGCCAGATAGGCGGAGGCGATCAGCCAGCCGGTCACGATCAGGACGATCTTGTTGCCGATCACGCCGTAGAACGCCCGCGAGATCACCGAGCCGCTGGTCCCGGCCGCCGGGCCGCTCGCGGCCACGACGCCGGTGGCGATCCACAGCAGGTTGCCCGCCAGGATCACGCCGATCGCCTGCGGCAGGGTCAGACCCATGAGGATCAAGGTGGCGCCGACAGCGAAGCTCAGATAGCTCACATTCGGTGCGGCCCAGACCGCGAAAAGCTGTCGGGGACGCCCGGTCCGCTCCTCGTCGGCGACGAAACCGATACCCCGCTTCTCGGGTTGACCTGCACGTTCGCTGCGCTCAGTGGTCATCGTGGCCTCTCGGGGGAGAGAGGTGCGACTTATTGGTCGCACACCCAATAACTGTTGGTCGCTTATCCAATAGGCTGCTCGGTATGACGTCAAGAGCCCCGGTGAATCCGTCGAGCCCGGCCAAGACATCAAGCCCGGCGAAAGCACCTGGCCCGGCCGGTCCGCCGAAGCGCACCCGCAAGCCCCCGCAGGAGCGCCGCACAGAGATCGTCAGGACCGCGGCGGGCATCGCACTGGCCCACGGCCTGGAACTGGTGACCCTGCGCCGGGTCGCCGACGAGCTCGGGGTGCGCCCGGGTCTGATCGGCCACTACTTCCCGGCGGCCGACGACCTCGTGGCGGAGGCGTTCGCGTACGCGGCCACACAGGAGCGCGACGCACTGATGCCGGAGCACGAGCAGGACCTCGCGCCCCTGGACCGCATCGCGCGCTTCCTCGTGCGCCTGACGGGCGGCGCGCACACGGACCTCAGCCGGCTATGGCTCAACGCCCGCCACCTCAGCCGCTTCAAGCAGCCTCTGCGCGAGGCGGTGGACGGCCAGGAGACGGTGACGCGGACGGAGCTCGTCGACCTCATCGAACGGGGCGGGTTCGAGACGCGCGCGGGATCGCTGCGCGCCGCACTGCACATCCTCGTCGCGGTCGACGGAATGGGGTCCTACGCCAACACGGACACCGGGGAAGGCGCCGCGCTCACGGAGACCATCGACCTCGGCGACCTGGTCCTGGAGACGGCGGAGACCCAACTCGGGCTGCCCTCGGGCACATTGCGTGAACGAGCCGGCGTGGCGTGATCCGTATCGCCAGGCCCTAGACCGTCCACTGCGGCAGCAGCCGCACGATGTCCCCGTCGAGCGCGATCAGATCCCGACGGGTCTGAGCGCGCAGCGAAAGCCGCTCCACGCGTTCCTCGCGGTACTTGCCGTGCTCGGCGTCGGACTGCCACATCGAGAGGATCAGGAACTCGCTGCCCGGCGCCTCGGAGAACAGTCCGCGCACCATCCCGGGCGATCCGGCCATCGCCGGATTCCACACCTTCTGCTGCATCAGCGCGAAGTGCTCGACCTGCTCCTCGTGCACACGGCAGTGCGCGATCCGCACCAGATCGGCATCGGTGAACCGCGGCTCGAAGCCGGTCTTCACGTCGAAGCGGTAGTCGAAAAGCTTGACCCGCATATCGCCGTACGTACCGGCCTGTGCGGACGCGAGCCGGTCATGGGAGCGCGCCATGAACGAGTCGTAGAACGCCCGGCTCTCCCAGAACGCGAAGACATGCACCACATCGCCCCGCCGCGTGCTCCATCCCCCGCCCTGCCCCCGAAACCCCGGCTCCCCCAGAAGCCCCGCCCACCTCCGCTGTCCCTGCTCGAACCCCCTGCGGTCCGTCACGGTGCAGCGCATCCACTTGACCAGCACCGCGCCATAGTACGGCGCGCAGGGTGGTCCCAACTGCGCTCGCCGCGCAGTGAGTTGTCGGATTGACGTCGTAGCGTGTCCTCAGGAAGCACGCATCAGGGGAGAGCAGATGAACAGTTTCAGCAAGGGCCTGACGAAGGTGGAGGCGGGCCTCAAGTGGGATCCCGCCCCTCCGGGCGGCCCGCAGCACGACCTCGACCTGGTGGCCGCGGTGTACGAGGCGAACGATCCGGAGGGCACACCGGCCTATCTGGTGCACTTCGGGAGCCGCTCCCCCGATGGCACGATCACGCTCAACCGGGACAGCAAGACGGGTCAGGGCTTCGGCTACGACGAGGTGATGACGCTCGAACTCGATCGCCTGAACGAGCGCTATGTACGGGTGGTGCTCGGCGTCGCGATCCAGCAGTCCCAGGGCGATCTGACCTTCGGCGAGACCTTCAACTCGGCGGTGCGGTTGCGCGAAGGCCACAAGGACCTCGCCCACTTCGACTTCACGGCGATTCCCGGCTGCACGGCGGCCGTGCTCGCCGAACTCACCCGCGACGGCGCGCACACCTGGCAACTGCGCCCGGCGTTCAAGGGGTTCGAGCTGGACCCGGCGGCGTTCGCGCTCGCCATGGGGGCCTCCGTCTGACCGCACCGTATCGGAGTGTCCCGGGGGACCGGCCGAGCGGGCCGGTCCCCGGCACGCCTGTGCCTACGCGCTGCCGTGCCCGCCAGGCGCGCCACCATCCACTCCCGGTTCGGCTCCGGCTCCCGCCTCTGCTCCGGCTCCAGCGCCCGCTTCGGCTCCAGCCCCCGCTTCGGCGAACGCCCGCAGCGCGCGGCCCCAGTCCTGCTCCAAGAGCCAGGCGACACCGGGGTGTCCGGCCGCCCGCCCGCCCCGGGCCGCCTCGCACCATGGCGTACGCTCCAACACCGCCGCGTACGCCATGGCATGGGGCTCCCAGCGCTCCACCGGCCCGACGGACTGCGCGTCAAGCCCTCCGCGCAGCCCATGCACCAGCCAGGCCACCCTGCAGAAGGTCTCTGCGGTCGGCGGCACCTGGCCCAGGTGCCGCAGCAGTGCGCCCAGCACTCGCTCGGCATGCTCATAGCGCAGGAGCGTCGTGCCCACCCCCGCGCATTCGGTCATCTTCACCAGCAACTGGCCGGTGTGAGCGACGACTTCCGCATCCACCACCGGCTCGTCCAGGAGCTCGTGCAGGCGCACGGCGTGTGCGACCTGGCCCACGAAGTACCCGTTGAGGAAGTCCCCGTCGCACGCACGCCGCGCCAACCACGCCCTGACGCCGTCCTCATCGACTCCGCAAAGCGCCTCGACGACCGAAACCCGCCCCCAGCCCTCCACACGTTCGGCCAGCCACAGCAACGATTCCGTCCCCCCGGGCAGCCGCTCCAGCGCATCCGCCGCGAGCGACCCGCACCAGTTGCCGAGCAGCCCGGCCGTCCGGATCAGCGGAATGTCCTCACGGTTGCCGGCCACGGCGAGCAGCGCCAACCCCACGACAAGCGCGCACTGATCGGACCCCTTCGCGACCAGCCACGCCCCGGTCGCCCGCACCAGTTCGGGCTCGGCCCGCTCAGCCACCGCACGTACATGCTGGTTGCGATGCGTCGGCACGTACACCTCGTGCAGCCGATGCATCAGCTCCGCGGGATGCGCCCCGGGCCGCGCAAAATGCTCACCGAGCACGGCGGCCGCGTTCTTCCCCGCCTGCCGGTAGTCCCGGGGACTTTCGTGCTTCGGATGCTCCGGGTGCATCCGCTCCAACGGTCTCAGCACGGCCCGCGGAATCGGCCCGTCCGGCCCCGCCAGATGCGCCTCCCGCACCCGCTCGAACAACGAAGACCGCGCACTGGAGGCCCCACCCCCACCCCTCATCAACGCCTCGCCCACCCCTCACTCTTGATCACCTGCAAGACCCTGCCACCCGCCGGGGCCCGCGTACGCGGTTTCGACCACTGATCCGTGAGCGGCACGCCGAAGGGGACCAGCCGTCGGCCGGTCCCCTTCAGTTACTCACCGCAGGTCAGCGGTGGTGCTGCTGCGATCAGCTGCAACCGCTGGTCGAGCCGCAGCCCTCGCAGATGTAGCAGGAGCCGGCCCGCTGCATCTTCGTGCCGCAGGAGAAGCAGAGCGGGGCGTCGGCCTGGATGCCCAGCTGCATCTCCACCAGCTCGGCGCTGGTGTGGGCCTGCTTCGGGGCCGGGGTCTCCACGGCCTTCGGCGCGGCGGCGACGGCCTTCAGCTCCTGGGTGCGCGGCGCCGACTGGGCCAGGCCCTCGACGTCGACCTCGGCCTCGTCGAAGGACGGCTCGTACGAACCGGTCTCCAGGTGGCGCTGACGCTCCTCGGCGGAGTGGATACCGAGCGCCGAACGAGTCTCGAACGGCAGGAAGTCGAGCGCCAGGCGGCGGAAGATGTAGTCGACGATCGACTGCGCCATCCGCACGTCCGGGTCGTCCGTCATACCGGCCGGCTCGAAGCGCATGTTGGTGAACTTCGAAACGTACGTCTCGAGCGGGACGCCGTACTGGAGGCCGACCGAGACGGCGATGGAGAAGGCGTCCATCATGCCCGCGAGGGTCGAGCCCTGCTTGGACATCTTCAGGAAGACCTCACCGAGACCGTCGTCCGGGTAGGAGTTGGCGGTCATGTAGCCCTCGGCGCCACCGACCGTGAAGGAGGTGGTGATCCCCGGGCGGCCCTTGGGCAGACGCTTGCGGACCGGGCGGTACTCGACGACCTTCTCGACGGCCTCGCGGATCGTCGCCTCGGACTTCGCGGTGACCTCGGCCTTCTCCGCTTCCTTGGTCTTCGCGGAGAGCGGCTGGCCGACCTTGCAGTTGTCGCGGTAGATGGCGAGCGCCTTGACGCCCATCTTCCACGCCTCGTAGTAGACCTCTTCGACGTCCTCGACGGTCGCCGTCTCCGGCAGGTTGACCGTCTTGGAGAGCGCGCCGGAGATCCACGGCTGGATCGCGGCCATCATGCGGACGTGGCCCATCGCGGAGATGGAGCGCTCGCCCATGGCGCAGTCGAAGACCTCGTAGTGCTCGGTCTTCAGACCGGGGGCGTCGATCACATTGCCGTGGTCGGCGATGTGGGCGACGATCGCCTCGATCTGCTCCTCCTGGTAGCCCAGGCGGCGCAGGGCCTGCGGCACGGTGCCGTTGACGATCTGCATCGAGCCGCCGCCGACCAGCTTCTTGAACTTGACCAGGGCGAGGTCGGGCTCCAGGCCGGTGGTGTCGCAGGACATCGCGAGACCGATGGTGCCGGTCGGGGCGATGACCGAGGCCTGCGCGTTGCGGAAGCCGTTCTTCTCGCCGAGGCGGATCACGTCCTGCCAGGCCTCCGTGGCGGCGGCCCAGATCGGGGTGTCCAGGTCGTCCATGCGGACGGCCTTGGCGTTGGCGTCGGCGTGCTGCTTCATGACGCGCTTGTGCGGCGTGGCGTTGCGGGCGTAGCCGTCGTACGCGCCGACGACCGCGGCGAGTTCGGCGGAGCGCTTGTAGCTCGTACCCGTCATGAGCGAGGAGATCGCACCGGCGAGGGCGCGGCCGCCGTCGCTGTCGTACGCGTGGCCCGTGGCCATGAGCAGGGCGCCGAGGTTGGCGTAGCCGATGCCGAGCTGGCGGAAGGCGCGGGTGTTCTCACCGATCTTCTGCGTCGGGAAGTCCGCGAAGCAGATCGAGATGTCCATCGCGGTGATGACCAGCTCGACGACCTTGGAGAAGCGCTCGGACTCGAAGGACTGGTTGCCCTTGCCGTCGTCCTTGAGGAACTTCATGAGGTTCAGCGAGGCGAGGTTGCAGCTGGTGTTGTCCAGGTGCATGTACTCGGAGCACGGGTTCGAGCCGTTGATGCGGCCGGACTCCGGGCAGGTGTGCCACGCGTTGATGGTGTCGTCGTACTGGATGCCGGGGTCGGCACAGGCCCAGGCGGCCTCGGCCATCTTGCGGAAGAGCGACTTGGCGTCGATCTCCTCGATGACCTCGCCGGTCATCCGGGCGCGCAGACCGAACTTGCCGCCGGTCTCGACCGCCTTCATGAACTCGTCGTTCACACGGACCGAGTTGTTGGCGTTCTGGTACTGGACGGACGTGATGTCGTCGCCGCCCAGGTCCATGTCGAAGCCCGCGTCGCGCAGCGCGCGGATCTTCTCCTCCTCCTTCACCTTGGTCTCGATGAAGGACTCCACGTCGGGGTGGTCGACGTCGAGGATGACCATCTTGGCCGCGCGGCGGGTGGCGCCGCCGGACTTGATGGTTCCGGCGGAGGCGTCGGCGCCGCGCATGAAGGAGACGGGACCCGAGGCGTTGCCGCCCGAGCTCAGGAGCTCCTTGGAGGAGCGGATACGGGAGAGGTTCAGGCCGGCGCCGGAGCCGCCCTTGAAGATCATGCCCTCTTCCTTGTACCAGTCGAGGATCGACTCCATGGAGTCGTCGACGGACAGGATGAAGCACGCGGAGACCTGCTGCGGCTGCGGCGTACCGACGTTGAACCACACCGGGGAGTTGAAGCTGAAGATCTGGTGCAGGAGGGCGTACGCCAGCTCGTGCTCGAAGATCTCGGCGTCGGCGGGCGAGGCGAAGTAGCTGTAGTCCTCGCCGGCCTTCCGGTAGGTCTTCACGATCCGGTCGATCAGCTGCTTCAGACCGGTCTCGCGCTGCGGGGTGCCCACGGCGCCGCGGAAGTACTTGCTGGTGACGATGTTGACCGCGTTCACCGACCAGAAGTCGGGGAACTCGACGCCACGCTGCTCGAAGTTGACCGAGCCGTCGCGCCAGTTGGTCATGACGACGTCACGGCGCTCCCACTGGACCTCGTCGTACGGATGCACGCCGGGGGTGGTGTGGATGCGCTCGATACGCAGACCCTTACTGGCCTTGGATCCCTTGGCGCGGGAACCTCGTGCCGGGCCGCTCGTCGTCTCGGTCATGCCGCCTCCCTATATCGGGCAAAACGCCCTCAAGTGCCCCGTTCTTCCCGAGGCTGTGGTGTGTGTCTGGTGCCGCGGGCGCCGCACTGCCACCCGCAACAGGTCTTCTGGCCGCCGATCGGCCGCCGGCCCGGCCCCGTGCCCGGCCCCTTGCGGGGCTGCGCGGTCCGGCCCGCCGGTCAGTCGGCGGCGGTGGCGGGCACAGGGACCTCGGCCCCCGTGGATCCCGCTTGATCCGCTCCGGGCACGCCCTGGGCATCGGCGGCAGCGTCGGCTTCGGTGAAGTCCTGCGCATGCCGCAGCTCAGTGATGGCGGCCTCGAAGTCCTCGAGCGAGTCGAACGCCCGGTAGACGGAAGCGAAACGCAGGTACGCGACGAGGTCGAGCTCCTGCAACGGGCCGAGTATGGCCAGGCCCACGTCGTGGGTGGTCAGTTCGGCACTGCCGGTGGCACGCACCGCCTCCTCGACCCGCTGGCCGAGCTGGGCGAGTGCGTCCTCCGTGACGGGCCGCCCCTGGCATGCCTTGCGCACACCATTGATGACCTTGGTACGGCTGAAGGGCTCGGTCACTCCGCTGCGCTTGACCACCATCAGCGAGCACGTCTCGACGGTGGTGAAGCGGCGGGTGCAGTCCGGGCACTGCCGGCGCCTGCGGATCGACGTGCCGTCGTCGGTCGTACGCGAGTCGACGACCCGGCTGTCGGGGTGCCTGCAGAAGGGACAGTGCATCGCTCCCAACCCTCCTTCACAGCACGACTGAATGGCCTCTCGCAAGGCGCGGAATCCCACCGCTGCCCCTCTCGAAGCGACCCCCAGCATAGGCGATGGCCGAGGCTCACAGGACCAGGGACCACAACTTCTGGGCGGCTGCGCCAATCCAACCACTAGATCTGGGGTTTGGCCGCATTTTCGGCACCATCGCGTGTCGTCCGGGCGTGGCGTACGGAAGGTCGCGCGCCGCCCGCGCCGAAGGGGTGCGGAAGCCGCCCGCGGGAGTCCGCGGCGGGAGGCCTTGAAGAGGGTACGTGAAGGGTCGGGCCAACCGGCGAGGCGGGATGGCAGACTGTGGACCCTCGCTGCTTCACGGACGTGTTCGAGCGTCGGCAGTACACCCGAGCACATGATCACGTCAGGCAATCCCGGGTTTTTCACTCGAACGTGTGTTTGGCGCAACCTTTCGAAAGCTACTACCGTTGTCCAGCCAGGGAGACCATCTCGGAAGGGGCCGCCGTGACCACCACCGCAGACAGCGCCAGCATCACCGCCCAGGACCGCTCCCAGGGCCGACTTGAGGCGGTGCACGCCATGAATGACTCAGGCATGAGCCCTGAGGGCCAGAAGCCGGCACGTTCGCTTCCTGGCCGACCTCCCGGGATCAGGGCGGACAGCTCAGGCCTCACCGACCGCCAGCGCCGCGTCATCGAGGTCATCAGGGACTCGGTGCAGCGCCGGGGTTACCCGCCGTCGATGCGCGAGATCGGCCAGGCCGTGGGCCTGTCCAGCACATCCTCCGTGGCGCACCAGCTGATGGCCCTGGAGCGCAAGGGCTTCCTGCGCCGCGACCCGCACCGCCCGCGGGCGTACGAGGTGCGCGGCTCCGACCAGGGCAGCAGCCAGCCCACGGACACCACCGGCAAGCCGGCCGCGTCCTATGTCCCGCTCGTCGGCCGGATCGCGGCCGGTGGCCCGATCCTCGCCGAGGAGTCGGTCGAGGACGTGTTCCCGCTGCCGCGCCAGCTCGTGGGCGACGGCGAGCTCTTCGTCCTCAAGGTCGTGGGTGACTCGATGATCGAGGCCGCGATCTGCGACGGCGACTGGGTCACGGTCCGCCGCCAGCCCGTCGCGGAGAACGGGGACATCGTCGCCGCCATGCTCGACGGCGAGGCCACGGTGAAGCGCTTCAAGCGCGAGGACGGCCATGTCTGGCTGCTCCCGCACAATGCTGCGTACCAGCCGATCCCTGGTGACGAGGCGACCATCCTCGGCAAGGTCGTCGCGGTCCTGCGCCGCGTCTGAGCCACGGCCCCAGCGGCCGCCCTTGACCGGGCCCCGGAACCACCTGCGCCGGTTCCGGGGTCCTGTGCTGTGCAGTTACGTTCAGCGCCTACGCCTCCGCGGCCTCGGTGACCTCCGATGCCTCGGCGCCCTCCGCCGCCGTCGCCGCCGCATCGATCGACGACAGCGACCGGCGGACCTGGTTGCGGTCCGTCGTGTACCAGAAGTCCGGCATCGAGGCCTTGAGGTAGCTCCCGTACCGCGCCGTGGCAAGCCGCGGATCGAGCACCGCGACCACGCCCTTGTCCCCCGTCGCCCGTACGAGACGGCCCGCGCCCTGCGCCATCAGGAGCGCCGCGTGGGTGGCCGCGACGGCCATGAACCCGTTGCCGCCGTTCTCCTCGACGGCCTTCTGCCGCGCGCTCATCAGCGGATCGTCGGGCCGCGGGAACGGGATCTTGTCCATGACGACCAGTTGACAGCCCGTACCCGGCACATCGACGCCCTGCCACAGCGACAGCGTGCCGAAGAGGCAGGTCCGCGGATCCGCCGCAAAGTTCTTGATCAGCTCGCCGAGCGTCTCCTCGCCCTGCAGCAGGATCGGGAACTCGGGGATCCGCGCACGCAGCTCCTCGGCCGCCTGCTGGGCACCCCTCATCGACGAGAACAGCCCGAGGGTGCGGCCGCCGGCGGCCTGGATCAGCTCGGTGAGCTCGTCCAGCATGTCCGTACGGTCCCCGTCGCGCGCCGGGCGCGAGAGGTGCTTGGCCACGTACAGGATTCCCTGCTTGCGGTAATCGAAGGGCGAGCCGACATCCACGCCCTTCCACACCGGCATGTCCTCGGACTCCGTGCCCGCCGCACCCGCCGAGCCCTCCGGAGCGAGGCCGAGGGAGGCACCCACCCCGTTGAAGTCGCCGCCAAGCTTCAGCGTCGCCGAGGTCAGCGTGACCGAGCGGTCGGTGAAGAGCTTCTCGCGCAGCAGGCCCGAGACGGACATGGGCGCGACGCGCAGCGACGCACCGAAGCGATCGTGCCGCTCGTACCAGACGACATCCCATTCCGACCCGTTGGTGATCCGCTCCGCCACGTCGTGAATGGACTCCACGGAGGCGAGGGCCTGCTTGCGGACCGCGTCCTCGTCCTGCACCGATTTGTCGCGGGTCGACCCCAGCGCCGAGATCACATGGCGCGCGGCATCCCGCAGCGCGAGCAGCGCATAGCCGAGATCCTCCGGGATCTCCTCCAGGCGCCCGGGCAGAGCCAGCTCCATCAGCCGCTCGAACCCCTCGGCAGCGGTCTGCAGCTGGTCCGCCACCTTCTCGTTGACCAGCTTCGCCGCGCGCTTCACGGCCCGGTTGACCTGCCCCGGAGTGAGCTCGCCCGTGGCCACACCCGTCACACGGGACACCAGCTCATGCGCCTCGTCGACGATCAGCACCTCGTGCTGCGGCAGCACCGGCGCCCCCTCGATGGCGTCGATGGCGAGCAGCGCGTGGTTGGTGACGACGACGTCCGCGAGCTTGGCCCGCTCGCGCGCCATCTCCGCGAAGCACTCGGCCCCGTACGCACACTTCGTCGCGCCCAGGCACTCGCGCGACGACACGGACACCTGCGCCCAGGCGCGGTCGGAGACGCCAGGTGTCAGGTCATCGCGGTCGCCCGTCTCCGTCTCGTCCGCCCAGTCCCGCATGCGCAGCAGGTCCTGGCCCAGCTTGCTGGTGGGCGCGGCGGCCTCGAACTGGTCGAAGAGACCCTCCTCCTCGTCCTGCGGCACCCCTTCGTGGAGCCGGTGCAGACACAGATAGTTGGAGCGGCCCTTGAGCATCGCGTACTGCGGCTTGCGGCGGAGCAGCGGATGCAGCGACTCCACCGTGCGCGGCAGATCGCGCTCGACCAGCTGGCGCTGGAGGGCGAGCGTGGCCGTCGCGACGACCACGCGCTCCCCGTGGGCGAGCGCGGGGACGAGATAGCCGAGCGACTTTCCGGTGCCCGTGCCCGCCTGGACGAGGAGATGCGAGCCGCCGTCGATGGCCTCGGCGACCGCCTCGGCCATCGTCACCTGGCCAGGGCGCTCCGTGCCGCCGACGGCTGTGACGGCGGCATGCAGGAGTTCGGGGAGTGAGGGTTTCGTCATAGGCCGACCACCCTAAACGGGTCCACTGACAATCATCGTCCCGAGCCGCCCCACGGCCGGTGGAGAGGGTTGGGCACAGTGCCGTGGACGGCCGCGTGCGGGCGTGCGGGCCGGTCGCGGTAGCCGTCGAGGTGGAGGCGGTTGCGGTTGAGACACAGCCGCTCGATGCGCTCGCCGAGCAGGTCGAAGGTCTCGAAACGGTCCTTGAGCTCGGGGAACCGCGCCTGGTAGCGGAGGATCTCGGCGCGTACGAGCGACCAGAAATCAGCCTCGGACACACCGAGTTGCTGCTCGCACAGCGGCGCGAGGTAGCGGAAGACCCCCACGAAGAGTCCCGAGTGGATGAACTGCGTCAGGAAACCGGGCGGCTCGGTGAGCAGCACGGCCCGGACGTCGTCGGGCATCGCGTCGTGCTCGGGCAGCGGCTCGGCGCTGATGTTCACGTCGTCCACGAAGTCCTTGACCGCGAGGCGGACCGGGATGTCGTGCTCGTCGAAGACGACGATCGCATTCTCGCCGTGGGGTGAGAAGACAGTCCCGTAGCGGTAGAGGAAGTGGAGCAGCGGCGGGAGCAGCGCGCCGAAGAGGCGGCGCAGCCAGACCTCCGGCGCGAGGCCCGAGCGGGAGACGAGTTCCGCGGTGAACGCCCGGCCCGCGGGGTCGACGTGCAGCAGCGAGGCGAGGGTGCGGGCCCGCTCGCCCGGGTCCAGATAGCGGCTGAGGGGCTCGCGCCAGATGGCGCCGAGAAGCTCCTTGTATTGGTACGGGACCTCCGCGAGGCCGTCGTAGACGGGATGCTCGACCGTGACCGAGGCGACCTCGCCGAGCAGCACGGCACGCGTCTCGTCGGCCAGAAACGGGTCGCCGTCCCGCAGGGCGTGCACCCACGCGGTGACGGCGGGAGCGGCGGCGGTGCGTTCGGTGGGCAGACCGCGCCACACCAGGGTGTTGAGGATCGACAGCGGCAGCTTGACCGTGTGCCGTTCGGGCCGGGACACGTTGAGGAACGTACGGATGGACTGCTGGGGCAGCCGCAGGTCGCCGTCGGCCGGCAGCGGCACGATGTCGCCGGCCGCCACGGACGGCGCGAACAGCGGCAGCACGATCTCGTCCCACTGCCATGGGTGCACGGGGAGCAGCAGATAGCGGGCGGGGTCCAGGCCGCGGGCGTGCAGTGCCTCGTCGAAGGAAGTGCGGGTGGCGTCGTCGAGTTCGCGCGCGTAGAGGCGGTCGGGGGTGTCGAGGCAGCGGACCCCTCGATACGAGGCGAGGTCGCGGCTCACGGCGATCCACGGCAGGTGCGTGGCGTGCCGTGCCTCGGGGGTCCATCGCGCGCAGTCCTGTGCCGAGAATCCGAGGCGGCCCTTGTTGAGGACGAGCCAGGGGTGGCCGGTCTGGTGGCCTTCGAGCGCGGCGTAGTCGAGATCGGCGAGCGCGGCCGCGGTGAGCGCGGTGTGGTCGAGGCGGGTGTCGGCGGCCAGCGTGGCGTTCAACTCGCGGATGAGGTGGCCGAGGGTGGTGCCGTCGAGGCCGAGCGTGTGCCGGGCCTCGATGACGAAGCGGACGGGGTCGGTATAGGGGAGGTCCGCGACCGTGATGCTCTCCGGGTCCACACGCCAGGAGTCGTATGCGCCGCGGCTCGCGTGGAAGGCGAGCCGGCGGCCGTCGTCCAGGGGGATGGTGTGGCGGTGGCCGGCTGGGGCGTCCGGCGAAGTCGACTGCGGCTGCGGCTGCGGCTGCGGCTGCGGCTGCGGCTGCGGCTGCGGCTGGATGATCTCTTCGTGGGCGAACTCGCCCAGCATCTTGGCAAGCAGCCGACGGCCTGCCAGGTGCCAGGCCGCCCGGCTGAGCTCCGGCGGATCGTAGAGCGAGGGGCGCTCTGCCGAATCGGGGGCGGCGGCGGAATTGTGCACGGGGTCTCCGGAATCAAGCGGGGTGCGGGCCTGGGTGGGGCTTGCACAGGGCCTTTGGGGCGTGGGGTGGGCCCTGGAGGGACTGAGTGAGGCGTACGGGGAGCGAGAGCGGGTCGGCGGCGGCGGAAACTCGTGAGCCGAGAACGGGAACCCGGTCGGACCGGGCGGTGTATCAGAAGTGCGAAGACACGAACGCCGGTGGGGATCCGGCGGATTGGAGGTGAGGGGCATGCGGTCGACGGCCGTGCGGTGGATGCCGGGTGGGGCAGTCCGCTGCCGTGGGGAGGAGGCCGGTCCTGCGGCGGTCAGAGCCTGTCGCGCAGCGCGCGGTCGCGGACCATGAGCGCGGCGCGTTTGTCGGGAAGCTCCACCTCGGCGCTGAGGCGGAACCCTGCGCTCAAGAAGGCTGACACAGAAGGGGTGTTGCGCAGGTCGGGTTCGGCCACAACGCGGGTGCACGAGGGTCTGCGATCGAGTACGAGGTCGGCGACGGCGCGCAGGAGGGACGTGCCCACGCCCCGGCCCCGGTCGGCGACGCCCCCGATGAGCAGGTGGATTCCGGTGTCGTGCGGGCGCGCCGGATAGTGCCGGGCGAGAGGGTCGAGGTCGGCCCGGTAAATCTCCCAGTAGCTCATCGGAGTGCCGTCGAGCAGTCCGACGCAGGGCACGCTGCGGCCGTCGCCGTCGAGTTGGGGGCGCAGGTGGTCGGCGGTGACAGACAGGTCGCCGTCGAGCTCCCAGAACGCGGCGACGGCGGGGTCGTTCATCCAGCCGCTGATCAGCGCGAGATCGCGTTCAAGGACGACGGGGACCAGCTGGAACGCGCCGACGGGGGTTGCGGTTGGCCCCCAGCCGGAGACACCGTCGAGCAGATCCTCGAGGGGCGGGTAGCCGTGCACGAGGTCGGTGGGCCAGGGGCGGACGGCTGGGGCGTGCGCGTCGGGTGCCGCCAGGTCGGCGGGGCGGTCGTGCTCGTCCAGGGTCCTCGCGTCCGGTGCGGCGGTGACCTCGTCGGCCGGGCTCGCGTCTGCGCCCTCTTCCGCGAAGAGGGCGAGGAACTCGGGCGGCAGACGGAGGTCCAGGGTGTCGTCGGACGTGGTGCTCGGCTCGGTTCCGGTCGGGGAGGGCTGGGAGTTGGTGCTCGCGTCGGTGGACGGCACGGCGACGCTCCTCTCACAGGCAGATGGTCATGTACGAGATGAATGAAGGGGGTTGGCGATGGTGACGTAGACGGACTGGGTGTCCACGGGGCCGACGAGCTCGTCGAGGCCGTGCAGCCGGGTCAGCAGATTGGCCTTGCAGCGCAGCACCGGTGTGTCGAGCAATTGGGCCGGCAGCGGGCTGCGCAGCCTGCGGGATCCGGCGGCGCACTCCGTCAGGAAGCGGCGGAAGGCGGCGAGGAGCAGCTGCTCATCGGCGAGCTGCTGCGAGCCGAAGGCTCCGATGAGGCCCAGGACGTTGTTGATGCCCAGGTAGTAGGCGAAGCGCTCGTCGGTGACGTCGTCGGCGACGAAGGTGTCGCTGTGCAGTCCGATGCCGGGGAGGCGGCGGGTCAGTTCGGTGCGACGGGAGGTACGGAAGTAGTAGCCCTGGTTGTCGCGGTAGCGGCCGCCGGCGGGCCAGCCGTCGGCGTCGAGGACCACGAGGGTGTTCTGCTGGTGGGCTTCGAGCGCGATGCCCGCTTCGCCGTCGAGCCAGAGGACAGGGCGTACGACCTGTTCGAGGTAGCGCAGGAACCACTCCGTGGCCACGGCGCTGCGGGGGCGTCCGGTGCGGGCCGCGAGTGTGCCGACCAGTTCGGCGAGGCGTGAGCGCATGGGGGCTCCCGTCCCGTGGTCCGCCGGTGCCGGGCGCGGCGAGACGAGGCCCGCGATGCAGGTCACGTCGTCGGCCGCGGCGAACGGGTTGTTGCGGACGACGGTGTCCAGGCCCTGGACGGGGGCGCCGTCGGCGTCGACGACCGCGAGCCAGGCGGGGTCGCGCACGATGTCGAAGCCGGGGTGCGCGGCCTGCCACTGGGCGGACAGGCCGGACCGCAGCAGTCGGTGGACCTCCACACCGCGGTGGAGTTCCTTGTGCAGGTTCTCGCGACGGGAGTTGGTGATGCGCAGGCCGAGGGAGAGCTTCAGCATGGCGGGGGCGCCGGGCTGGTAGACGGTACGGACGGAGGAGGTGGGGTACCACGGGGTGCCGAGGGGACCGAGGTCGGTGAGCAGTCCGCGCGCGATGAGGTCGGCGACCTCGGGGCGGTGCGCCAGATCGCTCGCCTGCCAGGGGTGGACGGGCAACAAGGCGTAGTGCTCCGGTAGTTCGGCGGCGCGCTCGGCGCCTGCCTGTTCTGCCGCGGGACCTGCGAGGCGGTCCATGAGCTGATCGGCGGCGACGGTGCGGCCGCGCTCGGTCCAGGCCGAGTCGAGGGCGAGCACCGAGCGGTCGACCGCCATCCAGTGCAGCGCGAAGGACCCGTACGCCTCGGGCGAGTACCGCTCGGCCTCCGCCTCGGAGAGTCCCTCACGGCTCTTCGGGGTCGGATGCAGGGGGTGCCCGAGAACGAGCGACTGCTCGGCCGTCAGGAACAGATCGGTCCCAGCCTGCTCCTCACGCCGACGCCGAACCACCAGAAACTCCGCGGTCCGCCGCACGGAGTCCGCCACACGCCCCACCAGATCACTGCCGTCACCGGGCTGCGCCCACGGGGTGACGGGGTGGCTGGGGAGGGCGGGGTGCGGGGTCGTGGGGGTGCCGTTCGTGTGTGCGGCGGTCCCGGCTGCAGGGGCGTTGGGCTCGGTGGCCTGGCAATCGGGGGTGGCCGGTGTGCCCGATTGTCCGGCCGGGTTCGCCTGCGCCGGGTGCGGGGCCGGGACGGCCGTTTCACGGCTCAGGAGTGCGGCCACAG
The DNA here is from genome assembly GCF_044458745.1 of Streptomyces sp. NPDC050418. NCBI lineage: Bacteria > Bacillati > Actinomycetota > Actinomycetes > Kitasatosporales > Streptomycetaceae > Streptomyces > Streptomyces sp. NPDC050418. The sequence goes on from NZ_JBITIG010000010.1 coordinate 299,232, forward strand.
TGACGGCGTCGAGAGGGGGTGCGCCGACGGGGCCCGCCGCGAACGTGGGCGGGCCCAGTCGGTGCCAGCCCGTCGGGGACCAGTAGTGCACGGGGACGTGCAGTGCCGTGCCGCTTGCGGGCAGGTCGACGCGGAGGGTGTGGCCGCTCGCGTTCGGGATGAGGTTGCGCTCACGGATCCAGCAGCGGAGGAGGTTCTCCACACCCGCCGCATTCGCCGCGGCGCCCGCGTCGGGGTGCTCCAACTGGTCGACGTACGCGTTCAGTTCGCGGCGCGGTGCGGGGAACGGGGCGGACTCCCGGCCACCACGCACGCCGGCCCCGGCTTCCGCGCCTTCACCTGCGCCCGCCCCGGCCTCCGTACGGACGCCGCCTACGCCTGCCCTGGCCCCCGCGCCGCCACCACCTACGCCCGCCCTGGCCGCCGTACGGCCGCCGCCTACACCTGCACGGGACTCCGCACCAACGCCGCCGCCTGCTCCCGCGCCCAATCGCCGCACCGCGTCGCCCTCGCCCTCCGGCCCCAGCCCCAACAGCGGATGCGGCTCCGACTCCGACTCCGACTCCCGCTGCGGCTGCGGCTCCACCACGGCAACCGCCACAGCAGTCACCTCAGCCAACTGCTCCCCGTCAGCCGTCCGACCCCCGTCAGCCGCCCGATCCCCCTCGGCCGCCCGATCCCTCTCGGTCATCCCTGCCTGTCGGCCTGCCCCCGAGCGCGGTTGCCCCGTCGTGCCGCTCGTCGCCCCCTCCCCCGTCTTCTGGCGGGGCAGGGTTGCCGGGGGTGGGGCGGTGTCCGTGGCGGAGCCGGTGGAGTGCGCCGTGCCGTCTGGTGTCGGTGTGCGGTTCAAGAGGGGTTCCTTGTGCGGTGGTTGAAGGTGGCGCGAATGAACCGGTGGTCAGCCGACTTCACCCGCGGTCGTGGATGACGTCGGCCATCCGCGGCCTCGGAGGCCGACGACGCCCGAAATCGTGGACAGCGGACGCCGCCCGTGGCCGTGGTGACACGACGCCATCCACGGTCGTGGACTGCGTCGCCACCCGAGGCCGTGGATGGCCGATGCCGCCCACAGCCGTGGACAGCCGACGCCGCCCGAACTCGCGGGCAGCGGACGCCATCCGCCACATCGTGGACAGCCGACGCCGCCCGAAATCCTGGACACACAGCGTCATCCGAAGCGGTGGTCAGCCGATGTCGCCGGAGACGCGAGCGAGTCCGGCGACATGGGAGACGCGTGGGGAGCTGGTGCCGTCGGTGACACGAGTGGAGCCGGTGCCGTCGGTGACGCAACGGGTGGCGAGGCCGTAGCTGACGCAACGGGCGCCGAGGTCCCTCGCGACAGCGAACGTTCCGGGCGGTCGGGGCGGTGGCGGGCGCAAGCCGCGCTCACCGCGTCCGCGAGCCGGTCGAGGACGGCGTCGGCCTGTTCGTCGGTGAGCGTGAGCGGCGGAAGCAGGCGGACGACGCTCGCGTGGCGGCCGCCGAGCTCGACGATCAGCCCGCGCTCCAGACACGCCTGCTGCACAGCCGCCGCAAGCCCCGGCGCGGCAGGCAACGCCCCCGCACCCGCACCCGAGCCATCCCGGTCGCCCGAGCCACCCGAACGCCCCGGACCACCCAGGCCGCCCGAGCCACCCGAACATCCCGGGCCACTCGAACCACCCGAACCACCCACCCCACCCCCTTCCGGATCCACGAACTCGACCCCGATCATCAGCCCGCGCCCCCGCACATCCCCGACACACTCATACGCACGCGCCAGCTCCCCCAGCTGCCCGAGCATCCGCTCCCCCAACGACGCGGCACGCTCGGCCAGTTGGTTCTCGCGGACGTAGGCGAGTGTTGCCGCGCCCGCCGCCATCGCGAGCTGGTTCCCCCGGAACGTGCCCGCGTGCGCGCCCGGCTCCCAGACGTCGAGGTCGTCGCGGTAGACGACGACGGCGAGCGGCAGGCTGCCGCCGATGGCCTTCGACAGCACCATCACATCGGGCACGACCCCGCTGTGCTCCACGCCCCAGAAGGCCCCGGTGCGCCCCACCCCCGTCTGCACCTCGTCGGCGATCAGCGGGATCCCGCGCGCGGCCGTGAGGGACCGCATCCGCCGCAGCCAGTCGTCCGGCGCGGGCAGTACGCCGCCCTCGCCCTGCACGGGTTCCACGATCATCCCGGCGGGCCGGGGCACCCCGGACTTGGGGTCGTCGAGCAGTGACTCGGTCCAGTGCGCGGCGAGCTCGGCGCCCCGGGCGCCGCCGACCCCGTAGGGACAGCGGTAGTCCTGCGGGAACGGCAGCCGTGTGACCCGTACGTCCTGCGCACCGCCCGACGCTTCCAGGGCCCCGGCGGTCATCCCGTGATACGCCCCGGTGAACGCGAGCAACCCGCCGCGTCCCGTCGCCGTGCGCACCAGTTTCAGTGCGGCCTCGACCGCGTCCGTCCCGGCCGGCCCGCAGAACTGCACGCGGGCGCGGTCGGCGAGCTCCTTCGGGAGGGTGGCGAACAGCTCGGTGGTGAAGGCGTCCTTGACGGGGGTCGCGAGGTCGAGGACGTGCAGCGGTGCCCCGGAGTCCAGTACGTCACGGATGGCTTCGAGCACCACCGGGTGGTTGTGCCCGAGCGCCAGGGTCCCCGCGCCGGACAGGCAGTCGAGATACCGCCGCCCGTCCGCGCCCTCGATCGTGAGCCCTCTGGCCCGCACGGGAACGATCGGCAGCGAGCGCGCATACGTGCGCGCCGCCGACTCCCGCGACGACTGGCGCCGCAGGATCCCCTCGGCGCCGTGGGCGGCGGCCCCCTCGCCGAAGGAGCTCTGCCGCGCGGCCGGCAGCCCTCCCCCGGTCTTCACTGGCGGCGCGTCGGCGCTCACCGTCGGCTCGGTCACGGCCACGGCGTTCGGTCCTCCCCTGGTGCGGCGGCGGTGCGGACGCCGCTCCCCCTCCTCGTACGAGTGACAGGCCGCACACTTCGGGTTCGACCGATGTACGCAGCCCGTACGACGAAGGGCTCAGCCCTCTCCGTACGGCGAAAGAGGCGCGGATGTCCGCGGACAGCTGGGGAGTTGAACGCAGTGCGTGAATCCCCCGTACGTACCAACGACGCGGAGAGCGGGGGATCACGGTCACGGAGAAGATCCTTGCCGTGACGGAACCGTTGCGGATCCGTCGGAAGTCCCCAACGGCACCGGCATAGGGTGGTGGCCGCCCGATCCGCCCATGGATCGGCGCAGAACACCGCACGACAGCCCAACGAACTTCCGACCAGGGGGAGATCCGGATATGCGACCCATACGCCCGCTGCATGCCGTACGCGCGAGGAGGGGCGCGGGCAGCAGAGCCGCACGCCGTCGCAGCACTCCCCTGTCCGCGCTCGCGCTCTGTGCCGCTCTCGCGCTGACCGCCACCGCCTGCAACGGCGACGACGGCGGTGACGCGGCGGACAAGAATCCCTCGGCCTCCGCCGAGGACGGCATCACCATTCCTGACGGCGTCAAGGACCGGCTCAAGGAGCACGGGATCGACCTCGACGACTGGAAGGGCGGGGCCTGGAAGAACTGGAACAAGGACGACTGGCTGCGCGAGGCCGAGGACTTCGTCAACCCGATCATCGATGATCTGTGGGACGAGGACCGGATGCGCGACGCGGACAAGCAGCCCGCGAAGCCGGTCGAGGACGACATCTCGGGCGATCAGGGCAAGACGGACCCGACCCCGGCGCCCGTCGAGGCGGCCGCGCTCGGCACGCCGTACACCGAGTCCTCCCCCGCCACCGGCAAGCTGTTCTTCGACGGCCCCGAGGGCTCGATGGTCTGCTCGGCGACGGTCGTCACGGACCCGGCCAACCCCGGCAAGTCCAACATGGTGTGGACCGCGGGCCACTGTGTGCACGCGGGCAAGGAGGGCGGCTGGTACCGCAACATCATGTTCGTGCCCTCGTACAACAACCAGGGCAAGTCGGCCGCCGAGATCGAGGGCGCGCCGCGCGAGGAGATGGCTCCGCACGACCTCTACTGGGCGGACTGGGCGCAGACCTCGCAGCAGTGGATCGAGACCGGTGGTCCGACGGGCGGCGCGGGTGCGCCGTTCGACTTCGCGGTGCTGCATGTGAAGCCGGAGAAGGACAACGGCAAGTCGCTGGAGGAGACCGTGGGCGGCGCGCTCCCGGTGGAGTTCAGCGCACCGGCCGTGTCCTCGATCGACTCCATGACCGCCACGGGTTACCCGGCGGCTCCGCCCTACGACGGTCAGCGCCAGCTCGCCTGCGCCGACAAGCCGGGCCGTCTGTCGCTGAACGCCGAGGACCCGACGATGTACCGCATCGGCTGCACCATGACCGGCGGTTCGTCCGGTGGCGGCTGGGTCGCCAAGGGCAAGAACGGCAAGCCGGCCCTGGTCTCCAACACCTCGATCGGCCCGGTGACGGCCGGCTGGCTGGCCGGTCCGCGGCTGGGTGACGAGGCCAAGGGGATCTACGAAGCGGTGTCCGAGAAGTACGCGGGCTGACGCCCCGGCAGGGCGCGCGCCAACAGGTTGCGCGCCCTGCCGATATCTTCACGCACCCGCCGTCGAGTACCCACAACTCACCGTGCATAGTGGGTTCTCGTGCCTGAACGCGGGCGCGTTCACGCGTCGCCCTGACGCATCCATGACAGGCGTGCACGACATACGTCCCTGGCGGCATACGCCCTGGCGACAACGTCCTGGCACGCATCCAACCAAGCACCACGAGCATCAACGGGGGTCACACCACCATGCGCTCCATCCGACCAACTGCCCTGCGCCTGGTCGCGGTAGGTCTCGTCTCGGCGCTGGCCCTGACGGCCTGCGGCGGCAAGGACGACTCCAAGGCGAACGGCAAGCCGGACACGTCCCAGGGCGCCGACAAGGGCTCCGACGAGCTGCCCGAGATCCCCGCCGACCTCACCGACCGGCTCAAAGAGCACGGCATCGACCTGGACGAGTGGGAGAAGGGCGGCTGGAAGAACTGGGACAAGGACAAGTGGCTGCGTGAGGCCGGGGACTTCGTCAACCCGGTCATCGAGGACCACTGGAAGCGCGACCGGATGGACAAGGCCAAGGACCCGGTCGAGACCATCGACACCAAGGCCGCCTCGGGCAGCGACGCGGGCGTGACCGACCCGGAGCCCGCTCCGGTGGAGGCGCAGGAGGAGAAGAAGCCGTACTGGAAGCACGCCGCTCCGGTCGGCAAGATCTTCTTCGAGACCCCCGAGGGCCCCGCGGTCTGCTCCGGCACGATCGTCAAGGACCCCAACAACCCGGGCAAGTCCAACCTGGTGTGGACCGCGGGCCACTGTGTGCACGCGGGCGGCGCGGAGGGCGGCTGGTACCGCAACATCGCGTTCATCCCGGCGTACAACCGCGAGGGCAAGTCCCCGGAGCAGCTGCAGGGTGCGCCGGCCGAGGAGGTCGCGCCGTACGGACAGTTCTGGGCGGACTGGGTCTCCACGTCCGGTGAGTGGATCGAGGGCACGACGGCGGAGACGTCCGGTGCCTCGTACGAGTACGACTACGCCGTGATGCACGTGAAGCCCGAGAACGGCGGGAAGTCCCTGGAGGAGACGGTCGGCGCGGCCCTGCCGGTCGACTTCGGCGCTCCGTCCGCGACCGAGATCGGCACGATGGGGGCCTGGGGTTACCCGCAGGCGCCGCCGTTCAACGGTGTCCAGATGTACAAGTGCCTCGACAAGCCGGTCCGTCTGTCGCTGACGCAGTCCGCGCCGACGATGTTCCGTATCGGCTGCACCATGACGGCCGGTTCGTCCGGCGGTGGCTGGTTCCACGTCAAGGGCAAGAAGACCTACCTGGTCTCGAACACCTCGATCGGCCCGGCGGGCGGCTCGGGCTGGCTCGCCGGTCCGCAACTCGGCTCCGGCGCCGAGGAGTTGTTCCTGCAGATGAGCGAGAAGTACGGCAAGAGCTAGTCGTACGGGGAGCGGGGCGCCGCAGTCCGCGCCCTGCTCCCCACGGCAGCACGAAGGCCCGCCTCCCCCGAGGGAGGCGGGCCTTCGCCATGTGCGTGGGCAGTGCCCCGCGCCGAAGCGCCGTGATCAGCCCTTGGCCGGCACGAAGGTCGACAGCTCGGCTGCCAGCTCCTCGTGCACCAGCGCCTTGAGCAGCGTGCCCTCCGCGGTGTGCTCCTCGGAGAGGACCTCGCCCTCGGCGTGCGCGCGGGCGACGAGCGCGCCCTGCGTGTACGGCACCAGGGCGTCGATCTCGACCGAGGGCCGCGGCAGCTCGGCGTCGATGAGCGCGAGCAGCTTGTCGATGCCCTCGCCCGTACGGGCCGAGACGGCGAGCGCGTGCCGCTCGGTGCGCAGCAGGCGCTGCAGCACGAGCGGGTCCGCCGCGTCCGCCTTGTTGATCACCACGATCTCCGGTACGTCGGTGGCGCCGACATCCCGGATCACCTCGCGCACGGCGGCCAGCTGCTCCTCCGGCGCCGGGTGCGAACCGTCGACCACGTGCAGGATCAGGTCGGACTCGCCGACCTCCTCCATCGTGGAGCGGAACGCCTCGACGAGGTGGTGCGGCAGATGCCGGACGAAGCCGACCGTGTCGGCGAGGGTGTAGACCCGGCCGCTCGGCGTCTCCGCCTTGCGGACGGTCGGGTCGAGGGTGGCGAACAGCGCGTTCTCCACCAGCACACCCGCGCCGGTGAGGCGGTTGAGCAGCGAGGACTTGCCCGCGTTGGTGTAGCCGGCGATGGCCACCGACGGCACCTTGTTGCGCTTGCGCTCCTGGCGCTTGATGTCGCGGCCCGTCTTCATCTCCGCGATCTCACGGCGCATCTTCGCCATCTTCTCGCGGATCCGTCGCCGGTCCGTCTCGATCTTGGTCTCACCGGGGCCACGGGTGGCCATGCCGCCACCGCCGCCGCCACCCATCTGACGGGAGAGCGACTGACCCCAGCCTCGGAGCCTCGGCAGCATGTACTGCATCTGCGCGAGCGCGACCTGCGCCTTGCCCTCTCGGGACTTGGCGTGCTGGGCGAAGATGTCGAGGATCAGAGCGGTCCGGTCGACCACCTTGACCTTGACGACGTCTTCGAGGTGGATGAGCTGGCCGGGGCTGAGCTCACCGTCGCAGACGACGGTGTCGGCTCCGGTTTCGAGGACGATGTCGCGCAGCTCCAGCGCCTTGCCGGAACCGATATAGGTCGCCGGGTCGGGCTTGTCGCGGCGCTGGAAGACGCCGTCGAGCACCTGGGAACCGGCGGTCTCGGCGAGGGCGGCGAGCTCCGCGAGGGAGTTCTCCGCATCCTGCAGCGTGCCGTCGGTCCAGACGCCCACGAGCACCACTCGCTCCAGGCGGAGCTGGCGGTACTCGACCTCGGTGATGTCCTCGAGCTCGGTGGACAGGCCCGCCACGCGTCGAAGGGAGGCTCGCTCGGAACGGTCGTACTGCTCACCATCCCGCTCCGAGTCGATCTCCTGGCTCCAGGCGACGTCCTCTTCCATCAGGGCTTCGGCCCGAAGTCCTTCGGGGAGGCTCGGCGCGAGGTGGTCGCTTTCGGCGTGCTGCGGGTCCTGCGCGTCCTGGGAAGCGGAAGAGAAGGTCAATTGGATCCTTTACGTCGTGATGGATACGGGTGCCGTTGTCCGGGACCCGCGCTTAGGTCAACGATCGGGGCTGTTCCAGGATTCCCGGGGCCCCGTGCGGTGTCGACGGCATCGATGGTCGCACGGCACGGGACGTCTCGTCATCCGGCTTTTCCCCCACCCCGCCCCTTCCCGGCCGTATCGATGTGCGCATCCGGGCTTCGCTCGGATCGCCTCAAACGCCGGCGGGGCTGGAGGTTGTCCATTCCGGATGGCCCGGCATCGCGGGCGTCCTGGCCCCGTACAGCCATGCCTGGAAGAAGTCGTCCAGATTGCGGCCCGAGACCTGGGCGGCGAGTCGTGTGAAGTCCGCCGTCGTCGCCACCCCGTCCGCGTGCAGCGCCACCCACAGCCGCTCCAGGTGCTCGAAGGAGCTCGCGCCGATCTCCTGGCGCAGCGCGTACAGGACGAGTGCGCTGCCGTCGTACACGACCGGCCGGAACAGGCTGATCTTCTGGCCGGGGGCGGGCTTCTTCGGCGCGGCCGGCGGGCCGCCCTGCGCGCGCCACTGGTCGGACAGCCGGTACGCGTCCCGCATCCGGTCCACCATCGGCTGCTTGGCCTTCTCCTCCGCGTACAGCGCCTCGTACCAGGTGGCGTGTCCCTCGTTGAGCCACAGGTCGGACCAGCCGCGCGGACTGACGCTGTTGCCGAACCACTGGTGGGCCAGCTCATGGACCATGATCGAGTCGACGTACCACTCGGGGAACTCGGGGCGCGTGAACAGCGACCGTTCGAAGAGCGACAGCGTCTGGGTCTCCAGCTCGAAGCCCGTCTCGGCGTCGGCCATCAGGAGCCCGTACGTCTCGAACGGGTAGCGGCCGATCTTCCCCTCCATCCAGGCGATCTGGCCGGGCGTCTTGCGCAGCCAGCGCTCCATCCTGCTCTTGTCCCCGCGCGGCACCACATCGCGTACGGGCAGTCCGTTCGGGCCCTCGCGGCGCACGACCTCCGAGTCCCCGATGGCCACCTGCGCGAGTTCGGTCGCCATGGGGTGCTCGGTGCGGTACGTCCACGTCGTGGCGGCACCGGCCCGCTCGCGCCCGGCCTCCAGGCCGTTGGCGACCGCGGTGTACTCGCGCGGCGCCGTCACCCGGAAGGTGAACTGCGCCTTGTCGGAGGGGTGGTCGTTGCAGGGGAACACCAGGTGCGCGGCGTCCGCCTGGTTCGCCATGACGAGCCCGTCGCCGGTGCGCACCCAGCCGCCCTCGTACCGCTTGTCCGGCGTCGGGTCGCTGGTGTGCCGCACGGTGATCCGCAGCGGGCTCCCGGCGAACAGAGGCTGCCCGGGCGTGACGACCAGGTCCTCGCCCTTGCCCACGAAGTCGGCCTCGGCCCCGTTGACCTCGACCGAACGCACCGTGCCCTGCGCGAAGTCGAGGTTGACCCGGTCCAGGGACTCGGTGGTCAGCGCGTCGATCTTGGTGACGGCGTCGAGCGGCTTCGTGTTGGAGCCTCGGTAGGTGAACGCGATGTCGTACGAGCGGACGTCGTAGCCCGGATTGCCGAGGTGCGGGAAGAGCGGATCGCCGATGCCGAGCGGCACGGCGGGCGAGGGAGCGCTCGCGGCGATCAGGGACAGCGAGGCGGCGGCCAGGAGCGCGGCCTTGAGGCGGGGCGTGAGCAGCATGGATTACCGCTATCAGCGCGACGCCGCCGAACGTGGACGGCACGAGCGCCACCCACCCGAACGAGGCTACGAAGTGGCGGCCGCCCGGTGCTGCGCCCGGCTCACGTCGTACACCCCGGCGACCTTGCGCATGGCCCGCATGAGGCCGGGAAGGCGCGCGGCGTCCGGGAGTTGCAGCGTGTACGTGTGGCGTACGCGGCCTTCGGTCGGGGGCTCGACGGTGGCCGAGACGATGGCCACGCCCTCGATCGCGATGGCTTCCGTGAGGTCGGCCAGGAGATGCGGCCGCCCGAACGACTCGGCGGTGAGCGTGACGCGGCACTGCGCCGAGTCCACCCAGTGCACGCCCACGGGCCCGCGCCCGGAGGCCGCCATCCGCCCGACGGCGGGACAGCCGACCCGGTGCACGGTCACCACATTGCCGCGCACGGCGAAGCCGGTGACGGCGTCGGGTGGCACGGGGGTGCAGCAGCCGGCGAGGCGGACCGCGGCGCCCGGCAGATCCACCACGGCGTTGGCGGCGCTGTGCCGCGCGCCCGCGACGGTGAGCCCGGGCCGCGGCGCGGCGGGCTCGCTGACAGGCTCCTCGGGGTGCGCGGCCAGCCAGCCCTTGATGGCGATCCGGGCCGCGGGGGTGCGCGCGTGGTCCAGCCACTCCGCGTCGGGTCCTGAGCCGGTCTCGCGGGGCGCGAGAAGGATCTGCACCGTGTCACCGTCGCGCAGGACCGTGCTGAGCGCGACAAGCCGGTCGTTGACCCGCGCGCCGATACAGAAGTGCGCGCCTTCGCCGTACTGCGCGTACGCCGCGTCCACGCAGGTCGCACCCGCGGGCAGTCCGAGCGTGCCGCCGGCGGCGCGGTAGACGGTGATCTCGCGGTCCTGGGCGAGCTCTTCGCGCAGCGAGGACCAGAAGGTGTCCGCGTCGGGCGCCGCCTGCTGCCAGTCGAGCAGCCGCGAGAGCCAGCCGGGCCGGGTGGGGTCGGCGCGCTCGCCGTCGGGTCCCGGCTCCTCCGGTGCGGGCTGCGCGTACGGATTGCCGAGGGCGACGACGCCGGCTTCGGCGACCTTGTGCATCTGGTGCGTACGGATGAGGACTTCGGCCACGTCCCCGCCCTCGCGTCCCACGACGGCGGTGTGCAGCGACTGGTACAGGTTGAACTTCGGTACGGCGATGAAGTCCTTGAACTCGGAGACCACCGGCGTGAAGCAGGTGTGCAGCTCGCCGAGCACGCCGTAGCAGTCCGCGTCCTCGTTCACGAGCACGAGGAGACGTCCGAAGTCGGCGCCGCGCAGCTCGCCGCGCTTCATCCGCACGCGGTGCACGGACACGAAGTGCCGTGGCCTGATCAGGACTTCGGCCTCGATGTCGGCCTCGCGCAGCACCTCGCGCACATCGTCGGCGATGACGGCGAGGGGGTCGGAGGCGCGCTCGTTCTCGGCGATCAGGGCCTTGGTGCGCGTGTACTCCTCGGGGTGCAGGATCGCGAAAACCAGGTCCTCCAGCTCGGTCTTCAGCGCCTGCACACCCAGCCGCTCCGCGAGCGGAATCAGCACATCGCGGGTCACCTTGGCGATCCGCGCCTGTTTCTCGGGGCGCATCACACCGAGAGTGCGCATGTTGTGCAGGCGGTCGGCGAGCTTGATGGACATCACCCGGACGTCGTTGCCGGTGGCGACGAGCATCTTGCGGAAGGTCTCGGGCTCGGCGGCGGCCCCGTAATCGATCTTCTCCACCTTGGTGACGCCGTCGACGAGATAGCAGACCTCGTCGCCGAACCCGTCCCGCACCTGGTCGAGGGTCACGTCGGTGTCCTCGACGGTGTCGTGCAGCAGCGAGGCCACCAACGTGGTGGTCTCCGCGCCGAGTTGGGCGAGGATCAGGGTCACGGCGAGCGGATGCGTGATGTACGGCTCGCCGCTCTTGCGCATCTGCCCGCGGTGCGAGGACTCGGCGAGCACATAGGCGCGGCGCAGCGCGTCGATCTCCGCGTCGGGGTGGTGGGCGCGATGGGCCTCGACGACATGGCCGATGGCGTCGGGCATCCGGTCGCGGGAGGCGGAGCCGAGGAGCGCGGCGCGCCCGAGGCGGCGCAGATCGAGCCGGGACCGGCCGCGCCTGCGGGGCGCGCCGGGACTTGCGGGGCCTGTCGCCTCTGCACTCATGCTGGGCACCTCCGGCTGCGTCGACCGGCACCCTCGGGATCAGGACGGCGTATCTCCGGTGTGAGTACGCCCTCCGGGCCGGTGCTTGATGCTACCGACCTCATCACGCGCTGCTCACCAGCTCTCGCCGAGCGTGAAACGGATCACCCATTCGAGCGAAGGTTCAGGCGTCAAGGGTTTCGAACCATTCGGAACTGATCTCGCCCTCGGCGACGATCATGGCCGGACCGGTCATCTCGATCTCCCCGTCGGCCCGCTCGGTGATCACGAGCCGGCCGCCGGGCACATCGACCGTGTACGTGACGGGGGACCCGGTCACCGCCGGGTCGAGGCCGTCGCGGCGGGCCGTGGCGACGGCCACCGCGCACGCCCCCGTACCGCAGGAGCGGGTCTCGCCGACGCCGCGCTCGTGCACGCGCATCGCGACGTGGCGCTCGCCGCGGTCGACGACGAACTCGACGTTCACCCCGTCCGGGTAGACCGACGCGGGCGATGTGGCGGGGGCGGTGAACAGGTCGCCGGCCTGGTCGAGGTCCTCGACGTACGCGATGGCGTGCGGGTTGCCCATGTTCACGTTGCGCGCGGGCCACTGGTGCGCGCCGACGGTGACGGTCGCCTGCTCCTCGGGCAGGACGGCCTTGCCCATGCCGACCGTGATGGCCACCTCCTCGCCGTCGGCGGACTTCGCGATGTGCACGCGCTTGACGCCGCCTCGCGTGGCGATGGCGAGGTCGCCCGCCTCGACGTGTCCGGTGCGCTGCAGGTAGTGGGCGAAGACGCGGACGCCGTTGCCGCACATCTCGGCGACCGAGCCGTCGCCGTTGCGGTAGTCCATGAACCACTCGGCCTCGCCCGCCAGGTGCGCGGCCTCGGGGTGGGCGGCCGAGCGCACCACATGCAGCAGGCCGTCACCGCCGATCCCGGCCCGCCGGTCGCAGAGCGCGGCGACCGCGCTGGGGCTCAGGGCGACGGCATTGTCCGGATCGGGCACGATCACGAAGTCGTTCTGCGTGCCGTGACCCTTGAGGAAGGCGATGCTCATCCCTCGATCGTACGGGGTGCGCGCACCGTTCCCGCGGGCGCGGGTCGTGCACGGGGCCTCTTGAGGCAGCCGCCTCAGCGCAGGCGGGCGACCCGCCACACGGCCAGGACCGCGAGGACTCCGACGACGGCGGTGTACGCCAGCACGACCCGCCAGTCCGGACGCCGGCCGGAGCCGCGGGCCGGTAGCCCGGGCCAGGTGTGCCCCACGCGCCGCGCGGCCATCACACCCCAGCCGGCCGCACAGCAGCTGATCAGCAGGCCGAGCATGGCGACGACGGCCCCGCCGTCACCGAACTCGAAGGCGAGCGGGAAGGCGAACATCAGCGAGCCGAGCGTCGCCAGACCCACGATCGGGGCGATCTGCCAGATCCGGAGCTTGCGCTGCGGCCGCAGTTCGACCTCTACCTCGGAGCCCGCCAGCGCGGCGGCCTCCTCCTCGGGATCGGGTCCGTCGGACACGACGCCGCCGTCCGTCAGCTCGTGGTCCGCGAGCGCGTCGGAACCGGGTCCGGGCAGCGCCTCAGGACCATCGGAGCTCAGCTTTCCCTGCTCCTCATGTGCGGTGTCGCGAGGGCCGGCCTCCATTGCCACACGCCCTCCCAACTGGACTCCACGGTCGATCGAAGCTCGATGATGGCACGGGCGGTCAGGCCCCGATGACCGCCGGAGCGTCCCGATGCCATCACGTGATCAGGCTGTAACCGCTCGTTCGACCAACGCCATTGCACGGGCCGGGAGTTCCCCCCGGTCGGCGGCCGCCCCACTGAGCCAGTGCACCCGCGGGTCACGCCGGAACCACGAGTCCTGGCGGCGCGCGAAGCGTTTGGTGGCGCGCACGGTCTCGGCGCGCGCCTCCTCCTCGGTGCACTCCCCCGCGAACGCGGCGAGGACCTGCTGGTAGCCGAGCGCCCGCGAGGCCGTACGGCCCTCGCGCAGCCCTTGCCCCTCCAGCGCCCGCACCTCGTCGACGAGACCGGCCTCCCACATCCGGTCGACGCGCACCGCGATCCGCTCGTCGAGCTCGGGGCGGGCGACGTCCACGCCGATCTGGACGGTGTCGTAGACCGAGTCGTGGCCGGGCAGGTTCGCCGTGAAGGGCTGCCCCGTGATCTCGATGACCTCCAGGGCGCGCACGATGCGCCGGCCGTTGCTCGGCAGGATCGCCCTGGCCGCGTCGGGGTCGGCGGCGGCGAGCCGTGCGTGCAGGGCGCCGGAGCCGCGCAGGGCGAGCTCCTCCTCCAGGCGGGCGCGCACCACCGGGTCCGTACCCGGGAATTCGAGCTGGTCGACGGCGCCGCGCACGTACAGGCCCGAGCCGCCGACGAGGACCGGCCAGCGGCCCGCGGCGAGCAGCCGGTCGATCTCGGCGCGGGCCAGCTTCTGGTACTCGGCGACGCTGGCCGCCTCGGTCACGTCCCAGATGTCGAGGAGGTGGTGCGGGATGCCCGCGCGCTCGTCGAGCGTCAGCTTGGCGGTGCCGATGTCCATCCCGCGGTACAGCTGCATGGAGTCCGCGTTGACGACTTCACCGCCGAGTTCACGCGCGAGGAAGACGCCGAGATCCGACTTGCCGGCGGCGGTCGGGCCGACGACGGCGATGACACGGGGCCCTGGGGCGGGCGTGGCTGCTGCGGTACTCACCGGACCAGTCTCGCAGGCGCCCGGCAAGTCCTCGAACGAGCTACGTGACGCCACACGTTCGCCTTCGTTGCCTGTTGCGAGGTTTCGGCCGCCGGTTTCGAGGACCGGAACCCCGGGAGTCGCAAGGAGACGCTCCGGGTGGGGCGGGATTTCGCTCGCACGAGTACTTTTGGAGTAGAAATGGGCGTTTTTGCACGGTTCCGTCGTAAGGCGAAGGAGACCGAGGCCGCGTCAACGGCCGAGGGATCCACGGCCACTCTGACGGCCGAGCCCGAGGCCGAGGCCACCGCCGAGGTCGCGGCGGAACCGGCCGAGGAGAAGGCCGAGGAGGCCACCGCCGAGTCGGTGGAGATCCCGAAGCAGCAGTCGGCCGACCAGGCGGCGGACAACGAGGCCGGTGACGGCGCCCGCAAGTAGCCGACCGCGCACGCGCAGGTCCCCGTGACCGGCAGCGGCCGCGGCGGTCCGACGAAGAAGGTGCGCCATGGGCCTCCTTGACACACTGAAGGCCAGGCTCGCCCCGGCGAAGGGCAAGGTCGGCGACCTCGCCAAGGAGCACGGGGACAAGATCGAGCACGGCCTCGACAAGGCCGCGAAGACCGTGGACGAGAAGACCAAGGGCAAGTACAGCGACAAGATCCGTACCGGCACCGGCAAGGCGAAGGACGCCCTCGACCGGCTGGCCGCGGGATCGGACTCGGGCCCGTCGTCCTCTCCCGGCCAGGGGCCCGGTTCACCGGGTCAGGGCACGCCTCCGGCTGCCGGCGGAACGCCGACGCCGCCGGCCTCCTGACGAGGCAGCCGCCTGGCCGGACTTCCTGCGACGGGCGCGGGCCGCACGCATGACGACGGCCGCGGGGCACCTGCCCCGCGGCCGTCTCTCGTCCTCGCCTGCAGAGCGGCGGAATCCTTCCGGGGGCGGCGGCACTAGCTCCAGGCCGCGACCAGGTACCCCACGCCGTACGGGGCGTCCTCGTACAGCAGTTGCCCCCCGAGCCCGGCCCCCTCCGCCGCACCCGCGAGCACCTGCCAGGGAGCGCGGCCCGCCGCCTTCAGTTCGTACGCGAGCTCCGCGTCGATCGCCTTCAGGGCCGCGACATCGGCCGCACCGAGCGCGCGGGCGGCCTCCGCGTCGAAGCCCTCGGCGCGCTCGTCGAGGTAGCCGGGTGCCTTGAGCGTCCGGCACGCGCTGCCGTCACCCATCACAAGGAGCGCCACGCGTTCGGCCTGCCCGGCGAGTGCGGCGCCGGCCTCGAAGCAGCGCTCGGGCGCGAGCGGCTCCCCGACCCCGAGCCCCTCGACGGGTCCGGCCCACTGCGCCCGCTCCAGCAGCCAGGCGGCGACGGCGAGGGAGGGAGGCAGCACGCCGTCCGTCGCCTCCCCGGCCCCGAGTCGTACGGAGAGATCCACACCGAAGCCTTCGAAGGTGCCGACGGATCCCTGCGCGTGCGGACCCCGCCCGCTCTGCTCGGCGGGCCCGACGACGATCAGCCGGTCCGGCCGCGCGGCGGCCAGCACACCGAGCGCGTCCGCGCAGGCGGCACGCGCCCCATCGAGCTCATGCGCCGCCCCGGCGGCCACGGCGGGCACGAGCAGGGGCGGACAGGGACAGACGGCTGCGGCTACGAGCATGATCGGCAGGGTACCCAACAGTCCGAGTGACGTTGAGGCGGATCCGCACGAAGCCGGGCTGCCGGCGTCCGGCGTGACCCGGATCCGTACGAAGCCTCGATACGAGGTGTCCGCGGAACCTCAGTCGCAGCCGCAGCCCGACCCGGCGGGAACGGTCGACGGAGCCGGAGCGCCGATGCCCGGCAGACCGAGCATCACGCCGGCCGGAGCAGCCGCGGGCGCCGCGTTGCGCTTCTCCCACGCGTCCCCGGCCCGCGTCCGCCGTACCGAGAGCACCGGGCCTTCGGCCAGCAGGTGGTGCGGCGCCGCGTACGTGATCTCGACGGTCACCACGTCACCGGGCCGTACGGCCTCCTCCGGCTTCGTGAAGTGCACAAGGCGGTTGTCGGGCGCGCGCCCGGAGAGCCGGTGCGTGGAGTCGTCCTTGCGCCCCTCGCCCTCGGCGACCATCAGCTCGAGCGTCCGCCCGACCTGCTTCTTGTTCTCGTCCCACGAGATCTCCTCCTGGAGCGCGACGAGACGCTCGTAGCGCGCCTGCACGACCTCCTTCGGGATCTGCCCGTCCATCTCGGCGGCGGGGGTCCCGGGACGCTTCGAGTACTGGAACGTGAACGCGTTCGTGAAGCGCGCCTCGCGCACCACGTGCATCGTCTGCTCGAAGTCCTCCTCGGTCTCGCCGGGGAAGCCCACGATGATGTCGGTCGAGATCGCGGCGTACGGCATGGCGGCCCGCACCTTCTCGATGATCCCGAGGAAACGCTCCTGCCGGTACGAGCGGCGCATCGCCCGCAGCACGGTGTCGGAACCGGACTGCAGGGGCATGTGCAGCTGCGGCATCACGTTCGGCGTCTCGGCCATCGCGGCGATCACGTCGTCGGTGAAGTCCTTCGGGTGCGGCGAGGTGAAGCGCACGCGCTCCAGGCCCTCGATCCCGCCGCAGGCGCGCAGAAGCTTGCTGAAGGCTTCGCGGTCGCCGAGGTCGCTGCCGTAGGCGTTGACGTTCTGGCCGAGCAGGGTGATCTCCGAGACGCCCTCGGCGACCAGGGCCTCGACCTCGGCGAGGATGTCGCCGGGCCTGCGGTCCTCCTCCTTGCCGCGCAGGGCCGGGACGATGCAGAAGGTGCAGGTGTTGTTGCAGCCCACGGAGATCGACACCCACGCCGCGTACGCGCTCTCGCGACGCGTCGGCAGCGTCGACGGGAAGGCCTCCAGGGACTCGGCGATCTCGACCTGCGCCTCTTCCTGGAGGCGGGCGCGCTCCAGGAGGACCGGGAGCTTGCCGATGTTGTGCGTGCCGAACACGACGTCGACCCACGGGGCCTTCTTGACGATGGTGTCGCGGTCCTTCTGCGCGAGGCAGCCGCCGACGGCGATCTGCATGCCCGGGCGCGTGGTCTTGCGCGGGGCGAGCCGGCCGAGGTTGCCGTACAGCTTGTTGTCGGCGTTCTCGCGCACCGCGCAGGTGTTGAAGACGACCACGTCGGCGTCGCCGTCGGCGCCCTCGGGCGCGCGGACGTAGCCGGCGTCCTCCAGGAGCCCGGAGAGCCGCTCGCTGTCATGGACATTCATCTGACAGCCGTAGGTCATTACTTCGTACGTGCGCGGGGTGGCCGACATGCGAGAGATCAGTCCAAACGAAGGTCTACGGGAGGTCCGGGGCTATCGGCCACCCGCTCGGACGGACGGCCGGTCATCCAGTTTACGAGGCGTGGGGGGCGTCCTGCTGCCAGCCGTGCGGACCCGTGCGGGCATACGCGGAGGGCAGCGGTGTCGTCACCGCTGCCCTCCCAAATCCACTCTGCGTCACCCTCGGCTACGTTGCCCGGCCGTCGTCCGGGACCAGAGGCGTCGGCGCTCCTGCCAGGCCCTCGCCGGCGTCACCGGCCCCGAGCACCACACCCGTGCTCTTCTTGCCCCGCCGCAGCCGCTTTTCCAGCCAGGAGGCGAACGACGTCAGGAGGAAGTTGAGCACGATGAAGATCACCGCGACGACGATGAAGCTGGGGATCACGTTGCTGTAGTACGAGGCCAGCGTCTTGCGCGAGTTGAGGAGCTCGGTGAAGCTCAGCATCGCGCCGCCGAGCGCGGTGTCCTTCACGACCACCACGAGCTGGCTGACGATCGCCGGCAGCATCGCGGTCACGGCCTGCGGCAGCAGGACCGTCCGCATCGTCTGGCTCTTGCGCAGACCGATCGCCTTGGCCGCCTCGGTCTGGCCCTTGGGCAGGGCCAGGATGCCCGCCCGCACGATCTCCGCGAGGACGGACGCGTTGTACAGCACCAGACCGGTGACCACCGCGTACATCGGGCGGTCCTCGTTGCTGATGGTCAGCGACCAGTACTGCGAGTAGTACACATTGGCGAAGACCATCAGGATCAGGACCGGAATGGCGCGGAAGAACTCCACGACGACCGTGGCCGGGGCGCGGACCCAGGCGTGGTCGGACAGCCGGGCGATCCCGAGCACCGCTCCGAGCGGCAGCGCGATGACCATCGAGAGGGCGGCGGCCTTGAGCGTGTTGGCCAGGCCGGGCAGCAGGTACGTGGTCCAGGCCTCACCCTTGACGAAGGGCTCCCACTTGGCCCATTCGAGCTGGCCCTCCTCACCGAGGGTGCTGATCGCCCACCACGTACCGAGCGCTATCGCGGCCAGGAAGACGACCGAGAAGATCAGATTGCGCCGCTTGGCCCGGGGGCCGGGAATGTCGTACAGAACGGAACTCATCGCTTCACCGCCACGCGCTTGCCGATCCAGCCGAGGAAGAGCCCCGTCGGCAGGGTGAGAATCACGAACCCGAGCGCGAAGATCGCCGTGGTGATCAGCAACTGCGCCTCGGTCTCGATGATTTCCTTCATCAGGAGTGCCGCCTCGGTGACACCGATGACGGAAGCGACTGTCGTGTTCTTCGTCAGCGCGATCAGCACGTTGGTGAGCGGACCCACCACTGCACGGAACGCCTGGGGAAGCACCACGAGGCTCAGGACCTGAGTGAAGTTGAGGCCGATGGCCCGGGCCGCCTCCGCCTGACCGACCGGCACCGTGTTGATGCCCGAGCGGATCGCCTCGCAGACGAACGCGGCGGTGTACGCGGCGAGTCCGAGCGCCGAGAGCCGGAAGGCCTGGGTCGGGAAGTCGTCGGCCGCGCCCATCGTCATGCCGAAGATGTCGGCGAGACCCAGCGACGTGAAGACGATGATGACGGTGAGCGGAATGTTCCGCACCACGTTCACGTACAGGGTTCCGAACCCGCGCATCAGCGGCACGGGGCTGACCCGCATGGCGGCCAGAATGGTGCCCCAGACCAGGGCACCGATTCCGGAGAGCACGGTCAGCTGCACCGTCGTCCAGAACGCCCCGAGCAGGTCGTAGCCTTCAAGAAAGTCGAACACGATCTCCCGCGCTTCCGCGTGTCGTTGGTGAGGTGCGCCGCCCGGAGACCGGGCGGCGCACCGTCAGTTCAACGCGGCCGGCGGGCCGGCCAGGAGCCGGGCGCACCGCAAGGGCCGCTGGTCAAGGGTTACTTGACGATGTTGCCGATCTTCGGCGCCGGCTCGTTCTTGTAGTTGGCCGGGCCGAAGTTCTTCTTCACGGCCTCGTCCCAGGCACCGTCGGCGACCATCTTCTCGAGCGCCTTGTTGATCTTGTCCTTCAGCTCGGTGTTGCCTTCCTTGACACCGATGCCGTAGTTCTCGTTGCTCAGCTTGAGGCCGGCGAGCTTGAACTTGCCCTTGTTCGCGGGCTGCGAGGCGTAGCCGGCGAGGATCGAGTCGTCGGTGGTCAGGGCGTCGATGCTGCCGGACGCCAGGCCCTCGATGCACTCGGAGTAGGTGCTGAGCTCCTTGAGGTTCGCCTTCGGCGCGATCGTCTTCTTGACGTTCTGCGCGGAGGTCGAGCCGGTCACCGAGCAGAGGTTCTTGCCGTTGAGGTCGGTGCCCTTGGCGATGTCCGAGTCGGCGGCGACCAGCAGGTCCTGGTGGGCCAGCAGGTACGGGCCCGCGAAGTCGACCAGCTTCTCGCGCTCGTCGTTGATCGAGTACGAAGCGGCGATGAACTCCACGTCCCCGCGGCTCAGCGCCTGCTCACGGTCGGCACTGGGCGTCTCGACGAACTCGATGTTCTTCTCGTCGTAGCCAAGCTCCTTGGCGACGAACGTGGCAACGTCGACGTCGAAGCCCGCGAACCCGTCCGGCGTCTTCTGGCCGATGCCCGGCTGGTCGTACTTGATGCCGATCTTGATGCTGTCCTTGCCGCCGCCGTCGGTGCCACCCGAGCCGCTGTCCTTCTTGCCGCCGTCACCACAGGCGGAAACGGTGAGCGCGAGGGTCAGGACGGAAGCGGCGGCGAGGCCGGCCTTACGGAACTTCATGGTGAACATCCTTTGCTTTTCGGTGAGTTGCAGCAGCTCAATGATGCGCAAGCCAGATGACGCGCGGGCTCAGTGGTGCAGGATCTTCGACAGGAAGTCCTTGGCGCGGTCGCTCTTGGGCGCCGTGAAGAACTTCTCCGGCGTCGCGCGCTCGACGATCTGCCCGTCCGCCATGAAGACGACACGATTCGCCGCCGAGCGGGCGAAGCCCATCTCATGGGTAACGACGACCATGGTCATACCGTCGCGCGCGAGCTGCTGCATGACCTCGAGCACCTCGTTGATCATCTCCGGGTCGAGCGCGGAGGTCGGCTCGTCGAAGAGCATGACCTTCGGCTCCATGGCCAGAGCGCGGGCGATCGCCACACGCTGCTGCTGGCCACCGGAGAGCTGAGCGGGGTACTTGTCGGCCTGGGTGCCGACGCCGACCCGGTCGAGGAGCTCTCGGGCCTTGGTCTCGGCCTCGGCCTTGCTCTTCTTGCGGACCTTGATCTGGCCCAGCGTGACGTTCTCCAGCACTGTCTTGTGCGCGAAGAGGTTGAAGGACTGGAAGACCATGCCCACGTCGGCGCGGAGCTTGGCCAGCTCACGCCCTTCCGCGGGCAGCGGCTTGCCGTCGAGCGTGATGCTCCCGGAATCGATGCCCTCCAGGCGGTTGATCGCCCGGCACAGCGTCGACTTGCCCGAGCCCGAGGGCCCGATCACGACCACGACCTCGCCGCGGACGATGGTCAGGTCGATGTCCTGGAGCACATGCAACGCGCCGAAGTGCTTGTTGACGTTCTTCAGCACGACCAGTTCGTCCGCCGCCGGTGCGGCGTCCTTGGTCACCGATACTTCGGCCATGGGGGTTCTTGCTCCGTCCTCATCGGTTGGGAGGACAGTAGTAACCCCACCTAACCAGCGTCATTACATCTGAGGGGAAATTGAGCATAACGATCCGGCCGCAACCGGACACACTGCGTGAAGGGGACGCCCGTCGCGCGTACCGGCTGGATAACGGAACCCGTATGTAACAGGACCGGCCTTGACGCCGTCACGCTGTATCAGCGTGACTGCCCTAGTGCATAAGGACCGGGTGAACGGAGGGGGGACGCAATGAGACTGCTGCTCGTCGAGGACGACGACCACGTGGCGGCCGCGCTGTCCGCCGTTCTCGCCCGGCACGGCTTCGACGTGGTGCACGCCCGCAACGGCGAGGAGGCGCTGCGCGCCCTTCTCCCCACGGACAAGCCGCCCTTCGGTGTCGTCCTGCTCGATCTCGGCCTGCCCGACCAGGACGGCTACGAGGTCTGCGGCAAGATCCGCAAGCGCAGCACGACCCCGGTGATCATGGTGACGGCACGCGCCGACATCCGCAGCCGGATCCACGGTCTGAACCTCGGCGCCGACGACTACGTCGTGAAGCCGTACGACACCGGCGAGCTGCTGGCCCGTATCCACGCGGTGAGCCGGCGGACGAACCAGGACGACTCCACCGGGCCGGTCGAGACGGGCATCACGCTCGGCGACGTGCACGTCGAGCTGCCGACCCGCCAGGTCACCGTTTCGGGTGAGGCAGTGCAGTTGACGCGCAAGGAGTTCGACCTTCTCGCGCTGCTCGCCCAGCGCCCCGGCGTGGTCTTCCGTCGCGAGCAGATCATCAGCGAGGTCTGGCAGACCAGCTGGGAAGGCACGGGCCGTACCCTGGAGGTCCATGTGGCCTCGCTGCGCTCGAAGCTGCGGATGCCCGCGCTGATCGAGACGGTGCGCGGGGTCGGCTACCGGCTCGTCACCCCTGCCGCATAGGACCCCTTCGTGCGTACGCGTCTGCTGCCGCTGCTCATCGTGCTCATGGCGGCGATCCTGCTGGCCCTCGGCTTCCCGCTCGCGGTGAGCCTGGCCGCGGCGCAGCAGCAGCGCGTGGTCGTGGACCGGATCGAGGACGCGACCCGTTTCGCCGGACTCGCCCAGTTCGTCACGGAGAAGTCCCATCCGACGACCGAGGAGGGCGAGCGCCTCAAGACCCTCCGCCGGGACCTGGAGCGCTACTACAAGGTCTACGGGATCCGGGCCGGAGTGTTCCACCGCGAGGGCGAGGTGATGGCGCGCTCGCACGCCTGGGACGTTCCGCTCGACGGCGAGGGCCGCGAGGCCTTCGACGACGCGCTCTACAGCCACAGCAACCAGGATCCGCAGCAGATCTGGCCCTGGCAGCAGCGCCGGCTGTTCGTGGCGGCACCGGTCGTACGGGACGGCGATGTGATCGCGGTCGTCCTCACCGACTCCCCCACCGGCAAGATGCGGTCGGAGATCCTGCGCGGCTGGGTGCTGATCGCGGCCGGTGAGACGGCGGCCATGTTCCTGGCGATCGGGGCGGCGCTGCGCCTGACGGGCTGGGTGCTGCGTCCCGTACGCGATCTGGACGCGACGACGCACGACATCGCCACGGGGCGGCTGAAGTCGCGGGTCGCGGTGGCCGGCGGGCCGCCCGAGCTGCGGCGGCTCGCGCACTCGTTCAACGAGATGGCGGACAACGTCGAGGACGTCCTGGAGCAGCAGCGCGCCTTCGTCGCGGACGCCTCGCACCAGCTGCGCAATCCGCTCGCCGCGCTGCTCCTGCGGATCGAGCTGCTCGCGCTCGAACTGCCCGAGGGCAACGAGGAGATCGCCTCCGTCCGCACGGAGGGCAAGCGGCTCGCGCAGGTCCTCGACGACTTGCTCGACCTGGCGCTCGCGGAGCACGCGGGGGTGGAGCCGGAGCTGACGGACGTCGGCGAGCTGGTCGCCGAGCGGGTCGCGGCCTGGGGCGCGCTCGCCGAGGACCGGGGGGTCGTGCTGCGCTCGGAGGGGCTGCGCGCGGCGACGGCCTGGGCGGACCCGGTCACGCTGTCCAGCGCGCTGGACGCGGTCGTCGACAACGCCCTGAAGTTCACGCCGTCCGGCGAGCAGGTCACGGTGGCGGTCGCGGCCAACGGCTCGACGGTCACGGTCGAGATCGCGGACGGCGGCCCCGGGCTCACCCCGGAGGAACTGACCCGGGTCGGCGACCGCTTCTGGCGCAGCAACCGCCATCAGAACGTCAAGGGTTCGGGCCTCGGCCTGTCCATCACCCGGGCCCTGCTCACGTCCTGCGGCGGCTCGATCGCATACGCCCAGAACGTGCCGCACGGCTTGAAGGTGACCGTGACGGTGCCTCGCGTGGGGCCGGACGGGGTGTGAGGGACGTGAGGGACGTGAGGGACGTGAGGGCGGGCGGCGTTTCGGTGGCCCGCTCCGGTCCGGGCGTTACGGCTTGACCGAGCGGTAGTAGCGCCGCGCCCCGTCGTGCAGATCCAGCGGATCGGTGTACAGCGCGGTCCGCAGATCGACGACCTGGGCCGCGTGCACCTCGTTGCCGATGCTGTCCCGGTGCCCTATGACGACGCGTGTCAGCCACTCGGTGAGCCGGTCGTCGGTGCGGTCGGTGGTGATCAGCAGGTTCGCCACGGCGATCGTGCCGATGTCCTTGCCGCGCTGGGCCTTGCTGTACGCGTCGGCGGGAATCACCGACTCCCGGTAGTACCCGGAGGGTCCGGGCTGGTCGTGCAGCTTGTCGACGATCTCGTTGAGCGGGACGAGCGAGATCTGCATCCGCTCGGAGAGCTTCTCGACGAACGGCGTGGTCAGACCGCCCGACCAGAAGAACGCGTCGACCTCGCCCTGTTCCAGGAGATCGTCACCGTCCTGCGAGGCGACCTCCAAGGGCTCGATGTCCTCGGCCGGGTCGAGACCCGCCGCCGCGAGCACCCGGTCGGCGATGATCCGTACGCCCGACCCCTCGGGACCGACGACGACCCGCTTGCCGCGCAGCTGCGAGACCTCCTCGATACCCGAGTCGGCCGCGACGACCAGATGGACGTAGTCGTCGTAGAGCCGGGCGCAGCCGCGCAGCCGGGCCGCGCCGCTCGCGCCGCTGAGCTTGTACTGCTCCACGGCGTCGGCGGCCGCGATCGTGAAGTCGGCCTCGCCGTCGGCGACGCGTTCGACGTTCTCCTTGGAGCCCTTGCTGGTCAGCAGGTCGATGTCGAGATCGGGGAGATCGTCGGCGGCCGCCTGGTCGAGCAGCTTGCCGTACTCCTCGTAGACACCGCCGACGCCGCCGGTGCTGAAGACCACGCGCCCACCGGGCCGGTCCTCGCCGAACGGCAGCAGCCACCACAGCAGCAGCCCGAACACGACAAGGCCGGCGACCGCCCCCTGGAGGGCTCGGCGCCTGCCGATGCGTGGGAGTGCGAGCTGCATGCGGGCGATCCTGCCAGGTCACGGACGGTGAACACCAGGGCCGAGGTCACACCGGGTGCGGGTGCCCGTCGCTAACACGGCGGCTCTCCGGAGGGAAGGGTTCCGTGGGCTTGGGGGGCGCGGCTTGACTAGGGAGGCATGCAGTCGGTTGCATACGTTCTGTGATCGTGCACCCCGCGTCAACTGCCCGTTGTCCGCAGCATTGCAGCACCCTCCCGGCAGGAGGCGCCGCACCGTGGACCCGGTGATCATCGTGGGCGCCGGGCCCGTGGGCCTCACATCGGCCCTGGCCCTGGCCCGGCATGGCGTCCCGTCCGTCGTCCTCGACGAGGGACCGGGCAAGGACGAACAGCGTCCCGCGCGCACCGTGGTGCTGCGCGAGGACACCGCCGCCCTCACCGAACGGCTCACGGGGATCACGCTGAGCGACGCCCGCTGGACCGGCTGGCGTTCGCTGCGCCGCAAGCAGGAGCTGCGGCAGGTCACCTTCGACACCGCCGATCCGGGCCCGGCGCACCTGGCCCAGCACACGCTGACCGCCGCCCTGCGGGCCGCCGCCGAGGAGGAGCGTCTGGTCAAGGTGGCCGTGAACAGCCGCCTCGACTCGATCGAGCAGGACGCCGGCGGGGTCACCGCGCACACCCGCGGCCCCAAGGGCACGTGGTGGCGCGGCAGTTATCTGATCGGCTGCGACGGCCCGCGCTCCACAGTGCGCAAGCTGCTCGACGTCCGCTTCCCGGGCCGTACGGCCGTGGAGCGGCACGCGGTCGCGGCGCTGCGCACCGAACTGCCGTGGCCCGGCGAGGCGTTGCTGCACCGGATGGCGCCCTGGCGCGGCGCACCGGCCGAGATCACCGCGCGTCCGCTGCCCGACGACATGTGGCGCCTGGACTGGCTGCTGCCCGCCCGCAGCGAACTCGTCACGCCCGAGCGACTGGTGGCACTCGTCCGCGACACCCTGGCGGGCTGGTGCGGTGCGACCCCTCCGTACGACCTGATCGACACCGGTGTGCAGACCGTGCACCACCGCCTCGCGCGGCGCTGGCGCGTGGGCCGCTGCTTCCTCGCGGGGGACGCGGCGCATCTGCTCGGCGCGCTCGGCACACAGGGGGTGGACGAGGGTCTGCGCGACGCGGACAACCTCGCGTGGAAGCTGGCGCTGTGCCGCGATCACGGCGAGTCGGAGCTGCTGCTCGACAGCTACCAGGCCGAGCGCCGCACGGCGGTCGCGGCCCGGCTGCGCGCCGCCGACCAGGCGCTGCCGATACTGCGCGGCGGCGGAGGGCTGCGGGCGTACGTGCCGGGGACGGCGCGCGGTCATGACGCGCTGCTCACGGACGGGCACCTGGGGCGCGGGCCGCTGGGCGCGCTGCCCTCGTACGAGGCGTCGCCGCTGGCGCCCGACGAACCCGCCGCGTCCCGGGTCGTGGTGGGTACGGCGGAGGGCGCGCCGGTCACGGACGTGCCGGTGACCGCGCCCGACGGGGCGCTGGTGCCGCTGCGGGAGCGGCTGGGGCGCGGGCGGATGCTGGTGGTCCTGGTCGCGCCGGGCACGGGCGTGTGGGACCGGCGGCACTGGCTGACCGCCGGGGTGATGCCCCGGCTCGCGGCGGCGGTGACGGCGCTGCCGCTGCCGGCCGAACTCCTGGTCGCGGAGGGCTATCCCGGCGCGGTCGCGCACACCGTGCTCCTGATCCGTCCGGACGGCCATCTGGTGACGGCGCTCGGCGGCGTACGGCCCGCGGAGCTGTACGAGGCGGCGGACGCGGCGCGCGGAGGACTGCCCGCCCCGGCTTCGGGGGCGCGGCGGGCGGCGGGCCGGTCGCCGGAGGATGGCGTGGCGGAGACCGGCGTGATTGAGGCCGGCGTGGCGGAGGCCGGCTCCGAGGAGCGGTCCGCGGAGGAGAGCGCTGGGCCGGAGGGGGCGAAGGCGGTGGGCCGGGGTGCGTCCGAAGGGGTCGTGGCACGTCCGGCGATCCAGGCCGTGGACGCCGATTGACCGTCCTGTGCTGCCGATCGGCCACTGACCCAAGGCTGGTGGCGTCTTCGTCCCACACAGCGCCCGATTCGTCCCCATACCCTGGGACGAAATCGCCCCAGCCCCTCACACCCGACCGAACCCGCTCCCCCTCCGGACCCCCCGCCCCGGCCCCCACCCGGGCGCCCCTTCACTCCTCCCCGAACCCCAACTCCTCCACGTCCTCCCCCTCTTGCTCCAGCGCCTGCCGAACCACCCGCAGCGCCATCCCTTCGGGATAACCCTTGCGGGCGAGCATGCCTGCGAGGCGGCGGATGCGTTTGTCGCGGTCGAGGCCGCGGGTCGCGCGGAGTTTGCGGGCGACCAGCTCGCGGGCCGTCTCCTCCTCCTGGTCGGAGTCGAGCTGCCCGACGGCCTCGTCGATCGTCATGGAGTCGACCCCGCGCGTGCGCAGCTCACGGGCCAGCGCGCGCCGGGCGAGCCCCCGGCCGTGGTGCCGGGACTCGACCCACGCGTCGGCATACGCCGCGTCGTTGATCAGCCCGACCTCCTCGAAGCGGGTGAGCACCTCATCGGCCACCTCGTCGGGGATCTCCCGCTTCCGCAGGGCGTCGGCGAGCTGCTTGCGGGTGCGCGGGGTGCCCGTGAGCAGGCGCAGGCAGATGTTCCGCGCGCGCTCGGCCGGATCCGCCTCCCGCTCGGATCCGCCCCTCGGCGGGCGCGGCTCCCCCTCCCCGGCCCTCGACGGAGCGGGGGAACCGCTGTCCTCATCACCGGACGCGCTCCGGCGTCCGTCCTGTTCGCCGAACCCCCGTCGGCGTCCGCCTCCACGGCGCCCGCGCCCCCGGGACGCGGGCGGCCCGGAGCCGGAGTCCTCCGGCTCCCCGGGCCATTCGGTGCGACGTACCACGGATCAGCTCTTGGCCGCCGCGGCCTTGGTCGCCTTGCCCTTGGCCGCCGGTGCCGGGACCGTCTTGGCGGCCGCATCCTTGTCGTCGGCCGCGGGACCCGCGGCGTCAGCGCCGGGCTCGCCCTCGACCGCCGGCTTCACACCGACGCCCAGCTTCTCCTTGATCTTCTTCTCGATCTCGTTGGCGAGATCGGGGTTGTCCTTCAGGAAGTTACGGGCGTTCTCCTTGCCCTGGCCGAGCTGGTCGCCCTCGTACGTGTACCAGGCACCGGCCTTGCGCACGAAGCCGTGCTCCACGCCCATGTCGATCAGGCCGCCCTCGCGGGAGATGCCCTGCCCGTAGAGGATGTCGAACTCGGCCTGCTTGAACGGCGGCGCGACCTTGTTCTTGACGACCTTGACGCGGGTGCGGTTGCCCACCGCGTCCGTGCCGTCCTTCAGGGTCTCGATACGGCGGATGTCCATTCGCACCGAGGCGTAGAACTTCAGCGCGCGGCCACCGGTCGTGGTCTCCGGCGAGCCGAACATGACGCCGATCTTCTCGCGGAGCTGGTTGATGAAGATGGCCGTGGTCTTGGACTGGTTGAGCGCCGAGGTGATCTTGCGGAGCGCCTGGGACATCAGGCGGGCCTGCAGACCCACGTGGCTGTCGCCCATCTCGCCCTCGATCTCCGCGCGCGGCACGAGCGCGGCGACGGAGTCGATGACGATGAGGTCGAGGGCGCCGGAGCGGACCAGCATGTCGACGATCTCGAGGGCCTGCTCACCATTGTCCGGCTGGGACAGGATGAGGTTGTCGATGTCGACGCCGAGCTTCTTCGCGTACTCCGGGTCGAGCGCGTGCTCCGCGTCCACGAACGCGACCTGGCCGCCGGCCTTCTGCGCGTTGGCCACCGCGTGCAGGGTCAGCGTGGTCTTACCGGAGGACTCCGGCCCATAGACCTCCACGACGCGGCCGCGCGGGATGCCGCCGACGCCGAGCGCGACGTCGAGGGCGGTCGACCCGGTGGGGATGACCTCGATGGGCTCGTTCGGCCGCTCGCCCATGCGCATCACTGCGCCCTTGCCGAATTGGCGTTCAATCTGTGCGAGCGCGGCGTCGAGCGCCTTCTCGCGGTCGGTTCCTGCCATGGGTTCCACCCGATTTGCTTGAGTCGATCGCTTCACGTCAAAGACGCTATCGCCTGCCACTGACAATCCGTCCCGACGCCCGTCCGGCCTGTGGATAACTCCCGCGCGGATTCCCGGAGCGACCCCGGCAGAACCCCGGAATCCTGGGCCTGCGCGAGGCCTGTGCGTGGGCCTGGTGTGAGGCCGGTACATCAATGAGAATGGATGTTCGATTTACGTGTCAAGCGCACCACGCGGGTGCGACCTCCCATCCGGCAGCGGCCGCCCACCGCTCGGCAGCCCCCATCAGGACCACGGTGGCCGGCACCTTGATCTGCCCGTAGTCCGGGGCGTCGGTCACGCTCACGGCGAGCCGCTGCTTGAACGCGCCCCATGCCTCACGCGCCGTCTCGTCCGCGCGCAGATAGTCGCGGAACAGGAGCGCGAACCGGGCGCCCGCACCGCCCGCCACGCGGAGATGGACGTTGCAGCGGCGCGCCCCCACAGGCGGCGCGAACACCAGCTTGGGAAGGTGCAGGCCACTCGACACTTCCGAGCGGTTCCACGGCTCGGGGCGGCAGCGGAAGCCGATCCCCGCCATGAGCGCCGTCTGTGCGTCCTCGTCGATCCTCTCGACGAGGACCTGCACGTCGATGCAGTCCTTCGCCGCCAGCCCCGGCACCGACGTGGATCCGACGTGGTCGACGGCGAGTGCCCGGTCACCGAGCGCGTCGCGCAGGACCCCGGCGAGCCGTGTGTAGTCCGCCGCCCATTGCGGCCGGTGGTCCACCACGGCCACGGGCCCTGCTTCATCAGGAAAAGGCATCCGTCCAGGATGGGCCGGGCCGCCCCCGCGGCGCACGAATATCCTTCGACCATGTCTGACTCCCCGCCCCGCCCGTTCGCCGGCCGTCTGTCGGAACGCGGCACGGACATCGCCGTGGCGGTGACCGTCGCGGTGATCGTGACCGGGGGAACGCTCTGGTCGATGCGGGGCCGCAGCGAGACGTTCTGGCAGGCCGCGCTCGGCTGGGCGCTGATCGCGCTGGCCTGCGGCGCGCTGTACTTCCGCCGCCGCCGTCCGGTCGCCGTCGCCCTGTTCACGCTCGCCGCCTGCGCCGCGTACTACCCGCTCAGCGTGTCCGACGGCCCACTACTGATCACCTTCGTGATCGCGCTGTACACGACAGCGGCCGAGGGCCGGTTCGCCGCGGCGGTCGCGCTCGGCATCGGGGTGATGCTGATGATCGCTTACGGGGAGGTGCGAGGGCCGGCGGACCAGCGGCACGTCAGCGACGAGTCGGTGATGATGCTGGCGGGCTGGCTCCTGAGCATCCTGGTGCTCGCCCGGGCCCAACGCACGCGTACCGCCTATCTGGAGGAGGTACGCGCCCGTGCGCTCGCCGCCGCGCGCGAGCAGGAGGCGCGGGCGCAGCAGAGCGCGACCGAAGAGCGGCTGCGGATCGCACGCGAGGTGCATGACGTGCTCGGGCACAGCATTTCGCTGATCAACGTCCAGTCGAGTGCCGCTCTGCACAAGCTGGGCAAGAAGCAGCACGCGGCCGACCCCGCGACCGCGCTCGTCACCGCCGAAGAGGCCCTGGAGGCCGTGAAGTCCACCAGCAAGGACGCGTTGCGCGAGCTGCGCTCCACACTCGGAATGCTGCGCGGCGCGGGCGAGGCGGCACCGACCGCGCCCGCTTCGGGCCTCGACCGGCTGCCCGAGCTCGTCGAGCGGGCGAGGAGCGCCGGGCTCGACGTGGAGACAAGGACACAAGGCGACCCGCGCCCGCTGCCACCGCCCCTGGACCTGGCCGCGTACCGGATCGTGCAGGAGTCCCTCACCAACGTGACCCGCCACGCGCAGGCCACCGGAGCCGTCATCGAGCTCGGCTACGGTACGGACGAGCTGCGGCTGGTGATCGAGGACAACGGGCTCGGGGCGCCCGACGAGAACGGGCAGGGCAGCGGGATCCGCGGAATGGCCGAGCGGGCCAGGGCCTTCGGCGGCGATCTGAGCACCGAGAACACCGAGCACGGCTTCCGGGTCACGGCCCGGCTGCCGTTCTCGTCCATCACCACGACCCAGGGGGCGGAATGAACCAGGCAGCCGGCGGTACGGGGACCGACGCGATCCGCGTCCTGCTCGCCGACGACCAGACGCTGGTGCGCGCGGGCTTCCGCTCGATGCTCGACGACGAGGACGACATCGAGGTGGTCGGCGAGGCCTCGGACGGCGAGCAGGCCTGTGCGCTCGCCAAGCAGCTGCGACCGGACGTGGTCCTCATGGACATCCGTATGCCCGTGCTCGACGGCCTGGAGGCGACCGCGCGGATCACCGCGGACGCGGCGCTCGAAGGCGTCCGCGTGATCATCCTGACGACCTTCGACATGGACGACTACGTGTACGGGGCGCTGCGCGCGGGCGCTTCCGGGTTCCTGGTCAAGGACACCGAGCCGATGGAGCTGCTGCACGGCGTACGCGTGGTGGCGCGCGGCGACGCCCTGATCGCCCCGGCCGTGACGCGGCGCCTGATCGCGGAGTTCGCGGGCCGCGCCAAGCAGCCCGACCCGAGCCCGCGGCTCAACGCGCTCACCGACCGCGAGCGCGAGGTGATGGGCCTGGTGGGGGCCGGTCTGTCCAACGACGAGATCGCCCAGCGCCTGGTCCTGTCCCCCGCGACCGCGAAAACCCACGTCAGCCGGATCATGACCAAGCTCGACGTCCGCGACCGCGCCCAACTGGTGATCCTGGCCTACGAGTCGGGGATGATCACGCCGGGGTGGCTGGGCTGACGGGCCGGACCTCCCGGGCCGGACAGACCCCTCCCGCCCGGGGGCCCACCGGCCCGTTCAAGGCTATCGGCCACCACTGACAACGCCACCACCACCAACGCCGACACCGCCACCCCGGCCCGACGCCGACACCACCACCACCCCCGACACAACTCCAGTGGTACACCCCCACCCCACCCCACAACCCAGGTAGTACCCCCACTGTCCACCCCGGCCCGACGCCCCGCCCCAAGCCGTAGTCCGACGCTGAGGGCGTGAATCCGGAAACGCTCGATCTCGCCCGGCTGCAGTTCGCGCTCACCGCGGGCGGCCACTTCCTCTTCGTCGCGCTCACCCTGGGCCTCGCGACCGTCGTCGCCTGTCTCCAGACGGCGGCGACGCTGGGGAACCGGCCGCTGTACCCGCGGATGGTGCGCTTCTGGGGCCAGCTGTACGTGATCAACTATGCGGTCGGCATCGTCACCGGTCTGGTGATGGAGTTCCAGTTCGGGCTCAGCTGGAGCGGTCTCACCCACCACGCGGGCGATGTCTTCGGCTCGTCGATGGCGCTGGAGACCGTCATCGCCTTCTTCGTCGAGTCCACGTTCCTCGGACTGTGGATCTTCGGCTGGCACCGCTTCAACAAGTGGGTGCACCTGGCGCTGATCTGGGGCGTCACGCTCACCGCGTACGCCTCGGCGTACTGGATCCTGGTCGCCAACGGCTTCCTCAACAACCCCGTCGGACACCGCGAGGAGAACGGCCGCCTCGTCCTCGACAACTCGGTCGAGGTGTTCACCAACCCCTCCGCGCTGCTGGCCTTCGGGCACGTCCTGGGCGGCGCGCTGCTCACGGCCGGGTTCTTCATGGCGGGCGTCTCCGCGTACCACCTGTTCAAGCGCACCGCCGAGTGGGAGTTCTTCGGCAAGAGCCTGCGCATCGGCGTGTTCCTCGCGCTGCCCGCGCTGTTCGTGACGGCGACCTTCGGCGGGCTGCAGTTCGTGGGGATGCAGCCGATGAAGGAGGCCGTGTTCAGCGCCAAGACCGCCGAGATCGCCAAGCTGCAGGCCGAGATGGTGGAGCGGTTCGGGCCCGGTGACTACGTGCCCTCGGAGGCGGTCACGCGCACCGCGGGCATCCTGATGCTGCTCGCGTTCGCGCTGATGATGTGGCTCTGCATCGGCGGCGCGGTACTCGCCCTCTTCCGCAAGGTCGTCCTCCGCTTCCGGTTCTGGCACGTGGTCCTGATGGCCGCGGTGCCGCTGCCCTATCTCGCGATGATCAGCGGCTGGGTGTTCCGCGAGGCGGGCCGCCAACCCTGGGTCGTGTACGGCCTGCTGAAGACCGAGGACGCCGTCTCGCAGGTCTCCCCCGGCTCGATGCGGCTGTCGCTGATCGTCTTCACGACGCTCTTCGCGCTGCTCGCCGTCCTCAACTTCTGGCTGATCGCGCGCCACGCCCGCCGCGGCCCCGTCGAGACCGACCTGGGCCTCGACGAACGCGAGGCCGATGACCCCGCCGTCGCCCTGCCCGCCGCGCGTTACTAGGAGCCGCCACCATGGAAACCCTCGCCATCGCCCTGCTCGGCTTCTTCGCCGCCGGCTACTTCGTCCTCGCGGGCGCCGACATCGGCACCGGGATGCTCGCCCCGTACCTGGGCCGCACGGACCGCGAACGCCGTCTGGTGATCGCCTCGTTCGCCCCGTTCTTCCTGGGCAACGAGGTGTGGCTGGTGGCCACCGCCGGACTGCTCATCGGCTGCTTCCCCGATCTGGAAGGGGAGTTGCTGAGCGGCCAGTTCCCGGTCGTCGTGGCCCTGCTCGCGGGCTGGATCGTGCGCGACATGGGGCTGTGGCTGCGCGGCCGCGTGGGCGGACACCCGGGTGAGAGCGGTGACGGACGCACCTGGCGTCTCGTCTGCGATACGGCGGTGGCAGGCGGCAGTTGGGCCGTCGCGCTGGCGTGGGGCTGGCTGCTCGCCGGGCTGTTCAGCGGCTCGCTCGACGCGCCCGCGAACGGTCCCGTCGCCGCGCTCACGGCCCTCGCGGTCGCCGCGCTCTTCGCCGCGCACGGGCTCGGCTTCGCGGTGCTGCGGCTGACCGGCGACCCGTACGCCCGTGCACGCGTACTGGTCGGCCGCACCGCCCGCGCCTGGCAGTCCTTCGCGCTGACGGCCGCCCTGATGGCGGCCCTTCCGCTGCTCGCCGGCCTCCGGCTGCCCCTCACGGAGTCGGCCGGCTCGTCCATCGATCTGCTCGTGCCCGCCCTGCTCGTCGTGACGCCACTGCTCGTGGCCGTCCAGGCGTGGATGTGGCACACGTTCCGGGGCCGCGTGACACGGCCCTCCTACCTCTGACCACCGGCCTTCACAGAGATCCTGGAGCCCCTCATGTCCACTGATCAACTCACGCGCCCACCCCGGCAGTCGAGCGTCTTCGAGCGGCTCGCCGTCCTCTCGCACCGCCACCGGTGGCGGGCCCTCGTCCTGTGGGTCGTGCTCGTCGCCGGGATCACCGGGGTGTCCATGGCGGTCGGCAGCGCGTACCACAACGATTTCTCGCTGCCCGGCACCGATTCCCAGACCGCGCAGAGCGTCCTGGAGCGGCACGGCTCCGCGCAGGCCGACGCCTCCGTGCAGATCGTGGTCAAGGACCCGGGCGGCGTACGGGACGCCGGCGTACGCGACCGGGTCGAGGAGGTGCTCGCGAAGGTCGAGGGCCTGCCGAGCGTCACCGGCGTCATCTCCCCGTACGAGGACGAGGCGGCGGTCTCACGAGACGGCACCGTCGGCTACGCGACCGTGACGCTCGACGGCGCCGCCGAAAACGTACCCAAGGAACATGTCCTCGCCATCATCGAGGCCGCCGACTCCCTGGACGGGGACGGGACCGAGGCCGCCGTCGGCGGGGACGCCGCGCGCGGCGCGGAGGAGGCCGGGGGCGGTGCGGCCGAAGGGGCCGGGATCCTCGGGGCGCTGGTGATCCTGGTGTTCCTGTTCGGGTCGCTGGTCGCGGCGAGCCTGCCGGTGCTGACGGCGCTGTTCGCGGTCGGGTCGTCGATCGGGCTGATCGCGCTCGCCTCGCATCTCGCGAACGTCGCCGACTTCACCCCGCCGATCATGATGCTGGTCGGCCTCGGCGTCGGGATCGACTACGCCCTGCTGATCTTCTCGCGCTACCGCACCGAACTGCTGCGCGGCGCCGCACCGGAGCAGGCCACGCGCTCCGCCCTGGACGCCGCGGGCCGTACGGTCTTCTTCGCGGGCTGCACCGTGATCATCGCCCTGATGGGCCTTGTCGCGCTCGGCCTCGGGTCGCTGCAGGGCGTGGCGCTCGCCGTCGCACTCACCGTGCTCGTCACCATGGCGGCCTCCCTGACCCTGCTGCCCGCGCTGCTCGGGATCTTCGGCGCCCGGATCCAGCGCCAGGTCGCCAAGCGCGCGGCCAAGTCGCAGCGGGTCGAGGGAGCGGGCTGGCGGCGCTGGGCCACGGGCGTGCAGCGGCGGCCGTGGGTCGCGCTGATCGTCTCCGTGGTGGCGCTCGGTGCGCTCGCCGCGCCGGCCGCGGGTATGCGGCTCGGTTTCGCGGACGCGGGCAACGACGCCCGGACGACCTCCAGCCGTCAGGCCTACGACCTGCTGGCCGAGGGCTTCGGACCGGGCTTCAACGGGCCGCTGTTCGTGGTCGCCGAGGGCGCCCAGGACCTCGGTCCGGTGCGTACGGCCCTCGCGGACACCCCGGGCGTCGCCGCCGTCGGCGGACCGATCCCGTCGAAGGACGGCGAGTCCGGCACGCTGCTGGTCTTCCCCGAGTCGGCGCCTCAGGACGAGGCGACCTCGACGCTGGTCAAGGATCTGCGCGGCGACGTACTGCCGCCGCTGGAGGACGAGACCGGGGCACGGCTCCTGGTCGGCGGATCGACCGCCGCCACCGAGGACTTCGCGTCCACCGTCTCCGAGCGGATGCCGCTGTTCGTCGCGATCGTGGTCGGGCTGTCGGCACTGCTGCTCCTGCTCGTCTTCCGCAGCGTCCTGATCCCGCTCAAGGCGGCCCTGCTCAATCTTGTGAGCATCGGCGCGGCGCTCGGCGCGATCACGCTGGTCTTCCAGCACGGCTGGTTCGGTGTGGAGCCCGGTCCGATCGAGGCCTTCATCCCGGTGATGATCTTCGCGATCGTCTTCGGTCTGTCGATGGACTACGAGGTGTTCCTGCTCTCCCGCATCCACGAGGAGTGGGAGCGCACGAAGGACCCGCAGGCGGCGGTACGCGAGGGGCTCGCGGCGACCGGGAAGGTGATCACGGCGGCCGCGGCCATCATGATCGTCGTCTTCGCGGCGTTCATCCTGAGCCCCGACCGGATGCTGCAGCAGTTCGGCCTCGGGCTCGCGGTGGCGATCCTGCTCGACGCGGTCGTGATCCGCTGTCTGATCGTGCCCGCCGTGATGCAGTTGCTCGGCAGGCGCGCGTGGTGGCTGCCCGCGTGGCTGGGCAGGGTGCTGCCGCGTGTGGAGCTGGAGCGGCACTGAGTCGCCCCCGGGTGAGGGAGATCAGGTCCGGTCGTCGGGATCCCCGGCGGCCGGGCCCGTCCCGTCCTCGGCGGTGTGCCTGCCCGCGGCGGCGGCGGCCGCCTCGTTCCCGGTGTCCGTCCGGTCCACCGGCGTCCCGGTCTCCTCGCCGCGCAGCGCCTTGCGCAGCCGGGCGAGCGGCGGGCCGCCACGGCGCCGGTGGCCGTGCACGCGCGGATCGTCCGTCACGTCGTACCGCTTCACATACGCGCCGAGGAATGCCTGCAGCGTGGCGACGGCCGGGATGGCGATCAGCGCGCCGACCGCACCGAGCAGCGCCGTGCCCGCGACCACCGAACCGAAGGCGACCGCCGGGTGGATGTCGACGGTCTTGGCGGTGAGTTTGGGCTGCAGCAGATAGTTCTCGAACTGCTGGTAGACGACCACGAAGATCAGCACCCACAGCGCGTACCAGGGGTCCACGGTGAACGCGATCAGCATCGGCAGGGCGCCCGCCAGATACGTACCGATCGTGGGGATGAACTGCGAGATCACACCGACCCACACCGCGAGCGCGGGTGCGTAGGGCACATCGAGCGAGACGAGCAGGATGTAGTGCGCGACTCCGGAGATCAGCGCCATCAGACCGCGCGAGTAGAGGTAGCCGCCGGTCTTGTCGACGGCGATCTCCCAGGCCCGCAGCACCTCGGCCTGCTTGGCGGGCGGCAGGACCGAGCAGAGCGCGCGGCGCAGGCGCGGTCCGTCGGCGGCGAAGTAGAACGAGAACAGCAGGATCGTGAGCAGCCGGAAGAGGCCGCCGAGCACCTGTGCCGAGACGTCGAGGACGCCGGTGGCGCTGTTCTGGACGTACTTCTGCAGCCAGTCCGAGTGGACGATGCTGTCCTGCAGCTCGACCCGGGACACCTCGGTGTGGAAGGTCGTGTTGATCCAGTTGATCACCGAGTCGAGGTACTTCGGGAAGTCCTCGACCATCTCCACGATCTGGCCCGCGAGCATCGAGCCGAGCAGCGTGATGAACCCGGCGCCCGCGACGATCACGCCGAGGAAGACGATTCCGGTGGCCGCCCCGCGGCGCAGGCCGTGGTGTGCCATCCAGCTGACGGCGGGCTCGACGGCGAGCGCGAGGAAGAACGCGATCAGGACGTTGATCAGCAGCCCGGTCAGCTGGTGGAAGGCCCAACTGCCCAGCTGGAAGCAGGCGAAGAGCGCCAGCGCGAGCACCATGGCGCGCGGCAGCCACCGAGGCATCGTCTGCGGCCGCCCCGACGGCTCCTCGGCCGTGGGCGGTCCGGTGTCCTGCGCTGCTGCGGTGTCTTCGGTGGCTGCCACGGGGTCAGTCTCGCCTACGCGCCCGGGGTTCGGGCAGGTGGCCGGGTGACGCCCGCGTCACATTCGGGACAACCGTCACCGCGACTCCGCCGGCACCCCCATCGCCGAGCACACGGCCCGCCACACGTCCTTCGCCTCCCAGCCCGCGTCCAGCGCCTGGTGCACCGTCCGCCCGCCGAGCTCGGACATCACATGATCGCGCGCGAAGGTGTCGGCGTACCCCGCACCGAAGTGCTCCGCCATCCGCTGCCAGAAGACCGTCAACCGCATGACTCCAGTATCCAGCCCGTGCGGGTGGGCCTTGCCCCGAAGTCCTTGCCCGGAGTGCTTTGCGGCCTACGGTGCCGTGCATGGCTGAATCCGTAGCCCGGGGGCAGTCCCCCACCACACCACCCGCGGACCGCGCCGGTGCAGAACCGTCACCGCACCGGTCCGTACTCGCCCGCGCCGAGGAGTTCGTCTGGCTCACGGCACGGGTCCTGGAGCAGCGCCGCTTCGCGTACCACTTCCTCGGCGCCGCCGCCGAGCCGGTCGAGACCGCCCTCGCCGCCTTCCGTACCGACGACGACGGCTACGGCCACGCGCTCGAACCCGATCTGCGCGGCCCCGTGAGCCAGCCGCTGCACACCGCGCACGCGCTGCGCGTCCTCGACGCGATCGGCCGCTGCGGCGGACAGCGCGTGGAGCGCGTCTGCCGCTACCTCTCCGAGGTCTCGACCCCGGACGGCGCCCTCCCCGCGATCCACCCGAGCCAGCGTGGCTATCCGTACGCCCCGTTCGTGCCGGTCGTCGACAACCCGCCGAGCGATCTGCTCGCCACCGGTCCCGTGGTCGGTCTGCTCCACCGCAACCAGGTCTGGCACGCCTGGCTGTTCCGCGCGACCGACTACTGCTGGGCGGCGGTCGAGGCGCTGGACAAGTCGCATCCGTACGAGATCCACGCGGCCGTCGCGTTCCTGGACGGTGCCCCCGACCGTTCCCGCGCCCAGGCCGCCGCGGACCGTCTGGGCCGGCTCGTGCGCGCCCAGCGCCTCGCGGTGCTCGATCCGCGCCGCCGCGACGACTACCCGGTGGCTGCCGGTTACGCGCCGGGCGAGCACCACTTCCCGCACGACTACGCGCGGGTACCGGACTCGCTGGCGCGCGCCTGGTTCACCGACGAGGAGATGGAGCGCTCCCTGGACCACCTCGCCGCCGAACAGAAACCGGACGGCGGCTGGCCGGTCCCGTGGCGCCAGTGGGCACCGGGCACCGCCCTGGAGTGGCGCCCGATCGTGACGATCGAGGCGCTGCGGACGCTGCGGGCGCACGGGCGGGAGCTGGGGTGAGCCTTCCGTGGGCGGCGGCCGCGCTCAGCCCCCGATCGCCCGCACCCCCGCCGTGACCACCACGGCAGCCCCGATGATCAGCAGGAACGGCGCGCGCAGCACGAACGCCACCGCCGCCGCGAGCAGCCCGGCCGCCTTCGCGTCGAGGATCAGCTCCTGACCCTCGGCGAAGGTCTGCTGCGCCGTGAGGGCCGCGAGCAGCGCCACCGGCAGGAGGGCTGCCATGCGCCGGACCAGCGGCTTCTCGAGTACGCCCGCGGGGACGAGCAGTCCGGCCAGCTTGACGGCGTAGCAGCCGACCGCGGTCACCAAAATCGCGATCCAGACGTTCAACGGTCGGTTCCTTCCTGGGAGTTTCCGGGTTCGGAGGGGCTGGGCTCCGAGGTCGTGGAGGTGCCGGACGGCGGCGCCGTCTCCGCCCCGGCCGCGGTCGCCGGGACATCCCCCTTGCGCCGCCCCTGCGCGAACAGCACGAGCGGCGCCGCGAGCGCTGCCACGAGAACGGGCACACCGTTCGGCAGCACGGGCAGCAGCCCGAGCCCGAGCAGGACGGCCAGCGCGGCGACAGCGCGCTCCGTCGCCGTGCGCAGCATGGGTGCGAGCAGCGCGAGGAAGGTGGCGGGCCCGGCCGCGTCGAGCCCCCATGCCTGCGTGTCCCCGATGGCCTCGGCGCCCACCGCGCCGAGCAGGGTGGTGAGGTTCCACAGCACGTACAGCGTGAGTCCGGTGACCACGAAGCCCAGCCGCCGCGCGCGCCGCGTCGGCTGCGCCAGCGTCACCGCGGTCGTCTCGTCGATCACCCACTGCGCCGCGAACGGGCGCACCCAGCGCGGCAGTTGCAGCAGCTGCGAGAGCCGGAGCCCGTAGAACGCGTTGCGTACGCCGAGGAAGAAGGCACCCGCCGCGGCCGTCACCGGGTTGCCGCCGCCCGCGAGCGCCCCGACGAGCGCGAACTGCGAGGCACCCGTGAACACGAGCAGGCTGAGCGCGCACGTCTGCAGCAGGCTGAGGCCATTGCTCGCGGAGGTGACGCCGAAGGCGAAGCCGGAGAGTCCGACGGCCACGCCGACGCCGAGCGCATCGCGTACGACGGCGGAGTCGGGCTTGCCGCCGTCCGCAGTCAAGGGGTCGGGGGCTGCTGCCCCGGCGGGGTCCGGGGTTCGTCCTTGGGCACGTATAGGTGCGGGTGTCTGCTGTTCTGCCACACGTTCGACGGTACGCGGAGGGGTTCGGTCCGGTCTTGTACGTTCTTGCGGGCACCGTTCGCGCGCTCCCGGACCGCCCTGGTCGCGCCCTCACGGCCCACCGCCCGTGTCACCGGACGCCCGATCTCGTACGGACTCCCCCGCCCCTTCTGGTACGCGCCCGGCGGCACCCCGACAATCCGGCTGAAGTGCCGGTTGAGGTGCGGCTGGTCCGTGAAGCCGACGGCCGCGGCGGCCTCCGCGGGCGCCGTCCCCGCGTCGAGCAGCTCGCGCGCCCGGCGTACGCGTGCGTTGGTGAGCCAGCCGTGCGGAGGCATCCCGTACTGCTGCTTGAAGGCGCGCAGCAGCGCGAAAGGGCTGGTCCCGAGCTCGGCGGCGAGCGCTTCGAGCGTGGGCGGCTGCGCCATGCACTCCTCGAGCACGGCCCGCGCCCGCTGCGCGTTGCGCGCCCCGGCCGAGCGCTGGGCGCGGGCGGGCAGGGCGCTGCCGTGCCGTTGCAGGAGCCGGGCGACCAGGACTTTGAGGACGGTGTCGGCGGCGAGGGCGTTGCCCTCCTCGGCGGCCCGGTGCACCTCCCGTATGAGGTGCGCGCCTTCCGGATCCGGTACGTCCACCTCGGCGAAGCCGGGGGTGCCGCGCAGGTTCGTGGTCTCCTCGGCGATCCGCGCGACCACGTCGGTGGAGGGGTAGAGCGTCGAGTAGATCCAGCCTTCGGGCACCCCGGCGCGCGCGGAGTGCGGCACCTCGGGGTTGATCAGGATCACGGACCCGGGCCCCGCGTGCACGGTCCCCTCGGGCAGGAACACATCCTCGACGCCGCCGCTGACCGCCCCGAACACATAGCCCTCATGGCTGTGCCGGGTGAAGGTGTGCCGCACATAGTGCGCCTTGAGCAGGTCGATGCCCGGCAGATGCTCGTGCTGCCAGTACCTCGCCCACTCCCCTTCGGCCATGCGCCCATTCTCTCAGGCGGGCGCCTCCCGCCTCCCGTCCCAGGCCTCAGGCTCAGGCCCCGGACCCCAGGCGCACGGCCCGCGCCCGCCACGCCCGCCACGCCCGCCACGCCCGCCGGGAAGACTTGCACCTGACGTAACGGAAAGTCCTAGCGTGCGGTCATGGACGTCACGATCGGTGAGGTGGCCCACCGCACTGGGGTCACGGAACGCACCTTGCGCTACTACGAGGAGCTCGGCCTCCTCGCGCCCGCGCGCGACGGCGCCGGCCGCCGCCTGTACGGCGCCGAACAGATCGACCGGCTCTACCGGATCCGTCTGCTGCGCGCCCTCGGCACGCCGGTCGCCGAGATCGACCCGGACGGCACGGATCTCCTGACACTCACCAGCCGTCACCTGGCCGACCTCGACCACCGCATCGCCGGCCTGGCGCGCCAGCGGGAGCGGGTGCGCACGGTGGAGGAGCGCCTGATGGGCGGGCAGGCACCGGCCGACGAGGAGCTGCTCGGCGTACTGACGGCCCTGGCCGACCCGGACGCGGCGGTGACGCGGCGCCTGACCCTGCTCGTCTACCGGGACATCGAGGCGGCCCAGCGCCACCTCGTGGACGTCTTCGGGTTCGCCCCGGGCGAGCTCACGCGGGACGACGCCGGAGCCGTGGTGCACGGCGAGGTGTACGCGGGCGACGGGCTGATCTGGATGCACCGCGAGTCGGCCGGGCACGGCTTGGCCTCGCCCGCCACGCTCGGCGGCGCGAGCCACTGCATGGCGGTGCACGTCGACGACGTCGAGGCGCACTGCACCCGGGTACGCGAGGCCGGGGGCCGGATCGTCTACGAGCCGACGGACATGCCGTACGGCGTGCGCGAGTACGGCGCACGCGACACCGAAGGCGGGCTGTGGTCGTTCATGCAGCCCCTGCACACCGAGGAGGAACGATGAGCGAGCTGACACCGCACCTGTGCGTGGCCGACGCACGGGCCGCGATCGCCTGGTACACCGAGGTGCTCGGCGCCGAGGTGACCTACGCGCCGATCGAGATGCCGGACGGCCGGATCGGACATGTGGAGCTGAGCATCGACGGGGCCGGCTGGATGATGGCCGAGGAGTTCCCGGAGGCCGGGGTCGCCCCGCCGCCCGCCGGCCGGGGTGCGGCGGTCTCGCTGCACCTGACGGTCGCCGACGTCGACGCTGTCTGCGCCGAGGTCACCGCGGCGGGCGTCGCCCTCGACCGGGAGCCGGAGGACGACGAGTACGCGGGGCGCGTGGCCGTCTTCCATGATCCGTTCGGTCACCGCTGGTTCCTGAACACACCGAAGTGAGGGGCGGGCGGATGGCCGCCGCTCCTTGGCTCGGCGGCCCTCCGGTCCGTGGCGTGGCTGCCTTCCGGTGCATGACGCGGCGGCCTCCGGCCGGGTCCGGTTCCGCGCCCGGCCCCGATTGTCAGTCCCGCCGTGCACGATGGACTGCATGACCGGGACAGCGCTCGACACGTTCTCCCCCGCGACCCGCAGCTGGTTCACGGGAGCCTTCTCCGCGCCCACCGCCGCCCAGGAGGGCGCGTGGGGGGCCATCGCGGAGGGGTCGGACGTGCTCGTGGTCGCCCCGACCGGTTCCGGCAAGACCCTCGCCGCGTTCCTCTCGGCGCTGGACTCCCTGGCGAGCACACCACCGCCCGCGGACACGAAGAAGCGCTGCCGGGTGCTGTACGTATCGCCGCTGAAGGCCCTCGCGGTCGATGTCGAGCGCAATCTGCGCAGCCCGCTGACCGGAATCCGCCAGGAATCCGTCCGGCTGGGGCTGCCCGAGCCGGAGATCAAGGTCGGCATCCGCTCCGGCGACACCCCGGCCGCCGAGCGCCGCGCGCTCACCACGCGTCCGCCGGACATCCTGATCACCACCCCCGAGTCCCTGTTCCTGATGCTGACCTCGGCCACCCGCGAGGCCCTGACCGGCATCGAGACGGTGATCCTCGACGAGGTGCACGCGGTGGCCGGCACCAAGCGCGGCGCCCATCTCGCCCTGTCCCTCGAGCGGTTGGACGAGCTGCTGCCGCGCCCGGCACGCCGCATCGGCCTGTCCGCGACCGTCCGGCCGGTCGACGAGGTGGCCCGCTATCTCTCGCCGCAGCGGCGCGTGGAGATCGTGCAGCCGCCCTCCGGCAAGGAGTTCGACCTGAGCGTCGTCGTCCCGGTCGAGGACATGGGGGAGCTGGCCGGGTCCCCGGTCACCGACGACGGCGGGCAGGCCGAGCGCCCCTCGATCTGGCCGCATGTCGAGGAGAAGATCGCCGACCTGGTCCAGGCGCACCGCTCCACGATCGTCTTCGCCAACTCCCGCCGTCTCGCCGAGCGCCTGTGCAACCGGCTCAATGAGATCGCGTACGAGCGGGCCACCGGCGCTGTACTCGATTCGCGCGCCTCCGGCACGACCCTGCCCGAGGACCACTCCCCGGCGGAGCTGATGGGCGGCTCGGGCGCGGCTAAAGGCGCCCCTCCGGTGCTGGCCCGCGCCCACCACGGCTCGGTGTCGAAGGAGCAACGGGCGTTGGTGGAGGAGGACTTGAAGGCAGGGCGGCTGCCCGCTGTCGTCGCCACGTCCTCCCTGGAGCTCGGCATCGACATGGGCGCGGTGGATCTGGTGGTCCAGGTCGAGTCCCCGCCGTCCGTCGCCTCCGGCCTGCAGCGCGTGGGCCGCGCGGGCCACCAGGTGGGCGCGGTGTCCACCGGCGTGGTCTTCCCGAAGTACCGCGGCGACCTCGTGCAGGCCGCCGTGGTCACCGAGCGGATGCGTACGGGCGGCATCGAGTCGCTGCGCATCCCCGCCAACCCCTTGGACGTGCTGGCCCAACAGCTCGTCGCGATGGTCGCGTTGGACAGCTGGCAGGTGGACGACCTGCTCGCCCTCGTGCGCCGGGCCGCCCCCTTCGCCTCGCTCCCCGAGTCCGCCTTCACCGCGGTCCTCGACATGCTCGCGGGCCGCTATCCCTCGGACGCGTTCGCCGAGCTGCGCCCGCGGGTGGTGTGGGACCGCGTGGCGGGCACGATCACCGGACGCCCGGGTGCCCAGCGCCTGGCCGTCACCTCCGGCGGCACGATCCCCGACCGCGGTCTCTTCGGCGTCTTCCTCGCCGGCTCCGATCCGAAGAAGGGCGGCGGACGGGTCGGCGAGCTCGACGAGGAGATGGTGTACGAGTCGCGGGTCGGCGATGTGTTCACCCTCGGCACCAGCTCGTGGCGCATCGAGGACATCACCCGCGACCGCGTGCTCGTCTCCCCCGCCCCCGGAGTGCCCGGCCGTCTCCCGTTCTGGAAGGGCGACCAGCTGGGCCGCCCGCTCGAACTCGGCCGCGCGGTGGGCGCGTTCCTGCGCGAGATCGGCGGCCTGGGCGCGGACGACGCCCGGGCGCGGCTCGCCGCCGCGGGCCTCGACCAGTGGGCGGCGGGCAATGTGCTCGCATACCTCGATGAGCAGCGCAAGGCCTGCGGCCATGTGCCCGACGACCGCACCATCGTGGTCGAGCGCTTCCGCGACGAGCTGGGCGACTGGCGCGTGGTGGTCCACTCCCCGTTCGGCGCACAGGTGCACGCCCCGTGGGCCCTCGCGCTCGGCGCGAAGCTCACCGAGAAGTACGGCATGGACGCCCAGGTCATGCACGCCGACGACGGCATCGTCCTGCGCCTGCCCGACGCCGACCTGATGGGCATGGACCTGCTCGACCAGGAGCCCGCCAAGCTCGGCACCGAGTTCGACAGCGAGCAGGCCCCGGTGGGCGCCGCCGATGTCGCCTTCGACAAGGGCGAGGTCAACCAGCTGGTGACGGACCAGGTGGGCGGCTCGGCCCTGTTCGCCTCCCGCTTCCGCGAGTGCGCCGCCCGCGCCCTGCTGCTCCCCCGCCGCAA
The DNA here is from genome assembly GCF_044458745.1 of Streptomyces sp. NPDC050418. NCBI lineage: Bacteria > Bacillati > Actinomycetota > Actinomycetes > Kitasatosporales > Streptomycetaceae > Streptomyces > Streptomyces sp. NPDC050418. The sequence goes on from NZ_JBITIG010000010.1 coordinate 343,599, forward strand.
CCCCGGCCGCCGCACCCCGCTGTGGCAGCAGCGCCAGCGCGCCGCCCAACTGCTCGAAGTGGCGAGCGAGTTCGGTTCGTTCCCGATCGTCCTCGAAGCGGTACGCGAGTGCCTGCAGGACGTCTTCGACGTGCCGGGCCTCACCGAGCTGATGGGCGACATCGAGTCCCGCCGCGTCCGCCTGGTCGAGGTCACCACCCCCGAGCCCTCCCCGTTCGCCCGTTCGCTGCTCTTCGGATACGTGGCGCAGTTCCTGTACGAGGGCGACTCACCCTTGGCCGAACGGCGCGCCGCCGCCCTCTCCCTGGACTCCCGGCTCCTCGCCGAACTGCTCGGCCAGGCGGAGCTGCGCGAGCTGCTCGACGCCGAGGTGCTCGCCGAGCTGGAGCAGGAGCTGCAGTGGCGGACCGAGGACCGGCGGGTCAAGGACGCCGAAGGCGTGGCCGACCTGCTGCGCCTCCTCGGACCGCTGACCACCGAGGAGCTGACCGAGCGCGGCGCCGACCCGACCTGGCCCGAGGAGCTCGCCGGCGCCCGCCGCGCCATCCGGGTCCGTATCGCCGGAGCCGACCACTGGGCGGCCGTCGAGGATGCGGGCCGGCTGCGGGACGCGCTGGGCACCGCGCTCCCCGTCGGCGTCCCCGAGGCGTTCACCGAACCGGTCAAGGACCCGCTCGGCGACCTCCTCGCCCGCCACGCCCGCACCCACGGCCCGTTCACCTCGGCGACGGCGGCCGCCCGCTTCGGCCTGGGCATCGCCGTCACGGAGGGGGCGCTGCAGCGCCTCGCGGCGAACGGCCGGGTCGTCCAAGGGGAGTTCCACCCCGCGGGCATCGGCCAGGAGTGGTGCGACGCCACCGTCCTGCGCCGACTGCGCCGCCGCTCCCTGGCCGCACTCCGCCAGGAGCTCGAACCCGTACCGCCCGCGGCCCTCGCGGGATTCCTGCCGCAGTGGCAGCACCTCGGCAGCCACGGACTGCGCGGCACCGACGGCCTGGTGCGCGCCATCGAGCAGCTCCAGGGCGCCTCGGTCCCGGCCTCGGCGCTGGAGAAGCTCGTCCTGCCGTCCCGCGTCCAGGGCTACCACCCGGCGCTCCTCGACGAGCTCACCACCACCGGCGAGGTGATCTGGGCGGGCGCGGGCGCGCTCCCCGGCAAGGACGGCTGGATCTCCCTGTACCTCGCCGACGCGGCCCCGCTCCTGCTCCCCGACCCGCACCCCATGGAACCGACCGCCCTCCAGGAATCGGTCATGACGGCGCTCTCCGGCGGCTACGGGCTGTTCTTCCGGCAGATCGCCGACCAGGTCCGCGCCACCACCCACCCCGACGCGACGGACCCCCAACTGGCCGACGCCCTCTGGGAACTGGCCTGGTCCGGCCGCCTCACCAACGACACCCTCGCCCCGCTGCGCGCACTCCTCGGCTCGGGCCGCACCGCCGGATCCACCGCCCACCGCGCCAAGCGCCAGGTCCCGCGCGGCCGTTACGGAGCACTGGCCGGAACCGCCCGGCCCGCCTCCCGTACGGGGCCGCCGACCGTCGCGGGCCGCTGGTCCTTGATCCCGGCCCGCGAGAGCGACCCGACGGTCCGTGCCCACGCGCTGGCCCGCACCCTCCTCGACCGCCATGGCGTCGTCACGCGCGGAGCGGTCGCCGCCGAGGGCGTCGAGGGCGGATTCTCCGCGGTCTACCGCATCCTGTCCGCCTTCGAGGACAGCGGCCAGGCACGCAGGGGGTACGTGGTGGAGGGGCTGGGAGCGGCCCAGTTCGCCATGGACGGCGCGGTGGACCGGCTGCGCGCGGCCGCCACGGCACATGAGCGCGGCCTCGACGCCGAGAGCGGCCAGGCGGTCGTCCTCGCGGCCGCCGACCCCGCGAACGCCTATGGCGCGGCCCTGAGCTGGCCCGAGCCTCCGACGGGCGCGGGCCACAAGCCCGGCCGCAAGGCGGGCTCCCTGGTCGTCCTGGTCGACGGCGAGCTGACGCTCTACATGGAGCGCGGCGGCAAGACCCTGCTGGCCTGGCCCACCACCCCGGAGGAACCTCCGGGCCCGGACGACCCCCGGCTGCAAACGGCTGCCGCCGCCCTGGCGGACGCGGCCCGCGCAGGCACCCTGGGCACGGTCACGGTGGAACGCATCAACGGCGTGGCGTCCCTGACGTCACCCCTGGGCCGCCTCCTGGAGGAAGCGGGCTTCCTGGCGACACCTCGGGGGTTGCGGCTGAGGGCGTGAGGGCCGCGGGGGCGGTGGACGGAGACAAGAGGGCCTGCCCGCCGGGCCTCGCTCGTACCGGCCGTGGTGCGCCCTAACTCCCGCCCGGCCCCTCCCCCTTGATGTGCAGCACTTCCCGCGCCTGCTCCGCGGCCCGGTTGATGCTCTCGCCGATGAAGTCGACGAACCGCGCGATGTTCTCGAGCCGCACCGCGGCCGGGGTCCCCGGCCCGAGCACCTGCACGCCCTGCCGCGCGGTCTCCGCGAGCCGAAGGCTGGCCCGCGCGCTGGCGACCGTCGACTGGTACCAGACGTCGTCATCCGCGCTGTAGCGCTCACGGCGCCCTTCCTCCCGCTCGCGCCGGACCAGGCCCTGCCCTTCGAGGAACGCGACGGCCTTGGACACGGACGCCGGACTGACCTGGAGCCGCCGCACCAACTCGGCCGCGGTGAGGCTGCCTTCGTCGGCCATGTACAGGCACGTGAGGACGCGGGCCATCATCCGGGGCAGCCCCTGCTGCGTCAGCAGCTCCGCGAAGCTCTCCTCGTACGCGTGCACGGCCGCACCGTCCCGTCCGGCCACGTGGTCCGTCACGCGCGCGGGCGCCGGAACGCGACGCGGCACGTGCTGCCGGCTCCGGCGCGCGCGGCGTTCGGTGGCGCGATGCGCGAGATCGGCGCGGTAGGCGGCGGGCCCGCCGTTGCGCAGCACCTCACGTGTCACCGTCGAAGTGGGCCGGTCGAGGCGCCGGGCGATCTCCGCGTACGCGAGACCGTCGGCCAAGCCCCCCGCGATCTGCTGCCGTTCCTGCTGTGTGAGCCTGCCTCCCGGCATCGCGGCCCCTCCTTCACACCCGCCCGCCTCCACCGCGGCTCAACATAGCGTTCACTCCGAACTCATTGCAATGCGAACCCAGTTCGCACGTTGCGTTCGATTCAACTCCATTGCAATGATTTCCCAACTCCCACCTGCAATAACGCAAGTTGAGCCCAGCAAGCACGTTGCCACCCCCGCGAACGCAACGTAGCGTTTCACATGTCAGAAACAGCAGCGCCCACACCGCACTCACGCGGAACTCAAGAGGAGAGAACGATGCAGACCTTCGCCACCCCCGCCCCGATCTCCGCCGTGATCGACATCGCCGCCGGCAACCTCCGCTTCATAGCCGCCGACCGCGCCGACACCACGGTCGAGGTCCTCCCCGCGACCGCCTCGGACCGCGACGCCAAGGCCGCCGAGCAGGTCACCGTCGCCTTCGAGGACGGCGTCCTGCGCATCACGTCCGACCCGGCGCAGCACAAGGCGCTCGGCCACCCGGGTTCCGTCGAGGTGACCGTCCAGCTCCCGGCCGGTTCGCAGGTCGACGCCAAGGCCGCCAGCTCGGAGCTCCGCGGCGTGGGCCGCCTCGGCGCGGTCACCTTCGACGGCGCGCACGGCACCGTGAAGCTCGACGAGACCGCGGGCGCCAAGCTCACGCTCATGGCCGGCGATGTCACGGTCGGCCGCCTCGGCGGTCCGGCGCAGATCACCACCCAGAAGGGCACGATCGAGATCGCCGAGGCAGTGAGCGGAAGCTTCGAACTCCGCACCGAGCACGGCGACATCACCCTCACCGCCGCCCAGGACGCCTCCGCCACCCTCGACGCGGGCACGGGCTACGGCCGCATCACCAACGCGCTCAAGAACGCCGCGGCCACCCCGACGCTGGAGATCAAGGCCACCACGTCGTACGGCAACATCACCGCACGGAGCCTGTGAAGGCCGAGCCCATGCGAGACGGGGCCCTGAAGAAGCACCACGGCGTCCGCGCCAACGGCGAGGGCTGAGCCCGCACCCACGGGGCCCAGCCCTCGCCCGCACCACCCACCGACCGCGAGCGAGAAAGCGACACTTCGCCCTCCCGCCCGCACAATTGCCCCATGCCCGAAGGCGACACCGTCCACCAGACCGCCACCCGCCTCCACACCGCCCTGGCCGGCCGGCGGCTGACCCGCAGCGATCTGCGCGTTCCGAAGTACGCCACCACCGACCTCACGGGCCGTACGGTCCTGGACGTCACCCCCCGCGGAAAGCACCTGCTGACCCGGATCGAGGGCGGCCTCACCCTCCACTCGCACCTGCGCATGGACGGCGCGTGGAAGGTGTTCACCACCACCGAACGCTGGACAGGCGGAGCCGCCCACCAGATCCGCGCGATCCTCGGCAACGAGGACAATACAGCGGTCGGCTACCGCCTCCCCGTCCTCGAACTCCTGCGCACCACGGACGAGTTCAAGGCGGTCGGCCATCTCGGCCCCGACCTCCTCGGCCCGGACTGGGACCCGGACCAGGCCCTCGCCAACCTCCTCGCGGACCCCGCCCGCGAACTCGGCGAGGCCCTCCTCGACCAGCGCAACCTCGCCGGCATCGGCAACATCTACAAGAGCGAGCTCTGCTTCATGGCCTCGGTCACCCCGTGGACCCCGGTCGGCGACCTCCCCGACAGCCTCACCCCGCGTCTGGTCGCCGCCGCCCACCGCGTCCTCGAAGCCAACCGCGACCACCCGCTCCGCACCACCACGAACCGCCGCGACCAGCGCCTCTACGTCTACGGCCGCGCCGCGCGCCCGTGCCTGCGCTGCGGCACCCCCATCCGCACGGCCCAGCAGGGCGACGGCAGCCGCGACCGTCCCACGTACTGGTGCCCACGCTGCCAATCGGGCCCGACGCCCCGGTCTTGACGACCCGTCAGAAACCTCCGTACCGTCCTCCCATGCCCGTCCTCCAGGCGTACGACCTCACCGGCCGCACCGCGTTCGTCACGGGAGCCGCCAGCGGCATCGGGCGCGAGAGCGCGCTCCTCCTCGCCCGCGCGGGCGCCGTCGTGCACTGCGCCGACCGCGACGCGGACGGCCTGCACGCCACCGTCACGGCGGTCAAGGCCGAAGGCGGTACGGCGCAGCTGCACGTCCTCGACGTCACGGACCGGGCCCAGGTCAAGGCGGCGATCGTCGAGGCGCAGCCCGACATCCTCGCCGCGGTCGCCGGGGTCATGCACAGCAGCCCGGTCCTGGAGACCTCCGACGAGGACCTCGACCGTGTCCTCGCGATCAACTTCAAGGGCATCCTCTACGCCTGCCAGGAAGCCGCCCGCGTGATGATCGCGAACGGCACGCGGGGCAGCATCATCACGATGGCCTCCGGCGCGGTCGACACCGGCGGCCCCGGACTTCTCTGCTACGGCGCCGCGAAGGCCGCGGTCGTCCAGCTGACCAAGACGCTCGCCACCGAGATCGGCCGCCACGGCATCCGCGTCAACGCGGTCGCCCCCGGCTGGATCCGCACCCCGATGACCCTGCGCCACAACAACAGCGAGGTCCAGGACCACACCGAGGCCCTGATGTCGAGGATGTCCCCGCTGGGCCGGGTCGGTCTCCCCGAGGAGATCGCGCACGCGGTGCTGCACCTGGCCTCGGACGCGGCCTCGTTCACGACGGGCCAGATCCTCCGCCCGAACGGCGGCGTCGCGATGCCTTGGTGAGCCGCGCCCGCGCCTGTGTTCCGCCCCATCGCCCCCGCACCGCCCGCACACCCCGCCGCCACTGCGTCTGCCGTCGCGCCTTGGCCCGGTAGGCGGCCCGTACGCGCCGCGGTCCGACGGCCCGCGCCCACGGCACGGTGTGCACGGGCAGCAGGCTCAGCCCCCACCCGCCGGCGACTATGGACGCCTCGACGGCTCCGGCGTCACCGGTCGCGAACACAAGCCGCCCCATCGCCCACCACCACACGGCACCCGCGGCCAGCGCCAGCACGGCCAGCGCGGGGCGCGGAACCTTCGCCACGATCCCACCGGCCACGGCCACCACCTCCCAGCCCGGGCACCCAGCGCCGCCTTGGCCCCAGTCTCCGACGCCCGCTCCCGCACCGCATCCAGGAACGGGACACCTCACGCCCGCACCGCATCCAGGAACGCAACGCCTCACTCCCCCACCGACACCTCCCGCAACGGATCCCCGCCGTCCACGAAGACCCGCCCGCCGGGCGCCAGCACCACGGCGATCCGTTCCAGGGCCCGCCGCCCTGCCTCGGGATGGCGCCCGTCGAGCGCCCCGACCCGTACCGCGTAGACGAGATCGAACGGGCCCTCACCGTCCTGGGCCACGAAGTCCTCCACGGCGGCCTGCCGGACCCGGAGCCGCCCCGCGGCGATCTCCGCCGCACAGGCCGCCTCGGCCTGTGCCACCGCTGTGGCGGACCGGTCGATCGCGAGCACGCTCCCGTCCCCGATCCGCGCGACCACCGCACGCGCCGCGGCCCCCGGCCCGCAGCCGATCTCCAACACCTTCATGCCGGGCACGAGGGGCAGCGCCTCCACCACCGCGGCCAACCGCGCCGAGAGTCCGGACGTCATACCCCGACCATGCCACCGCGGCCCGGCTCCCGCGCCCCCAACTCCCGTACGAGGGCTGTGCGCAGGCCGGGAGCCGTGCAGGATGTGCGGGTGATATCCGGAGACAAGACATTCCTCAGCGCCGTCACCACCTTCGAGCAGGCCGTACGACAGCAGGACTCCGAAGCCGCCGAACAGGCCTTCAACGAGCTCGCCCGCCACTACGGAGGGGCCGACGAGTCGGAGTACCGCGAGGCGGCACCCCGCCTCGCGGCCCTGCTTCCCGGCATACCGCCGGGCCCGCGCAGCCATCTCGCCGTCCTCACCGGGGCCTGCGTCGAGCACGGCGCGGACGCGGCGGCCTGCGCACCGCACATCTTCGCCGGGGCCCGCGAGGCCTTCGATGCCGCCGCGGAGTTCTGCACCCGCTGGTCGGCGACGGGCGGCACACCGGACGATCTGCCGGACCCGGAGGAAGGCCTGAACGATGAGATCATCGAGCGCACCGGCCTCGACACCGCGATCGGCTGGTGCACGCTCCCGCAGTGGGAGATGGCGAGCGTCGCCATGCTCAATTCCCAGGCCGTCCGTAAGAGCGCGCCCGGCAAGCCGGAGCTGCTTGCCGCCGCCGAGCGGGTGACCGAGCGCTCCGGCCATGACTTCAAGTGCCTCACCTACGCCCTGCGCGCCCTCGACGACGAGCCCGTCATCGTGCTGCACCGCGCCACAGGCGCCGGTTTCGCGCTGCGGATCAGCGGGATCGGCGACAATTTCCAGCTCCACACGCTGCTCGCCGGCGCGCTCATCGCCGGCGGTCACCTGCCCGGCAGGGCCCCGTCCGCCGAGGAGATCGCGGTCTGCCGCGACGCCCCGGGCCAGGTCCAGACGACGGGGTCCTTCAACCTGGTCGACGCGGCCGGCCAGTGGATCTGGAACGAGGGCTGCCCGGACGACATCCCCACGGTCGACGGCGCCCGTCTGATCGTCCTGGACCCGCCGCCGTACGAGCGCGGCTGGGCGGCAGGCCGCTTCTTCCCCGGGATGTACGGCAACCTGGCCCTGGAGCGGGTCCTCGCCCCGCAGGAGGCGGCGGACTGGCTGGCCAAGGCCGCCCCGGACCGCCAGAAGTTCGGCAACGCCTGACGACGGGCCGTTCCGGCCGGGGCCTGCCCCCCGGCCGGAAGGACGGCCGCCCTCAGCCGTTCTCGGCCTGGAACATCCAGTGATGCTTCTCCAGATCCGCCGTGATCCCGATGAAGATGTCCTGGCTCACCGGATCCGCGTCCCCGGTCGCACCGACCCGCTCGCGCATCCGTGTGATCACCGCGCCGAGCGCGTCCACGAGGGTCCGTACGGCATCGACGTCCTTCACCCAGCCCGCGGGCACCGTACCGATACCGCTGGTCCCCGCCACGGTCCCGGCCCGCCCGTCGGGCGAGACGCCCAGGGTCGAGGCGCGCTCGGCCACCGTGTCGGAGTGCAGCCGCGCGGTGTCCACGACCTCGTCGAGCTGCAGATGGACGGAGCGGAAGCGGGGCCCGACGACGTTCCAGTGGACCTGCTTGGCCACCAGCGAGAGATCGACCAGATCGACGAGCGCGCCCTGCAGCGCCTCGGAGACGGTCTTCAGGTCGGTGTCGGACAGCGGGCTCTTCACGACGTACATACGTTTCTCCCGTAGAGACGACCCCCTGACGCACCCCACCTTCGCATAGTCGACCTAAAGCGGACATCCAGGGCTCAGGAGAACCCCGGGCATGAGAAAGCCCCGGCCGGAATCCCGGCCGGGGCTGTCCCGAAGATCGCTCAGGCGGCGACGACGTCCACCGCTTCGGCGGGCGCCTTGATGGTGACCCGCTCCGGAGGCACACCGGCCACGGAGACGGAATTGAGCATGGGACGCACTCCGGCAGGAACGCCCGCAGGCACCGGCTCGCGCGCGGCGGTCTCGCCCGCGGCGGCCGATTCGGCCAGCTCGGCGAGGGACAGCTCATCGCTGACCTCCCGCATGAGCTCGGACATCCGTACGTCCAGCGCGTCGCAGATCGCGGACAGCAGCTCGGAGGAAGCCTCCTTCTGCCCCCGCTCCACCTCGGAGAGATAGCCGAGCGAGACTCGGGCGGACGAGGAGACTTCGCGCAGAGTACGGCCCTGGCGCTGGCGCTGCCGACGCAGCACGTCACCCAGCAGGCGACGGAGCAGAATCATCGGTGGCTCCCTCCTCGGACCGCGTAGCCGCATCCTTCACGCCCCACCGTACCGCCTCGCGGGGCGGCCGTGCGGGGAGCGATGTCGTGTTCACTCAGGGCTGCAAACATCAATTCCCCCCGTTCTGTTCCGTATCCTGTGCCCGCGCGTTCCCGGTCAGTTCGCTCACGAGCAGTCCGAGCACGCTGCGTACACTCTCCCTACGAATTTCCGTACGGTCGCCGTTCAACCTCAGAGCAGCGACTTTCCCATGTTCCGGACGCGCACGCCCGATGGGTTCGTCCGCTTCCGTGACCTCTTCGCCCGGTCCGGCGAAGGTCGTGTCGCCCGGTCCGGCGACGGCCACGAATACGGTGCCGACCTCCTGGCCGTCCTGCGGATCGGGACCGGCCACGCCCGTGGTGGCGATTCCCCAGTCGGCGCCGAGCAGCCGGCGCACCCCGAGGGCCATCTGCCGCGCGACGTCGGGATCGACCGCGCCGCGAGCGGCCAGCAGAGCATCGTCCACACCGAGCACCTGGTGCTTGATCTCGGTGGCGTACGCGGTGACGGAGCCGCGCAGGACCTTCGAGGCGCCCGGCACGGCGGTGATCTCCGCCGCGACCATGCCGCCGGTCAGCGACTCGGCGACGGCGAGCGTCTGACCGCGTTCGACCAGAAGCTTCTGTACCAGGAGAGCCTCAGGGATCAGGGCAGCCTCGGGGATCAGGGCAGCCTCGGCCGCCCCAGCGCCCGCTTCCGCCCCGACCGTCACGATTCGGCCCGCTCCTGTGCCTCGGCCCGCTCCAGGGCCTGTGCCCGCTCCTTCGCGATTCCCTGCCGACGCAGCACGACGGCCTGGCGCACATAGTCCAGGCCGGTGACGACGGTGAGCACCACCGCTATGGCCATCACCCAGAACCGCAGCGTGGCCAGCGGGCCGGTGAGCGCGAGCACGTACATCCCGACCGCGGTGCCCTGCGCGAGGGTCTTCATCTTGCCGCCGCGGCTGGCGGGGATGACGCCGTACCGGATGACGATGAAACGAAGCAGCGTGATGCCGAGTTCCCGGCCGAGGATCACTCCGGTCACCCACCACGGCAGATCACCGAGGTAGGAGAGGCAGATCAGCGCGGCGCCCATGATCGCCTTGTCGGCGATCGGGTCGGCGATCTTCCCGAAGTCGGTGACGAGGTTGTACGTCCGCGCCAGATGACCGTCGAAGAGGTCGGTGATCATCGCGATGGCGAAGGCCGCCCAGGCGAAGGAGCGCCAGGCGGGGTCGTATCCCCCGTTGCCGAGCAGCAGCAGCACGAAGCCCGGCACCAGGAGGAGCCGGATCATGGTGAGGATGTTGGCGATGTTCCAGAGACTGGCCTGATTGACGGCCGCAGCACCCAGTTTGCCGCCGGGCACCGGCTTACCGCCGGCCCCGCCCGCCGCGGATGCCGGGACTCCCGTCATCTGCCTGCCTCCTCAAGACACTCGACCACCAGGTCGACGCCCTCGGTTCCGACGACCTTTGCCTCGACCATACGACCGACAGTCAAGCCTTGACGCGACGTGAACACCACCTGTCCGTCGGTCTCCGGTGCCTGGTGGGCACCGCGGCCGGTCGCGCCGTCCTCGCCGTCGACGGACTCGACGAGCACCTGCAGGGTCTCGCCCATGCGCTCGTCGGCCCGCTGGGAGGTCAGCTCCTCGGCGAGCTGCGAGATCCGCGCGAGACGCTGGGCGACGACGTCCTCGTCCAGCTTGTTCTCGTACGTGGCGGCCTCGGTGCCGTCCTCGTCGGAGTACCCGAAGACACCGATGGCGTCGAGGCGGGCACCCGTGAGGAAGCGCTCCAGCTCGTCCACGTCGGCCTCGGTCTCACCGGGGAAGCCCACGATGAAGTTGGACCGGACGCCCGCGGAGGGCGCCTTGGCGCGGATCTGGTCGAGCAGCTCCAGGAACCGGTCGGTGTCGCCGAAGCGGCGCATCGCGCGCAGCACGTTCGGCGCGGAGTGCTGGAACGAGAGGTCGAAATACGGGGCGACCTTCTCGGTGGAGGTGAGGACGTCGATGAGGCCGGGACGCATCTCGGCGGGCTGCAGGTAGCTGACGCGCACCCGCTCGATGCCGTCGACGGCCGCGAGCTCGGGCAGCAGCGTCTCCAGGAGCCGGATGTCGCCGAGGTCCTTGCCGTACGAGGTGTTGTTCTCGGAGACCAGCATGATCTCCTTGACGCCCTGCTCGGCCAGCCAGCGGGTCTCGCCGAGGACATCGCTCGGGCGGCGCGAGATGAAGGAGCCGCGGAACGACGGGATCGCGCAGAACGAGCAGCGGCGGTCGCAGCCGGAGGCCAGCTTCACGGAGGCGACGGGCGCGGTGCCCATGCGGCGGCGCAGGGGCGCGCGCGGACCGGACTCGGGGGCGAGGCCCTCCGGGAGGTCCTCGGGTGCCTGTGCGTGCCCGGGCAGCGCGGTGCCCGCGGCGGCGGCCTGGCGCTCGGCGGGCGTGATCGGCAGCAGCTTGCGGCGGTCGCGCGGGGCGTGTGCCTCGACATTGCCGCCGCTGAGGATGGTGTTCAGGCGGCTGGAGATGTCGGTGTAGTCGTCGAAGCCGAGCACACCGTCGGCCTCGGGCAGTGCCTCGGCGAGCTCCTTGCCGTACCGCTCGGCCATGCAGCCGACCGCGACGACGGCCTGGGTCCGGCCATGGTCCTTGAGGTCGTTGGCCTCGAGGAGGGCGTCGACGGAGTCCTTCTTGGCGGCATCGACGAATCCGCAGGTGTTGACGACGGCGACGTCGGCGTCCGAGGCGTCCTCGACGAGCTCCCAGCCATCCGCCTCCAAGCGGCCTGCGAGCTCCTCCGAGTCCACCTCGTTACGGGCGCAGCCAAGAGTGACAAGGGCGACGGTACGGCGTTCGGGCATAACGTCCAGAGTATCTGGTTCCTCTGACACCCCTCGCCGCGCGTCCGGACGCCGCCCGCCGAGGGCCCGCGGACACGGGAACGCCCCCGCCGGCACACGGCCGGCGGGGGCGTTCTCGAGGCGATGGCGGGCGTCAGCCGGCCTGGGGGTCGGCCTCCTGCTGGTCCTCCTTGGTGTAGGAGAGCCGCTCGACCTGTCCCTGCTGGAAGTCGTCCTTGATCTCCTTGCCGTTCACGAAGAGCTTTATGGCTCCCGCGTTCCCGAGCACGAGATCGATGCGGTCGTCGTCGGTGAAGGTCTTCGTCTGGCCCTTGTTGATCAGCCCGTCGAACATCGTCACACCGTTGTGGTCCTTGGCGGAGATCCAGCTCTGGCCGGCATCCGCGCTGATCAGGACGGTGACCTTGTCCTTGGGCGCATTGGCGATGGCGCTGTCGGCCGGGTCCGGCTTGGGGTCGGCGGGCTTGGACGGCGCGGGCTTGCCGGTGTCCTTGCCCGCCTCCGGCGAGGGGGTCACCGAGCCTTCCGCCACGGAGTCCTTGCCGCCGGTGCCGGAGTCACTGAACATCGTGAACCCGACGAAGCCGATCACGGCGACGATGGCCGCGACCATGGCCGCGGTCCAGTTGGGCCGCCGCGGCTCGGACCGGATGCGTTCGGCCTCGAACAGGGGTGCGGCGGGGGTCGGAGTGGTCCGGCCGCCATGCTCCGCGGTGAACTGGTCGAGCAGCGGAGCTGCGTCGATGCCGACGGCGCGCGCGATGGAACGGATGTGCCCGCGGGCGTAGACGTCGCCGCCGCAGCGCGAGAAGTCATCCTGTTCGATCGCATGCACGATCGGAACGCGGACCCGGGTCGCCGCACTGACCTCGTCGACCGTGAGTCGCGCCTCGAGGCGGGCGAGCTGGAGGGCCCGTCCGATCGAGGGACGGTCGTCGTCGACTTCCGGGATCGAAGGCCGGTCGTCTTCAGGGGAGTTGCCGATGGACACGGGGGCGCCTTTCGAGCGTGTAGCCACCTGCTGGACGTTCAGTCTAGGGGGGGTACGAAAGGGTGAGGCAACCGGGCGGGAGCACTTTGTACGCCATCAGGCTGGCCGGACCTTCACCATGACCGGACATCCTGATGGTGGGACAGGTTGCCGTCTCTCCATCCAACTTGACGTAGCCCGAAGAGAAACGGTTGCCTCCTGTTCCCTTAAGGGTGAGCCTCCCCGCGGATCACCGCCAGCACTCCATCCAATTCGTCCGGCTTGACCAGAACATCCCGTGCCTTCGAGCCCTCGCTGGGCCCGACGATGTTGCGCGACTCCATGAGGTCCATCAGGCGCCCCGCCTTCGCGAACCCGACCCGGAGCTTGCGCTGGAGCATCGACGTGGATCCGAACTGGGTCGAGACGACCAGCTCGGCGGCCTGGCACAGCAGATCCAGATCGTCGCCGATCTCCTCGTCGATCTCCTTCTTCTGCCTGGTGCCGACCGTGACGTCCTCGCGGAAGACGGGCGCCATCTGGTCCTTGCAGTGCTGCACGACGGCGGCGATCTCGGCCTCGGTGACGAAGGCGCCCTGCATACGGGTCGGCTTGTTCGCCCCCATCGGCAGGAAGAGCCCGTCGCCCTTACCGATCAGCTTCTCGGCGCCGGGCTGGTCCAGGATGACCCGGCTGTCGGCGAGCGAGGAGGTGGCGAACGCGAGCCGCGAGGGCACGTTCGCCTTGATCAGACCGGTCACGACGTCGACCGAGGGCCGCTGCGTGGCCAGCACGAGGTGGATACCGGCGGCGCGCGCGAGCTGGGTGATCCGGACGATGGAGTCCTCGACGTCCCGCGGCGCGACCATCATCAGGTCGGCGAGCTCGTCGACGATCACCAGGAGGTACGGGTACGGCTGGAGCTCCCGCTCGCTGCCGAGGGGCGCGGTGACCTTCCCGTTCCGTACCGCCTCGTTGAAGTCGTCGATATGCCGGAAGCCGTACGCCGCGAGGTCGTCGTAGCGCAGATCCATCTCGCGCACGACCCACTGCAGCGCCTCCGCGGCCCGCTTCGGGTTGGTGATGATCGGCGTGATCAGGTGCGGGATGCCTTCGTACGCGGTGAGCTCCACGCGCTTCGGGTCGACGAGGACCATCCGGACGTCCTCGGGGGTTGCCCGCATCATGATCGAGGTGATCAGACAGTTGATGCAGGAGGACTTTCCGGAGCCGGTGGCGCCGGCGACCAGGACGTGCGGCATCTTCGCGATGTTCGCCATCACATAGCCGCCCTCGACGTCCTTGCCGAGGGCCACGAGCATCGGGTGGTCGTCCTCGGCGGCGTCCGCGAGGCGGAGCACGTCGCCGACGTTGACCATCTCGCGGTCGGTGTTCGGGATCTCGATGCCGACCGCGGACTTGCCGGGGATCGGGCTGATGATCCGCACGTCGGGCGAGGCGACGGCGTACGCGATGTTCTTCGCGAGTGCCGTGATCTTCTCGACCTTCACGGCCGGGCCGAGCTCGACCTCGTAGCGCGTGACGGTCGGGCCACGCGTGAAGCCGGTGACCTCGGCATCCACCTTGAACTCGGTGAACACGTTGCTGAGCGAGGCCACGACGGCGTCGTTCGCGGCGCTGCGCGACTTGCCGGGACCGCCGCGCTCCAGGAGGTCGAGCGAGGGCAGCGCGTACGTGATGTCACCGGAGAGCTGCAGCTGCTCGGCACGCGGCGGCAGATCGCGCGGCTCCTCGCGCGCGGGCTTGGTGAGGTCGGGGACGGCTGTCCCGGTGGCCGGCAGGGTCTCCTGGGCGCGCGCGGCCGGCAGCGGCTCCTGGACGCGTGCGCCCGGCAGCGGGGTGGGCGTCGGCTCGGGCTCCCGCTCGACCGTCACGCCCTGCGTGAGGTCGGCGACCAGCGGCGAGGGCGGCATCCCGTGCAGCACCGCGCCGTCGAGCGCGGCGGCGGCCGCCGCGGCCACGTCGATGGCGTCGAGCGAGGGCTCCATCTCGGGCTGCACGCTGGTCCGCCGCGGCCTGCGCCGCTTGGTGAGCGCCTCCTCCTCGGCCCTGTCCGGGTCGTACGACTCGGGGGCGGGCGTCTGCTTGCGGCGGGCGCCGGACGCGGGCACCGCCTCGCGCCACTGGTCGTCGTAGCGCGCGTCGTCCTCCGAGAAGTCCGCGTCCGTCGCGGGCTCGGGCTGGAGGATGCCGAGCTTCCGGCCGAGCAGCCGCAGCCGCTGCGGCACCGCGTTCACCGGCGTGGCCGTGACCACGAGCAGCCCGAAGACGGTGAGCAGGACGAGGAGCGGCAGGGCGAGCACCTCGCCCATCGTGAAGATCAGGGGACGGGACGCACCCCAGCCGATCAGCCCGCCGGCATCCCTTATGGCCTCGGTCCCCTCACCGCGCCCGGGCGCGCCGCACGCCATGTGCACCTGGCCGAGCACACCGAGGACGAGCGCCGAAAGCCCGATGACGATACGGCCGTTGGCCTCCGGCTGCTCGGGGTGGCGGATCAGCCGTACGGCCATCCCGCCGAGCAGCAGCGGCACGAGCAGGTCGAGCCGGCCGAACGCGCCGGTGACGAGCAGCTCCACCAGATCGCCGACGGGGCCGCGGAGTTGGGACCAGGTGGCGGCCGCGACGATCAGCGCGAGGCCGAGCAGGAGCAGCGCGAGCCCGTCCTTGCGGTGGGCCGGGTCGAGCCCCTTGGCGCCACGCCCTATGCCGCGGAACGTCGCCCCCACCGCGTGCGCGAGCCCGAGCCAGACCGCGCGGGCCAGCTTGTAGACGCCGCCGGTCGGATTCGGGGCGGGCTTCGGTGCCGGCTTGGCCGCGGCCTTCTTGGCGGGGGCCTTCTTCGCCGGCGCCTTCTTGGCCGGCGCCTTGGATGCTGCGGCCTTCTTCGCCGGAGCCTTCTTGGGCGCGGCCGCCTTCTTGGCGGGCGGCTTCTTGGCTGCGGAGGGACGTGAGGCCATGGGGGTGAGGTTACCGGTGCGAACCCCTGCGGACACGTGTGCCTACTGCTTCACCCGTTCGTGTCGGCATACCGAGGCGCAGAACTGACGCCGGATCAATTGCGCAGGTGGAGCGAGGAGAGTGAGCTCAGTTCTGCGGGGGAACCGCGGGGGCACCGGGGCCGGCGCCCGGCTCCAGCGCGTCAAGTGCCCGGCGCAGGCCTGTGAGTTTGCGCTCCAGGTGTGCCGCCGTCGCCACGGCCGCGGCGTCCGCGGACTCGTCGTCGAGCTGCTTGGAGAGCGCCTCGGCCTGCTCCTCGACGGCCGCGAGCCGCGCCGACAGCTCGGCGAGCAGACCCGCGGGCTCGCTCCTGTCCCCGACCGGCGCCTTGCCGCCGCCTTCGAGCTGAAGCCGCAGCAGAGCGGCCTGCTCGCGCAGTTGGCAGTTCTTCATGTAGAGCTCGACGAACACCGAGACCTTCGCGCGCAGCACCCACGGGTCGAAGGGCTTGGAGATGTAGTCGACCGCACCGGCCGCGTACCCGCGGAAGGTGTGGTGCGGACCGTGATTGATCGCCGTGAGGAAGATGATCGGGATGTCACGGGTCCGTTCCCGGCGCTTGATGTGCGCCGCGGTTTCGAAACCGTCCATTCCAGGCATCTGGACGTCCAGCAGAATGACCGCGAAATCGTCCGTGAGCAGTGCTTTGAGCGCTTCCTCCCCGGACGATGCCCGCACCAGTGTCTGATCGAGCGCAGAGAGGATGGCCTCGAGCGCCAGCAGATTCTCCGGCCGGTCATCGACCAGGAGGATCTTGGCCTTCTGCACCATGGCCCGTCCTCCTCGCCCCGGTACGGGGCCTCCCCTGTCCGAAGGACTTGGGGCAGCACCTCTCGCCACCCCAGCGGACGACTCCGTCACGCCGCCCGTCCTTGTGCCGGTCATGGTAGCCGCACCCCGCCCGTCGCCACACCCTGTCACCGCGATGTCACTGTGCACGTAGCAGAAACGCAAGCGGAGACCAGAAGGTTCCCCGAATCCCGCACTTCTACACGGTAATGGACACGTTCCGTCAGCGGATTCTGTGCGGTTCCCGTGTGCGGCGGACCATGGGGGACGCCGCACACGGGCAGATCATGCACGATCCTGATCACCGGCCGGACGCTTACCGACCGGCCGGCGATCACTTCTCGTTCATCCAGCTTTCCATCACCGACAGCAGGTGATCGGGATCGACCGGCTTCGTGACGTAGTCGGAGGCGCCGGAGTCGATGGCCTTCTCCCGGTCGCCCTTCATCGCCTTCGCGGTGAGCGCGATGATCGGCAGGCCCGCGAACTGCGGCATCCGGCGAATCGCCGTGGTCGTCGCATAGCCGTCCATCTCCGGCATCATGATGTCCATCAGGACGAGCGTCACATCGTCGTGCTGCTCCAGGACTTCGATGCCCTCGCGCCCGTTCTCCGCGTACAGGACCGCGAGTCCGTGCTGCTCGAGGACGGAGGTCAGCGCGAACACGTTGCGGATGTCGTCGTCGACGATCAGGACCTTCTCGCCGCCGAAGTGGAAGCTCGGCCGCGGCTGCGGCGCCGGCTGCTCGGGCTCCGCCCACTGATCCTGTCCGCCGGGACCCTGGCCCGTCTGCCCGGCCGTCTGGCCCGGCAGCGCGGCCCGCGGCTCCACGGCCTGCACCGAGCGGCGGCGGCGCCTGAAGAGCGTCCCGTGTCCGGACACCGGCTCCGGTGCGACCGGCTCGGGCCGGCCGTTGTTGTCGCTCACCGTGAACGGCTCGTCGGCCGGCACGGGCGGCAGCGCGGGCAGCGGCGGCAGCCCGGTCTGGCCCTCCGGCTCGATGGCGGTGGCCAGTTGGGCGTATTCCTGCGGCGGCAGCTCGCTCGGGTGCAGCGGCAGGTACAGCGTGAACGTCGAGCCGCGGCCCGGTTCGCTCGCCGCGTGGATCTCGCCGCCGAGCAGCCGCGCGATGAGCCGGCTGATCGACAGACCCAGGCCCGTACCGCCGTACTTGCGGCTCGTGGTGCCGTCGGCCTGCTTGAACGCCTCGAAGATGACCCGCATCTTGCTGCCCGGGATACCGATACCGGTGTCCGTGACCGAGAACGCGATGACGTCCGCGTCCGGGCTGGTCAGCGTGCCCATCTCCAGGAGCTGGGTGCGGATCTCGTGCGGTACGTCCGCGCCCGCGGGCCGGATGACCAGCTCGACGGCGCCGGAGTCGGTGAACTTCACCGCGTTCGACAGCAGGTTGCGCAGCACCTGGAGCAGGCGCTGCTCGTCCGTGTGCAGCGTCGCGGGCAGTTCCGGGGAGACCCGAACCGAGAAGTCGAGGCCCTTCTCCGCGGTGAGCGGACGGAACGTGGCCTCCACGTAGTCCACGAGCTGGACGAGCGCGATCCGTGTGGGCGAGACGTCCATCTTGCCCGCCTCGACCTTGGAGAGGTCGAGGATGTCGTTGATGAGCTGGAGCAGGTCGGAGCCCGCGCCGTGGATCGTCTCGGCGAACTCGACCTGCTTGGGCGAGAGATTCCCCTCCGCGTTGTCCGCGAGCAGCTTGGCGAGGATCAGCAGGGAGTTGAGCGGTGTACGGAGTTCGTGCGACATGTTCGCGAGGAACTCGGACTTGTAGCGCATCGAGACCGCGAGCTGCTCGGCGCGCTCCTCGAGCACCTGGCGGGCCTCTTCGATCTCGGTGTTCTTGACCTCGATGTCGCGGTTCTGCTGGGCGAGCAGCTCGGCCTTCTCCTCCAGTTCGGCGTTGGAGAGCTGCAGCGCCTTCTGCCGGTTCTCCAACTCCTCGGAGCGGTCGCGCAGTTGCTCGGTCAGCTCCTGCGACTGCTTGAGCAGCACCTCCGTCTTCGTATTGACGGAGATCGTGTTGACGCTCGTCGCGATCATCTCGGCGATCTGGCTGAGGAAGTCCCGCTGGATCTGCGTGAACGGCTGGAACGACGCCAGCTCGATCACTCCGAGTACCTTCCCCTCGAAGAGCACCGGAAGAACGATGACCTGCGCCGGAGGCGCGTCCCCGAGACCGGAGGCGATCTTGAGATAGCCGGAGGGCGCGTTCTCGACGAGGATCGTGCGGCGCTCCTGCGCGGCCGTCCCGATGAGCGTCTCGCCCGGCTTGAAGGACGTGGGCATCGAGCCCATCGAGTAGCCGTAACTGCCCATCATGCGCAGTTCGTACGCGTCCTCCTCGGCGGCTCCGCCCAGGTCGTCCGTGGGCGCGGCCAGGAAGAACGCGCCGTGCTGCGCGGAGACCACCGGGGTCAGCTCGCTCATGATCAGACCGGCCACGTCCGCGAGGTCGCGGCGGCCCTGCATGAGGCCGGAGATACGGGCCAGGTTGCCCTTGAGCCAGTCCTGCTCCTTGTTGGCGATGGTGGTGTCGCGCAGGTTGGCGATCATCGTGTTGATGTTGTCCTGCAGGTCCTGGATCTCGCCCGCCGCGTCGACGTCGATCTTCAGGTTGAGGTCGCCGCGGGTCACCGCGGTGGCGACCGCGGCGATGGCGCGCACCTGGCGGGTCAGGTTCCCGGCCATCTCGTTCACGGACTCGGTGAGGTCGCGCCAGGTGCCGTCGACGTCGCGTACGCGGGCCTGGCCGCCCAACTGGCCTTCCGTGCCCACCTCGCGGGCCACGCGGGTGACCTCCTGGGAGAACGCGGAGAGCCGGTCGACCATGGTGTTGATGGTGGTCTTGAGCTCCAGGATCTCGCCGCGCGCGTCGATGTCGATCTTCTTGGTGAGATCGCCCTTGGCGATGGCGGTCGTGACCATCGCGATGTTGCGCACCTGGCCGGTCAGGTTGGCGGCCATCTGGTTCACGGACTCGGTGAGGTCCTTCCACGTCCCGGCGACGCCGGGGACGCGGGCCTGCCCGCCGAGGATTCCGTCGGTGCCCACCTCGCGGGCGACCTTGGTGACCTGGTCCGCGAACGAACTCAGCGTGCGCACCATGGTGTTGAAGGTGTCGGCGAGCTGCGCGACCTCGCCGCGCGCCTCGATCGTGACGGTACGGGTCAGGTCACCGTTGGCGACCGCCATCGCGACCTGCGAGATGTTGCGCACCTGGCTGGTCAGGTTGGACGCCATCAGGTTCACGTTGTCGCTGAGGTCCTTCCAGATGCCGGTGACTCCCGGCACCCGGGCCTGACCGCCCAGCTGGCCCTCCGTACCCACTTCGCGGGCCACGCGGGTGACCTGCTCGGCGAAATTCGAGAGCTGGTCGACCATGGTGTTGACGGTGGTGACGAGTTCGAGGATCTCGCCCTTCGCGTCGACCGTGATCTTCTTCGACAGGTCGCCCATGGCGACCGCGGTCGTGACCTCGGCGATGTTGCGCACCTGTGAAGTCAGGTTGTTCGCCATGAAGTTCACGGACTGCGTGAGGTCCTTCCACGTGCCCGCGACGCCCTGCACCTCGGCCTGGCCGCCGAGGATGCCCTCGGTGCCCACCTCGCGTGCCACGCGGGTCACCTGGTCGGCGAAGCTGGAGAGCTGGTCCACCATCGTGTTGAGGGTGTTCTTCAGCTCCAGGATCTCGCCGCGCGCATCAACCTCGATCTTCTGCGAGAGGTCACCTCGGGCGACCGCGGTCGCGACCTGCGCGATGTTGCGCACCTGGGCGGTGAGGTTGCCGGCCATGCCGTTCACGGAGTCGGTCAGATCGCGCCACACACCGGCGACCCCGGGCACCTGCGCCTGACCGCCGAGCCGGCCCTCCGTACCCACGTCGCGGGCCACGCGCGTCACCTGGTCGGCGAAGGCGGAGAGCTGATCGACCATCGTGTTGATGGTGTTCTTCAACTCCAGGATCTCGCCGCGCGCGTCGACCTCGATCTTCTGCGAGAGGTCGCCGCGCGCCACGGCCGTGGTGACCTGGGCGATCTGCCGCACCTGTGAAGTCAGGTTGCCGGCCATGAAGTTGACGGAGTCGGTGAGGTCCTTCCACGTACCCGAGACGCCGTCCACGCGTGCCTGGCCGCCGAGCCGGCCCTCCGTACCCACGTCACGGGCCATGACGGTCACCTGGTCGGCGAAGCTGGAGAGCTGGTCCACCATCGTGTTCACGGTGTTCTTCAGCTGGAGCATCTCGCCGGAGACGTCGACCGTGACCTTCTGCGACAGGTCGCCGTTCGCCACCGCCGTGGTGACCTGGGCGATGTTGCGCACCTGACCGGTGAGGTTGCGGAAGGCGGTGTTCACCGAGTCGGTGAGGTCCTTCCACGTGCCCGCCGCGCCGGACACCTCGGCCTGGCCGCCCAGTTCGCCCTCGACGCCGACCTCGCGCGCCACCCGCGTCACTTCGGAACCGAAGGCCGAGAGCTGGTCGACCATGGTGTTCACGGTGTTCTTGAGTTCCAGCATCTCGCCGGCCACGTCGACCGTGACCTTCTGCGAGAGATCGCCGCTGGCCACCGCGGTCGTCACGGTCGCGATGTCGCGCACCTGCGTCGTCAGATTCCGGAAGACCGTGTTCACCGAGTCGGTGAGGTCCTTCCACGTGCCCGCCGCACCCGGCACGAGCGCCTGCCCGCCGAGCTGCCCGTCGAAGCCGACCTCGCGCGCCACGCGGGTGACCTCGTCCGCGAACGTACGCAGTGTCTCGGTCATCTGGTTGATGGTCTCGGCGAGCTGGGCCACCTCGCCGCGCGCGCTCACCGTGACCTTGCGGGACAGATCACCGTTGGCGACGGCCGTGGTGACCTCGGCGATCCCGCGCACCTGCGCGGTGAGGTTGCCGGCCATCAGGTTCACCGAGTCGGTGAGCTCCTTCCACACACCGGCGACCCCGGGCACCTGCGCCTGCCCGCCCAGCTCGCCCTCGGTGCCCACCTCGCGGGCCACGCGGGTGACCTCGGAGGAGAAGGAGGAGAGCTGGTCGACCATGGTGTTCACGGTGTTCTTCAGCTCGAGCATCTCGCCCGCGACCTGCACCGTGACCTTGCGCGACAGATCGCCCTTGGCGACGGCGGTGGTGACGAGAGCAATGTCACGCACCTGCGCCGTGAGCCGGTACGCCATCGTGTTGACCGAATCCGTGAGGTCCTTCCACGAACCGGACATACCGCGCACCCGGGCCTGACCGCCCAGCTTGCCCTCGGTACCGACCTCACTGGCCACCCGTGTGACCTCGTCGGTGAACCGCGAGAGCTGGTCGACGAGGTTGTTGACCGTACGTCCGACCTTCAGGAACTCCCCGCGCAACGGATGCACCGAGCCGTCGGGCCCGGGCGCGCGCAGCTCCATCCGCTGCTCCAGGTCGCCCTCCGCGACGGCCGAGAGCACCCGGCCGACCTCCGAGACGGGCCGTACGAGATCGTCGACCAGCGCGTTGGACGCGTCGATCGCGACCGCCCACGAGCCTTCGTACGCGCCGCTCTCCAGCCGCTCCGTGAGCTTTCCCTCACGTCCGACCATCCGCCGCACCCGCGAGAGCTCGCCGGTCAGATGCAGATTGCGGTCCGCGACGTCGTTGTAGAGCGCCGCGATCTCGCCCATCACGCCGTCGTTGCCGACGGTCAGCCGCCTGCGGAAGTTGCCGTCCCGCATCGCGGCGAGCGCGGCGACCAGCTTGTTCAGGGCCGCGGCATCGACCTCGACGGTCCCGTTCCCGCGACTGCCACGGGGCTGAGCGCCTTTCGCGCGCGAGGCCTTGCCTCGCGCAGCTGTACCGGACTCCACCGTGTCCCTCCCGCAGGGGTCGACCACTTCGCTCGATTGAAGCCTGCCCAGTGTTTCACCCTGCCCGAACCAGGCCATAACACTTCGGCAGCTTCGTACACCACGGAAATCGCCACCGCAGGCACCCTCCGGGCGAAAACACGGCAACCGGCATCCGCATGAACCGCGAAGGTAAGTAATCTGGCATCCGGCTGTCCAACCACCCCGGTCCGCCCGGCCTGGGCGGTGGTTACGAGAAACACACGGGCTGACGCGCTTTCGGAGGGGCGGCCGCACGATGGGCAGGGGAAACGTGTACGTCGACGGATCCGGGACCGACACGCGGACAAGGAGTGCTGTGATCACCGCGCGAGCGGCCGCCACATTCGACCCGGTCGGGCGCTCGGTGGCGAGCGCCCGCGCCTTCGTCCGCGACACCCTCCAGGGCTGGGGCCACACCGACATCATCGACGACGCGGTGGTCCTGACCAGCGAACTCGTCACCAACGCAGTGGTCCACGCGGGCACCAACGCCGATGTGCTGTGCCTGCGCAGTGAAGATGCTGTACGGATCGAGGTCGCCGACCGCTATCCGGAGCGAGAGATCCCGCTTCAGCAGTCTTTGCGCACACTCGGCAGCCCTGACCGCGAGGGCGGCCGCGGCCTCCAGCTCTGCGCCGCGCTCGCCAGCCGCTGGGGCGTCGAGTACACGCCCACCCACAAGCAGGTCTGGTTCCGCCTCGACCTCCCCGAGCGCCCGGTCGGCACCCGCACCGCGGGCCCCGCGCTCCCTGTCGAACTCCTGCCGGTCACCGACCCGCGCGTCCGCGTCGCCGTCGTCCAGCTCGACCGCGATGCCGCGATCACCGCGTGGAGCGACGACGCGGAGAGCTTGTTCGGATACGAGGCGCAGAAGGTCCTCGGCCGTCCGCTCACCGACTTCGCGGCCTGGCCGCACACCCCCGGCACCGGCACCGGTATCGCCGAGGCGCTCCAGCTGTCGCGCTGGGAAGGCAGTTACGGCATCCGCGGCGCCGACGGCCGGGTGATCCCCGTCTACGCCTCCCATCTGCGCGTACGGGACAGCGAGGGCGATCCGTCCACGGTCTGTCTGCTCGTGCGCGACCAGGAGCGCGCGGTCCTGCAGACCCCGCACCGCGGCCCCGCCCCCGACGCGGCGACCCTGCCGGAGACGGGCGGCCCCGCCGACCCCTTCGACACCTTCATCGGCTCCCCCGCGCCCGACGACCTCGACGGTCTCCTGCAGCGCACGGTCGAGCGCGCCCGCGACATGCTCGACGGCGACGCCGCTTTCCTGCTGCTAGCCACCGACGACGAGACCGAACTGGAGGTCCGCGCCTCCACCGGCCTGCCCTCCGCCCGCCAGCGCTTCGCCCGCGTCCCGGTCGAGGCGGGCACCGGGCGGTACGGATCGGCGCGGATGCCTGCCGTGCACGAGGACCTCACCGTGGTCCCGGGCGCGGCCCCGCTGCTCAACGGGACCGGGATGCGCTCCGTGGTCACCGTCCCGCTCAAGGTCGAGGGCCGGCTCACCGGCTCGCTGGGTGTGGCGGCCGAGGCCCCCGGCCGGTACTCGAACGAGGAGGCGCTCCGCCTCCAATTCGCCGCCGACCGCATCGCTTTGAACGTCGAATCGGCCCGCCTGGGCGAGCTGGAGCGCCTGCGCCGCGGCTCGCTGAGCTTCCTCGTCGAGGCCTCCGATCTGCTCGCCGGGACCCTCGACCGCGACCAGACCCTGGCGCTCATGGCCCAGATGACGGTCCCGACGCTTGCCACCTGGTGCGCGGTCTACACGATCGCGGACCAGTCCTCGGAGCCGTACCTCTCCTACGTACTGCACGAGGACGAGGACCGCATCGACGGCCTCAAGGCCCTGCTCCAGCGCATCGATCCGCCGGACCCGGTCCCGACCCCCGGCGCCCGCGTGTGGAACGCGCCGTCGGAGGCCGCCCACCGCGCCGCCCTGCGCACCTCGATGCGCAGCCTGGGCCTCGGCGAGCCCACGCGGCTCGCGGCCGGCATCGGCACCACGCTCGCCACGGCCTCCGCGGTCGGCGGCGAAACGGTCGTGCTGCCGCTCGTCGCCCGCAACCGCGTCATCGGCATGCTCACCCTCG
Source organism: Streptomyces sp. NPDC050418 (assembly GCF_044458745.1). Classification (NCBI taxonomy): domain Bacteria; kingdom Bacillati; phylum Actinomycetota; class Actinomycetes; order Kitasatosporales; family Streptomycetaceae; genus Streptomyces; species Streptomyces sp. NPDC050418. The sequence goes on from NZ_JBITIG010000010.1 coordinate 368,040, forward strand.
GCAAGCCCTCCGAGGAGCACTTCCGCCAGGAGATCCTCGAACTCGCCGAGGACCTCTCCCGCCGGGCGGCCCTCGCCCTCGACAACGCGCGCCTGTATTCGGAGCGCATGGCCATCAGCCAGTCCCTCCAGCGCAGCCTGCTCCCGCCCGGCCTCCCACAGGTCCCGGGCGTCGAGGTCGAGGTGATCTACCGCGCGGCCGGCGAGGGCAACGAGGTGGGCGGCGACTTCTACGACCTCTTCCCCATCCGCGACGGCGCGTACGGCTTCGCGATCGGCGATGTCTGCGGCACGGGCCCGGAGGCCGCCGCGGTCACCGGCCTCGCCCGCCACGCGCTGCGGCTCCTCGCCCGCGAGGGCTTCGGCGGCCCCGCGGTCCTTGAGCGCCTCAATGCGGCCATCCTCGACGAGGGCGCCCGCAGCCGCTTCCTCACCTTGTTGTACGGGGAGTTGTGGCCGCAGGAGGACGGCTCGGCGATCCTGAAGCTGGTCTGCGCCGGCCATCCGCTGCCGCTGCGCCTGCGCCAGGACGGCACGGTCGAGCCGTTCGCCGAACCGCAGCCGCTTCTCGGTGTGATGGAGGACCTGGAGCTGTACGAGCAGTCGATGACGCTGGAGCCCGGCGACGTCCTGCTCTGCGTGACGGACGGAGTGACCGAGCGCCGCGAGGGCACCCGCATGCTCGGCGACGACGGCCTGACGGACGTCCTCACCACCTGCACCGGCCTCACCGCGGGCGCGGTCGCCTCCCGCGTCATGCGCGCGGTCGAGCGCTTCGCTACCGACGCGCCCTCCGACGACATGGCGATCCTCGCGATGCGCGTCCCCGAGCCGCATACGGACTGAGCCCGGCCGGGCCTGTTCCGGTCCCGCTACGCAGAAGACCCCGCCCGGATCCGGGCGGGGTCTTCGCTCTCCTGAGCCCCCATGCGGAATCGAACCGCAGACCTTCTCCTTACCATGGAGACGCTCTACCGACTGAGCTATAGGGGCCTGTTGACCTGCACGGTTTCCCGCGCGGCAACGAGACAGATCATACCCCGGATCACAGCTTGGGCAGAACCACCGCTTCCTCTGGACCGACCCCCCGGCCGCTGGCACCATGCGCGCATGCCGCCCACGGGTCCACGCCGCGTCCTCACCGCAGCCCTGCTCGCACTGGTCCTCGCGCTCGCCGGCTGCTCCTCCGACTCGGGGGACGGTAAGAGCGAGAAGCCGAAGAAGCCGTCCAAGTCCTCGGCGCCGAAGGTGAATCCGGCGCCTGGCGACCAGTCGGTCACCCTCGACTGGAAGGGCCAGAAGCGCACGTACACGGTCCATGCCCCGCCCTCGTACACCCCGGGCAAGAAGCTCCCGCTGGTGATCGTGATGCACCCGTACCCCAGCACGGCCACCCACGTCGCCAAGCTCAGCGACCTCTCCGCGAAGGCCGACCGCGAGAACTTCCTGGCCGTCTACCCCGAGGGCCTCAACGGCGGGATGAACGCGCTGGTCTGCTGCGGCAGCGAGGACGACGTCGGCTTCCTCAAGACGATGACCGAGTCCTTGGTGGACACCTGGGGCGCCGATCCCCAGCGCATCTATGCGACCGGTATCTCCAACGGCGGCGACATGGCCTTCAAGCTGGCCGTGGAACTCTCGGACACGATCGCCGCCATCGCCCCGGTCAGCGGCGGCTACAGCGGTAGTCCCACCACCAAGGACTCGTACATGCCCAAGTCCCCGGTCTCGGTGATCACGTTCATCGGCGGCGAGGACAAGTGGTACCCGGCGTTCGACGACGGCCTCAAGACCTGGCAGTCCCGCCTCGACTGCAGGACCGGGCCCCCTGCGAAGCTCAAGCAGAAGATCACGCACACCGCGGCGAAGTGCTCGGACGGCTCCGCGGTCGAGGTCTACCGGATGCCGCAGATGGGCCACGCCTGGCCGCAGGGCAAGTCGGACATGGCCGAGCGGGACGCGGCGGTGAGCGCCACCGACCTGATGTGGGAGTTCTTCAAGTCCCACCCCAAGAAGGCCGCTTAGCCCGCTGACCTGCGTCAGTACGCGACCGTCAGATGCCGCAGCCCGCAGGGGGCCTGGACTTCGTCGAGCACGGCGACTGCCAGGTCCTCGGCACTGATCCGCGAACGCCCGTCGGCACCGACAAGGAGGGTGTCACCACCGCGCCGGTACGTTCCCGTCCGCTCGCCCGGTTCGAGCAGCGCGGGCGGGCTGAGGTAGGTCCAGTCGGTACTGAAGTGTCCGGCGCACACTTCGAGTTGCTCCGCACTGGCGCGCGCGATCGCCCGCCACTGCTCGGGGACGTACGCGGGATCATCGACCACGCGTCCCCGCGAGGGACTGCGCAGCGGACCCGCACCGCCGACCACGAGGAGCGGCGTCCCTGCGGTCACGTCGAGCAGCCGCGCGGTGAGCGGCGCGAGCTCCGCCTCGGCCCCGGGCGCCGGCCGGACGGCCAGCACCACGGCATCGACCGAGGCGACGACGGGCTTGAGCTCCTCGGGCCGCCCCGCGTCCGCACCCACCCACTCGACCCCCTCGGGCAGCTCCCGGGGCGCACTGCGCGAGACGGCGACAACGGAATGCCCCCGACGTACGGCCTCGGCGGTGACCCGGCTGCCGACCATCCCCGTGGCTCCGATGACTGCGATCCTCATCCCACTCATTCCCTTCTGCATCGTGGACGTCGTCAGCTGTTCCGGCGCGTACGGCGCCGAGGGGCGAGCTGTCCCGCGACCAGCGCTCCAAGCGCAAGGACCAGGCCCACGGTCTGCAGACCGGTGAAGGACTCCCCCAGGAACGTCGCGCCGATCACGGCGGCCACCAGCGGCGACAGCAGGACGAGCAGCGCGGTCGCGGTCACCGGAAGCCGTCCGATCCCCCGCAGCCAGAGCGTGTGGGCGATGAAGCCGCCGACCGTGCCGAGCCACAGGTAACCGAGCACCGCAGGACCGTCGATCTGCGGCGGCGCGCCCTCGAAGACGAACACCAGCGGCAGCAGGAACAGGCCGCCCGCGGTGAGCTGCCACGCGGTCATCGTCATGGGCCCGACACCCGCGGGCGCCTTCCAGTGCTTGGTCAGCACGACCCCGAGCGCCATGGACGCCGTCCCCAGCAACCCGGCACCGATCCCGGCGAGCCCCAGCCCGGCCGCCGGACCGAGCACGACCAGCCCGACCCCGGCCGCGCCCGCGACCGCCCACCCGATCCGCCACACCGACGGCCGCTCCCGCAGCACCCCCACCGCGAGTCCCGCCACGATCAGCGGCTGCACGGCGCCGAGCGTGGCCGCCACCCCTCCGGGCAGCAGCTCCGCGGTGAGGAACAGCAGCGGATAGAAGGCCCCGATGTTCAGCACCCCGAGCACGGCGGCCTTCCACCACCACACCCCGCTGGGCAGGACACGCGTGAGCAGAAGCAGCAGCAACCCGCCCGGCAGCGACCTCAACAGGGCGGCGAACAGCGGGTGATCGGCGGGCAGGAACTCCGTCGTCACCGCGTACGTCGTCCCCCACGCCATCGGCGCGAGAGCGGTGGCGAGAATCAGGGCGAACGTACCGCCGACAACTGCCGCACGCTGCGGCGACTTCACCGGCTGCGCGGACTTCACGGTCTGTGGGCTCATCACTGTGGTCATAGGAAGAGTCTCGGCCCGCACCTATCCATCGGTCCAACACATGGTTGTCATCGAACCGATCGCGCTGCACGATAGATCGCATGGAGCTCAGACAACTCCGCTACACCCTCGCGGTGGCGGAGACCCGCAACTTCACCCGTGCCGCCCGCCAGTGCTTCGTGGCCCAGTCCGCGTTGAGCCACCAGATCGGCTCCCTGGAGCGGGAGCTGGGCGTCCAGCTCTTCGCCCGCACCAGCCGCCGCGTCGAACTGACCCCCGCGGGCGAGGCGTTCCTCGTACGGGCCCGTCAGTGCATCGAGGCCGCCGACCTGGCCGCGGCGGAAGCGGCCGCGGCGGTGGGCCAGGTCCGCGGACGGCTGCGGATCGGCATCATCCCGACGGTGTCAGCGGTCGACATCCCCGCTGTCCTGCAGCGCTACCGCGAGCTGTATCCACAGGTCTCCGTCAGCCTGCACGTGGCAGCGAGCGATGCGATGAGCGCCGACGTGGCGGCGGGCAACCTGGACGTCGCCTTCCTGGGCCTCCCTGCCGGCCGGGAACCCCAAGGCGTCGACACCCGCGAGCTGGCCCGCGAAAAACTCGTGGCGGTCGTCTCCCCCACGCACCCGCTCGCGGACCAGAGCAAGGTCACCCTGCGCCGTCTCGCCGAGTCCCCGTTCGCGGACTTCCCGGTCGGCTCACAGGGCCGCGCCCAGAGCGATCTCGCCTTCGAGGCGGCCGAGTTGGAGCGCGAAGTCGCCTACGAGCTGATGTCGGCGGAGCTGATGCTGCGCATCGTCAGCCGCGGCCTCGCGGTCGCGATGCTCCCACCGCCGATCGCCCACGCCCACCGGGAGGTCCACGTCCTGTCGGTCGTCGACGGCCCGCAACGGGTCGAGTACGTGGCCTGGAGCCGTTTCAATCCGGCACCCGCGACCCGCGCGTTCCTGGACGCGTTGCCCTGAGCCCTCTTCAAAAGGCAGGCACCAGAAGGCCGCCGAGCGCATTGCACGCGGACACCATCCGCTGCAGGTCCCGCCGCCCGAGCCCGCCGCCGATGTGGAGCGCCAGCGTCTCGTCGGCGGCACGTTCGGTCTCGGGCAGCTCGACATCGCGCCGGTACTCGGGCAGCCGGTGTACGGGCGTCTTCACCGGCACCGAACACCGCACACCCTTGGCGCGTACGGCACGGGCGAAGGCATCCCGGTCGGGCCGCCCGTTCCCGGGCACCCGCACCACGTACTGCCCGTACGTGTGCCCCTCGTTGTGCACCGGAGCATCCACACCCCGCAGCCGGGCCGACAAATACGCTGCCTGCGCCTGTCGCTGCATGATCTCGCCGGCCGGCACAGGAGCGGTCTCGTCATCCTCGACCAGGACCAACAGACCCTTGTCCGAACCGACTTCGTGGACCCGCCGCAGACCTGCCGCACCTCCGAAGCGCCGTACCGCGACGATCGCGGCGGTGCACGGCCCGATGGCCGCGGTGACGGCCTCGCTCTCGAGGCAGTACGTCCCGGGGTCGATGTCGGCGAACACGGGCAGCCCGCCCACGGACACCACGGCTTCGGCGATCTCGACGTTCCCGTAGGCCGGCACGATCACCTCGTCACCGAGTCCGATCCCTGCGGCCTTGAGCAGTGCGCTAGTCCCCATGCCGCGGATGCTGTCGGGGCAACGTGAACGGCAAGTGACGCAAAACAAAAAGACGCTGGTCCCCGAACCGAAGTTCGGGGACCAGCGTCTTTATCAAAATTAGTTCGGCGGCGTCCTACTCTCCCACAGGGTCCCCCCTGCAGTACCATCGGCGCTGTGAGGCTTAGCTTCCGGGTTCGGAAT
>NZ_JBITIG010000011.1:0-301868 GCF_044458745.1 Streptomyces sp. NPDC050418
AGACGCTGTCCGCGTTGTCGAAGGCCGGTAAGGCCATCGACCCGATGACCTACATCACCAAGGCCGGCGGCGCCGGCCTGTCCAAACTCGGCGACATCATGGCCGGACTCAAAGGCGTCGGCACGATCGAGATCCCGCCGCTGCCCGACACGATGGTCCGGCTGCCCGAGGGCTCGCTCCGTATGCCCGACGGTTCCTTCACGCTTCCCGAGGGCGCGGCCATCCCCGAGGGTGCGGTCACCACGCCCACCGGGGCGCTCAAGCTGCCCGAGGGATGGACGACCGTCTCGCACGACTCGGTCGCGCTGCCGGACGGCCGGGTCCTGGAGCCCGACGGCTCGCTGATCTCGCCGAACGGGGCGGTGGACCCGAACCCGATCCCGGCGGAGAAGCTCCCCGAGCAGACGCCCGTGCAGCAGCCGGTCCTCGTGGGGGTGCACGCGGGCGACAGTCACGTCCCGTCCGGCACGGCCGACAACGCGGTCCCGGGCTCGACTTCCGGCGGCTCCCACCTGCCGCCGCACGGCCCCGGTTCCGGCCCTGACATCCCGACGGGTCCCGGATCCCACGCGGACGACGGGGCGCACGTCGGCGACGACGCTGCAGGTCACGGCGATGAAGCGGCCCCCCATGGCGACGACGCGGCCTCCCACGGCGACGACGCAGCCGGTCACGGCGACGACGCAGCCCACGCCGGGAACCCGGACCACACGAGCGCGGCGGACGATGCCGCGCACGCCGGTGACGAGTCCGATGGTGCGGCGGGCGACGGCCCCGGTTCCGGCGCCTCGGACAGCACGTTCACCTACGAACCGAGCATGTCGGAGGCCGAGTTCAACCGGCTCACGCCGGATGAGCAGCACCGCGTGGCGGCGGCGGAACTCAACGAGGGCGCGGTGTCGTTCCCGGACGGTGACGCGGCCATCGCCTACGGCCGCGACCACTGGAACCAGTACGTGGACGATCTCGACCCGGCCGCGAAGCAGGCCCTGTGGGACTACACGGGCGACACCCCGCCGTCGTACATCGACATGAACGGCTACCTGCGCGGCGACGCGGCGTACGACACCCCCGCGGTGCGGGCCGACATCGCCGAGATCGACAAGGTCATGGCCGGGAAGCCGGTGCCCGAGGACATCATGGTGGTCCGCGGTACCGGTCTCGGTCACCTGAACCTGTCCTCGTACGACGACATGATCGGCAAGACGTACCCGGACAAGGGATACTTCTCGACCTCTCTCGGCAACAACCCGGTGGCCAGCTTCTCCGGCAAGGAAGCCGTCCTGCACCTGCGGGTGCCCGAGGGCACGCCCGCGCTGTGGGTCGAGAAGGTCAGCAAGTACGACGTGACGGAGCGGGAGCTGCTCCTCGGACGCGGCTCCAGCTACCGGGTCACCCGGGTCTTCATGGACGACAAGGGGCAGGTGCAGGTCTACGGTGAAGTCCTGCCGCGCCAGTGAGGAACGACTTGATGAGCAGGGAACAGCGGCCCAATCCGCGCCTTGACGAGGACCTGCGGTTCGACGCCGCGCCCGGCGGTCCGCCGCTCTACCGGCCCGACACGGACAAGCCGGTCCAGTATCTGACCGTCGTCGACAGCGAGGGCGGGATCGTCGGCTACGCCTTCGCCAACGACGAGGACGACGCGGGCGGGTTCCTGTACCGCAAGGCGGGCGGCCCGGCCGCGTACCGCAAGAGCACCGAGTGGTCACGCCGTCTGCGCGAGGCCAAGGCGAACGGGCTCCGGCCGACCGAGGCCCTGCGCGAGCTGATCGCGTACGGCGGTGACGACCTGAGTCACGTCCGGACCGACGGGCCGCAGGAGTCCGCCACTCTCGCCGCGCTCAAGGAGCGTGCGGGTCACTCCTGATGACCGCTGCGCTCCGCGCAACGTAGGCGTTGCGCACGCAAAAGCACCAAGAACCAAACAGGGGGACCCCGGTGAGCACTTCGCCGCAGCAGCAGAATCCGTACGGCCGGCAGAACCCGTACGCCGATCAGCAGCCCATCCCCGCCCAGGGCCAGCCCCGGTGGGGCGCCGGGTGGCACAACCCCGCTACGGGGCCCGTCGGTTGCCGGTTCTGTGGTGGGATGCCCGCCGAGAGGGTCACGTTCCGGGCTCATCAGGGGCTGCTCATCGCCATGCGGTTCCAGAAGCTCGACGGCTCCATGTGCGCGGCCTGCGGTGAGGGCGTCTATCGCGAGATGAGCGGGAAGACGTTGTGGCAGGGGTGGTGGAGCCCGTTCTCGCTGGTGTTCTTCACGCCGTTCGCGCTGCTGTCGAACCTGTTCGCGCGCCGCAGGGTCCGGGCGCTGCAGCCGCCCGTGCCGGGGCAGCACGGGGCTCAGGTGCCGGCCGGGGTGCCGCTGCACAAGCGGCCATTGTCGTATGTCGCGCTGATTCCGCCGCTTTGGTTCGGTTTCCTGGTGATTTCCGGCGTGTTCTTCGGTGACCCGTTGGGCAGCTGAGGCGGGCGGGGCGCGTGAGTCGTCCCACCCGTCCTCCTTCGAGCTGTACCTCCCCCTTGTCGATGCCTTATGTTGCGGAGGCAAAGCCGAGGGGGAGACCGATCGTGTCCGATGAGCAGAAGCCGCAGCCGCAGCCGATGAGCCTCGCCGACGTCGAGGCCGTCGCCCGCCGCGCGCACGCCACGCAGACCGACAAGGCCGGCCGCCCGTACACCGGGCATCTGCAGGCCGTCGCCGAAGGGACCCGGGCCCGTGGCGGCAGCGACGAGCAGATCGCCGCGGCCTGGCTGCACGACGCGATCGAGGACGACGCCCTGAGCGCCGAGTGGCTGGAGGCCGCCGCGCTGACCCCCGCCACCAAGGCCATCGTGCTCGCGCTGACCAAGCGCGAGGGCGAGGAACCGGAGGCGTACGCGGCGCGTATCCTCGCGACGCCGGGGGCACTGCTCGTCAAGACGGCCGACCTCGCGCACAATTCCGATCCGGTACGGCGGGCCGAGCTGGACCCGCCCACGCAGGAACGGCTCGCGCGCAAGTACGCGCGGATGCGCGAACTCCTCGGCCTCGCCGAGGACGCCTGACGACGCCTGAGGGCCGAGGACGGCCGGGACTGCTGAGGATGACCGTGGACGACTGGGGACGCTGAGGAATGGCGCGGGATTACGACAGTCAGCTGCTGGAGTCGGTGTCGGTACGCCGCCGACGGCTGCGCGACGCCCTGCTCTTCGGTGCGCAGCGCGCGCGCCGCACCGCCGATGAACGGCTCGGCAAGGTCTTCGCGGGGATCGCCATCGCCGCCGTCCTGTGCGCCGGCTGTGTCGGCTGGTCCTTCGTGCAGAGCATGCTCGAGAAGCAGAAGGACGAGCAGCGCAAGCAGGAGCAGAAGCAGGAGAAACTGCTCGGCGCCGAGCCCCTGGAACAGAGCTGGCATTCCGGTCAATTCGGCGCCAACGGCCCAGCGTCCGCCCCGACTTCGCGATGATAGGTTCCGGTAAGTGGTGAGCACTGCAACGAGTTCCCGAGCGCAACTCAGCCGAGTGACCCTCGTCGGTGAGCGCCGGCGGGCGGACATCGTTCTGCCGTCGGACACACCCATAGGGCAACTGCTGCCCGACATCCTCCAGTTGCTCGACGACCGGGCCGCCGCACGGCCGATGACCCGGCAGCTGATCACCTCCGACGGCGCCGTACTGCCGCACGAGAGCACCCTGTCCTCCGCCGAGGTGGCGGACGGCGCGGTGCTCCGCCTCGTACGGGCCCACGCGGCGCCCCCCGCACCCATCGTGCACGACGTGACCGACGAGGTCGCCGACGATCTCGATCTGCGCGCCTGGCGGTGGCGGCCCGCCGCGCGCCGGGCCGGCGCCGGCGTCGCCACCGTGCTCCTCGCCTCGATCGCGGCGCTGCTCGCCCGAGGCGAGTTCGGCCTCGCGTCCGTCGCGACCGGACTCATCGCGGTCACGCTCGTCCTCGCCGCCGCCGGTGCGCTCGTCGCCAGGCTCGGCGCGGGCAACCGGGGCCTGGCCACCGCGCTCCTCGTCACCTCCGGGGTCCTCGGCCTGCTCGCCGCGTGGACCGCCGCCGACGCGCACGCCTGGTCCGGCGAGGTCCGCACGGCAGCGGTCGGCGGTGCGCTGGTCCTCACGCAACTGCTCCTCGGGTTCTTCTCGCCGCTCGGCCGGGGCGGGCTCGTCGGGGCCGCCGCGACCGCGGCGTTCACGCTGATCTGGGAAGCGGCCGCCGCCGTCCAGGACGACCCGGCGCGGCTCGGCGCCGTGATGGCCGTGGTCTCCGTGGTGCTGCTCGGCATGCTGCCGCGCCTCGCGCTGATGGCCTCGGGCCTCACCGGCCTCGACGACCGCCGCTCCGGCGGCGCCTCCGTCAGCCGCCACCAGGTCGCCGGCGCGCTGGCCGCCACGCACCGCGGGCTCGCGCTCGCCACGATCGCCACCGCGATCTCGGCAGCGGCCGCCGGTTTCCTGCTGACGTCGGCCCGGCCCACCGTGTGGACCGTGCTGCTCACCTCGCTCACCGCGGTGGTGCTGCTGTCGCGGGCGCGGGCCTTCCCGCTGGTCGCCGAGGTCGTGGCGCTGTTCGCGGCGGCCGGTTTCCTCGCCGTACGCCTGGTGACGCTGTGGATGCAGCACGCCGAAGGCGTCGGGCCGCTGGCGGTCCTGGCCGTGGCGGCGGTGCTGCCGCTCCTGGTGCTCGCGGTACAGCCGCCCGAGCATGTGGTGGTGCGGCTGCGCAGGCTCGCCGATCTGATCGAGTCGATCGGCGTCATCGGGCTCTTCCCGCTCGCGGTCGGGGCGTTCGGTGTGTACGGGCAGCTGCTCGACAAGTTCTGAGCGGAGCGCAGATCTTTGCCGGGTGACAGGGAACAGGGAACGGGGCGCAGGGAAGTGAGCACGGACATGCCGAACGGCGGCGGCAACTGGCAGGGCGATGTGCTGCGCGACCTCAGGGGTACGGGAGGTCAGGCGCCGGTTCCCGGACAGGCACCGGTACCGGTGCCCGGACAGACGCCCGTCCCCGCACAGGCACCGGCACCTGGACCGGCACCCGTGCCCACGCAGGCATCCGCCCCCGCCCCCGCCCAGCCCGCCCCTGTGCAGGCACCCGCCCCACACCCCGTACCCCCGCAGCCCTACGAGCAGCAGCAGCCCCCCGCCTCTCCCTACGCCCAGCCCGCGCCCCGCACCCCGGACTCCCGGCAGGTGCTCGACGGGGAGCTGGCCGCCGCGCGGCGCAAGGCGCGGCACGGTGAAGCCTTCGTGACCCGGGCGCTGCGTGCCGTCCGCAGAACCGTCTCGTCGAGCGCCGCCCGCGAGGTCGCCGACGCGAAGCGGCTCGGCGAGCTGCTGCAGGCCCCGGTCACCACCGGCCGGCAGATCGCCGTCACCTCGATCCGCGGCGGCGCGGGCAAGTCCACGGTCTCCGCGCTGCTCGGCACCACCTACGCGCACTACCGCCACGACCCCGTCCTGCTCGTCGAGGCCGACCCGGCGCTCGGCACGCTGCCGCTGCGCGTCGGCGCCGAGGCGCTGCGCTGGACGACCGGGGATCTCGCCTCGATCGTCGTGCCGCAGATGTCGCTGCTCGATGTGACCGGCTATCTCGTGCAGCTCCCCGACAACGCCTGGCTGCTGCCCGGCAGCCAGGGCCAGATCGGCGCGATGCTGGACCTCAAGGCGTACGAGAAGGTCATGGTCTCGCTGCGCCGCTACTTCGGGATCACGGTCGTGGACTGCGAGACGCTGCCCGCCGAGGTCGCGCGGACCGCGCTGTCCGCCGCCCAGGCCAGGGTCCTCGTCGCGCCCGCGACGCTGGAGGGCGTCACGTCCACGTATTCCGTCCTGCAGTGGATGCGGCAGCTTCCGCCGCACATGATCGAGGGCACGGTCGTCGTGCTCACCGAGACGGTGCCGCACAGCGGACTCGACCTCGGCAAGGCGACCGCGAAGCTCAAGGCGACCGGGGTGAAGGTCCAGCTCCTGCCATACGACCGGCACCTGGCTTCCGGCGGGGCGATCCGCACCGAACTGCTCGCGCAGCCGACCCGCACGGCCGCGACCCGGCTCGCCGCCGAGGTCTTCCAGCTCTCGCAGCAGCGCCGCTGACCCGCGTACAGCAGACCCCACGTACAGGAAAAAGGACACGTACAGGGAAAAGATGAGCACCCGACTGATCCACCGCCCGGCCCGCACCACGCGGCCCGCCGCCGCCTCCGAGGCCCGTGTCATCGAGGCGCCGCCGAACCTGCCCGACGGCAAGGGCGGCAACATCGCGACCTCGCTGCTGCCGGTCGCGGGCGTGATGTCCTCGGTCGTGATGATGACGGTGCTGCGCAGCAACGGCGCGTTCGCGGCGATCGGCGCGCTCATCCTGATCGTCACCATCATCGGCTCGGTCGTCCTCGTCTTCTCGCAGAAGGGCAAGGCGGGCCGCGCCCGCCGCACCCAGCGCGAGGCGTACCTCGAATACCTGGAGGAGCTGCGCGAGGAGCTCTCCGGTGAGGAGAAGCAGCGCCGCGAGCGCGCCGGGATCCTCAACCCGCCGCCGTCCGCGCTGTACGACATCGTGCGCGACCCGGCCCGGCTGTGGGAGCGGCGCAGGATGGACGGGGACTTCCTGCGGGTGCGGGTCGGCACGGGCGAGATGCCGGTTCGGGACCTCAAGCTCCAGCAGCAGGGCTCCTCGGTGCTCACGCCGCCCGACAAGTTCATGCTGAACGAGGCGTCCGCCCTGATGGACCGCTTCCGCACCGGCACCGAACTCCCGCTCACCGTCCCGCTGGACCGCGTCGGCAACATCAGCGTCGTCGGCCCGCGCGAGGACACCCTGCGCGTGGCCCGCGCCCTGCTCGTCCAGGCCGCCGCGACCCATGCCCCGGACGACGTGGCGATGGCGCTCGCGGTGCCGGGGGAGCGGCTCAAGGACTGGGAGTGGGCGAAGTGGCTGCCGCATCTGCTCGACTCCGAGCAGTTCGACGGCCCCGTCGCCGCCCGCCGTATCGCCCCGTCGCCCGCCCAGCTCGCCCGCCAGATCGGCCATGAGCTGCGCCGCCGTGCCTCGTACGCGGCCGAGGTGCGCCGCGGTCTGTCGGACAAGGCCGCGCTCGCCATGTCGTCGCGCCTCCTCGTCGTCTCCGACGGCTACGGCGAGGACGCGGCCGAACTGCCGCGCCCCGACGACGCGGTGGGCCTGCGCGACATGGGCGTCTCCGTGCTCCACCTGCTCGCCGAGCGCGTGCAGGAGCCCGGCCAGGTGTCCGTACGGATCACGGTGGACGGCGACCGCGTCGTGATCGAGGACCTGCGCGAGCGGGAGCCGATCAGCGCCCACGGCACCGTCGACGAGGTGACCGTGCCGGGCGCCGAGGGCATCGCGCGGATGCTCGCGCCGCTGCGGCTCTCCGCCGAGTCCATGGCCGACGCCCCGCTCTCCGGACCGGTCGACTTCGCCGAGCTCCTCGGCATCGACGACGTGGCCCACCTGGACCTGGAGGAACTCTGGGCGCCACGCGGCGAACGGTCCTTCCTGCGCGTCCCGATCGGCATCGGCGACTCCCACGAGCCCGTCCTGCTCGACCTCAAGGAGTCCTCCGAGCTGGGCATGGGACCGCACGGCCTGTGCGTCGGCGCCACCGGCTCCGGCAAGTCCGAACTGCTCCGCACCCTCGTCCTCGCGCTCGTCGCCACGCACCCGCCCGAGGACCTCTCGCTGGTCCTCGTCGACTACAAGGGCGGCGCGACCTTCGCGCCCTTCGCGAACCTGCCGCACGTCGCGGGCGTGATCACCAACCTGGAGAACCAGGCCGGTCTGGTCGAGCGTGTCCACGCCTCCCTCGCCGGTGAGGTCAAGCGCCGCCAGCAGGTCCTCAAGGACGCGGGCAACGTCGCCGACATCGGCGACTACGCGGCCCTGCGCGCTTCCAAGCGCCCCGACCTCGACCCGCTGCCGCACCTCTTCGTCGTCATCGACGAGTTCGGTGAACTCCTCACCGCCAAGCCGGACTTCATCGATCTGTTCCTCTCGATCGGCCGTATCGGCCGTTCCATCGGAGTGCATCTTCTGCTGTCGAGTCAGCGCATCGAGGGCGGCAAGCTCAAGGGCCTGGACACCTACCTCTCGTACCGCCTGGGCCTGCGCACCTTCTCCGCCGACGAGTCACGGACCGTCCTCGACACCACCGACGCCTTCCATCTGCCGCCGCTGCCCGGCTTCGGCTATCTGAAGGTCGATATGTCGGTCTACGAGCGTTTCAAGGCCTCGTACGTCTCCGGCGCCTACCGCGGACCCGTCGCCCGCGACGAGGAGGACAGCGGACCGCTCGCCCTCGCCTACGACGCGTACAACACGCTCGCCGAACCGGACGCCCGCGGCCCGGCCGAGCCGCAGATGCGCCGCCGCGAGACCGGACCCACCGAACTCGGCGTCCTGGTCTCCCAGTTGGAGAACGCGCCCACCGACCCCGTACGCCAGATCTGGCTCCCGCCGCTGCCCGAGGCCATCGCTCTCGACAAGGTGGCGGGCCCGGTCGACGTGGGCGCGCGCGGCATGCAGCTGCGCGGGCGGCGCGGACCGCTGCAGGTACCGCTCGGGCTGCTCGACGACCCGGCCAAGCAGTGGCAGGGCCAGTGGATCCTCGACCTCACCGTCGCGGGCGGCCACGCGGCCGTCATCGGCGGCCCGCAGTCCGGCAAGACCACGCTCCTGCGCACCCTCGCCCTGTCCCTCGCACTCACCCACACCCCGCAGGAAGTCGGCATCTACGGCCTCGACCTGGTGGGCGGCGGACTGCAGGCGCTCTCCGGCCTTCCGCACGTCGGCGGGATCGCGGGCCGCGCCGACCGCGAGCGGGCCGCCCGTACCGTCGACGAGGTGCGCTCGATGCTGGAGCAGCGCGAGGAGCTGTTCCGCGCGCATGGCATCGACTCCGTGGAGCAGCTGCGCGACCTGCGCGCCGCGGGCCGGCTGCCCGAACTCGCCTCCACCGAGATCGTGCTGCTCATCGACGGTTTCGGCGCGTTGCGCGACGACTTCGAGAACCTCGACGACGCGGTCACCGACCTGCTCAAGCGAGGCGGCGGCTACGGCATCCACATCGTCGCCGGCATGCTCCGCTGGAACGACGTCCGCATCGCCACCCAGACCACCTTCGGCACCCGCGTCGAGCTGCGCCTCAACGACCCCACCGAGTCCAGCGTCGACCGCAAGCTCGCCGAGACCCTCTCGCCGGACGAGCCCGGCCGCATCCTCACGGACGGCAAGCTCTTCGCGCAGGTCGCCCTGCCCCGTACCGACTCCTCGTCCGACACGGCCGAACTCGGCACGGTCCTCGAGCGCACCGCCCGCACGGTCCGTGCCACGTGGACCGGCGAAGTCGCCCAGCCCGTACGGGTGTTGCCGCACGTCCTCGACAAGGAGCTGCTGCCGGGGCCGGCCGCCGAGCCGAAGCGGGTGCCGATCGCGCTCGACCAGTCCGCGCTCAAGCCGGTGCTGCTCGACCTGTTCCACCACGACCAGCATCTCCTTGTGATGGGCGACAGCGAGTGCGGCAAGACGAACCTGCTCCGCGTGGTCGCCGAGGGCCTCATGGAGCGCTACAGCGAGGACGAGCTGGTCTTCGCCGTGTTCGACCCGCGGCGCGGGCTGCGTGGCGCGATCCCCGAGGAGTACCGCGGCGGCTACGCGTACAACACGAAGCTCGCCGCCGGACTCTCGGCCGGTATCGCCACCGAGCTGGAGAAGCGCCTGCCGGACGACAGTCAGGACACCGAGGACCTGGAGCCCGGCAGTTGGGGTTCGGGCCCGCGGATCGTGGTCCTCGTCGACGACTACGACGTCCTGACGACGGCGGGCCAGCAGCCCCTCGCGCCCTTCCTGCCCTACATCCCCTCGGCCGCCGACATCGGCCTGCACTTCGTGCTGACGAGGCGCGTCGCGGGCGCCTCGCGCGGCCTGTACGAGCCGATGGTGCAGGGTCTGCGCGAGTCCGGCTCGTCGGCGCTGGTGATGACCGGCGACCGCAGCGAGGGCCAGCTCTTCCCCGGGGTGTACGCGTCCGCGCAGCCCTCGGGGCGCGGAACGTTCGTGCGGCGGGGCGAGCCCTCGCGGCTGATTCAGACGGTGCATGCGGGGAGCCACTCATGACCGAGGTGATCCGGACCGTGCGCGCAGGGAGCCCCTCATGACCAAGGACGTCATCGCCCTCACGGAGCGGATGCCCGACCCCCTGACCATCCTCGCGAGCCTCCTCGCGGGCGGCCCCGACCAGCAGCTGCAGGCGGCCGGCGAAGGCGCCGTGGTGCAGCTCTGCGACGAGCAGGGCCGCCCCCTCGTCTCCGTCGAGGCCCCGCTGCTCGTCCAGGTCCCCGGCGAGGCCACCCGGCTGCTCGGCGTGCGCGAACCGGACCTTCCGTACTGGTGGACCGAGGCCCGCGCCACCACGGGCGTCGCCGCGGCCGAACAGCTCGCGAGCGGCTACGTGTCCCGGATCGCCTCCCTCGCGGGCGGCGCGGTCTGGCCGCCCGAGGCCGCCCGCACGCTCGACGTGATCAAGTCCGAGGGCGTCCAGGTGAACGCGGAGGGCGGCGGCGGCTCCGTGGACGTGCTCACCGACAAGGCGGCCGTCGTCATCCAGGACCGCCCGGTCGTCCCCATGACGGCCTGGCTCTCCACAGCGGTCTCCGCGGCAGCGGCCGCCGGCATCGGCCTGCAGATCGTGACGCCGCCCGGCGCCCGCCTCACCCCGGCCGTCCGCGCCGCGCTCGACGGCTGGCCCTCGCGCTGGGTCGTACGGGACGAGGAGTGCGGATACTACGACGGGCTGTCCGGCGCGGTGCTCGCCTGGCAGGGCGGACTGTTCCAGCCGGTGCCCGACGCGGACGGCACCACACCCGTGCCCGAGGTCTTCAAGGACGTCACGGACACCGGCGAACGTCAGCTCACACTGCAGTTCCGCACGGTCCATCCCGCCGACGACCGCCTGGTGCTCGGCGGCGCCCTGGAATCCGTCTGCCACGCGTTGCGCGGCGCACCGCCCATCGGCTGGGGCACCGCCGAACCCGTCAACCTCCCGTGGTCCCTGCGGCAGTTGACCGACCTCGCGCACGAGCGGGCCCCCGAGCCCACGCTCCTCTACGCGGTCGGCGAGGACCTCTTCGCGACCCTGCGCGTCAGCCGTACGAAGGCGGGCGTCGAGGAGGACATCACCGTCATCGCGGGATACGGGGAGGGCGCACCGCTCCCGCTCGACGCGCTCCCCGGCATCGCCGAGACCCTCGCGACGCGCCACCGCCTCCAGTCGCTCCTGGTCCAGGTGCGCAAGGCCCGCCGCGACCTCGCCGTGCTCCCGCGCTTCGAGGCGCCCGGCGTGCCCGCGGGCTTCGCGCTCGGCGCCGACGAGGTCCGCTCGATGCCCGGGGACCGCGCCCGCCGCACCCCGCTCGGCACGGCCCCGCTGGAACTCGGCCCGAAGACCCGCCCCGCCCTCTACTACCCGCTGCCGGGCGACCCGTCGGACCTCACGGCCTGGACGGACTTCGAGAAGCTGATGCGGCACCTCAAGGGGGAGTAGTCACTTCTCCAAGGGGGGCGGTACTTCTCCTTGCATACGTGAGGGGCGCCTGCGATCCGTCGCAGGCGCCCCTCACGTATGCAAGACAACAAGCCAAGCCTCAGCCGGCCTTGTGCCGACCCCGCTCCCGGGCGAGCTCCGCCGCGTCCCGCTTGAAGGCCCACTTCATGTCGGGCTCCATCACGATGCGGAACATCCGCTGCACCGGCGGCGTGCACAGCAGCGTCACGACGGTCGCCGCGACCAGGGTCACGAAGATCTCGCCGAGCGGCTTGTGCAGCCATGCGTAGTCCTCGTACCAGCCCCAGAAGCGCGAGCCCTTGGCGAGGAAGCCGTGCAGCAGGTAGCCGTACAGCGTGCCCGCACCGAGGATCGTGAACCACATGTGGCGTCGCGGCACCCAGGCGAGGAAGCACGCCACCATCACCATCGAGCAAACGAACAGAGCCAGCGTCATCACGATGCCGGCCCACCACGGAGCACCGAGCTCCTGGGCGCTGTCGCGGTGGTAGAACCACGCGGACGTCATCCGCGGGCCCGCCCAGTACGCGAAGAGCAGCGCGAACGCGAACAGCGGCACGGACAGGATCCGCACCTCGCGGCGGCGCACCATCTGGAAGTGCTCGGGCTTGAGGACGAGACCGACCACGAAGAACGGCAGGAACTGCAGGACGCGCTGCAGATCGAGGTCGTCACCGATGTCGGGCGAGACGGTGGCGAGCGCGGCGATGGCCAGCGAGACCGGAACGGGCCAGCGGATCGCCTTCCACAGCGGGGTCGTCAGACGCCATACGAAGAGGGCGACGAGGAACCACGTCAGGTACCACGGGTCGAGCAGGCTGATCGGCTGCGTGGGGTCGTCGTCCGCCCAGCGCTTGAAGAGGGTGTACGCGACCTCGAAGACCACGAACGGCACGAGCACCCCGGTGACGAGGCGGCGCAGCCGGTCCGGGCGCATGTCGAAGCTGCGCGAGAAATATCCGGAGATCAGGATGAAGGCCGGCATGTGGAACGTGTAGACGACCATGTACAGCGCCTCGGCGGCGCGGGAGTGGTCGGTCAGGGGCTCCCAGGCGTGTCCCATCGCGACGAGGACGATCGCCAGGTACTTCGCGTTGTCGAAGAACGCGTCGCGTTGCTTGCCGGACTTCTGCTCACCGGAGGCCGCGGGGGAACGGTCCGTGACGTTGTGGGGGGAGCGCGGACTCGGCACACCGGATGCCGGTTCCTGGACGGGGGGGAGCGGGGTCCGGTGCTGTGACCGCACTGCGCCTTCGGGGGTAGTGGCAGCGTGGAACATTTGAGGCACCCTAGTGGCGGCGGAGCGTTCCCGTAAAACCCCTCCGGTGAATATCGGACGTGATGAGCGCCATGTATGGCGAGTTCTGCCTGCGTACACGCTTACGCGTAAGTCGACTTAGAGATCCCGCCACCTAATAGTGACTCAACTCTCCTTACGGCATGGGCCTATCAATCCCGCTATATCCGGGCATAGCATCCGCAGGCGACTCTGGTGATATGTCCGCTTCATTGGCCTTTACTCACCAAACTCCTCATGTTCATTCGAGGTGAATACGTGAGCGGAGCCGACGGTTCCCTCCCCGTGTGCGCCCCAAGTACTGTGCGCGCGGCAACAATTCGAATTCCCTGCGAACAGACCGCGTGCGTAGGGCAACGATCAAGCCGAATTGAATGCGGCATGTGCCCGCGTAATGAGGGCGCGTAACCATCGTGTGTGCGCCCCGTGCCCGCTCCGTACCCGCGCCGTGGCCGCCACGGGACCCGTGCGAGCCTCCGCGGGACCGCAGGCGGGATGGCCGACGATGCGTCACCCGCCGCATAGGCAGGGCCCGTTGGTGGCACGATGGTTCTGGCGGGGGTGTGACGGCGTGCCTCCGGGCGGTAATGCGGACCGACCTAGGGTGTGATCAGTTGTGGTCTTCTCGCTTTCAGCGGTACTCGTGTTGGCGATCATCCTTGTGGTGCTGATCCGCGGGGGTTCGCTCAAGGCGGGCCCGGCCGTGATCGCGGTCCTCTTCGGCTTCTTCCTCGCGTCCACAGGAATGGCCGACGACATCCAGCGCTTCCTGGACTCCATAGCGCGCACGCTCAACGACATCCAGTTCTAGCCGGATGACATCCTGTCCCCGGATCCGCCCAGCGCGTGGGCGGCGGATACGGGGGACGGGGAAACATGGCGAAGCGCTACAGGGGGCCTTGGCTGGTCACGGTCGGGCAGCACCAGATGCACTGCCCGGTGTGCCGCGGCGCGCTGTTCTGGGAGCGGGAGGTCCAGCTCAACACGGCCGGCATGACGTTCATGCGGCTCGACTGGGCCAATGACTCGGCCACGGGCATCCAGTGCGCCCAGTGCTCCCGCCTGGAACTCTTCACAGACCGTCGGCAGCTTGGGCTGACCGCCCCGGCGAGCGCCTGAACCGCAAAAGGCCCAGGCCGCGGAGAACCTCCGTGACCTGGGCCTTTCACAAGCTGGAGCGGGCGACGGGAATCGAACCCGCGTAGCTAGTTTGGAAGACTAGGGCTCTACCATTGAGCTACGCCCGCAAGCACCGCACCGCAGGTCACGAGGACCGCGGCGCCCCTGCATCGTAGCGGGTCGCGGGTGTGCGGCGCACACCCCATATGCGGGCCCCGTGGAGGCCCCGGAAATGCGGCGGTCGCGGTGGCGGCGGGCATGTACCCTACGTGTCGCACCGACGGGGTGTGGCGCAGCTTGGTAGCGCGTCCGCTTTGGGAGCGGAAGGCCGTGGGTTCAAATCCCGCCACCCCGACCACCAGCGTCACCTGCGCGATCCACCGGCGCCACCTGCGCGATTCCGCTGACACCCGGCCCTGAGGGCCCTCTGTCAAGATCGCCTTTTGGGGCGCGTACCCGCTGCGGTTACTATGCAAGCTGCGCGCCCGTGTGCCACCTCCCGTGAAACCAGCGAACGGTCCCACGAAACGGTCCCGGCGACGCGCATCCGCTGCAGCTGTCTGGCTCAGCAGAAACCAAAGCAGTCAGCCACAAGGAGACCGAACCGTGAAGAGCGCCGTGGAGACCCTGAACCCGACCCGGGTTCGGCTCACTGTCGAGGTGCCCTTCGAGGAGCTCAAGGACAGCCTCGACGCGGCGTACAAGAAGATCAACCAGCAGATCACGGTGAAGGGCTTCCGCAAGGGCAAGATCCCCGCCCGCGTGATCGACCAGCGCTTCGGTCGTGGCGCCGTGCTGGAGGAGGCCGTCAACGACGCGCTTCCGAAGTTCTACACGCAGGCCGTGAACGAGGCCGAGCTGAACGTCCTGGGCCAGCCCGAGGTGGACATCACCGAGCTGAAGGACAACGAGACCCTCAACTTCACCGCCGAGGTCGACGTCCGCCCCGAGATCGAGATCCCGGACTACTCCGGCATCGAGGTCGAGGTCGACGCCATCGAGGTCACCGACGAGGACGTCGACAAGTCCGTCGAGCAGCTCCGTGAGCGCTTCGCCTCCACCTCCCCGGTCGAGCGCGCCGCCGCCGAGGGCGACGTCGTGACCCTCGACCTCGAGGCCAAGGTCGACGGCGAGGTCCTCGAGGACGGCGTCGCCTCCGACGTCTCGTACACCATCGGCTCCGGTGAGCTCCTCGACGGCATCGACGAGGCCGTCACCGGTCTCGAGGCCGGCGGCGAGGCCACCTTCACCTCGCAGCTCAAGGGCGGCTCGGCCGAGGGCAAGGACGCCGAGGTCACCGTCAAGGTCTCGCAGGTCGCCGCGCGCGAACTGCCGGAGCTCGACGACGACTTCGCGCAGCTCGCCTCCGAGTTCGACACCCTCGAGGAGCTCAAGGCGGACAGCCGCAAGCGCCTCGCGAACATGAAGGAGTACGACCAGGCCACGCAGGCCCAGGAGCGCGTCCTGGAGAAGCTGCTCGAGCTGGTCGAGGTCCCCGTTCCCGAGAAGCTGCTCGAGGACGAGGTGGGCACCCGCAAGCACAACCTGGAGCACCACCAGCTCGGCCAGATGGGTCTGGACCTGGAGCAGTACCTGCAGATCCAGGGCAAGACGGTCGAGGAGTTCGACGCCGAGACCAAGGAGCAGGCGGTCAAGGGCATCAAGACGCAGTTCGTCCTCGACGAGCTCGTCAACAAGGAGAAGCTGAACGTCAGCCAGGAGGAGCTCACCGAGCACCTCATGCGCCGCGCCGCCTCCTCCGGCATGTCCCCCGACCAGTTCGCCCAGGCCGTCGTCGAGGGCGGCCAGGTGCCGATGCTGGTCGGCGAGGTCGCCCGCGGCAAGGCCCTCGCGGTCGTCGTCGAGGCCGCCACGGTCAAGGACACCAACGGTGAGATCGTCGACCTGAGCGACGAGGACGAGGTCGAGGAGGCCACCGAGGTCGCCGCCGAGGCCACCGGCTCCACCGAGTCCACCGAGGACGAGGCCAAGGCCGACGCCTGAGCCTGAAGGTTCCCGTACGGGCCCTCGGACGCTTGCCGCGTCCGGGGGCCCGTACGCATTCCCGGCCGGGGCGACCTGCGCTCACAGCGAACAGCTCCCCAACCGGGATTCCCCGCGACGGCCCGCGCGTTAGGGTCCATGAATACGAGGGCAGGGGAGTCCCCGAAGCCGCCATGATCGGCCGGCGACGAGGGGCCCCACGCCCCAACGAAGACGTGAGACGGCCCAACACCGTCGTAAGACGAGCAGGTGGATACGTGACGAATCTGATGCCCTCAGCCGCCGGCGACCCTTCCATCGGCGGTGGCCTCGGCGACCAGGTCTACAACCGACTGCTCGGCGAGCGGATCATCTTCCTCGGCCAGGCGGTCGACGACGACATCGCAAACAAGATCACCGCACAGCTGCTGCTCCTTGCCTCCGACCCGGACAAGGACATCTACCTCTACATCAACAGCCCCGGCGGCTCGATCACCGCGGGCATGGCGATCTACGACACGATGCAGTACATCAAGAACGACGTCGTGACGATCGCCATGGGCATGGCCGCCTCGATGGGCCAGTTCCTGCTGAGCGCCGGCACCCCCGGCAAGCGCTTCGCGCTGCCGAACGCCGAGATCCTGATCCACCAGCCTTCCGCGGGCCTCGCGGGCTCCGCGTCGGACATCAAGATCCACGCCGAGCGCCTCCTTCTCACGAAGAAGAAGATGGCCGAGCTCACCGCGTTCCACACCGGCCAGACCGTGGACCAGGTCACCCGCGACTCGGACCGCGACCGCTGGTTCGACCCGCAGGAGGCCAAGGACTACGGCCTGATCGACGAGGTCATCACCACGGCCGCCGGCATGCCGGGCGGCGGCGGCACCGGGGCCTGAGACCCCCAGGTCTCGTAAAGCCCCGCAGCCGACCCTCAGCCCCCTTCAGGAGAACCCAGTGAACGACTTCCCCGGCAGCGGTCTCTACACGCGCACTGAGGCCGAGTACACCGGCCCGCGCGCCGAGTCCCGCTATGTCATCCCGAACTTCGTCGAGCGCACCTCGCAGGGCATTCGGGAGCACAACCCGTACTCGAAGCTCTTCGAGGAGCGGGTGATCTTCCTCGGCGTGCAGATCGACGACACCTCCGCCAACGACGTCATGGCGCAGCTCCTGTGCCTGGAGTCGATGGACCCGGACCGTGACATCTCGATCTACATCAACAGCCCCGGCGGCTCCTTCACCGCGCTGACGGCGATCTACGACACGATGCAGTTCGTGAAGCCGGACATCCAGACGGTCTGCATGGGCCAGGCCGCCTCGGCCGCCGCGGTCCTGCTCGCCGCCGGTACGGCGGGCAAGCGCATGGCGCTGCCGAACGCCCGCGTCCTGATCCACCAGCCGTACTCGGAGACGGGCCGCGGCCAGGTCTCCGACCTGGAGATCGCCGCCAACGAAATCCTGCGGATGCGCTCGCAGCTCGAGGAGATGCTGGCCAAGCACTCCACGACGCCGATCGAGAAGATCCGCGAGGACATCGAGCGCGACAAGATCCTGACCGCCGAGGACGCGCTCGCGTACGGCCTCGTCGACCAGATCGTCTCCACCCGGAAGATGAACAACGCGTCGCTCGCCTGAGGTCGCAGACCTCGGTCCAGTGACCGACGACAGCGTTTCTTGCGCCCCCTCGGCGCCCGCATCGCGCAGCAGCACGCCGCCGCCGTGGCCGGTACGCCACGGCGTGCGGCGTGCTCGCCATCAGCGAACCGCGCCAAGGGGGGCCCGAACGGGGGGCCAGGCAAGGTACCGTCGGATATGAGGCACCAGGAGCCGCTCGCCAGAGCGACTCCCAGGCGAAGGGGAAGCACCTCGTGGCACGCATCGGTGACGGCGGCGATCTGCTCAAGTGTTCTTTCTGCGGAAAGAGTCAGAAGCAGGTCAAGAAGCTCATCGCAGGGCCCGGTGTGTACATCTGCGACGAGTGCATCGACCTCTGCAACGAGATCATCGAGGAAGAGCTCGCCGAGACGAGCGAGGTGCGCTGGGAAGAGCTTCCCAAGCCCCGCGAGATCTACGAGTTCCTCGAGGGATACGTGGTCGGCCAGGAGTCGGCCAAGAAGGCGCTCTCCGTCGCGGTCTACAACCACTACAAGCGCGTCCAGGCCGGTGAGGCCGGCGCCCAAGGGCGGGACGACGCCATCGAGTTGGCCAAGTCCAACATCCTGCTGCTCGGCCCGACCGGCTCCGGCAAGACCCTGCTCGCGCAGACCCTCGCCCGGATGCTGAACGTGCCGTTCGCGATCGCCGACGCCACCGCCCTCACCGAGGCCGGCTATGTCGGCGAGGACGTCGAGAACATCCTGCTCAAGCTGATCCAGGCCGCCGACTACGACGTCAAGAAGGCCGAGACCGGGATCATCTACATCGACGAGATCGACAAGGTCGCCCGCAAGAGCGAGAACCCGTCGATCACGCGTGACGTCTCCGGCGAAGGCGTGCAGCAGGCCCTCCTCAAGATCCTCGAGGGCACCACCGCCTCCGTACCGCCGCAGGGCGGGCGCAAGCACCCGCACCAGGAGTTCATCCAGATCGACACGACGAACGTGCTGTTCATCGTGGGCGGCGCGTTCGCCGGTCTGGAGAAGATCATCGAAGGCCGCGCGGGCGCCAAGGGCATCGGCTTCGGGGCGACCATCCGCTCCAAGCGCGAGCTCGAGGAGAAGGACCAGTTCGAGGACGTCATGCCCGAGGACCTGGTCAAGTTCGGCATGATCCCCGAGTTCATCGGCCGCCTCCCCGTGATCACGAGCGTGCACAACCTCGACCGTGAGGCGCTCCTCCAGATCCTCGTCGAGCCGCGCAATGCCCTGGTCAAGCAGTACCAGCGCCTCTTCGAACTCGACGGCGTGGAGCTGGACTTCGAGCGCGAGGCCCTCGAAGCCATCGCCGACCAGGCCATCCTCCGCCAGACCGGCGCGCGCGGACTGCGCGCCATCATGGAGGAGGTCCTGCAGTCGGTGATGTACGAGGTCCCGTCCCGCAAGGATGTGGCCCGCGTCGTCATCACGGCGGACGTCGTCCACTCCAACGTCAACCCGACGCTGGTCCCCCGCATCGTGGGCAAGAACGACGGGCCGCGCGAGAAGAGCGCCTGAGTATCTGCCGTACAACCTGAGTATCTGCCGTACAAGAAGGGCGCCCGGCCAGTGAGTTGGCCGGGCGCCCTTCTGTGTGCGGTCGGTCAGCCCTTGACGCGGACGTCCTTGCGGAGGTCGGCGGTGAGGTTGGCCGAGTAGTCGAGCGGCGTGCCCTTGCCGTCCTTGGCCGGGATGCCCACACCGATCGTGGAGTGGTCGCTCCAGACGCAGATGTACTGCGTGTCGATGTTGCCGGTCGCCGGGTTCTTGGCCTGCGCCTGCTGGCACTTCATCAGGGCGCCTTCGAGGCTGTCCGGCGCTACCGACTCCGGCGAGCCGAGCATCTTCAGGCCCGTCGACTTGTCGTTCTTGAGCCCGGTGAAGACATCGTCGAGCGACTGCTTCGGGTCCTCGACCTTGCCGTACAGACCGACGAACGTGATCGCCTTCGAGCCGATCACCTTGGACGGGTCCTGCAGCTCCTCCGCCGAGCGGTTGGCGTAGACGACCGTGAGCGACATCGGGTCGGACATCTTGGAGCTGTCGGCGATGATCTTCGGCATGCCGACGGTGGGTGCGACCGGCTCCGGGTCGGGCGCGGACGGGATGATCTTCATCTGCTTGTACTCGCCGCCGATCACCGTCTGCGGCGCCTCGAGCACATGCGGACCGTCGTCCTTGAGGGTGCCCTCGCCGTCGACCGAGCCGCCGCCCGCGCCGCCCGCGCTGCTCGAACCACCGGAGCTGCCGCCCTTGTCGTCGTCACCGCCGGCGAAGACGAAGTAGCCGCCGACACCGATCGCGGCCACGAGCACCGCGGCGCCGATGATCAGCGCCGTCTTCTTGCCGCCACCGCCCTGCGGGGCCGGCGGCTGCGGGGCGCCGTACGGCTGCTGGCCGTACTGGTCCTGCCCGTACGGCTGCTGGCCGTACGCGGGCTGGCCCGGCGTGGTCTGCGGGTAGCCGGCCTGCGGCTGGCCGGGGGTCGTCTGCGGGTAGCCGTAGCCGGGCTGCGGCTGCTGGGGCTGCTGGCCGTACGGACCCGGCTGCTGGGGCTGCTGGCCGTAGGGACCCTGCGGCTGCTGGCCGTCGTAGGGGCCGGGCTGGTTGTAGCTCATTGCGTGAATTCCTTAGGTGTCGATGACGACTGAGGCGGGGCGAGGAGGGGGCGTCAGAGCTTGACGCGGATTTCCTTGCGGAGCTTGCCGACGATCTCCGCGGCTTCCTCCGGCGTGGTCCCCGCGCCGGTGAGCGCCTTCCCCACGCTGATGTGGGACACCACGGCGAGGGTGCTGTAGTCGCCCCAGATGCAGATGGGCAGGGTGAACTCCTTGGGACCCTTGGTCGGAGTGCCGTCGCCGGAGGAGTTGGTGAACTTGGCCTCCTGGCACTTCAGGACGGCGCCCTCCAGGTCGTACGACTTGGGCTCGCCGACCAGTTCGGCCTCGGAGTCGGAGTCCTTGGCCGCCTCCTTCTTCATCTCGGCGAACGCGGCGTCGACGACCTTCTCCGGGTCCTCGATCTCGCCGTACACCCCGCCGAACGCCAGGTTCTCCATCCCCAACGGGTTGGTCTCCTTGTCGCCGGCCTCGTACTCGGCGTCGACGTCCTTGGCGTTCTTCACGCCCCACTTCTCGGCGTCGTCGAGGTCGTCCGAGTCGAACATGCCCGCGCCCGAGTCGGACTTCTTGAACTTGCCGTCGAGCACGGTCTCCGGGGCGGTCAGCTGGTGCGGGCCGTCGTCCGCGATCTCCGAACCGCCGCCGGAACCCATGAAGTACCAGAGCCCGCCGGCGATCGCCGCGAGCGCGACGACGGCGCCGATGATGATGCCGGTCTTCTTGTTGCCGCCGCCCACGGGCGGAGGAGGCGGGACCTGGCCGTACGGCTGCTGGCCGTACGGGGCCTGGGGCTGCTGACCGTAGGGCCCGGGCTGCTGGGGCTGGCCGTAGCCGCCGTCCTGCTGGCCGTACGGGGACTGCTGGGGGACGCCGTATCCGGGCTGTTGCTGCGGCTGCTGAGGCTGCTGCGGGTACCCGTAGCCGGGCGCCGGCTGCTGCGGGTAGCCGCCCTGCTGGCCGTACGGTCCGGGCTGCTGCGGCTGACCGCCCTGCGGCCCCGGCTGACCGCCGTACGGGCCCGGCTGCTGGTAGCTCATGCGGTGGGTTCCCCCTCGTGATGCTTATGCGTTCCGAACATCCTGGCGGAAGCGGTCGCCGAGCGGGGCGGCGGGGGTCACACCGTTACCGAGAATTCCGGTTTCGGGACGGGGCTGTGACACCTCTAAACTGTCCGTCGTGACCGAGAACACTCAGCAGCAGCACGCCAGCATGCCCGAGCCCGAACTGCCGAAGACGTACGCGCCGGCCGAGGTGGAGGGGAAGCTGTACGAGCGCTGGGTAGAGCGCGGTTACTTCACCGCCGACGCCAAGAGCGAGAAGCCGCCGTACACGATCGTCATCCCGCCGCCGAACGTCACGGGGTCGCTGCATCTGGGGCACGCGTTCGAGCACACGCTGATCGACGCCCTCACGCGCCGCAAGCGCATGCAGGGCTACGAGACGCTGTGGCAGCCCGGCATGGACCACGCGGGCATCGCCACGCAGAACGTCGTCGAGCGCGAGCTGGCCAAGGAGGGCAAGTCCCGGCACGACCTGGGCCGTGAGGCCTTCGTCGAGCGGGTCTGGCAGTGGAAGGAAGAGTCCGGCGGCCAGATCGCCGGGCAGATGCGCCGCCTCGGTACCGGTGTCGCCTGGGACCGCGACCGCTTCACCATGGACGAGGGGCTCTCGCGCGCCGTCCAGACGGTCTTCAAGAAGATGTACGACGACGGTCTGATCTACCGCGCCGAGCGCATCATCAACTGGTGCCCGCGCTGTCTGACGGCCATTTCGGACATCGAGGTCGACTACCAGGACGACGACGGCGAGCTCGTCTCCATGAAGTACGGCGACGGGGACGAGACCATCGTCGTCGCCACCACGCGTGCCGAGACGATGCTCGGTGACACCGCCGTCGCCGTCCACCCGGACGACGAGCGGTACGCGCACCTCATCGGCAAGAAGATCAAGCTGCCGCTCACCGACCGCTCCATCCCGGTCGTCGCGGACACGCACGTCGACCCGGAGTTCGGCACCGGTGCCGTCAAGGTGACCCCGGCGCACGACCCCAACGACTTCGCCATCGGCCAGCGGCACGGCCTGGAGTCGATCGAGGTCCTCGACGAGCGCGGCATCATCACCGCGCACGGTCCCTTCGAGGGGCTCGACCGCTTCGAGGCGCGCTCGGCGATCGTCGCCGCGCTGCGCGCCGACGGCCGGATCGTCGCCGAGAAGCGTCCGTACGTCCACTCGGTCGGACACTGCTCGCGGTGCAAGACCACGCTGGAGCCGCGCCTTTCGCTGCAGTGGTGGGTCAAGGTCGAGCCGCTCGCGAAGGCCGCCGGTGACGCGGTCCGCGACGGGCGTACCAACATCCACCCGGCCGACCTGACGCAGCGCTACTTCGACTGGGTCGACAACCTCAACGACTGGTGCATCTCGCGGCAGTTGTGGTGGGGTCACCGCATCCCGGTCTGGCACGGTCCGAACGGTGAGACGGTCTGCGTCGGTCCGGACGAGCAGCCGCCGACGGGTGAGGGCTGGGAGCAGGACACGGACGTCCTCGACACCTGGTTCTCGTCCGGCCTGTGGCCGTTCTCGACGATGGGCTGGCCGGAGCGGACCGAGGACCTGGCGAAGTTCTATCCGAACTCGGTCCTGGTCACCGGCTACGACCTGATGTTCTTCTGGGTCGCGCGGATGATGATGTTCGGCCTGTACGCCATGGACGGCGAGGTCCCGTTCCGCACCATCGCCTTCCACGGCATGGTCCGGGACGAGAACGGCAAGAAGATGTCGAAGTCGTTCGGGAACGTCGTCAATCCGCTGGACTGGATGGACAAGTACGGCTCCGACGCGCTGCGCTTCACGCTCGCGCGCGGCGCCAACCCGGGAGTCGACGTCCCGATCGGCGAGGACTGGGTCCAGGCCTCCCGCAACTTCGCGAACAAGATCTGGAACGCGACCCGCTTCGCGCTCATGAACGGTGCCACGGTCGAGGGTGAACTGCCGCCCGCCGAGCGCCTGTCGGCGACGAACCGGTGGATCCTCTCGCGTCTCAACGAGGTCGTGGCCGAGGTCGACCGGCTCTACGACGACTACCAGTTCGCCAAGCTCAGCGAGGCGCTCTACCACTTCGCGTGGGACGAGGTCTTCGACTGGTACGTCGAGCTGACGAAGACCACGTTCATGGCCGGCGGCCAGGAGGCCGAGGACACCAAGCGCGTCCTCGGTGAGGTCCTCGACGTCACGCTGAAGCTGCTGCACCCGGTCGTCCCGTTCGTCACGGAGACGCTGTGGACGACGCTGACCGGTGGCGAGACGTTGGTCGTCGCCGACTGGCCCGCCGACTCCGGCTTCCGTGACGCCGCGGCCGAGAAGGAGATCGAGACCGTCCAGTCGCTGATCACCGAGGTCCGCCGCTTCCGTACGGACCAGGGTCTGCAGCCCGGCCAGAAGGTCCCGGCCCGCCTGGACCTGACCGGCACCGGCCTCGACGCGCACGAGCCGGCGATCCGTCAGCTCCTGCGTCTGCAGCCGGAGGGCGAGGGCTTCGCGGCCACCGCCACCCTGCCCGTCGCGGGTGCCACGGTCGCGCTCGACCTCTCCGGCACCATCGACGTCGCGGCGGAGCGCAAGCGCCTCGCCAAGGACCTCGCGGCGGCCGAGAAGGAGGTCGCGGCGGCGAACGGCAAGCTCGGCAACGAGGCGTTCCTGGCCAAGGCCCCCGACCACGTGGTCGACAAGATCCGCGGCCGTCTGACCAAGGCCGAGGCGGACATCGAGCGCATCAAGGGCCAGCTGGAGCGGCTGCCCGAGGCGTAATGCGTACGGCATGACGCTTCTCGTATACGGGTGAAGGCCCCGGAATCCGCAAGGGTTCCGGGGCCTTCGTCGTGCGCGGCCGCGGCCGCTGCGGGCCGGGGCGGTCAGCGTGAGCGGCGGCGCGGCACTATGCGGGCGATGGCCGTGCCGACGGCGATCAGCGCGAACGCGCCGAGCAGCAGCCAGAGCACGGAGAACCCGGTCACGGCGAGTGCGCCGCCCGAGGCCGCGGCTCCGGTGCCGGCCGCGGACGAGACGTTGTTGTACATGCTGTGCTCCTTGGGAGGGGTGGGGTCACCAGGGGGAGGGGCGGCTCACCAGGCGCGGCGGCGGCGCAGCAGTGCGTCCGCGTACGCCTTGCCGTGGCAGGCCTGGAGGAAGAAGTCGAGGACGAGTTCGTACATCGAGGCGGAGACGAGCATCTGGCGCCAGCCCCGCAGGCGGACCGTCACGACGCGTTCGAGGACGAAGATCCCGGTCACCGCGAGCCAGAACGGGTGCAGATGCATGCCGTCGGTGGAGAGCGCCCAGGCGATCGTGCCGAGGTAGACGAAGGTCACCAGGACGCCCAGGAACGTCAGGAGCTGGCGGCCCCAGTAGCGCCAGGTGACCTTGGTGAAGCCGTACTGGAAGCAGTTCTCGACGGCGCCGCGCTTCCAGCGCAGCCGCTGGCGCCACAGGTCGCGCCAGGTCGGCATGACCTCGGTGACAAGGGTGCAGGCGGCCGGGGATATCACCTCGTACCCCAAGTGCTTGATGGCGAAGGTGAGTTCGTTGTCCTCGGTGAGCACCGTCGTGTCGTAGACGCCGCCGCGCGCGTCGCCCGAGGGCAGGGTGCCGGCGATCCGGGCCGCTCCGATGCGGCGCAGTACGCGCACGGGGAAGACGGCGGCGGTGCCGGTGAGGACCAGGCACTTGCCGTTGAGGCGGGCGACGTCGCGGGCGTAGCGGGCGTACTCGTTGCGCTGGAGATGCCCGACGAAGCCGCCGCCCTCGTCGCCGCGGAAGACGCCGCCGACGCCGCCGTATCCCTCGGCGACGTGCGCGAGGGCCACGGCGAGGAACTCCGGGTCGAGCGAGCAGTCGGCGTCGGTGACAAGGACCGCGTCGTCCTCGGCCAGGGTCGGCAGCAGGGTGGCGAGGGCCTGGTTGAGGGCGCCGGCCTTCTTGTGCCGGTTGCCTTCCGTGACGAACACCTCGGCGCCGTTCGCACGGGCCGTGCCGGCCGTGGCGTCGGTGCAGTTGTCGGCCACCACGACGATCCGGTCCGGGGGCAGCGTCTGCCGGTGGAGTCCTGCCAGGGCCGTGCCGATCTGGTCCTGTTCGTTGTGTGCGGGGATCACCGCGACCAGTGCCATCGTGTCCGCCCTCCCGGTCGTCGAGACCGTGCGAGGGAGTTCGGACGGCGCCGTCGACTCTGGAACCGCCTCGTGGCGTGCGTGTGGTGGCCCGGTGGCAGGAACGTGGCAGCGGCGACGGCTGGGGAAGTCAGGACCTTGGACCTGTGGGCCGCGGGCCCTCGTGCCCGGGCCGAATGGACGAGTCGGGGAGTCAGGCCGGGGACGGTGGCCGGTAGCGGTAGCCGACCCCGCGGACCGTCTCGATGGGCGCGGGCCCGCCGGTGGTCTCCTCGAAGCGCCGGCGCAGCCGCCGTACGACATAGCGGACCTTCGCCGGGTCGTCGTCCTCGGCCAGGTTCTTCCAGGCCAGCCCCATCAGCTGCTCCGGTGTGAGGACCTGGCGCGGATTGCGTACGAGAGCCAGCAGGACGTTGAACTCCAGCGGGGTCAGCGGCAGATGGAGCCCGGCGGCCGTTGCCTCGTGGTGGGCGACGTCGAGGGTCAGGTAGGGGTCGACGAGGAGACCCGGCGGCGGGGTGACGGGGAAGGCTCGGCGGAGGCGGGCCAGGACGAGAGCCCGGGTGAAGGCGTCGCTGAGGCCGGGCCACATGTAGTCGTCGGCGCCGGCCTCCAGCGCACGCAGGGCCACCTTCTCGCGGTACGTACGGTCCAGCGCGATCACCCGCAGCTCGTCGGTGAGCTGGCGGACGCGTTCGAGGGTGTCCCAGGGGCCGGGGTCGCGCAGCCGTGTGCTCAGCAGGAGCAGATCGGGCCGCAGACGGTGGAGTTCGCGCAGGGCGTGGCGGCCGGTGTGCACGTAGTGGTGGCTCACGCGCGGGTCGTCGGTGAGCGCATAGATGTGCTCACCGGTGTCAGGAGGAACGGCGACCAGGAGCAGGGGCAGGGCCCGCCGCGAGGGTGCCCCGCTCACGCGGTGCGCAGCCCGAGCCGTTCGAGTTCGGCCTCCGCGAGGAGGTCCAGCGTGTGCGGGTCGCCGCTGCGCCAGCCCTCGGCGAGGCTGCCCGGGGTGGTGTCGGGGTGTCCTGCCGTGCGGGCCAGGTAGGAGACGTCGTCGAGCGGGCGGAGCAGGGCGCGCAGGGCGAGGAGTTCGCGGCCGTCGTCGGACGCGGCCAGCTCCTGGGCCGCGACCGCCTGGCGCGACCAGCGCAGTCGGCGCGGCAGCCACAGTGCGAGGACCAGTCCGACGGGCAGCAGGAAAAGGGCGAGCGAACCGGTCGCCGCGAGGACGTCCACGGCGGTCCCGCCGTCGTCGCCGGTGCTCGCGAGCCGGTCGCCCGCGCCCGCGACGTCACGGAACGCCCGGTCGATGCGGCCGCCGACGAGCGGCACCTTGGAGGCGGTGCTGCCCGCGGTGGTCAGCCCGTCGCTGAAGCGCCGGCCCGCGGGACCGCCGTCGGCGGGTCCGGACAGCAGTTGGACGAGGCGGAAGGTGAGGAGCGCGACGGCGGCCCACAGCAGGGTCCACAGGAGGACCGCGCCGTCGCCGATCATCTGCCGCGTCCGACGGCCGGGGTTCTGGGCGTACCACATGATCCGATTGGACCTCCCCGGCCGGTGCGATCGTACGAACCGCGCCGGGGCTAGAGGAGCCGGTCGCCGAAACGGGTCAGCAGGAGCACCGCGACGGTGCCGTACAGGACGACGGGTCCCGCCCACGCGTGCGCCGTGACTGCGCGGACGAGTCCCGCCGGTGCGGGCAGGACGCCGGTGCGCAGACAGTGCGCCGTCACGTACCAGAAGAGCGGCAGGACCACCGCCCAGACGAGCAGGCACCAGGGGCAGAGCGCGCCGATCACGTACAGGGACTGCGTGAGCAGCCAGATGACGAGGACGAACGCGGCCGTGGCACCGGCCTGGACGGCGAGCCACAGGCGGCGGGGGAGCGCGGCGCCGGACAGGAGCGCGAGGCCGAGGCCGAGCAGGACGGCGAAGGCGGGGAGGCCCAGCAGCATGTTCGGGACGCCGAGGAGGTTGCCCTGCCAGGTGTCCATGACGTCGGTGCAGCTGACGACCGGGCTCACGGAACAGGCCGGTACGAAGGCCGGGTTCGCGAGCGTCTCGATGCGGTCGTACGTGAGGACCGCCGAGGCCAGGGTGCCGAGCGCGCCGGCGAGGACGATCAGGCGGCTCAGGGCGGGGCTCGCCGGGATGAGGCTCGCCGGGGCGGGGTTCTCCGGGGCCGGGGACGGGGCCGGGGACGTGGGGCTGCTCGGTCCTGAGGTCATGGGTCCAGCGTCCTCGGGGCGGGGTGGCCGGTTGTAGGTCCGGTGGTCCCGAGAGGGCCCGGGCGGGCGCCGTACTTTCGGCCGGGCAGGCCGGGCGGCGGCTTCGGGCGAGCCCGTCCCGAGGTGGCGTAAATCACTCAATTCGGGCACTAGGTCCGTCAAATCGGGTCTAAAGACCCCGGATGATGGAGAGATGCACGACCGGGCAGCGCACGCGTACCGCCAGGTGGCGGCCGCGGGCCGCCGCCGCGTGGAGCGCTGGGCGGGTATCCCGCGGGTGCTCGACGCACTGGCCGTGCTGGGCTGTTTCGCGCTGATGTCCCTGGACATCCCGGGCCTGGCCGCCGCCGACAACTCGCTCAACGGCTGGGCCGCCACCGCCGTGCTCGCGGCCGGTTCGGCCACGCTGCTGCTGCGGCGCCGGTTCCCGTGGCTGACGTACGCGGTCGCGCTGCTCCTGATCGGCTGGCTGCATGAGCTGACCCTCGTGCAGTTCGCGCTCTACTCGCTCGGCCGCTACCGGGGCCGGCGGGCCGGTGTGCTCGGCATCCTCGGATACGTGGCCGTGTCCTATGTCCTGTTCCAGCTGCCGGGCTGGCCCGTGCACCGCGCGGACACCCTCTCCGAATTCCTCAGCCTCGTCGTGCCGATCGGGGTGCTCGCGGCCGGGGTCGGGATCGCGGCCAACCGCCAGGACCTGGTCCGCGCGCTGCAGGAGCAGCGGGCCGAGACCGCCGTGCTGCACGCGGTCCAAGGGGAGCGCGCCGAGGTCGCGGGCGACGTCCACGACTTCGTGGGGCGCGAGCTGACGCTCCTGTGCGTGCGCTCGGACGTGCTCGCGCGCCGGGCCCGAGCGGCCGGCGACGAGGCGTACGCCGGGCAGTTCGAGGAGCTCGGTGACACCGGGCGCCGCGCCCACACCCTGCTCAACGAGATCATCGTGCGCCGCGCGGACGACTCCACGCCGTCGCCGGGCCTCGACGTGCTGCCCGGGCTGGTCGAGCAGAGCGAGCGGGCCGGTACGCCCGTGCTCCTCGACGTTGACGAGCGCGCCGGCCGGCTGTCGCCGCTGCGGCAGGCCGCGGTGTACCGGGTCGCGCAGGAGTGCCTGACGAACGCGGCGAAGCACGCGCCGGGCGAGAAGGTGCGGGTCCGCATAGCGGTGGACGACACCTG
Source organism: Streptomyces sp. NPDC050418 (assembly GCF_044458745.1). NCBI lineage: Bacteria > Bacillati > Actinomycetota > Actinomycetes > Kitasatosporales > Streptomycetaceae > Streptomyces > Streptomyces sp. NPDC050418. The sequence continues at coordinate 28,793 of NZ_JBITIG010000011.1, forward strand.
CGTCCGCGTCCACGTCACGAACCCCCTGCCGTCGGCGCCCCCGGCCCGCACCCCGGTGAGCACCGGGACGGGGACGGCCGGGATGGCGGAGCGGGTGCGCAGCGTCGGCGGGACGTTCGCTGCGGGGCGGCGGGACGGGACGTACGAGGTGGTGGCGGAGCTGCCGGCCGGGCAGGTCAGACACCGGAAGGACTGAGCCGCTCCAAGGCGTCGAAGTCGTCGACGCACTTGCCGCAGCCCAGCGCCACCGAGTCCAGCGGATCGTCCGCGATCCGCACCGGGATGCCCGTCGCCTCGGACATCCGGGCCGCGAGGCCCGGCAGCAGCGCGCCGCCGCCCGTCAGGACGATTCCGTGCTCCATCACGTCGCCGGAGAGCTCCGGCGGGCACTCCTCCAGCGTGGCCCGTACCGCCGAGATGACGGCCTCGACCGGCTCGTCGAGGGCCGTACGGATCTCCGCGACCGTCAGCTCCACCGTCTTCGGCAGACCGCCGACCTTCTCGCGGCCCCGCACCGTGAACGTCCGCGCCTCGAAGCCGTCGCCGACCGGCCCGGCCGAACCGATCGCCACCTTGATGTCCTCGGCGGTCCGCTCCCCGATGAGCAGCGAGTGCGCCCTGCGCACATGGTCGGTGACCGCCGCGTCGAAGCGGTCGCCGCCGACCCGCAGCGATTGCGACGTGACGATCCCGCCGAGCGAGATCACCGCGACCTCCGCGGTGCCGCCGCCGATGTCCACGACCATCGACCCGCGCGCCTCCGCCACCGGGAGCCCGGCCCCGATCGCCGCCGCCATCGGCTCCTCGATCAGCTGCACCTGCCGCGCCCCGGCCCGCTGCGCCGCCTGCACGATGGCCCGCCGCTCGACCGGCGTCACCCCGCTCGGCACGCATACGACCATGCGGGTACGGGGCCGGCGGCCCGGGACCGCGCGGCGTACGAACGCCCGGATCATCTCCTCGGCGGCCTCGAAGTCGCTGATCACCCCGTCCTTCAGCGGACGGATCGCCGTGATCGAACCGGGCGTCCGGCCGATCGTCTCCTTCGCCTCGGAGCCGACCGCGAGCGCGCCCCGCGTGCCCTCCTTGATGGCGACGACGGACGGTTCGTTGAGCACGATGCCCTGGCCGCGGGCGTAGAGCAGGGTGTTGGCGGTGCCGAGATCGATGCCTATGTCCATGATCGCCAAGTCTGCCCGGCTCCCCTGTGGACCGGACCGGCGAAGGTCCCGACCCGGCCGGGCCGAAGGTCCCGGTGGTGACCCGAGGCGGTCCGGCCGGCGGTCCTGCCGGTGGCGCGCGGCGAGCTGTCGGTGGTCCTCCGTAGACTGGCGTACGTGAGTGAGCTCCCCCCGCACGACAGCGACCCTTTCGACGGCCTCTCCGAGGGTCTCCCCGACGAATTCGACGAGATCGTCGCGTCCGAGACGGACCGTGACCCCGACCTGGCAGTGATCGAGGCGGGCAGCCGCACGCTGCGCACCCAGGCCGGACCGCCCGCGTCCGACGTCCCGGCCCGCCCCGAGGACCCCGAGGTCGACCGCGCCCTGCGCGCGGTCGAGACGGAGCTCGCGTCCCGCTGGGGCGAGACGAAGCTGGAGCCGTCGGTCAGCCGCATCAAGGCGCTGATGGACGTGCTCGGCGACCCGCAGCGCTCGTATCCCTCGATCCACCTGACGGGCACCAACGGCAAGACGTCGACGGCCCGCATGATCGAGGCCCTCCTCGCGGGCTTCGAGCTGCGCACGGGCCGGTACACGTCACCGCACGTCCAGTCCGTCACCGAGCGCATCTCGCTCGACCAGGCCCCGATCTCGGCCGAGCGCTTCATCGAGACGTACGACGACATCAAGCCGTACGTGGAGATGGTCGACTCGCAGCAGGAGTACCGGCTCTCGTTCTTCGAGGTCCTGACCGGCATGGCGTACGCGGCCTTCGCGGACGCCCCGGTCGACGTGGCCGTCGTCGAGGTCGGCATGGGCGGCAGCTGGGATGCCACGAACGTGATCGACGGCGATGTCGCCGTCGTGACGCCCATCGACCTCGACCACACCGACCGGCTCGGCGAGACGCCCGGCGAGATCGCCGGCGAGAAGGCCGGGATCATCAAGCAGGGCGCCACGGTCATCCTCGCCCAGCAGCCCGTCGACGCCGCCCAGGTGCTCCTGAAGAAGTCCGTCGAGGTCGATGCCACCGTCGCCCGCGAGGGCCTGGAGTTCGGTGTCGCCGCGCGCAGCCTCGCGGTCGGCGGCCAGATGCTGACGCTGCGCGGGCTCGGCGGCGAGTACGAGGAGATCTTCCTGCCGCTGCACGGCGCCCACCAGGCGCACAACGCGGCGGTGGCGCTCGCGGCCGTCGAGGCCTTCTTCGGTGTGGGCGCCGCCCGCAGTCAGCCGCTCGACATCGACGCCGTGCGCAAGGCGTTCTCGCAGGTGTCCTCGCCCGGCCGCCTTGAGATCGTGCGCACCTCGCCGACCGTGATCCTCGACGCCGCGCACAACCCGGCCGGTGCCCGTGTCACCGCCGAGGCGATCGGCGAGGTCTTCGACTTCAGCCGGCTCATCGGTGTGGTGGGCGCGAGCGGTGACAAGGACGTCCGCGGATTCCTGGAGGCCTTCGAGCCGGTCTTCGCGGAGATCGTCATCACGCAGAACTCCTCGCACCGCGCGCTGGACGCCGACGCGCTCGCGGCCGTCGCCGTCGAGGTCTTCGGCGAGGACCGCGTCCAGGTCGAGCCCCGGCTCGACGACGCGCTCGAGGCGGCGATCACGCTCGCCGAGGAGGAGGGCGAGTACTCCGGCGGCGGCGTGCTCGTGACAGGTTCCGTCATCACGGTCGGCGAGGCCCGACTGCTCCTGGGGAGGGGCTGACCCCGATGCGTACGCTCTGTGCTTCCACTCTGATCGGTGAGTTCTTCATCATCGGTTTCGCGGGCCTTGTCGCCATGAAGGACCCTGACCTGTCGCAGGGCACGGTGTGGACCGTCTGCGGTATCGCGATGGTCCTGTCCGTGCTGCTGTGCGGAATGATCACGCGGCCCGGCGGCGTCCAGCTCGGCTGGGCGCTGCAGATCGCGCTGATCGCCTCGGGCTTCATCGTGCCGACGATGTTCTTCCTCGGCGCGTGCTTCGCGGCGCTGTGGGGTGTGTCGGTGCACTTCGGCCGCAAGGTCGACGAGGCGAAGGCACGGTTCGCGGCCCAGCAGGCGGCAGGGGCGGACCCGGCCTGACAGGGGAGCGCAGGCGGGCCCGCAGGCGCCCCGGCCATGGCCTCCCCGTGACTCCTAGTAGTCTCAAAGGTCCGCACGCCGCCGTGAAGCCAAGGAGCCGCACACCATGACCCAGCGCACCCTCGTCCTGCTGAAGCCGGACGCCGTCCGCCGTTCGCTGGTGGGCGAGATCCTCAGCCGTATCGAGCGCAAGGCCGGCTGGCAGATCACCGCGCTGGAGCTGCGTTCGCTGAGCCAGGACGTCCTGGAGCAGCACTACGGCGAGCACAAGGGCAAGCCGTTCTACGAGCCGCTCGTCGCGTTCATGTCCTCGGGCCCGGTCGTCGCGCTCGTCGTCGAGGGCGAGCGGGTCATCGAGGGCGTCCGCGCCCTGGCCGGCCCCACCGACCCGATCGCCGCCGCCCCGGGTTCGATCCGCGGCGACTTCGGCAGCATCGTGCGCGAGAACCTGATCCACGCCTCGGACTCCGAGGACTCCGCCGAGCGCGAGCTCAAGATCTTCTTCCCGGGTCTGGCGTAACCTTCCGGGCAAGTACCGGCTTTGTTGCCAGGGGGCGGCCGCTCAGCAGGCGGTCGCCCCTTTGGCATATGCAAGCCGATTGGGGGAACGCATCCTTCCGTCGGCTCGTCCCCATTAGCGGGGCGGCGCATCGTCTGCTGACAATGGCGAAGACCCCCGCACCGTGTCCGTGCAGGCGAGACTACGATGGAGCCTCCACGCCGCAGTGCCCACCGTGCCGACCTGACAAGCCATCAATGCACCATTTTGGGAAGGCCAGACGCTCCTGATGGGAACCAATATGTCGTTCATCGGCCGTGACATGGCTGTCGACCTCGGGACCGCCAACACGCTGGTGTACGTCAGGGGCCGAGGGATCGTACTCAACGAGCCGTCCGTGGTCGCGATCAACACGAACACCGGCGGGATCCTCGCGGTCGGCGCCGAGGCGAAGAAGATGATCGGCCGCACCCCTGGCAACATCGTCGCGGTCCGCCCGCTCAAGGACGGCGTCATCGCCGACTTCGAGATCACCGAGCGGATGCTCCGCTACTTCATCCTCAAGGTCCACAAGCGCCGTTACCTGGCCCGCCCGCGCGTGGTCGTCTGTGTGCCGAGCGGTATCACGGGCGTCGAGCGCCGTGCGGTCATCGAGGCGTCGACGCAGGCCGGCGCCCGCCAGGTGCACATCATCGAGGAGCCCATGGCCGCGGCCATCGGCTCGGGCCTCCCGGTCCACGAGGCCACCGGCAACATGGTGGTCGACATCGGCGGCGGCACCACCGAAGTCGCCGTGATCTCCCTGGGAGGAATCGTCACGGCACAGTCGATCCGGGTCGCCGGCGACGAGCTGGACAACGCGATCATCCAGCACATCAAGAAGGAGTACAGCCTCCTTCTCGGTGAGCGCACCGCCGAGCAGATCAAGATCACGATCGGTTCGGCCTACGACATGGACAAGGACGAGCACACCGAGATCCGCGGCCGTGACCTGGTCTCGGGCCTGCCCAAGACCGTGGTGATCTCCGCGGCCGAGGTGCGCAAGGCCATCGAGGAGCCGGTCAACTCGATCGTGGACGCGGTCAAGACCACCCTCGACAAGTGCCCGCCGGAGCTCTCCGGCGACGTGATGGACCGCGGCATCGTCCTCACCGGCGGCGGCGCCATGCTCCGCGGCCTCGACGAGCGGCTCCGCCGCGAGACGGGCATGCCGATCCACATCGCCGAGGACCCGCTGGACTCGGTGGCGCTCGGCTCCGGAAAGTGCGTCGAGGAGTTCGAGGCACTGCAGCAGGTGCTCGACGCCTCGCCGCGCAGATGACGTAAATTTCGCCGATCCGCCGTCCGAGGCTGCCACTTCGGGCGGCGGATCGTTGATATAGACGCAAGACTACAAACCAATAGAAAACGGCAAGACAGACCATTCCAATGAGGAAGGCACGGCCGCCGCACGTGAGGGACACACGAGAGAGCCGGCTGCTCCTGGTGCTGCTGATCGCCATCGCGTTCGCACTGATCACGGTGGACATCAGAGGGGGCGAGGAGTCTCCGGTCGACGGTGCCCGGCAGGCCGCCGCGACCGTCTTCGGTCCGGTGGAGAACGGGGTATCGGCCGCGGTCGACCCGGTCGGCAACGCCATAAAGGCCATCCGGGAGTCCGGCGACCGCCACGACCGGATCAGCGCGCTGGAGCGCGAGAACGCGGCGCTGAAGACGAAGCTCGGCAGCGACGACCGCAACCGCAGCCGCGTCCGCCAGCTCGACAAGATGCTGAAGACGGCCGGCGCGGGACAGTACGGGATCAAGGGCGCGCAGGTCATCGGCATAGGAGCGGCCCAGGGCTTCTCCTGGACCGTGACCATCGACGCCGGCGCGGGCGACGGCATCAAGCGCGACATGACGGTGCTCAACGGCGACGGTCTCGTCGGCCGCGTCACCACCGTCGGCCCCAGCACCTCCACGGTGCTCCTCGCCAGCGACCCGGACTTCACGGTCGGCACGCGCCTGGAGTCCAGTGACGAGCTCGGCTTCGCCACCGGCCAGGGCGACCGCCCGCTGTCGGTGCAGATGCTCAACGGCAAGGCCAAGGTCAAGAAGGGCGACCGTATGGTCACCTTCGGCTCGCAGTCCGACAAGCCCTTCGTGCCGGGCGTACCGATCGGCGAGGTCGTCAAGATCGACCCGTCCGACGGCGGTCTCACCCGGACCGTGCACCTGAAGCCGTACGTCGGCTTCACCCAGCTCGACATCGTCGGCGTCGTCGTCGAGGCCCCGCGCACCGACCCGCGCGACAAGGTGCTCCCCGAGCCGGTCAAGCCCAAGCCGACCCCGACCGTGACGGTCACCGTGACCCCGAACGCGAACGGTGAACTCCCGGCCGACGGCGAGGAAGCGGCCGCCGGTGAGAACGCGGACGCCGAGGACGCCGCAGGCGGCGACGAACCCGCCGTCGGCGAGAGCCAGGCGCCCGACGCACGACGGAACGACCAGGAGTAACTGCCATGCGCTTCAACCGGATGCTCCTGTCGGTCACCCTCGTGGTCGTCGCCCTCGTCGTCCAGGTCAGCGTGCTGGCCCGGCTCCATCTCCCGGGCGCCGTCCCGGACCTGCTGCTGCTCACCGTCCTCGGTCTCGCGCTCGTGTACGGGCACGTCGGCGGCTGCCTCGTCGGCTTCGGCGCGGGCCTGCTCGCCGACCTCGCACCGCCCGCCGACCACGCGGCCGGCCGCTACGCCCTGGTCCTCTGCGTCATCGGCTACCTCGCCGGTCTCGTACGGCCCGAGAGCGGCCAGGTCCGTACCGCCACCGGACCCATGGCGGTCGTGGTCGGCGCGGCCATCGGCTCCACGCTGCTGTACGCGGGCGTCGGCGCCCTCGTCGGCGACACCGCCGCCCGCCATGTCGGCCTCGGCGGCCTGCTGTTCAGCGCCACGCTCTACGACCTGCTGCTCGCCCCGTTCGTCGTGCCGGGCGTGATGTGGCTCGCCAGACGCGCGGAGAACGATCCGCTGGCCGAGACCGGCGGCGGCTCCGCCAAGGCGGGCAACGTCGCCTCCGGCTGGCTCTCCTCCGGCACGGGGCTGCGGATCGGCAGCCAGCGCGGTGGATTCCGTATGAAGGCGGGCAAGGCCCGGGTCGCCAGGGCCGGGAAGATCAAGGGGGTCAAGCGCCTGTGACGAACATTCCGGAGACAGGCAGGACACCCCGGGTCCAGATCCGCCTGATCATCCTGCAGATCCTCGTACTCTCCCTCCTCCTCACCCTCGGCGGCCGCCTCTGGTACCTCCAGGTGCGCAACGGCGACGAGTACGCCGACGAGGCCAACGGCAACCACGTCCAGCGCGTCGTCCAGCCCGCCGTGCGCGGCTCGATCCTCGACGCGCGCGGAGTGCCGCTCGCCGACAACCAGACCCGGCTCGTGGTCTCCGCCTCGCGCACCGAGCTGATGAAGATGAAGGACGACGGCGACGCGGTGCTCACGCGCCTCGCCGACGTCCTCGGCATGGCGCCCAAGGAAGTCGCCGACAAGGTCAGGCTCTGCGACTCCGAGACCCCGCAGCCCTGCTGGAACGGTTCGCCGTACCAGCCCATCCCGATCACCGACGAGGCCACGCCCAAGCAGGCGCTGCAGATCCGCGAGCGCGCCGAGGACTTCCCCGGCATCACCGCCGAACCGACCGCAGTGCGCCGCTACACCGCGCCCGGCAGCGCGAAGACCTCGCAGGTCCTCGGCTATCTCTCGCCCGTCACGGACGAGGAGATCCAGGGCGCCAAGGACTCCGACTCGCCGTATCTGCGCAGCGACCAGGTCGGCCGCTCGGGCCTGGAGCGCACCTACGACAAGCAGTTGCGCGGCAAGGCCGGCGTCACCGCGTACGAGGTCGACAAGCTGGGCCGGGTCATGCGCCAGACGCAGGCCGAGCCCGCGGTGCCCGGCGCGAACGTCGTCACCAGCATCGACGCACGCGTGCAGCGCGTCGCCGAGTACGAGCTCAACGAGGCGATGAAGGCCGCCCGCAAGGAGTACGACGACAACACGAGCATGAACTACAAGGCCGACTCGGGCGCTGTCGTCGTGATGGAGTCCAAGACCGGCCGGATCGTCGCCATGGCCTCCAACCCGGACTACGACCCGAACGCCTGGGTCGGCGGCATCTCCGGCAAGGACTACACGAAGCTCACCAGCAAGAAGTCCAACTTCCCGCTGCTGAACCGGGCCATCCAGGGCCAGGCGGCCCCCGGCTCGATCTTCAAGGTCATCCCGACCACCGCGGCGGTCAACGCCGGGTACGACTTCAACGGGCGCTACCCCTGCCCGAGCTCGTACTCGATCGGCGGCCAGGTCTTCAAGAACTTCGAGTCCCAGGGCCACGGCAGCATCACCCTCGGCCAGGCCCTCGAGGTCTCCTGCGACACCGTCTACTACGCGCTCTCCCACCAGCAGTGGCAGAAGGACGGCGGCAACAAGCCGAGGAAGAACGCCAAGGACTGGTTCTACAAGACCGCCCACCAGTTCGGCCTCGGCAAGGAGACCGGCATCGACCTGCCCAACGAGGTCACCGGCCGCGTCCCCGACCGCCAGTGGAAGAAGGACTACTGGGCGGCCAACAAGGACGCCTGGTGCAAGCAGGGCAAGAAGTCCGGCGACTACACCGAGCGCATCGCGTACGAGAACTGCCTCGAAGGCATGAAGATGCGCGCCGGTGACTCCGTCAACTACTCGATCGGCCAGGGCGACACCCTCGTCACGCCGATCCAGATGGCCACCATCTACGCGGCCATCTCCAACGGCGGCACGCTCTACGACCCCTCGGTCGGCAAGGCGGTCATCAGCCCCGACGGCAAGCAGATCGAGGAGATCAAGCCCGAGTCGCACGGCAAGCTGCCGATGAACGCGAAGACGCAGGACTTGATAAACGATGCCCTCGCGGGAGTCGCCACCCGCGGTACCGCCGCCTGGAGGTTCGGCGGCTGGCCGCAGGACAAGATCCCGATGCACGCCAAGACGGGTACCGCCGAGGTCTACGGCAAGCAGACGACCTCCTGGTTCGCCACGTACACCGAGGACTACACGATCGTGATGACCATCGCGCAGGGCGGTACGGGCTCCGGTGCCTCGGGCCCCGCCGTGCGCAAGATCTACGACGCGATGTACGGGCTCGACGCCGACGGCAACCAGGACCTCAAGAAGGCCCTGCTGCCCAAGCCGCAGAAGACCCTGCCGAAGATCGAGACCGACGGCTCCATCGACGCGCCCAAGGTGAAGCCCTACCAGCCCAACAAGCCGGACAAGCCGGACGAGCAGGAGCTCGCGGCGGCGCTCACCCCGGGGAGGCGCGACTGATGGGCGGCTTCTCCGTCTCCGGATACGGGCCCGAGCGCGGCACCATGTCGAAGCTGTTCGCGCGTGACTCCCTCGCGCGCCGGCTCGACTGGCCGATACTGCTCGCCACGCTCGCCCTCTCGGTGATCGGCTCCGCGCTGGTCTACTCGGCCACGCGCAACCGCACCGAACTCGTCGGCGACGACCCGTACGCGTACGTGCTCAAGCATGTGATGAACGTCGGTATCGGCATCGGCCTGATGATCGGCACCATCTGGCTCGGCCACCGCACCCTGCGCACCGCCGTCCCGATCCTGTACGGCGTCTCGGTGTTCCTCGTCCTCCTGGTCCTCACCCCGCTCGGCACCACCATCAACGGGGCGCACGCGTGGCTGGACCTCGGCGGGCTCTCGCTGCAGCCCTCGGAGTTCGTGAAGATCACGATCATCCTCGGGATGGCGATGCTGCTCGCCGCGCGCGTGGACGCCGGCGACCGCGAGCACCCCGACCACCGCACGGTCGTGCAGGCCCTCGGCCTGGCCGCCGTCCCGATAATGATCACGATGCTGATGCCGGACCTCGGCTCGGTCATGGTGATGGCGATGATCGTCCTCGGGGTGCTGCTCGCCTCCGGCGCCTCCAACCGCTGGATCGCCGGACTGCTCGGCGCGGGCGCGGCCGGCGCCCTCGCCGTCTGGCAGCTCGGAGTCCTCGACGACTACCAGATCGCCCGCTTCGCGGCCTTCGCCAACCCCGCACTCGACCCCGCGGGCGTCGGCTACAACACCAACCAGGCCCGTATCGCCATCGGTTCCGGCGGCCTCACCGGCTCCGGGCTCGGCAACGGCTCGCAGACCACCGGCCAGTTCGTGCCCGAGCAGCAGACCGACTTCATCTTCACGGTCGCCGGTGAGGAGCTCGGCTTCCTCGGTGCGGGCCTGATCATCCTGCTGCTCGGTGTCGTGCTGTGGCGCGCCTGCCGCATCGCCCGCGAGACCACCGAGCTGTACGGGACGATCGTGGCCGCGGGGATCATCGCCTGGTTCGCTTTCCAGGCCTTCGAGAACATCGGGATGACCCTCGGCATCATGCCGGTCGCCGGTCTGCCGCTGCCGTTCGTGTCGTACGGCGGTACGTCGATGTTCGCGGTGTGGATCGCGATCGGGCTGCTGCAGTCGATCCGGGTGCAGAAGCCGATGTCGGCCTGACCCCGCCGCGGGGGAGGTTCACCGTGGCGGCCTGCTGCCGAGAACCTCCCCGCGGAAGACACCTTCCGTTCACGCAGGCGCAAACGGCCTCTGGTTTGCGTCACGATTCGCGTCTAGATTCAGGGAATGGCGGAGACGAAGCGCGAGATCGAGCGGAAGTACGAAGCCGGACCGGGCGGAAAGCTGCCCGACCTGTCGAAGGTCAAGGGCGTCTCGTCCGTCATCGACAAAGGGCTCACCGCGCTCGACGCCACGTACTACGACACCGCCGACCTCCGCCTCGCCGCCGCCTCCCGCACCCTGCGCCGCCGCACCGGCGGCGACGACGCCGGCTGGCATCTGAAACTGCCCGTCGCGGAAGGCATCCGCGACGAGGTCCACGCACCCCTCTCCGCCGCCGTGCCGCGCGCCCTCGCCGGTCTCGTCCGCTCCCGGGTCCGCGGCCAGGACCTGATACCGGTCGTCCGGCTGCGCTCCGACCGCGCCATCCGCCACCTCGTCGACGCCGACGGCACCCTGCTCGCCGAAGTCAGTGTCGACGCCGTACAGGCCGACCGGCTCACCGAAGGCGGCGGCAGCACGACCTGGACGGAGATCGAGGTCGAACTGGCCGAAGGCGCCGACCCCGCCGTCCTCGACAAGGTCGAGAAGCGCCTGCGCAAGGCGGGCATCGAGCCCGCCGCGGCCGCCTCCAAGCTGGCCCGCGCCCTCGCCGAGACCGGCCTGCCCGCCGTCCCCGTCACGCCCGCGCCCGCCGCCCCCGTCACCGCCGGCGACCACGTCCTCGCCTACGTCCGCGAACAGCGCGACGCCCTCGTCGCGCTCGACCCCGCCGTACGCCAGGACCAGCCCGACTCCGTTCACCAGATGCGCGTCGCCACCCGCCGTATGCGCAGCGCCTTCCGCTCGTACGGGAAGATCCTCGACCGGACCGTCACCGACCCGATCGGTGAGGAACTCAAGTGGCTGGCAGGCGAGTTGGGCCTCGACCGGGACCGTGAGGTGCTCACCGAACGCATCCACGCCGCCGTCGCCGAACTGCCGCGCCAGCTCACCGCCGGACCCGTCCGCACCCGGCTGCGCACCTGGTCCACGGCCCGCCGCAGCGGCACCAAGCGGCATGTCACCGCCGTGCTCGACGGCCGGCGCTACCTCGCGCTGCTCGACACCCTCGACGCGCTGCTCGCCGGCCCGCCGCTGCGGCCCGCCGCCGGCAAGGCACCCGCCGACGTCCTGCCCCGCGCGGTCCTGAACGACTACCGCAAGCTCACCGGCTTCGTGCACGAAGCCCTCGGCGAGGCCGCGCCGGCCGAACGCGACCTCGCGATGCACGAGGCCCGCAAGAAGGCCAAGCGCACCCGGTACGCCGCCGAGGCCGCGACCCCCGCGCTCGGGAAGCCCGCCAAGCGGATGGCCGGCTACGCGAAGTCCCTGCAGACCCTCCTCGGCGAACACCAGGACAGCGTGATGTGCCGCCAGGCCCTGCGCGAGATCGCGGCCCAGGCCCAGGCGGCCGGCGAGAGCTCCTTCACGTACGGCCTGCTCTACGGGCGCGAAGAGCGGATCGCGGCCGACTGCGAGCGCGATCTGCCCGCGCTGAGCCCCGACGAGCACCCCGAATACGCCTCCGACCTGGAGGAAGTCAAGTAACCGCACGGGACGGGTTAGGCTGGAGGGTCACCCCTGCCAGCTCATCGAAGGTCTCCCTGATGTCTGTCGAGTCCGTCTTCCCTCAGCTTGAGGCGCTGCTGCCGCATGTGCAGAAGCCCATCCAGTACGTGGGTGGAGAGCTGAACTCCACCGTCAAGCCGTGGGAAGAGTGCGACGTCCGCTGGGCGCTGATGTACCCGGACGCATACGAGGTCGGTCTGCCCAACCAGGGCGTCATGATCCTCTACGAGGTACTGAACGAGCGCGAGGGTGTCCTCGCCGAGCGCACCTACAGCGTGTGGCCCGACCTCGAAGAGCTGATGCGCAAGCACGACGTGCCGCAGTTCACCGTGGACTCGCACCGCCCGGTGAAGGCCTTCGACGTGTTCGGCCTGTCCTTCTCCACGGAGCTGGGCTACACCAACATGCTCACGGCCCTCGACCTGGCGGGCATCCCGCTCCTGTCGCGCGAGCGTGGCCTCGACGACCCGATCGTCCTCGCGGGCGGCCACGCGGCCTTCAACCCCGAGCCGATCGCGGACTTCATCGACGCGGCGATCATCGGCGACGGCGAGCAGGCCGTGCTCGACATGACCGAGATCATCCGCGCCTGGAAGGCCGAGGGCCGGCCCGGCGGCCGCGAGGAGGTCCTCCTCCGCCTCGCCAAGACCGGCAGCGTCTACATCCCGGCGTTCTACGACGTCGAGTATCTGCCCGACGGCCGCATCGGCCGCGTCGTGCCCAACCGCTCGGGCGTGCCGTGGCGCGTCTCGAAGCACACGGTGATGGACCTCGACGAGTGGCCCTACCCCAAGCAGCCCCTCGTACCGCTCGCCGAGACCGTCCACGAGCGCATGTCCGTCGAGATCTTCCGCGGCTGCACCCGCGGCTGCCGCTTCTGCCAGGCAGGCATGATCACGCGCCCCGTGCGGGAGCGAAGCATCACCGGCATCGGCGAAATGGTGGACAAGGGCCTCAAGGCCACGGGCTTCGAGGAGGTCGGCCTGCTCTCGCTCTCCTCCGCGGACCACTCGGAGATCGGCGACATCGCCAAGGGCCTCGCGGACCGCTACGAGGAAGACAAGATCGGCCTCTCCCTTCCCTCCACCCGCGTGGACGCCTTCAACGTGGACCTCGCCAACGAGCTGACCCGCAACGGGCGCCGCTCGGGCCTCACCTTCGCCCCCGAGGGCGGCAGTGAGCGCATGCGCAAGGTCATCAACAAGATGGTCTCGGAAGAGGACCTGATCCGTACGGTCGCGACCGCGTACGGCAACGGCTGGCGTCAGGTGAAGCTCTACTTCATGTGCGGCCTGCCCACCGAGACCGACGAGGACGTCCTCCAGATCGCCGACATGGCCACGTCCGTGATCGGCAAGGGCCGCGAGGTCTCCGGCAAGAACGACATCCGCGCCACGGTCTCCATCGGCGGCTTCGTCCCCAAGCCCCACACCCCGTTCCAGTGGGCCCCGCAGCTCAGCGCGCAGGAGACGGACGAGCGCCTCGGCAAGCTCCGCGACAAGATCCGCGGCGACAAGAAGTACGGCCGCTCCATCGGCTTCCGCTACCACGACGGCAAGCCCGGCATCGTCGAGGGCCTCCTGTCCCGCGGCGACCGCCGCATCGGCGACGTCATCCGCGCGGTCTACGAGGACGGCGGCCGCTTCGACGGCTGGCGCGAACACTTCTCGTACGACCGCTGGATGCGCTGCGCCGACCAGGCCCTGGCCCCGTACGGCGTCGACGTCGACTGGTACACGACCCGCGAGCGCACCTACGAGGAGGTCCTGCCCTGGGACCACCTGGACTCGGGCCTCGACAAGGACTGGCTCTGGGAGGACTGGCAGGACGCCCTCGACGAGACGGAGGTCGAGGACTGCCGCTGGACTCCTTGCTTCGACTGCGGGGTGTGTCCGCAGATGGATACACACATCCAGGTCGGGCCGACCGGGAAGAAGCTGCTGCCGCTGTCGGTGGTGAAGTAGCCGGACCGGATCACTGTGCTACGACCGCGACTTCGAGACCATGGCATGGATCGCGGAATGCGGCGCAGCAACGTCACGCGGGACGACGGCACGTGGGTGGGACTGTCCCTGAGCGCGCAGGGCACCCACCAGCCGGGGCTGTGCGTGTTCAGTGCCGGGAAGCACCTCTTGGTCTCCCAGTCGGGGAGCCCGGTTCTGCTCGCCGTCGTCGACGAGCAGCTTCAGGGCGTGGACTTCTGGCGCACCGATGACTATCGCTCTTTCGTCCCGCCGCTGCGCGCTGACGCAGGACGCGCGTTGGCGGGCAGCGCGCAACGCTGGGCTCACCGCTTTGCGCAGGATCTCGCGGGCTCCCCGGGCAGCCCTCTGCACGAGGGCCGGTGGCTGCTCTCGTGCGAGAGCCGGCTTCTGAGAGGTCGCCACCCCGACGATTCGCATGCAGAACACTGGAGTTCACTGCTCGTCGACTGCCACCCGGACGGATACCTCGACTGGCACATCCATTCCTACGCGTGGCAGGTCCTCCCGTTGCGGCCGATGCCCGATGCGGAGGACAGCCGGGTCAAGGCGTATCGCAAACAGGCTCGTGAAGGCACGCTTGCGCCCGTTCTGCTGTGGTGGGTCAGTGGCCTGGACTGCCATCTGATCCTGGACGGTCACGCGCGGCTCGCCGCGGCGATCGCCGAGTCCGTCGAGCCTCCACTGCTGCAGTTGCACCGTACGGCGCCAAATGACGACGTGGCCGCGGGGACCGACGAAGCCGTGAGCTCGTACGAGCGCGAACTCGAGCGTTTCGCGGAACTTCGGGCCGTGCATGGTCCCTCGGTCCCGGACGGTGCCGCCACGGCCGGCCCGCAGCTCGCGCGCCGCCTCCACGACCTGAGGACTGCGCTTCGGCCGACCTGGGCCTGGCCCCTGCCCGGTGGCGAAGAGAGATGGCGTGGCATCGCACGCGAAGCGACTGCAGGGCGATGGCCTTGATCTCCGGTTGGACGTCGTTCGGCGCCATTCATCTGCCACTGCCCTTCGGTCGTTTGGTGGCTCAGTCGCTCAGGGCGAGCCGGACGCCGAAGGCGCCGATGGCCATTCCCGCGATGCGGTCGAGCCACCGGCGTGCGACGTCCCGGCGAAGCCAGTCCCGCAGCACGCGGGCGAATCCGATGAGGACGCAGGACCAGAGGATGCCGAGCACGCAGTGGACGCCCGCCAGCAGGATGCCCATGCCGAGCGGGGAGGCGTCCGTGGGGATGAACTGCGGCAGCACGGCGACGTAGAAGGCGCCCACCTTGGGATTGAGGACATTGGTCAGCGCGCCCTGACGCCAGCCCCGCAGGAGTGAGTCCGGGGTGGTGTCCGGGGCTTGTGGGTTCGCGTTCCCGTGCGGTGCACGGCCGTTCACGGACGGGCGGCGGGCCGCCCAGAGCATTCGGGCCGCCATCCACACCAGGTAGGCGGCGCCGGCCCAGCGCAGGAGCGTGTACGCGAAGTGGGATGCGGTCAGGAGCGCGGTCACGCCGAGGGAGCTGAGCATGCCCCAGGCGAGGGTTCCGGTCTGGATGCCGAGCATCACACCCCAGGCGCCGCGCCGTTGGCCGAGCGCCGCCGTCCGCAGGATGAGCAGGGTGTCGAGGCCGGGTGTGAGGGTCAGCAGGCCGACGATCAGGGTGAAGCCCCACAGAGCGGAGAGGTCGATCATGTGGGGTGATTCTATGGCCGGGCCGGCGCGCAACTCCAGAAATCTGCCCGGTATCGGGCACTGCCAACGGCTCGGGAAAGGTGGTGGCTTCGGATGCGGCAGGGCAGGCAGACTGCGGGGTCATGAACCTCCACGTACGCGGGACCATCTTGCCCGACGGTGTGACCCGGGATCTGTGGGTGCTGGGCGACCGGATCACCTTTGAGCGGCCTCGGGTGGAATCGGAGACGGTGGCCCGTGGCGGGTTCGTGCTGCCCGGGCTGGTGGATGTGCATACGCATCCCGGTGCCGCCGAAGACGGTGGCTTCGACGGGGAGTTGTTCGGCGAGCAGGTGGCCGCGCACCGGGAGGCCGGGACCGCTCTGCTGCGGTTTCCTGGGTTGAGCGGGACTGTGCCGGATGCCGTGCGGGAGGCGGTGGGCGCGCCGAGGATGATCACCGCCGGACGGTGGCTGGCCTGGGCCGGGCTGTCGCGGAAGGCCGAATTCCACACCGTCACCGAGGAGTTGGCGCAGGCCGCCGCTGCGGAGGCGGTGGCCCATGACGGCTGGTGCAAGATCATGGGGGACTGGGACTTCGAGGCTCCGCCCGTGCCGTACGACGTGATGCGGGCCGTCGTCGAGGCGGTGCATGCCGTGGGTGGGCGGGTGGCCGCGCACTGTCAGTCGGCGGACGGGGTGCTGAACGCCGCGCGGGCCGGGATCGACTCCATCGAGCACGGGATGGGGATGCCGGAGGAGAGTCTGGGGTTCATGGCCGCCAACGGGGCTGCGTACGTTCCGACGTTGACTGCTTTCGCGGGCAGTCGTGCCGAGGTCGCCGCGCGTGGCACCGCCCGCTCCCGGGTCTGGCTGGCCGGGCACGACACGATGATCCGGCGGGTAGGAGAAGCGCACGACGCCGGGGTGACGGTGCTCGCGGGGACGGATTCGGCGCCGTTCGGGAACGTGGCGAGCGAGGTCGGGCATCTGGTCGCCGCCGGGCTTCCGGCCGATGTGGCGGTGGGGGCGGCGAGTTGGCGCGCGCGGGAGTTTCTCGGGCTGCCGGGGATCGAGGAGGGCGGCCTCGCCGATCTGACGGTGTACGAGGCGGATCCGCGGCGTGAGCCGGCGGTGCTGGCGCATCCGCGGCGGATCGTGGTGCGAGGGCAGGTCGTGCGCTGATACTGCGGTTGATCCGCCCGATGCGCGGCCGCGCGCGTCCTTCCCAGCCGCCCAGGAGGCGGATCTCGCGGTCGGGGGTCCCACGCTTCGCGCCCCAACTCCGTGCCCGCGGCGGGAACATCGGGTGCGCGGCGAACGGCGGGGGTCCGAGATCGGGCACGGCGGCAAGCTGCGTTATTGGGTCGCAACACTGGAGGGGATCCGGGGCGGGCTCTGATGCGTCCTGTCAGGCATGGACCTTGAGAAGGCGCCCCAGGCGTCCCCGTCCCGGGCGACCCCGGCGCCGCCGCCCCCGCGTGAGCCCGAGGGCTGTATCGCCGCGGCGGTACGTATTCCCGTACGGATCGTCGTGCTGGTGCTCGTCGTACCCGTACGCATCGCGTGGGACGCGCTGGTCGTGGCCGGGAAGTTCCTGCAGCGGACGGTGCTGCTGCCGGTCGGGCGGGGGATCGCCTGGCTCGGGCGGGTGCTGTTCGTCGTGCCCGCGATCTGGCTGTACGGGAACGTCCTCACCCCCATCGGGCACGGGATCGTCTGGCTGGGGCGGATGGCCGGGATCGGACTCGGCTGGCTCGGCAAGGCGCTGTTCGTCTGGCCGTGGGTCGCGCTGTGGACGTACGTCGTAGTGCCCGTGGCGCTAGGCGTCGGGTGGCTGCTGCACAAGGTGTTCGTGGTGCCGGCGGTCTGGCTGTACGTGAATGTCCTCACCCCGGTCGGCCACGGACTCGCCTGGCTGGGGCGGACGATCGGAGCCGGGTTCGCCTGGCTCGGGCGGATGCTCGGGGCCGGTCTCGGCTGGCTCGGCAAGGCCTTGTTCGTGTGGCCCTGGGTGGCGCTGTGGCAGTACGTGCTCGCGCCCGTCGGGCGAGGGCTGCTGTGGCTCGGGGCCGCGCTCATGACCGGGCTCGCGTGGCTGGGGCGGGTGCTGGTCGTGGTCCCCGCCGTGTGGCTGTACACGTACGTCCTCACCCCGGTCGGGCACGGGATCCTCTGGCTCGGGCGAGGCGTCCTGACCTTGCTGCGCTGGGTCTTCGTCGTACCCCTCGTCGCCCTGTGGCGCTGGGTGTTCGTGCCCCTCGGCAAGGGCATCGCCGTGGTCGCGCGTGAGATCGGGGACGCGCTGGGGCACGCCTGGCGGATCGCCGGACGGATCTCACGCGCCGTCGGACGGGCCCTCGGGACACTCCTGCGGTGGATCTTCGTGGAGCCGGTGCGCTGGGCGTACCGGAACGTCTTCACACCGGTCGGGCATTTCGTACGGGACGCGGTCTGGCGGCCCGTCGCCGGGGCCGTACGCGAAGCGGGGCGCACCGCGCGGAAGGCGCTGACCGCGGCCCGCGAGAGCGCCCGGCAGGCGCGGGCGGATTTCCGGCGGATGCTGTTCGGGGCGCCCCGGCAGGAGCCCGAGCCGATCCCCGTACAAAAGGCCCGGCGGGAACCGCGGGCGGCCCGGGCACGTACTCTAGGTAGCAGTACGACCGCACCTGCTCACCATCAGCCGCTGCCGAACGCGGCGGCGGTGAAGTTCACGAAGGACTGAGGACAACTGGGCAAGCGACAGCCCGAAGGCCCGCCGCCCGCACCCGCGGTGCAGCGCATCCGACTGCGCTACACCAAGCGCGGCCGCCTC
Organism: Streptomyces sp. NPDC050418; assembly: GCF_044458745.1. NCBI lineage: Bacteria > Bacillati > Actinomycetota > Actinomycetes > Kitasatosporales > Streptomycetaceae > Streptomyces > Streptomyces sp. NPDC050418. The sequence continues at coordinate 47,176 of NZ_JBITIG010000011.1, forward strand.
CGGTTCACCAGCCACCGCGACTTCCAGCGCGCTTTCGAGCGTGCCCTGCGTCGCGCCGAGGTCCCCATGGCGTATTCGGCGGGCTTCACTCCGCACCCCAAGGTGTCCTACGCCAATGCCGCACCCACCGGCACGGGCAGCGAGGCCGAGTATCTGGAGATCGCTCTGACGGAGAAGCGCGACCCCGCGCAGCTCCGTGCCCTCCTCGACGAGTCGCTGCCCGACGGGCTCGACATCACCGAGGCGGTCGAGGCCCGTACCTCGGGTCTCGCGGACCGGCTGCAGGCCTCGGTCTGGGAGCTCCGGCTCGACGGCGTGGAGGCAGCGCAGGCCGAGGCCGCCGTGAAGGCGTTCCTCGAAGCCGAGACCGTCGAGGTCGGACGGCTCACGAAGAACGGCATGCGCACCTTCGACGCCCGCGGCGCCGTGGCCGCCCTGCAGGCACTCGACTCCCGGGCTGATAGGCCGGGGGCCGGGCCCTGTGCGATACTGCGGCTGGTTGTAAGGCATGCAACGCCTGCCGTACGACCCGACGACGTCCTGTCCGGTCTCCGAGCCGTAGCCGACTTGGTGCCGCCGGTCCCCGCAGCGGTGACCAGGCTGGCCCAGGGGCCTTTCGATGAGGAGTCCGGCACGGTCACCGACCCGCTCGCGCCCGACCGCGAGGCGGCCGCGTCCTCCACCCAAGAGGACGCAGAGCCGACCGCCGCGGCAGCGCAGAGCTAGGGCCACAGGCCCTAGAGGGAAGGTCCCGCGCAGGGACGGTCGTCGAAGCGCAGCCCTTGTACTCGGGAGCCACCTGGGTCGGGCAGCGCACCGACCACCAGACTTTCGCCAGGCCGTGCGCAGCCGCGTACCGGAACCGGCGAGACAGACACATACAGCTCCCGTGCGGCGCCCGCGCCTGCCGGACGAGCGGCCCGGTTCTCACCCGGTCCGTGGACGTCAACGGCACCGGCGCGGCGCCCGGGAGCGTGACGGGAGAACCGCCCGCATGCCCGAGCCGAAGAACGTCGACGAATCCGGCACGTCCGGAGACGCCGAGAACAACAACGCTCCTGGTGACAAGCTGCCGCCGCGCCGCCGGCGCCGCGCCGCGTCCCGCCCGGCGGGACCGCCGGTCGCCGCCACCGCCGCGGACGCGGCCGATGCCCCGGCCGCAACGGTCGATGCCACCACCGCTCCCGCCGAGCCCGTCGCCGCCGAGGTGACCGAGGCTCCCGCCGAGGAGACCCCCGCGCCCGCCGGGCGCACCCGCCGCCGTGCCACGCGCCGGGCGTCCGCGCCCGCCGGTGCGCCGAAGGCCGAGCAGCCCGCGAGCGCTCCCGCCGAGGAGCCCGAGGACGAGGCTGCGGCCGAGGTGGTCGAGGAGACCGCCGCCGTCGCCGAGCCGGTCGTCGAGGAGGCCGCGCCGCGCGCCCGTACGCGCCGTCGTGCCACCCGTAAGGTCTCCGCGCCCGAAGCCGCTGAGACCGCCGCAGAGACCACCGCCGCGGCCGAGACCACCGCTGTCGTCGAGGAGCAGACCGCTCCCGAGGCAGCCCCTGTGGCCGAGGCAGCCCCCGTGGCCGAGCCCGCCGCCGAGGAAGCCCCCGCCAAGGCCGGCCGTACGCGCCGTCGTGCCACGCGCAAGGCGACCGCGCCGTCCGGTGCTCCCGCCGTGAGCGAGGAGCCGGTGGTGGCCGGGGCCGAGGCGCCCGCCGCCGCGGAGCAGCCCGCCGCCGAGCAGGCCGTCGCGAAGAAGACCGTCGCCGAGGAGGCCCCCGCGAAGGCGGAGGCCCCCGCGAAGGACGAGGAGGCGCCCCGTCGGGGCCGTCGCCGCGCGACCCGTAAGTCCGCCGGGCTCTTCTCCGAGCCCGCCGCCGGTGCCGCCGCCGCGCAGGACGAGGAGGAGGCGCCCGTGAAGTCCGCGCGCCGTCCTGCCGTCGCGGTGTTCCAGGCGCCGGTGTTCACCGAGCCGATGTTCCAGACGCCCGAGCGCGCCGCCGCGGCCGCTGCCGCCGAGGCCGCGGAGGCCGACGAGGACGAGACGGAGGAGCAGGCCGAGGCGCCCGTCGAGGCTCCCGCCGCTTCGCGTCGCCGCCGCCGTCGCCGCGGTGAGCCGGCCGAGCAGACCGAGGCCGTCGCCGAGCCCGTCGAGGACACCGAGGCCGGGGCCGCCGACGAGCAGGACAGTGCCGAGGCCGTCGACGCCGAGTCCGCCGAGGCCGATGCCGAGTCGGATGGCGAGGCCGCCGACGGCGAGGACAGCGAGGACCAGGGTGGCCGTTCGGGCCGCCGGCGCCGCCGGGGCGGCCGCCGCCGCCGTCGCGGTGAGGCCTCCGACCAGGACGGCGCCGAGGACTCCGCGGACGACGAGGACGAGGCCGGCGAGGCCGAGGCCTCCGACGAGTCCGACGAGGACGAGGCGCGGGACGCGGGCGACCGCGATGGCGGTTCGAGCAGCAGCCGGCGCCGCCGGCGCCGCCGCCGTCGCGCGGGCGACAGCTCCTCCGACGGCGAGCCGGGCGAGGGCGACCCGGAGCGCACGGTCGTGAAGGTGCGCGAGCCGCGCGCCAAGAAGGAGGCCGAGCAGACCGACTTCCACGATGCGGTGCAGTCCATCAAGGGCTCCACGCGTCTGGAGGCGAAGAAGCAGCGCCGCCGCGAGGGCCGTGAGCAGGGCCGCCGCCGTGTGCCGATCATCACGGAGGCCGAGTTCCTGGCGCGCCGCGAGGCCGTCGAGCGCGTCATGGTGGTGCGTCAGCAGGGCGAGCGCACCCAGATCGGCGTCCTCGAGGACAACGTGCTCGTCGAGCACTACGTCAACAAGGAGCAGGCCACTTCGTACGTCGGCAACGTCTACCTGGGCAAGGTCCAGAACGTGCTGCCGTCGATGGAGGCCGCGTTCATCGACATCGGCAAGGGCCGCAACGCGGTCCTGTACGCCGGTGAGGTCAACTTCGAGGCGCTCGGCATGGCCAACGGGCCGCGCCGGATCGAGTCCGCCCTGAAGTCCGGCCAGTCGGTGCTCGTGCAGGTCACCAAGGACCCGATCGGTCACAAGGGTGCCCGTCTGACCAGCCAGGTCTCGCTGCCGGGCCGCTACCTCGTGTACGTGCCCGAGGGCTCGATGACCGGCATCAGCCGCAAGCTCCCCGACACCGAGCGGGCGCGTCTGAAGACCATCCTCAAGAAGATCGTCCCCGAGGACGCGGGCGTCATCGTGCGCACCGCCGCCGAGGGCGCGAGCGAGGACGAGCTGCGCCGTGACGTCGAGCGCCTGCAGGCGCAGTGGTCCGACATCCAGAAGAAGTCCAAGCAGATCTCGACCTCGTCGCCGAGCCTGCTCTACGGCGAGCCGGACATGACCGTCCGCGTCGTGCGCGACATCTTCAACGAGGACTTCTCGAAGGTCATCGTCAGCGGTGACGAGGCCTGGGAGACCATCCACGGATACGTCTCGCACGTCGCGCCCGACCTGGCGGACCGCCTCTCGAAGTGGACTTCCGAGGTCGACGTCTTCGCCACGTACCGGATCGACGAGCAGCTCGCCAAGGCGCTCGACCGCAAGGTCTGGCTGCCGTCCGGCGGCTCGCTGGTGATCGACAAGACCGAGGCGATGATCGTCGTCGACGTCAACACCGGCAAGTTCACCGGTCAGGGCGGCAATCTCGAAGAGACCGTGACGAGGAACAACCTCGAAGCGGCCGAGGAGATCGTGCGCCAGCTGCGGCTGCGCGACCTCGGCGGCATCGTCGTCATCGACTTCATCGACATGGTCCTGGAGTCCAACCGCGACCTCGTGCTGCGGCGCCTGCTCGAATGTCTGGGCCGCGACCGTACGAAGCACCAGGTCGCCGAGGTCACCTCGCTGGGTCTGGTGCAGATGACGCGCAAGCGCGTGGGCCAGGGTCTTCTGGAGTCCTTCTCCGAGACCTGTGTGCACTGCAACGGCCGTGGCGTCATCGTGCACATGGAGCAGGCCACCTCCGCCGGCGGTGGCGGCGGCAAGCGTTCCAAGAAGCGCGGCAAGGGCGGCGCCGACCACCACGAGCACACGCACGTGGAGGAGCAGGCCGAGAAGGCCGTCGAGCCGGCTGTCGAGACCGAGGCGGAGGTCGCCGCCGAGGTGGCGGCGCCCGCGAAGCTGGACGAACCGCCCGCGGCGGAGCCGCTGATGGACAGGGTCAAGCCGGACGAGGAGCTGTACTCCAGCCCCGCCGAGGCCGAGGCCGCCGCGTCCCGGGGCCGTTCGCGGCGCCGTGCCACGCGCAAGGCGTCCGCGCCGAGCGGGTCGCCGAAGGTGAAGGCCGAGGAGCCCAGGGCCGAGGAGCGCACGCCCGAGGAGCCGAAGGCCGAGGTCGTCGAGCCCAGGGCCGAGGAGCCGAAGGCGGAGCAGCCGAAAGCCGAGGCCGCCGACGTGACCGCCGAGGTCACCGAGGACGCCGCGCCCAAGGGCCGTACGCGCCGCCGTGCCACCCGGAAGGCGTCCGCGCCCGCCGGGTCGCCGAAGGCCGCGGAGGAGGCCGCCCCGGTGGTCGAGCCCGTGGTCGTCGCGGAGCCGGTCGCCGAGCCCGTCGCGGCGAAGGCCGCGGACGAGACCCCGGTCGCCGAGCAGGCGGACGGCGAGCAGGCCGTGAGCGCGGCTCCCGCCCGCACGCGCCGCCGTGCCGTGCGCAAGGTCTCCGCGCCCGCCACCTCCACCTCCGAGGAGGCGGCCGTCCTGGTCGTGTCCTCGGCCGCCGGTGACGCGCCGCAGACCGCCGAGGCGGACGCCGAGGACGCGGCGCCGGCCAAGAAGGCAGCGCGCAAGTCGGCCAAGAAGGCCACCGCCAAGAAGGCCGCGACGAAGAAGACCGCGGCCAAGAAGACGGCGGCCAAGAAGACGACCGCGAAGAAGGCGACGACCAAGAAGGCGGCGGCGAAGAAGACCGCGGCGGCCGAGCAGCAGACGCTGCCGTCCGTCTCGGCCTCGACCGACGACTGACAGGACGTCAGGAGCACGACCTGATACGCCCCCTGTGCGGAAGCTTCCGCACAGGGGGCGTATCACATGGAGGGCCGGTGAGGCGGCTTCTTCGAAGCACCGGGCGCCAAGTGCGCTGCACCAGGCGCTCGTTGGTCCGTTTTGCCGTCAAACGCCCAGCTCGCGCGGCAACGACCGCATCACATCCTGCACCCCGCCTCTTGGTGCACACGACAACACCTGTAAGACTCATGCAGTCACACGGTTGAACAGGTGACAACGACAGCACAGCAACACCATCACACGCGTACGCACACGTGAGGCCTCCGGGTTGGGGAGACACGGACCTCGCGGCAGGGGAGGGGACGCCATGGCGCTCGCGCGCCTCAAGGGCACGGGCAGACACCGCGCGGTCAAGCCGATGCGAGGTGGACGGCAGGCCGCGGCACTCGCCACCGTCCTGACGGCCGCGGGGGTCCAGGCCGTCGCCACGGGCGGCACCGCGACCGCCGTGGACGCCCCCGACGAGGTCCCCGAGTGGACCGAGGGGCCGGTCTTCAACAACCCCAAGGGCACCTACGAGGAGCAGCACGCGATCCGTACGCGGATCATCGAGCTGGTCGATGCCGCGGTGCCGGGTTCGTCGATCAAGGTGGCGATCTACCACCTGTGGGAGGCCCCGGTCACGGACGCGCTGCTCGCCGCGAAGGCGCGCGGGGTCGACGTGCAGATCGTGCTCGACTCCACGAGCAAGAACGCGCGTCCCACCGACCCGAACTACGGGCGGCTCGCCGCGGCGCTCGGCACGAACCCCGCGAGCAGCTCGTTCGTGACGCTGTGCCGGACCAACGAGTCCTGCCTGGGCAATCCCGCCGAGCCGGGCACGTCGATCATGCACAACAAGTTCTGGCTGTTCTCGGAGGTCGAGGGCGCCACGGACGTGGTCGTGCAGTCCACCAGCAACATGACGCCGTCGGCGCACACGAAGTTCGCCAACGACGCGCTGCTGCTCCCGGACAACCCGACGATGTACGACGCGTTCTCCGGCTACTTCCGCAAGATGGTCCAGCAGGACTGGGAGTCCTGGCGTTACCGCACGGTCAGCAACGGCCTGTACAAGGCGTACTTCTTCCCGCGTCCGGGTCCGAGCAGCACGACGGACACGATGCACAGCGTGCTCAACAACGTCACGTGCAAGTACACGGACCCCGTCACGGGCAAGGCGCGGGCCACCAAGGTCCGGGTCTCGATCTTCAAGATCACGCGCCAGCGGATGGCCGACAAGCTGCTCGACCTGAAGAACAAGGGCTGCAGCGTGTACGTGACGTACGCGGAGTCCGACAGCGCGGCCACCCCCTCGCAGAAGGGCAAGCCCGGCACCTGGGAGAAGCTGCAGCAGATCGGCGAGTCGAACGTCAAGTGCTACAACGACGACCGCAACGCGGCGAACCCGAGCAAGCCGCTCACGACGCCGTACATCGTGCACAACAAGTACATCCTCATCGACGGCATGTACGACGGCGCCAAGAACAAGAAGATCACCTTCACGGGCTCGCAGAACATGACGGACCCGTCGCTGCGCGAGAACGACGAGTCGATCATCAAGGTCGACGACGTGTCCGTGCATGACACGTACGTGCGCCACTTCGACGGGCTGCGCACCATCGCGTACCCGGGCAGCGCCGACACCTCGATCCTGTGCAAGGGTGCCAAGCCCCTGCCCGAGGACGGCGAGCCCAAGCAGTAGGTTTGACGGACGCGGGGCCCGGTTTGACCCATCAGGGCGGGCCCCGTAATCTTGACCGTCGGCGTGTTCCTTTGCGCGCCATCACCTCGTAAACCTTTTTCCTTCCGGCCTTCTGCAAGGTTCGGCCCGGAAGCCTCCCGGTCTCGGTTACCAGGAGAGGCCGCGCGCCCGGCGCGTGGCTGGACTGCGAGGACCCGATTCGAGTCAGAGAGAGTGAGATCCGCGTGTACGCCATCGTGCGCAGCGGTGGTCGCCAGCACAAGGTTGCTGTGGGCGACATCGTTGAGGTTGACAAGATTTCCACCGCCAAGGTCGGCGACACGGTCGAGCTCTCGACCCTGCTGCTGGTCGACGGCGAGTCCGTGACCAGCGACCCGTGGGTGCTGGCCGGCATCAAGGTCCAGGCCGAGGTCGTGGACCACCACAAGGGCGCGAAGATCGACATCCTTCGCTACAAGAACAAGACCGGCTACCGCCGTCGCCAGGGTCACCGCCAGCAGTACACGGCGATCAAGGTCACCGGCATCCCCACGGCTGCGAAGTAAGGGACTGAGGAGAGATGGCACACAAGAAGGGCGCATCGTCCACTCGGAACGGTCGCGATTCCAATGCTCAGCGGCTCGGCGTGAAGCGCTTCGGCGGTCAGGTCGTCAACGCCGGTGAGATCCTGGTCCGCCAGCGCGGCACCCACTTCCACCCGGGCACGGGCGTCGGTCGCGGTGGCGACGACACCCTGTTCGCCCTGCAGGCCGGTGCGGTGCAGTTCGGCACCCACCGTGGCCGCAAGGTCGTGAACATCGTTCCGGCTGCCTGAGCAATCAGAGCACCGTTGAGCGCCTGAGCGATCAGGACTCATAGAGCGACTGTCGAAGGCGGGCCTCCTTCCCCTGGCGGGAAGCAGGTCCGCCTTCGTCGTGTTAGAGCTAAGACATTCCGTACGTATCTGGAGGCACCGAACCATGACCACCTTCGTGGACCGCGTCGAGCTGCACATCGCCGCGGGTAGCGGAGGTCACGGCTGTGCCTCCGTTCACCGGGAGAAGTTCAAGCCGCTCGGCGGACCCGACGGCGGCAACGGCGGGCGCGGCGGCGATGTGATCCTCACCGTCGACCAGTCCGTGACCACGCTGCTCGAGTACCACCACAGCCCGCACCGCAAGGCGACCAACGGTCAGCCCGGCGCGGGTGACCACCGGACCGGCAAGGAGGGCCAGGACCTCGTCCTGCCCGTGCCGGACGGCACCGTCGTCCTCGACAAGCAGGGCAACGTCCTGGCCGACCTGGTCGGGCACGGCACCACGTACATCGCCGCAGAGGGCGGCCGCGGCGGGCTCGGCAACGCCGCGCTGTCCTCCGCGCGCCGCAAGGCGCCCGGCTTCGCGCTGCTCGGCGAGCCCGGGGACTTCGGCGACGTCGTCCTGGAGCTCAAGACGGTCGCGGACGTCGCGCTCGTCGGCTACCCGAGCGCCGGCAAGTCCTCGCTGATCTCCGTCCTGAGCGCCGCCAAGCCGAAGATCGCCGACTACCCCTTCACGACCCTGGTGCCCAACCTCGGTGTGGTGACGGCCGGTTCGACCGTCTACACCATCGCCGACGTCCCCGGTCTGATCCCGGGCGCCAGCCAGGGCAAGGGCCTGGGCCTGGAGTTCCTGCGGCACGTCGAGCGCTGCAGCGTCCTGGTGCACGTCCTGGACACCGCCACGCTGGAGTCCGACCGTGACCCGCTCTCCGACCTCGACATCATCGAGGAGGAGCTCAAGCAGTACGGCGGGCTCGACGAGCGGCCGCGCATGGTCGTCCTCAACAAGATCGACATCCCGGACGGCAAGGACCTCGCCGACATGGTCCGCCCGGACCTGGAGGCCCGCGGCTACAAGGTCTTCGAGGTGTCCGCCGTCGCGCGTACGGGCCTCAAGGAGCTGTCGTTCGCGCTCGCCGACGTGGTGGCCACCGCGCGTGCCGCCAAGCCCGTCGAGGAGGCCACGCGGATCGTGATCCGTCCCAAGGCCGTGGACGAGTCGGGCTTCACCGTGACGCCCGAGGAGGTCGAGGGCGAGACGGTCTTCCGTGTACGCGGCGAGAAGCCGGAGCGCTGGGTGCGCCAGACCGACTTCAACAACGACGAGGCCGTCGGCTACCTCGCCGACCGCCTCAACCGCCTCGGTGTCGAGGACCAGCTGATGAAGGCCGGTGCCCGCCAGGGCGACGCGGTCGCGATCGGCCCCGAGGAGAACGCTGTCGTCTTCGACTTCGAGCCGTCGATGATGTCCGGTGCGGAGATGCTCGGCCGCCGCGGCGAGGACCACCGCTTCGACGCCCCGCGTCCCGCGGCCCAGCGGCGCTCGGACAAGCAGGCCGCCCGCGACGAGGCGCAGCAGGAGTTCGACGACTTCGAGGCGCTGTAGGCCCTGCGGCCGGCGGTCCGGCACCGGACTGCCGGCCGTAAGCCCGGCGAGACAAGAGACGACATGCGAAGGCCCCCGGGACACGTCCCGGGGGCCTTCGCCGTGTGTGGTGCGGGTGTTACGCGTCGACCGAGTCGTCGGCCGGTGCGCGGTCGCCGTCGTCCGACGCGGCCACGTCGTCGAAGCCCTCGCTGCGCTGCGAGGGGATCTCCGCGGCCAGGCGGTCCGCCATGCGCACCCGGCGCTCGTCGGCCTTCGCCGACAGGGCCTCGATGGCGTGGTTGAAGCGGACCAGGGACGGCGGGTCCGACGGGCCGAGCAGGTGCTCCTTGAGCTCCACACGGGCCTCGATGTACGGGTCCTTCTCCGGGTGGCGCGCCGTGTCGAGCAGCGCGGCGATGCCGTCGGCCTGAGGCGTGAGGATCGTCGCGGCGCTGACCGTCGGGAAGCTCTCGCGGAACTCGGCCTCGGACAGGCCCGCCGTGTTTGCGACCGCGTACGGCTTCTCGCTGCTCAGCCAGTCCGACACGACGCTGGAGACATCGCTGATCAGCACCTCGGAGGCGTTGAAGCAGGCGAAGATGCCGGGCCGCGCGTCGGTGATGATCTGGTGCTCCCACGCGGGGAACGACGCCCAGTACGCCTCTTCCCAGGCGGCCGTGGCCTGCTCGACCGCCGCGGAGTTGCCGCCGTCGGGCGTGGACTGGAGCATCATGCGCTCCAGTTCGTCCGCGCTGGTCCGGAAGTCCGTGGAGGTGAGCTTGTCCAGCGCGGCGGTGCTCTGCGCGAGCCGCTGTGCGGCCTCGGCGCCGGGGCGCTCGCCGGAGCGCTTCGTGTTCGCCTCGCGGATCAGCGCCATGATGCGCTCGTTGGCGGCGCCCGCGCGCGGGTCGACCGAGCCGGTCATCGGGTGCGGCTTGTAGAGCAGCCGGACCTTGGGGTCGGCGAGCAGCTCGCGCACGATGTTCTCGCCGGCCAGGACCACCGAGGTGTTGCCCGGGTTGCCGTCCCAGCCCTCCCAGGTGGGGGCGTACAGGACCGAGGTGTACTCGCCCTTGGGCGCGTCCTTGCGGATCGGCGCCAGCTGCGGGCGGCCGACCTCGACGACGTCCTTGTCCTCGACGCCGACGTCGGCGAGCTGGTAGCGCTCGCGCGCGGCCGGGCCCGCGACCCAGACCTCGTCGTAGGCCTTGGCGTAGGGGTTGCAGGACGAGAGCTTGTCGGACTCGCCGTGGTTGATGAACGCGTGCTTGATCGACGGGATGCGCAGGACCTGCGAGGTCTTCGCGGCGTTCGCCGGGTGCAGCATCATCTTCAGCGTCGAGTTCTCGAGCGCGAACAGGTGCGCCACCTTGGGGATGCAGATGATCGGCACGTCGGTGGCGTCGATCTTCTGCACCATGAAGCGCTCACGCAGCACGATGAGCGGCTTGCCGTCGGTCTCGGCGAGCGTGGAGAGCCACATGTTCGCCTGGTACGCGGAGGTCGCGCCGCCCGAGAAGTACATGGCGACGTCCGGCTTGTACGTGGCCAGCCACTTGTCCAGCCACGCGAGCGCCTTCTGCTCGTTCACGGCGCGCTTCTTCGGCAGCAGCCAGGTGGCGAGGTAGCCGGTGCCGCCGCCCATGAGCGCCAGCGAGATGCCCAGACCGATACCGCCCCAGTACGCGTCCGTGGTGATCGCCGTGAGCAGCAGACCGGCCGTGGTGGGCACCGAGAACGTCATCAGACGGTGGCCCTGGCGGCGTGTGAGGATCCGCGGCGGCGCGGCGGTGAGACCGAGCTTGGACGCGTCGATGTTGCGCGTGACGAACGGCAGCGTGCGCGTGCGCCGTACGAGCACCGCGGCGGCCTGGCACGCGAAGTGCAGCACGTAGAAGGCGAGCAGCGCGATGGTCAGCGGCGACTGCTCCTTGAGCGGCTCGATGCCGTCGATGCGCAGCAGGCCGACCAGGACGAGCATGTCCCGCAGGAGCTGACGGACCGGCACATCGAAGCGGATCTTGCTCAGCAGCGCGAGCAGCCCGGGCTGCTTGTACTGGAGGTACAGGTCGAGCGCGAGCCCGGCGGCGGACACGGCGACGAACACCGGCACGGCGGGGATGAGAGCGCTGATCAACTGGGCCGTGAAGAGCGCGAACATCGCGCACAGCGCGGAGAGCTGCACGATGCGGCGGGGGGCGAGTCCGGCGGAGGGCACGGGCTTGAGCTCCTGGCGGTTCGGATGAGGGTGGGGGGCAGGCGGGGGGCCGTAAGGATGAAGGCTGACCCCTGACCGTAAGACTTCCGGCGGGTCGCTAGCAATCTTCCGTGACATCAATCACCGCATAAATGGACAAAGGCCATGAACCAGGGGAGGTGTTTCACCGTCCGCCCACTGAAACGCACGGGCGGCCGTACGGAGCCCTCGCGTACATTGCGGACGGGCAAAAGGGTTCAACACGATGGGGTCGTACGAACGTGGGCGCAGCAGGCGCAAGGAAGCTGGTGGCACAGGCGCACCGGATCGTGGTCAAGGTCGGCTCCTCGTCGCTGACCACGGCCTCCGGCGGGCTCGACGCGGACCGGGTGGACGCGCTCGTCGACGTCCTCGCCAAGGTGCGCAGCGGCGGTGAGAAGGAGATCGTCCTCGTCTCGTCCGGCGCCATCGCCGCCGGGCTCGCGCCGCTGGGGCTGCGCCGCCGCCCGCGCGACCTGGCCCGCCAGCAGGCCGCCGCCAGCGTCGGCCAGGGCCTCCTGATGGCCCGCTACACCGCCTCCTTCGCGCGCTACGGCGTACGGGCCGGACAGGTCCTGCTCACCAGCGACGACATGGCGCGCCGGGCCCACCACCGCAACGCCTCGCGCACCCTCGACCAGCTGCTCACGATGGGCGCGCTGCCGATCGTGAACGAGAACGACACGGTCGCCACGGACGAGATCCGCTTCGGCGACAACGACCGGCTCGCGGCCCTCGTCGCCCATCTCGTACGCGCGGACCTCCTGGTCCTCCTGTCGGACGTGGACGGCCTCTACGACGGCGACCCCAGCAAGCCCGGCACCTCGCGCGTCGCCGAGGTCCGCGGGCCCGAGGACATCGCGCACGTGAAGATCGGCAGCGCGGGCAAGGCCGGGGTCGGCACCGGCGGCATGGCCACCAAGGTGGAGGCCGCCTCGATCGCCGCGGCCGCGGGCATCCCCGTCGTCCTCACCTCGACCGTGCACGCGGCGGACGCGCTGGCGGGCCGCGACACCGGCACCCTGTTCCACCGCACCGGCCGGCGCAGCGCCGACCGGCTCCTGTGGCTGCAGCACGCCTCGACCCCGCAGGGCGCGCTGATCCTCGACGACGGCGCGGTGCACGCCGTCACCGCGGGCCGCAAGTCGCTGCTGCCCGCCGGGATCAAGGACGTCGAGGGCGAGTTCTCGGCCGGTGACCCCGTGGAGCTCAAGGACACCGAGGGGCGCGCGGTCGCCCGCGGTCTCGTCAACTTCGACGCCAAGGAGATCCCGCAGCTGCTCGGCCGCTCGACCCGCGAGCTGGCCAAGGAGCTCGGCCCGGCGTACGAGCGCGAGGTTGTCCACCGCGACGATCTGGTGCTCCTGGGTCACTGATCCGGGTTGCGTCGTCCGAGGCGCCGCGCAGCGCCGAAACCGTCCGGGGCGAGCGCTTGTGGCTGCGTAAACCGTACGAACGACGGCTCGAACCGGCCGAAACCGGTTGCCCTTGGTGAGGGACCTTCCGTAAAACCGCCACGCGGCATCGCTTTGCCTGGTCAACTTTGTTGCAGGGCTTTCTTTCAGAGCTCTGGTCCAGGGCCCGGCGGGGGCCCGGTTCCGCACCGCACACGCGTGACGCTTGACAGGAGGCCGTCCGGTGAGACGAGTGGCACTGACAAGTGTCGTGGCCGGGGACACCCACCAGGAGCCCGAGGACCAGCCCCGTCTGTGGCACGTCACGCTCAGCGTCTCGGGGCCCGACGCCCCCCTCGCCGACATCCGGCGCGCACTCGAGCAGCTGGCCCACGACCACCCGTTCCTCCTGACGAGCCGCTATGCCGCCGACCACGCCGAGATCCGGTACTGGGAGGAGGCCCGCGACCTGCACGACGCGGCGGCCGTCGCCCTGCGCCTGTGGGGCGAGCACCGCCAGAGCGCGCAACTGCCGCCGTGGGAGATCGTCGGTCTGGAGGTCATCGACCGCGACACGTACCACCAGCGCATCGCGGAGGGCTACGGTCCGCCGCCGGCCACCCCTGTCGGAGTCCATCCGTTTTGAGCCGTCTCGCGTACTGGGATACGCCGTGGACGCGCGGACCGGCCGCATTACGCTGCACCCCATGACCTCGCCGCTCTCCGCCCCGTACGACAACCTCTCGCCGGTCGTCCAGGCCGCCTACCGCGCCCGCGCCGCGGCCGCCGAGATCGCGCCGCTGCCGCGTTCCGTCAAGGACGACGCGCTGCTCGCGATCGCGGACGCACTCGAAGTGCGCACCAAGGAGGTCGTCGAGGCCAACGCCGAGGACATCGCCAAGGCCCGCGCGGCCGGCACCAGCGAGTCCATCGTGGACCGCCTCACCCTCACCCCCGAGCGGGTGCGCGCCATCGCCTCCGACGTCCGTGACGTCGTGGCCCTGCCCGACCCCGTCGGCGAGGTCGTCCGCGGCTCCACGCTGCCCAACGGGATCGACCTGCGCCAGGTCCGCGTCCCGCTCGGCGTCGTCGGGATCATCTACGAGGCCCGGCCCAACGTGACGGTCGACGCGGCCGCCCTGTGCCTCAAGTCCGGCAACGCGGTCCTGCTGCGCGGCTCGTCCTCCGCGTACGCCTCCAACACCGCGCTCGTACGGGTCCTGCGCGACGCGGTCGGCGGCGCGGGCCTGCCCGCCGACGCCGTCCAGCTCGTGCCGGGCGAGTCCCGCGACTCCGTGCAGGAGCTGATGCGCGCCCGCGGACTCGTCGACGTGCTGATCCCGCGCGGCGGCGCCTCGCTGATCAAGACCGTCGTCGAGCAGTCCACCGTCCCGGTGATCGAGACCGGCACCGGCAACTGCCACGTCTACGTGGACGCCGAGGCCGACCTCGACATGGCCGTCGAGATCCTCGTCAACTCCAAGGCCCAGCGGCCCAGCGTCTGCAACGCCGCCGAGACCCTCCTCGTCCACCAGGACATCGCCGACGCCTTCGTGCCGCGCGCCCTCGACGCCCTCGCGGAGGCCGGCGTGACCGTGCACGCCGACGAGCGGATCGCCGCGTACGCCGAGGGGACCAAGGCCACCGTGGTGCCCGCCACCGCCGAGGACTGGGAGACCGAGTACCTCTCGTACGACATCGCCGCCGCCGTCGTCGACTCGCTCGACAAGGCCGTCGAGCACATCCGCCTGTGGACCTCCGGTCACACCGAGGCCATCGTCACCACCTCGCAGCAGGCCGCCCGCCGCTTCACGCAGCTCGTGGACTCCACGACGGTCGCGGTGAACGCCTCGACGCGCTTCACCGACGGCGGCCAGTTCGGCTTCGGCGCCGAAATCGGCATCTCCACGCAGAAGTTGCACGCCCGCGGCCCGATGGGCCTGCCGGAGCTCACGTCCACGAAGTACATCGTCACGGGCGACGGACACACGCGCGGCTGAGCGCGGCCGGGGCGCGGGGCTGGGTCCTCCGCTTCCCGTCACGGATGAATTTCCTTACCGTCTGCCCAAAATGACCCCCCAGGTCTACCCTGGATCCGTGCCGGAGGACGTGGGGGGCATGCCGTTTCCGGACGGCAGGGAGCCCGACGACGACCACGACCACGGGGGTGCGGACGAAGAGTTCGCCTCCGTGGTCTTCGACGAGGACTTCGTACGGGCCGCGCAGATCCATGAACCGACCGCGGTGGAGCGGCTCCTCGCCGCCGCGCAGGCGCGCGCCGAGGCCGAGGCCCACCGGGCGCGCGGCAGAGGCGCCGCGGCCGAGGACGACGGGGACGAGTTCTACGACGGCTACGAAGGGCGGGCCCGCCGCGGGCGCTATGCGGACGAGGTCACGTACGACCATGGCGAGGACCGACTCGCCGCGTATGAACCGGAGTTGGTCGAGGACCGCTTCGCGCGCCGCTCCCACTCGCGCTGGCACCGTCCCGTGGCCTGGCTGCTCGCGCTCCTGATGGGCATCGGCATGGTCGCGCTCGCGTTCAGCGCGGTCTACCGCGGGGCCTCCTCGCCCGGGCGCCAGGACCGCACACCGCCGCCCGCGACGACCGGCGTCGACCAGACGCCGGAGGTGGGGCTCGCCCCTTCCGCGTCGGCGGACTACTCCGCACCGCCGGTGTCGGCCGAACCGCGCACTCCTTAGAGCCCGTCGTCCTGTGTTGTGAGGCGGGTGTGCCGGGTGCGGCGCGGATCCTCCGTCCTCGGCCGTCTGGGCGTCAACCCCCTTGCGCAGGTGGAAAGTTGACCCGTACCAGGGCGTTTACGTGAGGCTCCGGAAACCTACTCTGAAGGTATGGCCGGGCCTGGAGACCCACCTGACGGCACCCCCGAGGGCGTTCCCGGTGGGAGCGAGGAAGAGTTCCGTTCCGTAGTCTTCGACGAGTCGTTCATCCGCGCTGCCCGCCTGCAGGAGTACTCGGCGCAGGAGCGGATCACCGACCACTCACCGGCGGTGCGCAAACGCGTGGCGACCCATGCCGCGGCGCACCGGCGGCTCTCGCTGCAGGCGCTGGTGATGGTCGTGCTCATCGCCATCGCGTTCGCCGTGGCGGTCTACATGGGGGTACGGACCCCGTCCGGCACCTCCGAGTCCAGGACCGCCGAACCGCTGCGGATGACGGTGATACCCCTGGTGCCGCAGGGGCCCGTGCCCGGGGCGCCGAAGGCGGAGACGCTGTTCGAGCACAGTCCGGCCGCCGAGTTCGAGTCGGGGGCCGCCGGGATGCCGTACCCGCCGGTGTACCGCACGGCGGACTTCACGGCGGACCAGGTCAGGGCGGCGCTCGATGTGGCGCGGAACTACCTGGTGGCGTCCTCGCTCGATCCGGCCGTGCTGACCGGTGACGAGATCCGGCCGGTGCGCCGGCTCATCGACCCCGACCAGTACCACCAGTTCGACGCGGGCATCGACCGGCCGGCCGCGGACGGGCGGCACGCGCCCAGCGGCTGGCTGGTGCGCTTCGATCCGGCCAAGGTCGCGCTCGCGAGCGACGAAGTGCGGGTGCACGGTTCGTTCAAGGCGGCGCAGGCGAGTCCGGACGCGCTGGAGGTGACCTCGCACCACACCTTCGTCTACGCGCTGCGTCCGGTCGGCGGCGACGACGCGCGGGCGTCCCTGTTCACCGTCCGGCGCGAGCTGCACTTCCGCTTCGACGGCGACAACCTCCGCCTGGGACAGGCCGAGTTGGCCGTCTCGTATCTGCAGGCGGGCCCGCTGTCCTGCGGCGCGGACTCCGCGGACCGGCTGCGTCCGCTGCTCGCGGGCCAGAGCGCGAAGTCGGGCGCCCCGGCGGGCACGGACCCGTATGCGACGACGGGACCGACGGCGCTGTGCGGCGCACTGGCGCCTTCGGCGCAGCCTTCACCGCCGCGGTAGCCCCGCGCAGGGTGGCCTGTGACGCATTGCGGGTGCCTGCGGGCTACAGCGCTGTTCCCCGCCGCACTACCCTGAGGAAAGTGCGGCTTCCCGGAGGTCGAGTTCGGGAAGCCGCACGTTTTCCTCAGTGGTCGCCGCGGGGCGGCGGACCGGGTGTCACCGGCCGGTCATCAGCACTTGCGCAGCCCGTCGAAGCCGGAGATCGAGCTCGGACGCGCGTGGTGCCACTGCTGGCCCGGGCGGATCGTGAAGCAGTCGCTGTCGCGGCCGTACGACCAGACGAACTTGATCGTGTACGAGGCCGTACAGCTGCTCTTCGCGTATGCGTAGTTGGTGGTGGTCCAGGACCGCACACAGCTCGGGGGTGCGGCGAGGACGCCGACTCCGCTGTCCGGGGCGGTCGCGTTCGGCGCGGGCAGGGAGCCGCGGGCGGGCGCACCGGGCGCACCGGCCGAGCTGCTCGCGGACGCGGTCCCTATCGTGCCCATTCCGAGAGCCGCCACGGCGCCGGCCACGGCAAGGCCGCGTGTAATGGTTCGCAAATCAATCTCCTTGAGGAGTTCCTGACATGGCTCGGTCAGGCTATGGGGAGGGCATCACGCTGGATAGGGGTTTCAAATCCGAATAAAAGGGACGTCGAGCCACTGAACGGAGCCGTCCGGTATCCGTCCGTGGTCATTTCAACTACCGGTGTGGTCTGGTGATCCACCTGTGGTGGTGCGATGTTCGCGGGTGCAGAGATGCGGGACCGCGTAAGAGGAAGCGGAGTTTCCCGGCTCCGCTTTCGGGGCTGCAGTGAAGTGAGGCAGATCACATGCGGTCCGTGAACCGAGGGCGGGGTCCGATCCGACGAAGAGGTGTGAGCCAGATGGCGGGGGAGGAACCCGCGGACGTGGAGCGGGCGGGGGAGGACCCATCGGGTCGTTCCGACGCCGCGCTGCTGGCCGCGCTGTGCGAACGCGACCGCTTCGCGTTCGAGTGCCTCTACCGGCGCTACGCGCCCTGGCTCGTCGCACGGCTGCGGTACCGCTGCGCGGACTCCGCCCAGCTCGACGACATCGTCCAGGAGTCGTTCCTCGCGGTGTGGCGCGCCTGCAGCGAAGGGCGCCAGCCCGAGGTACGGGACTTCGCCGGCTGGCTCTGGCGGATCGCGTCGCGCCGGCAGGCGGACGCCGCACGGAGCCGGGCGGCACAGAACCGGCTCTGGCAGGCCCTCGCCGGCCTGCGGATCCTGCCGCGCCGCTCCGCCGAGGAACAGGTCCTCGACGAGGGCGAGTTCGGCGGGGTGCACGCCGCGCTCGACCGGCTTCCGCCGGACCTGCGTGACGTGGTCCAGGCCACCGTGCTCGACGGCCTGACCACCCAACAGGCCGCACAGCGGCTGCGGTTGCCCGAGGGCACCGTCAAGACCCGGGCCATGCGGGCCCGCAGACGGCTGCGCGAGGAACTGGACCGGGCGGACGCACCCGCCCCGCAAGCGGACCGGGCGGCGGCTACCGCCCCGCAACCGGACCGGGCGGACCCGCCCGGCCGGCCGACGACTCACCGGGGACACCCGGCCCAGCAAGGAAGGGGGTGGCAGGAATCGTGAACGACCGGCAGCACGCCACGGTGGAGGTCCTCGGCCGGTACGCGCAGGGCAGCCTGCCGCCGGACGAACGACAGCACCTCGAACCGCATCTCGACACCTGCTCCCCCTGCCGCGCGCACCTCGCCGGGCTCACCGCCCCCGAACGCGTCGACCGGCTGTGGGAGCGCCTCGACCACGCGCTCGACCTGCCCGTACCGGGCCGGCTCGAACGGTTCCTGCTCGCCCTGCGCCTGCCGGACCACATGGCGCGGATCCTGTCCGCGACGCCCGCGCTGCGCACCACGTGGCTCGTCGGCGTCCTGCTCACCCTGCTGTGCACCGCGCTCACGGCCCGGCTCCTCGAGCCGGACGCGCAGTCGCCGTTCACCTTCCTCGCGCTCGCGCCGCTGCTGCCCGCGGTCGGGGTGGCGATCTCCTCGAGCCGGCGCTTCGACCCCGCGTACGAGATCGGGCAGGTGGCCGCGCCCAGCGCGTTCCGGCCCGTGCTGCTGCGTGCGTGCGCTGTCCTGGCCAGCAGCGCCGTGCTCGCGGCGCTCGCCTCGCTCGTCCTGCCGCGCCTGGGCCTCGCCGCCTTCGGCTGGCTGCTGCCGATGGCGCTGACGACCGCGCTGAGCCTCGTGCTCATGCCGCGCCTCGGTCCCGTCACCGCGCCCGCGGCCGCGGGCGCGGCATGGCTCGCGGCGATGGTGCTCACGTACCGCTCCGAGGTGCTGTTCTCCGCCGCCGGACAGACCGTCCTCGCGGTGCTGCTGCTCGCGGCCGTTCCGGCCCTGGTGTTCCAGCGGGCCGGCTTCGACTTCCAGAAGGGAATCCAGGCATGAATCCCGAGACGACTGCCGCGACCGTGCCTGTGCAGCCCGCCGTCACCGGGGCCACGACGGTCGAGGTCACGGGCCTGACCGTGCGCTACCGCAAGACCCTCGCCCTCGACGCCGTGACGATCCGGCTCGGCAAGGGCGTCACGGGTCTGCTCGGCCCCAACGGCGCGGGCAAGACCACGCTGCTGCGCGCGCTCGCCACGGTCCTCGTGCCCTCCGAAGGCGGCCTCAGCGTCCTCGGCCGCGATCCGCTCGACCCGCGTCCGCGCCAGGAGATCCGCCGCAGGATGGGCTATCTGCCGCAGGCGCCGGGCTTCCACCGGCACTTCACCGCCTTCGAGTTCGTCGACTACGTGGCGATCCTCAAGGAGCACACCGACCGCGCCGCACGCCACGACGAGGTGCGCCGGGTGCTCGACGCGGTCGGGCTCGGCGACGTCCGCGGCAAGAAGCTGAAGTCGCTGTCCGGCGGCATGCGCCAGCGCGTGGCCCTCGCCTCTGCGCTGATCGGGGACCCCGAGCTGCTGATCCTCGACGAACCCACGGTCGGCCTCGACCCCGAGCAGCGGCTGCGCTTCCGCGAACTGGTCGCCGAGCTCGGCGAGGGCCGCACCGTGCTGCTCTCCACCCACCAGACCGAGGACGTCAGCGCCCTGTGCCACCGCGTCGTCGCCCTCGCCGCCGGCCGTGTGCAGTTCGACGGGTCCGCGCAGGGGCTCGGTGAACTGGCGCGCGGACGCGTCTGGTTCAGCCCGGAGCGCGACCCGCGCGCGGTGGCCGGCTGGCGTACGGGCACGGGGCTCTTCCGGAACATCGGGACACCGCCGGACGGGGCGGAGCTCGCGGACCCGACCCTCGAGGACGGCTATCTGCTGCTCAACTCCGGGTCGGCGGACGGCATGTGGACGGACGGCGCCCCAGGCGCCCAGCGCTCGGAAGGCGGTACGCGATGAGCGTGGCACAGCGGTCGGAGCGGGCCGGGACGGACGCCTCCGCGCCGCCCGGACCCGCCGCCGGCGTGAAGGCCCTCGCCGTCACGGAGGGCCGCCGGCTCCTGCGGCACCCCGTCTTCCTCGGCACGCTGCTGCTCTGCGTGGGCCTGTGGGTCTACGAGACGGTGGTGGCGGGCAGCTCCGGCTTCCCGGTCCTGCACGACGAGGACCGGATGGTGCAGAACCAGCTGCTCCTGATGGCCGCGGGCACCTTCCTCGCCGTGCACCTGGCGGCGATCCGCCCGGCCCGCGACGGCACCGAGGGCTGGTTCCTCTCCCTGGTGCTGCTGCCGTGGCAGCGGGCCGCCGCGTTGCTGCTCGCCATGCTCCCCGCCGTGCTGCTCACTGCGGTGCTCGCCGCGGCCCGCATCATCTGGCTGGCCCTGCAGCCCGGCGCGGCGGGCAGCCCCTCGCTCGCCGAACTCGCGGCCGGGCCCGCCGTGGTGCTCGTCGCGGGAGCGCTCGCCGTCCTGCTCGGACTGCTCACCAAGTCGGTGGCCGCCGGACCCATCACGCTCGCCTGCCTCGCGATCATCACGGTCGTCGGAGCGCTCTTCCCCTTCGAGTCCTGGCGCTGGTGGGGCTTCATCGCCGTCGAGGACGAACTGCACGCCGCCCTGCCCTCGGGCCTGTTGCACCGCCCGGCCGGACAGCACCTCCTCTATCTGCTCCTGCTCGGCCTGACCTTCGCGACCGGAGCGCTCCTGCGCGCCGGACTCAGGACCCCGCTCGTGCGCGTCGTCCTCGTGGCGGGCCTCGCGGGCGCCGTCGTGACGGGGACGCTCAACGCCCGGCCCGCGCCCGGCTCGCTCGCCACCGCACGGCAGCAGGCGCTCGAAGCGCCGTCGGGCGAGCAGTCCTGCGTCAAGAAGGGGGAGCTGACCTATTGCGCCTTCCCCGAGTTCCTCGACCGGCACACGGAGTGGGCGCGCGTCTCCGAAGGCATCCTGCGCCGCGTGCCCGGTGACGTCCGCGATCCGCGCTATACGGTGCGCCAGCACATCAGCCCCGTATCCGAGTCGAGCCTCGGCCAGACGACCGCGCCGATCGACGCCTGGACCGAGGACGACCGCAAGGCCGGCACGCCCGGCGCCATCGCGGTCGGTACGGCGTGGGGCGACGGATCCGACCTCGCGAACGACGTCACGGGCGGCTTCGCCACGGCCTTCGCGGCCCGCGTCGTGACCGGCGAACCGGCCGGCTCGGGTCCGCAGGACGCCCTGCTGTGCGGCGGCCGGAGTGTCCTCACGCTGTGGCTCGCGGCCCAGGCCACCCCGCAGACCGCACCGGCCCTGCGGTCCCGGCTCGACCGCAGCTTCGGCGGCCTCGTCGGCTTCGGCACCGTCACCACCGTCGAGGCCGAACAGTCCGATGTCGACCTCGCGTTCCGGCTGCTCGACCTGCCGGCCGCCGAGGTCGGCGGCAAGGCCAAGGCCCACTGGAGCGAGCTCACGTCCGCGGACACCTCGTCCACGGAGGCCGCGCGGCTGCTCGGTCTCGACGTCAAGGGCCAGACGGACGGCTACGGAGAGGACTCGATGTGCGGCTCCAGGTGACTCCCGAGGCCGTCGTACCGGGCCGCCCCGCACGGCCCACCGCGGACCTGGCCCGCCACGAACTCCGGGCCGCGCGCATCCTCCCCCTCGTGTGCGCAGCGGCGCTCGCCACGGTGATGTGCGCGGTACCGGCCGCCTTCTCGCTCGACCTGGACCTCGCCGCAGGATCGGTCCTGCTCCAGCTCGCCGCGGTGCTCACGGCGTTGGCGGTGGCCTTCGCCCTGGACGACCCGGCGTCGGCCACCACCACGGCGTGCCCCTCGCCGTGGTGGCTGCGCCGGTCCGTGCGTCTTGCCGTCGTCCTTCCGGCGCTCGCGGTCTTCTGGCTCCTCGACGCCCTCCTCGTACGGCACGCGGTGACGGCGGAACTGCGCCCCGCCTTCCCCGTCGGCGATCTGACGGTGGAGGCCCTGGCCCTGACCCTGGTCGCCGTGGCGCTCGGCCTCGTGGGTCTGCGGTTCACGCTCGGGCAGGGCGGCGGACTCGTGGCGGCCGCCGGGCTCCTCGTCGTCGTGGTCGCGCTGACCTTCCTGCCCCAGGAGGCGGCGTTCTTCGCGACGCCCGAGGACGGGGCGCTGTGGGACGCCGCCGCCGGGCGCTGGCGCGTGACGGCCGCGGTCGCGCTGATCACGGCGGCGCTGCTGCTGCCCCGGGCGCCGGGACGCCGCCGCTAGCGGCACCCAACCGGCACTCGTAACAAGGCAGTTCACCCCCTTCCTTCACGACCCCTCACCTCCGACAGTTACGGAACCCTGCTGTGTCTGCTGCCGTAGGTGCGGTTCTGGCGCGCCGAAAAGTTGTCCTGCCGCCCGTGCTCCTCGCCCTCTTCCTCGGGCTCTGGGGTATCGAGCGCGAGCACAGCATGTGGCGGGACGAGGCCGCGACCTGGCAGGCGGCGCACCGCTCGATGGGCGAGATCCTCCACATGATCGGGCAGGTGGACCTCGTCCACGGCCTCTACTACGCGGTGATGCACGTCAACTTCGCGCTCTTCGGGGACAGTCTGGTCACCTTGCGCCTGCCGTCGGTCCTCGCGGCCGCGGGCGCCTGCGGGCTCACCGCACTGCTTGCCGCCCGGCTGGCCGGGCGCTGGGTGGGGAGGGCGGCCGGCCTTGCGCTCGCGCTCATGCCCGCGGTCCAGGAGCACGCGCAGGAAGGCCGCCCGTACGCCTTCGTCCTCTTCTTCGTCGTGCTCTCGACATCCCTGCTGGTGAGCGCGGTCCAGCGGCCGGGGCGGCGGCGCTGGACCGCCTACGCGGCCGCCGTCCTGGTCGCCGCCCTCCTCAACTGGATGGCGCTCTTCACCCTGGCCGCCCACGCCGTCACGCTCGTCTGGATCCGCGCCGACCGACGCCGCCTTACGGGATGGGCGCGGGCCGCCGGGGCCGTCCTCGCCGGCGCGCTGCCGCTCGTGCTCCTCAGCCGGGAGCAGGCGGCCCAGGTCGCCTGGATAGACCCGGTCGCCTGGCCCACCGTCCTCGCCGCCGGCGGCACGGTGGGCGTCGCCGCGCTCTGCGCGCTGCTGCCGCTCACCCGGGCCGCCGCGGGCCCCCGCGGCGACGGACGGGACGTGCCGCTCGGGCTCGGCGCCCTCGCGCTGCCCCTGTGCGCGGTGCCGCAGCTCGGCCTGCTCGGCATCTCCCTCTTCAAGCCCCTGTACGTGACGCGCTACGTCCTCTTCTCGTACGCCGGTCTCGCCCTGCTCCTCGGCGCTCTGACCGTGACCTTCGCGGCCCGCCTCCGGGCGCACCCCGGCACCGTCACCGGCCTCACCGCGTGCGCGGCGCTCCTGGCGCTGCTGCCGTACGAGGTCGCGCTGCGGACGGCGGACAGCCGGGTCGACGACGTTCTGAGCGCGGCGGACCATGTGGCCCGGGCCGGGGCCGGGGCGGACGGGGTGCTCTACATACCAGCGGCCCGCCGCGACACCTCGCTCGTCTCACCCGGAGCGTTCGACGGCATGACGGATCTGGCGATGGCCCAAGGGCCCGTGGACTCCGGCACGTTGAAGGGAATCGAGGCCGCACCGCACGCCATCACGCGGGCGATGAAGGGCGCCCGGCGCATCGTGGTGATCTCCGACCCCGGGCCGCGCTCCCTGTGCTCGGCCCGCGACCGCGCCAAGTGGCACACCCTCGAAGGGGACTTCGTCCGCCGCTCGGACACGGTGGAGCGCGGGCGCAGGGTGAGTGTGTACGAGCGGAGGGACGGGCAGGCGAGGCCGGTGCCGCGCTGAGCGGGCACCGGCCACGTCACCCGCTACTTCCCGTCGCTGTCCGAACTCCCGCCCCCGTCACCGGAGTTGCTCTCGCCCGAGCCGCCCGAGCCGCCCGAGCCCCCGCCGAACTTGCTGCGGACCCGGCTGCCCAGGTCGCCCGCGCCGCCCGCGATGTCCGAGACCAGCTTCATCAGCGGGTCCTTCGAGCTCTTCACATCGCTCGCGTACGACGAGGCGGACTGGCGGAACGAGTCGGAGACCGAGGTGTCCTTGTCCTCGTCACGCCGCGGGTAGTGGCCGTCCATGATCCGCTGGTAGTCCCGGGACTCCGCCCACCTCTTCAGCTCGGCCGCGCGCACGGTGGTGAAGGGGTGGGTGCGCGGCAGCACGTTCATGATCTTGAGCACCGAGTCGCGCAGGTCGCCGCCCGCCTCGTACTCCTCGGCCTGCTCCAGGAACGCGTCCACGTTCATCTCGTGCAGGTGGTTGCCGCCCGCGATCTTCATCAGACCGCGCATCGACGCCTGGAGGTCCTGGCCGACCAGCAGACCCGCGCGGTCCGCGGACAGCTCCGACTTGCGGAACCACTCGCGCAGCGCCGTCACGATCGCCATGATCGCGACATTGCCCAGCGGGATCCACGCGACCTTCAGGGCGAGGTTCGTCAGGAACAGCAGGATCGTGCGGTACACCGCGTGCCCGGACAGCGCGTGGCCCACCTCGTGGCCCACGACCGCGCGCATCTCCTCCTCGTCGAGCAGCTCCACGAGGCCGGTGGTCACGACGATGATCGGCTCATCGAGACCGATGCACATCGCGTTGGGCACCGGGTTCTGCGTGACATACATCGGCGGGACCTTCTCCAGGTCCAGGATGTAGCAGGCGTCGCGCAGCATCACATTGAGATGCGCGAACTGGGCATCGCTCACCCGGACCGAGTCCGACAGGAAGAGCAGCCGCAGGCTGCGCTCCGGCAGCAGCGCGCTCAGGGCCTTGAAGACGGTGTCGAAACCGCTCAGCTTGCGCAGGGCAACCAGGGCCGAGCGGTCCGCCGGGTGCTCATACGCACGGGACGAGATCCCGGCGAAGCGCCGGCGGTTGCGGCCCGGCAGATTCTCGCCGCTCTCGTGATGTCCGCTCTCGTGATTTCCGTTGTCAGTGCTCTCAGGCATTCACGGCCCCCATAAGTTCCGCGCGCGGTATGCACGGTGCGAGTTCTCTCGTCCCCCTTGTGAACGCTCAGCGTACGGTCAGGGTTCCATCGCGCACCCGACCCGGACGAGGCCCCGCGCGGCCCGGGGTCTAGCTTGGACGGCGTATCGCCACGTAAGGAGCAATGCGCCCATGGACCCCGCGACCACCCTGCTCGCCGTCACCCACGCCGCGGACCAGGGTCCCGGCAACACCGTGCGGATCGTGCTCGCCGGCTCGCTCGTCGGCGCGGTACTCCTCGCCTGGTTCCTGCTGCGCGGCTACCGGCGCGGCGACGACGACTGACCCGTCGGATGACCTCGCGGGTGACCCCGTACGCCTGAGTCGGCGTGATCGCCGGTGAGGTGCACCCGTACGATGTGCGCGGAATCGCTGTACCAAGCCCCGTTCCCACCCGGATAGGTCCTGTCGAGAATGAGCCTTACCGCCACCGCAGCCCAGCTGGCCACCCTCGCCTCCGAGGGCGGCGAGCACGGCGGCAACCACGAGAGCCTCAACGCCTACCTCATCGGCGGCGGCGCGCTGTTCGTGCTGCTGCTCCTGCTCTTCATCACCACGCGCTTCAACCGCGACCGCTAGAAGCAAGGGAACGGGTCCGCGTGACGGGCCGGTAGGGTCTGCTCGCATGGGAGAGCAGGACAGGCCTACCGGCCCCGCCCGCCGTGCGGGTGACCGCGGCGGCAAGCGTCGTCTCGGCGTCATGGGCGGCACCTTCGACCCGATCCACCACGGGCACTTGGTGGCAGCCAGCGAGGTGGCGGCGCAGTTCGAGCTGGACGAGGTCGTCTTCGTCCCGACGGGCGAGCCGTGGCAGAAGAGCCACAAGACCGTCTCGCCGGCCGAGGACCGCTATCTGATGACGGTCATCGCCACGGCCGAGAACCCGCAGTTCTCGGTGAGCCGGATCGACATCGACCGCGGCGGTCCCACCTTCACCAAGGACACGCTGCGCGATCTGCGTGAGCTCAATCCCGACGCGGATCTGTTCTTCATCACCGGCGCCGACGCGCTGAGCCAGATTCTGACCTGGCAGAACGCCGAGGAGACCTTCTCCCTGGCCCACTTCATCGGGGTCACACGTCCAGGGCATACCCTGGCGGACCCCGGCCTTCCGGATGGCTCGGTCTCCCTCGTGGAGGTGCCCGCTCTGGCCATCTCCTCGACGGACTGCCGAGAGCGGGTCGCCAAGGGGGATCCCGTCTGGTATCTGGTGCCCGACGGGGTGGTGCGGTACATCGACAAGCGCGAGCTCTACCGAAGCGAATGAGCTAAGAGGGGCACCCGGTGAACGACCGACAGTACGACCCTTATGCGAGCCAGCAGCACGGGGGTCAGCAGTACGAGATCGTCGGCTACGACGAGTACGGCCAGCCGGTCTATCAGTCTGTCGCGCCCCAGCAGAGTCCCCAGGGCGGGTACGACGCGTACGGCACACAGACCGGGATCCCTCAGCAGGGCCAGCAGGGCGGACAGGGGTACGGATACGACACCGGCGGCTACGGCGGCGGGTATCCGGACCAAACGGGCGCCAACTCCCCGTACCAGCCCGAAAGTTACGACGCGAACACCTCGTACGGCAACGGCATCCCCTCCGCGTACGACCCGTACGACCCGTACGGCCAAACGAGCGGCACCGGCGAGCAGCCCCGGGTCTCCGTCGAGGAGCCCGCACCCTGGGTGCCGCAGCAGCACACGCCTCAGCAGCACACGCCTCAGCAGGAGACCGTCGAGCCCTCGGCGCCCGACTACCGGACCGAGCAGTTCTCGTTCATCGAGGAGCCGGACGACGACTCCGAGGACGTCATCGACTGGCTGAAGTTCACGGAGTCGCGCACCGAGCGCCGCGAGGAGGCCAAGCGCCGCGGCCGCAACCGCATGGTCGCGCTGATGGTCGTGCTGGCGCTCACGCTCGTCGGCGGGGTCGGCTACCTCTGGTACGAGGGCAAGCTGCCGTTCATGTCCTCGTCCGAGGACGACGCGGCCGCGGACGGGCCGCAGAAGCGCGACGTCATCGTCGTGCACCTGCACAACACCAACGGCAAGGGCACCTCCACCGCACTGCTCGTCGACAACACCACCACGGAACGCGGCGCAACGGTTCTGCTGCCCAACTCCCTCGCCGTGACCGACGAGGACGGCCAGGCCACCACGCTCGGCAAGTCCGTCGACGAGGACGGCTCCAGCGGGACACGCGACGCGATGGACGGGCTGCTCGGCACCAAGATCGAGGGCAGCTGGCGCCTCGACACCCCGTTCCTCAACAACCTCGTGGAGAGCGTCGGCAACATCGACATCGACACGAACACCGACGTGCCCGACCCCAAGGCCAAGAAGAAGGGCCAGACGCCGCTGGTCACCAAGGGCGAGGAGCAGACGCTCAGCGGCCCGATGGCCGTCGCGTACGCCACCTACCGCGCCCCCGGCGAGAACGAGACCGCGCAGCTCAACCGCTTCGGCGCCGTCCTGAAGGGCGTTCTGCGCAAGATGTCGAGCGACCCGAAGGCGGCCACCACGACCGTCGAGACGCTCGGCCAGATCATCGAGCCGCCGCTCACCGAGAAGGACCTGGGCGCCTTCCTGGCCCGGCTCTCCGAGCGCGCCAAGGGCGGCGACTACGACAGCGAAGTGCTGCCCGTGCAGCAGGACGGCACCGTCAGCGAGAAGGCCACCGACGAGGTGGTCGGCAAGCTGCTCGGCGGCTCCGTGAAGAGCCCCGACGCCGGCGCCGCGGTCCGGATCAACCTCTCCGGTGACCAGCAGGCCGTGCAGAACGCCCGGGTCGACCTCGTCAACGGCGGCTGGACCGTCGTCTCCGGCACCACGAAGGCGGGCTCCGCCTCGCAGGTCACCTACGCCGACGCGAGCCGCAAGGCGGAGGCCGCGGAGGTCGCCAAGACCCTGGGGCTGCCCGCGGGCGCGGTCAAGAAGGGCAAGGTCGCAGGGAACGCGGACATCGGTGTGGTCCTGGGAGCGGATTACAAGGGGGAGTAGGGCAGCGGGCACTGGACCGGACCGCCACGGCGGCCCGGTCCGGACGCCGCCGCACCAATCGGCTGGGGTGAGGTCCACGGGTCGTGCGATCCTGGAGGGGCAACACGCCCGGATTCCGGGTCTTGCAGCAACGCAGCCCTGACCACCGACCGGAAAGCCGAGCAGTGACCGCGACAGACCGTTCCATCGAGCTCATCAACGTGGCAGCCCAGGCGGCCGCCGACAAGCTCGCGCACGACATCATCGCCTACGACGTCAGCGACGTGCTGTCGATCACGGACGCCTTCCTGCTGGCCTCCGCGCCCAACGACCGCCAGGTCAAGTCGATCTCCGACGAGATCGAGGAGAAGCTGAGCAAGGAGCTGGGCGCCAAGCCGGTCCGCCGCGAGGGCGACCGCGACGCGCGCTGGATCCTGCTCGACTACGTCGACATCGTCGTGCACATCCAGCACAGCGAGGAGCGGGTCTTCTACGCTCTGGAGCGCCTCTGGAAGGACTGCCCCGAGCTCGACCTGCCCGAGGACGCCAAGGCGACCCGCGGCAAGGGCGCGGAGCACGCACAGGCCGAGGAGAGCGCCGGGGACCTGCGATGACCGTCCCCTCGGTCCTCAACCAGCCCGCCGGCCGCAACCGCCGCGTCATCCTCTGGCGGCACGGTCAGACGGCCTGGAACCTGGAGCGCCGCTTCCAGGGCACCACGGACATCGACCTGACCGAGGAGGGCGTCGCCCAGGCGGCGCGCGCCGCCCGGCTGCTCGCCTCCCTCAAGCCCGACGCGATCGTCGCCTCCGACCTCAGCCGCGCCGCCGCCACGGCCGCGGAGCTCGCCGCGCTGACCGGTCACGAGGTGACGCACGAGGAAGGGCTCCGCGAGACCTTCGCCGGCGCCTGGCAGGGCCTCACGCACGAGGAGATCGTCGAGCGGTACGGCGAGGAGTACGCGGCGTGGAAGCGCGGCGAGCCCGTGCGCCGCGGCGGCGGTGAGCTGGAGACCGAGGTCGCCGACCGGGCCGCACCCGTCGTGCTGCAGTACGCGGACAAGCTGCCCGACAACGGCACCCTCGTGGTGGTCAGCCACGGCGGCACGATCCGCACCACGATCGGGCGGCTGCTCGGTCTCGAAGCGCACCTGTGGGAGGGCCTCGGCGGCCTGTCCAACTGCTGCTGGTCGGTCCTCGGCGAGGGCGCCCGCGGCTGGCGGCTCCTGGAGCACAACGCGGGCACGCTGCCGGAGCCGGTCCTCGGCGACGACACCTGAGACCTGCTGGTCAGAGGCCCATGACCCGGATTTCACTTTCTGCCGGGTGGCAGGCTAAAGTTCTTCTTGTTCGCCCGCCGAGCGGGAGAACACAAGGGGCTATAGCTCAGTTGGTAGAGCGCCTGCATGGCATGCAGGAGGTCAGGAGTTCAATTCTCCTTAGCTCCACATCCCGGGAAATCCCGTCCTCCTCGGAGGGCGGGATTTCTGCGTTACGGGAAGCCGGAGTACGGACGGCCGGCTCACGGGCCACCGGGCAGGCTGCGTATGGTCGCGAGCGCGGCCGCGCTCGCCTCGTCCGCCGTGGTGTACGTCACGATGCGGCAGTCCGGCATGCCGTTGATGGAGAGGGACACGGACGTCAGGCGCAGTTCGCCCACGGCGGGATGCCGGAAGGTCTTCACGCGGGGGCCCGGCGTCACCACGTCCCCGCTGGCCCACAGGCTCGTGAAGTACGGGCTGGCGGCCGACAGATCGCGGATGAAGGACTCCCACGCGGGCTCGCCCACGTGCCGCCCGTAGCCGCCGCGCAACTGGGCGACCATCAGCGGCAGTTCGGTCTCCCGGAACACCACCGGGCAGTCCTCCTCGGCGCCGACGAAGAGCGACCACAGGACGTTCGGCCGGCCGGTGGCCCGCATCGCCGGTGAGGCGAAGAGCGCGCGATACGCGGCGTTGGTCGCCAAGATGTCGTACCGCGCGTTGTAGACCACCGCGGGACGCGGGTCGAGCGCGTCGAGGATGCCCTGGATCTCGGCGCCCACCTCGGGCAGGTCCGCCGGGCCGTCCTCGGCGGAGGGCGGCAGCGGGACCTCCGCCAGGTGGTACAGATGCTCCCGCTCGGAACGGTCGAGGCGCAGGGTGCGGGCGACCGCGTCGAGCACCTGCCCCGACGCGTTGATGGGGCGGCCCTGCTCCAGCCACGTGTACCAGGTCACGCCCACCCCGGAGAGCTGCGCGACCTCCTCGCGGCGCAGGCCCGGGGTGCGGCGGCGCAGCCCGCCGGGCATGCCTACGTCGGCCGGGGTCACCCGTGCCCGTCGGCCGCGCAGGAAAGCCGCCAGTTCCGGGCGCCGCCGTCCCGTCCCGTGTTCCGTCGCCACAATCGTCACGCCCCCTATGGTCGGGCCGCTCCGCCCGCCTTGCCAGGTGCTGTCAGTACCCGTATCGACGGGCACTCGTTACCCGTACCGCAACGTCGTCACGCTCGGTGTCATGACGACGACCACCGCACCACCCAGTAAAGCCGGGAGCACCGACCATCACCGGGCCGTCCGCCCGGGGCGGCTGCTCGCGGTCGTGCTCGCGGCCCAGTTCATGGCCCTGCTCGACGTCTTCATCGTCAATGTCGCCGCCACCACCATCCGCGAGGAGCTCGGTGCGAGCGGCGCCGGGCTGCAGCTCGTCGTGGCCGGGTACACCATCGCGTACGCCGTGCTCCTGATCACCGGGGCGCGGCTCGGCGACCGGTTCGGGCACCGGCGGATGTATCTGACCGGTCTCGCGCTGTTCACGGCCGCCTCGCTGGCCTGCGGCCTCGCGCAGGACACCGGGCAGCTGATCGCCTTCCGGCTCGCGCAGGGCGCGGGCGCGGCGGTGATGATCCCGCAGGTGCTCAGCCTGATCCAGCGGAACTTCGCCGGTGAGGCTCGGGTACGGGCCCTCGGGGTGTACGCGGCCGTCCTGGCCGGTGGCGCGGCGGCCGGGCAGGTGCTCGGCGGGGTGCTGGTGAGCGCCGACCTGTTCGGGGCGGGCTGGCGGCCCGTGTTCCTGGTCAACGTGCCCGTCGGACTGGCCCTGTTGGTGCTCGGCCCGCGCATCCTGCCGGCCGACTCCGCCCCCTCGCGCACCCGTGGCTTCGACCTGCCCGGACTGCTGCTGCTCGCGGGTGCCGTCTCCTTGTTCACCGTGCCGCTCGTGCTCGGGCAGGAGCAGGACTGGCCGCTGTGGTCCTGGCTCTCGCTCGCCGCGAGCGCCGTCCTGCTCGCGCTGTTCCTCGCGTACGAGAGGAGGCTGGCCCTGCGCGGAGGCGCGCCGCTGATCGCGCCGCGTGTGCTGCGGGTGCCGGGCATGGGGACGGCGGTGACCCGGATCGTCCTGGTGATGGCGGGCAACGCGGGCCTGATGTTCGTGCTCGCGCTGCATCTGCAGGGCGGTCTCGGGCAGAGCGCGCTGCGCACGGGGCTCACGTTCGCGCCCGGCGCGATCGTCTTCGGGGTGGTCGGGCTGACCTGGCGCAAGTGGCCCGGGCCGCTGCAACGCGCCCTGGTCCCCGCCGGGTTCGTGCTCACGGCCGCCTCGACGCTCGTCGTCGGGCTCCTGCTGCGGGACGGCGGCACGGGCGGTGTCTGGCTCCCGGTGGCCTTCGCGGCCGGCGGTGCGGGGATGTCGCTCGCGTACAGCCCGACGTTCACACGGACCCTCGCCGCCGTACGGCCCGAGGATGCCGGCGACGCCAGCGGACTGCTGACCACCGTGCTGCAGCTCGGTCAGCTCTCCGGCGTGGCCGTGTTCGGGACGATCTTCCTCGCCGGGCCGTCCGGCGGCGCCCCGGAATCCGCCGATGCCGCGCTCGTGACCGCATTCGCGCTGGCCGGGGCCGCGCTTCTGGGCGCCGTGTCCGGACTGGTACGCGTACGTCGCTGACCCATCCGGGCGACCGTGGCACAATCGAGCGGGCTGGGATCGGGGGACGTCGGCGGTCCCACGGGAGGGAGTGGCACCATGCCTGGGAGCGTCATCGAGGGGGTCGTGACCCTCCTCGACACGGGCGAGCCCCAGGTCCTTCCCTCCACCCGCACCACGCTGATCTGTCCGTCCTGCGGTTCCGCCCATGTCGCCCAGATGCTCGGGGACAACGGCGGGATCTCCTACGTCTGCACGGCCTGCGGCCACAGCTGGAGCTGAGCGAAGCACATGGGCGCCCACAGGAGGAAGTGCGACTGGTGCGGCAGCGGCACGCCGATCGTCCGGGACATGGAACCGGTCAACCCCGACTACCAGTACTGGTGCGAGGAATGCGCGCGGGCGCTGATCATAAAAGGCGACCCGATCGAGACGTACCGTGAGCTGGAGGGCGAGCCGATCTACGGCCGGCTGCTCGACGAGCACTGCACCCTGAAGCGCTTCTACTCCTTCGCGACGGCCTGAGCCCCGCTCCCGGACGTGCTCTGCGCGGGCACCTTCGCCGTACGGGACGCGGTGCGCCGGTCCCGTAGCGCCACGAACACGAGGAAGCCCAGACCGGCCAGCGCGTAACCGGCCGAGAGCAGGAACTCGCCCGCGTTCTGGTCGAGTTCGGGGCGCACGGTGGTGCTGGTGCCGGCGTGCGGGACCCACCACAGCGAGTACGAGAAGAAGACCAGGGCCGTCGCGGCGGTCGCCGCCTTGAGGGCGCGGCTGCCCAGGCGCCGCGCCTCCGTGGCGAGCAGCATCAGGACCGGGACCGCCCACACCCAGTGGTGCGACCAGGACACCGGGCTGATCAGCAGGGCGGTCACGGCGCAGGCGGTGACCGCCCACGCGTCCCGCCCGGCGAGCAGCGAACGCACCGCCACCGTGAGGCCGAGCACCGCCACCACGGCCGCCGCGGCCGCCCACCACAGGCCCGGGTCGGCGGTGTGCAGCAGCCGCGCGAGGACGCCGCGCAGGGACTGGTTCGCGGTGTCCTCGGCCTGGCCCGGGCGGCTCGCGGAGAACACCATCTCCGTCCAGAACCGCTTCGAGTCGTACGGCAGCACGACCGCGGAGGCCACGGTGACCGCGACGAACGTGCCGGTGGCCGTGACCGCGCGGCGCAGATGACCGTTCCACCACGGCTCCCCGGCCCGGACCCGCCGCACGGCGGTGACAAGGCCCGCGAGCGCGAGCAGGACGGCGAACAGCGCGGGCGTCAGCTTGATCGCGGCGGCGAGCCCGGTCCCGACGCCCGCCCAGCGGTTGCCCTCGCGGCGCGTGAGGTCCCAGAGCACGAAGACCGCGAGCAGCAGATTGATCTGCCCGTACCGCAGCGTCGTCCACACCGGCTCGCACCACACGAGGCCCGCGGCGGTGAACAGCGCCGGGACCAGGCGCTTCGCGCGCTCCTCGATCCCGATGAGGCGGAGCGAGAGGTACACGAGGGCCAGGACGAGGACGAGGTTGAACCCCGTCGCGAACGTCCGCATCTCCGGGACGCCGAGCAGGGTGAGCGGGGTGAACAGGAGAGCGGCGAACGGCGGGTACGTGGTGGGGAGGTTGGAGACCGTGGCCTCCATCGCGTACAGATCGCCGCCGTTGCGGACCGTCCAGCCCTCGGCCCGGTAGACCATCACGTCGAGGAGCGTCACACCCGCCAGGCGCTGGGTGATCCAGAACGCCGTGAACGAGACCAGGCACACGAGTGCCGCGAGCCGCAGTCGGCGCGGGGCGGAGGGTCCGAGGAAGGTCACGCCGCCCGACAGTACCGGCTGTGCGGACCGTGCCCCGGCCGGTGATCATGGCCCCGCCAAACGATTTGGTGGAGCACCGGGGGGACCGTGTACTGTTGTCGAAGTCGCCGCGGGAAACCGGGCGGCGAAAGCAAGGGGCTATAGCTCAGTTGGTAGAGCGCCTGCATGGCATGCAGGAGGTCAGGAGTTCAATTCTCCTTAGCTCCACGTCACGAAGATCCCGTCCGATCGATCCGATCGGACGGGATCTTCGCGTTTCAGCCGAATCCCGCGCCGGCCGTCAGCGGCGCCCGCGTGAACGGCGCCCGTCCAGCTCCAGCGCCACCGGCGTGGCGACGAAGACCGAGGAGTACGTGCCGACGGCGAGGCCGATGAGGAGGGCCAGTGCGAAGTCGGTGAGCGAGGAGCCGCCGAGCACCGCGAGGGCCGTGAGGATGAAGGCCGCGCCCATGCCCGTGTTCACGGTCCGGGGCAGGGTCTGCAGGATCGCCCGGTTCGCCAGTGCGGGCAGCGGAGCCTTCGGGGACGCGCGGACCAGTTCCCGCAGCCGGTCGAAGAGCACCACCGAGTCGTTGACCGAGTAGCCGATCACCGTGAGCAGCGCCGCCACGAACGTGCCGTCGACCGGCTTCCCCAGCCAGGCGAACACCCCGACGAGGATCACCACGTCGTGCGCGAGGGCCGCGACGGCGGATGTGCCCCACTGCCGGCGGAACCGCGCCGCCAGATAGACGAGTTGCGCACCCAGTGCGACGGCGAGCGCGATCAGGGCACCCTGGCGCAGTTCCTGGCCGAGGCTCGGGCCGATCAGTTCGTCGCGCACCTTGTCCGCCCCGTCGGCGGCCTCCCGTACGGCGGCCGTGACCTCGTCCGCCTCCGTGTCGGTCAGGGTGCCGGCGCGCACGGTGAGACCCGAGTCGCCGGAGACCTGCACGACCGTGTGCGGGAACCCGGCGTCCGCGAGCGAGGCGCGGACGCGGTCGGCGTCGGCCGGTCCTTCGGTCGCGTACGCGATGAGGCGGCCGCCCGTGAACTCCACCCCCAGCTCGACGCCCCGCACCACGAGACCCGCACTCGCCAGGACGAGCAGGACGGCGGAGCCCGCCAGCCAGCGGCGTGGGCGGCGCATCAGCTGCGGGTCGCGGCGCGTGATCCGGTCGCGCACCGCGCCCGTGGTCGCGAGGCCGCTGAGGCGGGGGCGCCGGCGGACGAGCGGGGTGGCCGCCGCGTACTCGGCGAGAACCCGCGTGATCACCAGGGCGCTGAACATCGAGGCGAGCACACCGACGGCGAGAGTGACGCCGAAGCCCTTCACGGGGCCCGAGGCGAGGAAGAAGAGCAGGGCGGCCGCGATCAGGGTGGTGACGTTGGAGTCGGTGATCGCGCTGAGCGCCTTGCGGAACCCGGCGGAGAGGGCCGAGCGCGGGGTGGGGCGGCGGCGGGCCGCGTACTCCTCGCGGGCCCGCTCGAAGACGAGCACGTTGGCGTCCACGGCCATCCCGATCGCCAGGACGAAGCCGGCGAGGCCCGGCAGGGTCAGGGTGGCGCCGAGGGCCGCCAGCGCGGCGTAGGAGACAAGTCCGTAGCAGGCCAGGGCCGTTGTCGCCAGGGCGCCCAGGAGCCGGTAGACGACCGTGAGGAAGACCGCGGTCAGCGCGGTGCCGATGACGGCCGCCCACGCGCTGGCCGTGATCGCCTCCGCGCCGAGGGTCGCACCGACCGTGCGCTGTTCGACGGTCTCGACGGGGACGGGCAGGGCGCCCCCGTTGACGAGCAGCGCGAGCTCACGGGCCTCGTCCGCGGCGAAGGAGCCGGTGATCTGCGTGGAGCCGCCGGGGATGCCCTTGCCGCAGGTGACGGACGGGTCGACCTGGGGTGAGGAGATCACCTTGCCGTCGAGGACGATCGCGACCCGGCGCTGCGGATCCCCGGCCGGGTGGCAGGCGGCCGCACCCGTCAGCCGGGACCAGCCGGTCGTGCCGGCGCCCGCGAAGTCGACCGTGACCAGCCAGCCGCCGGTGCCCTGCTGGTCGATCAGGGCCTCGGCCTCCTTCACCTGCTCGCCGGTGAGTTGAGCGCCGCCGAGGCGCAGCGGCGTGCCGTCCTCGTCGGGCAGGACGCGTTCCTTGGGCCGCTTCGGCAGCGGGCGGGCGGTGTCGTCGGGGCCGTCGGCGGTGCCGAGCACGGGGTGGAACGTGAGCTGGGCGGTGCGGCCGAGCACCTCGGCGGCCTGCTTCGGGTCCTGGACGCCCGGCAGTTCGACGATGATCCGCCGCTCGCCGGAGCGGACGAGCGTGGGTTCGGCCACGCCGAGCGCGTCGATCCGGCCGCGCAGCACCTCCAGGGTGCGGTCGGTGGCCTCGGGGCCCGCTTCGGTGTCCGGGGTCGAGCGGGTCTCCAGGACGATCTGGGTGCCGCCGCGCAGATCGAGTCCGAGGCGGACGGGGGTGGTGACGGCGATGTACAGGGACATGGCGAGCACGGCGAGGGCGAGCAGCGCCCTGGCGCGCAGGGCGCGGCGGGGTGTCGGGGTTCTGCGCTGCTTGCCGCGCGGACGGCGTTCGGCGCTCTCGCGGATCTCGGGTTGCGTGAACGGTGGGTCGTCCACGGCGTCGTGGCGGTTCAACGGGGCCTCCGGCGGGCGCACCTCGGCGGGACTCGGCGCACGGCGGCGCGAGCCCGGTGGGGTGCTGTGGGGTGCTCTGGATTGGGGGTGTCAGGTGCCGGAGGGCACCGGAGGCGCTCGCCCCCGGTCCGCGCGCGGGGCGTGCGGGTCCGGGCACGGGAGGGCTGCGGCCGGTGTGGTGAGCCGGAAGGGCCGGGGTGCGGGGAGCGCGGTGTGCCTGCCGCCCGCGGTGAAGTGGCCGCGGGAGGGCGGAGGTTCACCGGGGGACTCGTGGCGTGCCGCGGCCCGGATCCCGCACTCGGGGTCGGCGACGCAGGCGTCGGCGGCGTGGGGGGTGGTGGGGGGTGGGGCCTGGGCCGCCACGGTTGTACGGGTGTCGGTGGGGCCTGCCGTTGTCGTTGTCGCTGCCGCTGTAGCTGTCGCTGTCGTGGAGAGCGGTCCGAGGGCGGTGAGCAGCGCCAGGAGGAGAGCGGTCAGGAGCGGGAGGACAGCGTGAGGCGCGGATCGTGGCGTGGCGCCGGCGACGCGGGGACCGGGGGTCGTACGCGTGATGGTGTGCATGTCCCGCCCCCCTTCCGGTGAGTCGTGCCGATCGATGCCGTATGCGATCCGTGATCCGCGCGAGGGTCAGGCCTCGATCAGGCCCACCCGGATCGCGTACCGCGTCAGTTCCAGGCGGTCGCGCAGGCCGAGCTTCTGCAGCAGGTTGCCGCGGTGGCGCTGGACGGTCTTGATGCTGATGAAGAGCAGATCGGCGATCTCCTTCGAGGAGTGCCCCTCGGCCACGAGCTTGAGCACCTCCTCCTCGCGCGGGGTGAGGATCTGGTCCGGGGCCTCGTTGCCGCGGCGCGCGTGGTCGAGGTAGTTGCGGATCAGGGCCGTGACCGCGCCCGGGTACAGGAACGGCTCGTCGCGCATCGCGGCCCGGCAGGCGGCGACGAGGTCCCGGTCGGCCACCGACTTCAGGACGTACCCGCTGGCGCCGGCCTTGAGGGCCTGGAAGAAGTACTGCTCGTTGTCGTGCATCGTGAGCATCAGGACCCGCAGCCCCGGCTTGAGCGCCGTCAGCTCCCGTACCGCCTGCAGACCCGTCAGACGCGGCATCGCGATGTCGAGGACGGCCAGGTCGAGGTCGGTGGTGCGGGCGAGCTCGATCGCCTCGGCGCCGTCACCGGCCTCGGCGACCACTTCGAGGTCGGGCTCCTGGTCGAGGATGAGCCGCACCCCGCGCCGTACCAGCGCGTGGTCGTCGGCGAGCAGGATGCGGATGGTGCGCACGTCCGCCCTCGCGGGCGGGGTCAGATCGGACATGGTCAGGGCTGCTTCCTGGAAACGGGGGTGCTGAGCCGGACCCGGGTCCCGGTGCCGGGCGCGGGGGTGATGTCGAGGCGGCCCGCGATCAGCAGGGCCCGCTCGCGCATACCGCGGATGCC
Source organism: Streptomyces sp. NPDC050418 (assembly GCF_044458745.1). Classification (NCBI taxonomy): domain Bacteria; kingdom Bacillati; phylum Actinomycetota; class Actinomycetes; order Kitasatosporales; family Streptomycetaceae; genus Streptomyces; species Streptomyces sp. NPDC050418. The sequence goes on from NZ_JBITIG010000011.1 coordinate 84,949, forward strand.
GGCGCCTTCGCGCGGGACCTTGATGCCGGTGCCGTCGTCGGTGACGGTCAGGACGACGCTGTCGCCCACGTGCTCCAGGGCGACCGTGACCTCGCGGGCGTCCGCGTGCCGGGCCGCGTTGGTGAGCGACTCCTGGGCGACGCGGTACAGGACCAGCTCGGTCTCCGGGGCGAGGGCGGGCAGCGCGCCGTGGCCCGTGCCGAACCGGCGCGTGATCCGCAGCCCGGTGTGCAGGGCGAAGTCCTCGGTGAGCGAGGTCATCGCGCTGACGAGTCCCAGGTCGTCCAGGACACCGGGACGCAGCCGCCGCACCAGGCGCCGTACCTCGTCGAGGCTGTCGCGGGTGAACTCCTGCGCCTCGTGGAGCTCCTTGCGCAGCGGGTCGGGAGCCACGTCCGCGGAGCGCTTGAGCACCAGCAGGACCGCAGTCATCGTCTGACCGATCTCGTCGTGCAGTTCCTGCGCGATACGGCGGCGTTCGTTCTCCTGCGCGAGCAGTGCCCGCGCGCTGCTGGCGGCCCGCTCCTGCTCCAGGCGTTCCAGCATCGCGTTGAACGAGCGGATCACCTCGGCGACCTCACCGCCGCCGGCCGCGGGCAGCCGCTGGCCGGGGCGCAGCAGGTCCACGGTGGTCATCAGGCGCGTGAGGCGGCCCAGCGGGGCCAGCCCGAGCCGCAGGAGCGCGGCGTTGGCGACCAGCATCACGCCGAGCCCGGCCACGAGGATCACCGCCTCGGTGAGCAGCACCGGGACGGAGACGGTCACCGGGGCCCACAGCAGCAGGGCCGTCGCGGTGCCGAGCACGACGGCGTTCAGGGCGAAGATCCGCCAGAACAAGGACAGCGCCACCGCCCCCACGCCTTTCCTTCTCGCTTCCTGTCACTTTGCAGCCCAGCACGTTCCTGACGCGGGGGTACGACGTGAGCCTACGGCCAGCGTGGACCGCTCCCCGGGGCCCGTCGATGGGCTCCATGCCCCATTTCCCGGGGTACGCGAGACCCATGGCGCCTGGGTATGGAGCCTGCGGCCCAGCGTAAATGGGGCCCGGGACCGATAGGTATCCGCGGGCCGCCCGGCCAGGGTTGGGTCCATCGGCTCACCCCCTCACGTCCGTCGCAGACGTCAGGTCACGTCCTTCAGAAAGGGACAGGTCATGTCGCTCGATACCCCCCGCGCCGCGGCGCCGTCGCCCGATACCCCGCGCACCGAGGCGCAGCTGGTCGAGGCGCGGCGGCGGCTCGACCACGCCCGCGGCTCGCGGCTCGCGCAGCTGCAGGCGCTGACCGAGATGGAACAGACAGCGGGCGACCGGCTGCAGTCCGAGCAGATCGAGGCGATGCGGCGCTCGTTGAAGGAGATCGACGAGGCCTTCGCTCGGATCGGGAACGGGACGTACGGAACGTGCCTGGACTGCGCCAGGCCGATCCCCGCGGAGCGCCTGGAGATCCTCCCGTACAGCCGCCTCTGCGTCGCCTGCCAGCGACGGGCCGGGTGACCGCCGTGGCCGTACGCCCTCCTCGTCCCGCCGAATGCCCTCGGTGTGCCGCCGTACGCAGCCGCATCCGGCCGCGTACCGGCCGGCCTTCGTACCGACCGTCCGACGCCCTGCCTTGAGGGGTGAAGTGGTGAACCAGCAGATCATCCACCGGGCCACGGCCCGCCTCGCCGCCGACGACCTCGCGCGGCTGCGCGAGAACCTCCTGGAGCAGCGGCTGTTCCGCCGCGAGCAACTGCGGCAGCTCGCCGGGCCGTTCGCCTCCCGCAGCGACGAAGGGCGGCAGGAGACGGCCGGGCAGGCGGAGGTGCATGTCCGGCTCGCCGCGTCCGCGCGCATGGTCCTCGCCGATGTCGAGGCCGCCCTGGCGCGCATGGACGACGGCACGTACGGTGCCTGCCACCTGTGCGGGCGCGGGATCGACCGGGACCGCCTCGCGATCGTGCCGCAGGCCCGCTACTGCGGGCGCTGCCAGCGGGTCGGGAGGGCGGCTTCGTGAGCGGCCGCAGCCGGTCCGGGGGCGGGCCGTATACGGGAACCGCCGGGGGAACCACCGCGGGAACCACCGCGAGGCCGGACGCGGCAACCACCGCCGGGCCGTACGCGGCTTCGGACGCCGCGTCGCACCGGAACTGGCCCGCGTGCCCCACCTGCTTCGGCATCGCGCTCGACCCCGGCAGCGCGCGCACCCGCGCCTGGCTCTCCGGAACGGGTGCGGTGCTCGACGTACCCACCGTCGCCGGTGCCGCGCAGCCGGTCCGGCGCGGCACCATCGTCGACCCGCCCGCGTGCGCCCGGATGCTGGAGCAGGTCCTGACGCCGCGGGTGCCGCGCGGCGTACGCCCGATGGTCATCGTCACGACCCCGGTCCTGGACGGTGTCGCCTTCCGCGCCCACATCCGCACCGCCCTCGACGTGCTGCGGCCGCGCAGCGTCCTGACGGTGCCCGCAGCGCGGGCCGTCGCCGTGGCCGCGGGCGCCGACCTGTCCCGGCCGCTGATGGTCGTGGACCTCGGCGCGCAGCTCACGGAGGCGGTCCTGCTCGGCGACGGCGCGATCGTCGACGCCCGCCGTACGCCCCTGGGCACCGGGGACCTGGACGCCGCCACCCCGCCCGGGCGGATCGCCGAGGCGGTGGCCGAGATGCTGACCGCGATGCTCCGCCAGGACCGCAGCCCGCTCACGCTCGACGCGCTGCACCGCGGTGTCCTCCTGGCCGGCGGCGGCGCCCTGCGCCCCGAGATCATCCGCCCGTTCGACGGCCTTCTGCACGCGCCGCCGAGGGTGGTCCCGGCCCCGCACACCGCGGCCGTACGGGGCGCGGCGCAGCTCCTGGCGTCCGCGCACGCGCATCCCTGTGTCGCGGGACCCCTTCGCGCGGGAGCGCATCCGCACTAGGGCGCGGCTCCGCTGTACCCGTACGCCCGCCGATGCCCGCCCTCTGCCCTCCCTCCCCACATCCGTAAGGAGGACGACCCATGCCCGCCCACATCCCGCCACCCCCGACGTCCCGTGAGCCGGGGCGCCTGCGGAGGTGGTGGCGGCGGCTCGGCGGTGCGGGTGGCGTGGGCAGCGCGTGCGGCAAGCGCGGTAACCCCCTGCGCCGCCGCAGCGACCGGGTGCAGGCGTGGATCGGGTCGGCCCTGGTGCTGGCCGCGGCGGCGGTCACCCCGTCCGCCGTGCTCCTGGCGGCGGACACCGCGCACGACCACTACACGCGGACCGCGCGGATCCAGGCCATGGGCGGCCGGTACACCACCGCCGTCCTCGTCGAGGACGCGCGACGCCATCCCGAACCCGGCTCCGCCGAGGCCGAACACGCCCGCTACCCGGTCGCGGTCCGCTTCACCGACCCCCAGGGCCGCACCCGTACGGCCACGGCCGAGGTGCCGCCGGGGCGGCCCGAGGGCAGCACCGTCCGCGTCTGGACCGCCGCGGACGGAACACTCACCGCACACCCCTTGAACGCCGCCGAGATCCGCAGCCGCTCCCTGGGCTGGGCGATCATCGCCGCCCTCGCCGTCCCGCTCACCGCGGCCGCCGCGTACGGCCTCGTGCGCCGCGGCATCCGACGCCGCAACCTCCGGGCATGGGAGGCAGCCTGGGCGGAGACGGCGCCGCGGTGGAGCATCTCGCCGTAGGACGGCCCCAGCCGGGGTTTGCCAACAGCCTCTCAGTCGGAGCTGATCTTCCCGCGGCGCAACCGGAGCGTACGGTCCGAGCGCGACGCCAGCTGCTGGGAGTGCGTGACGACCACGACGCACTTGTTCTGCTCGTGGGCCAGTTCGCGGAAGATACGGATGATGCCCTCGGCGGTGTCCTCGTCGAGGTTGCCGGTCGGTTCGTCCGCGAAGAGGAGGTCCACGTCGCAGGCGAGCGCGCGGGCGATGGCGACGCGCTGCTGCTGGCCGCCGGAGAGCTGCAGGACCTTGCGGGTGGCGTGCTGCCGGTCGATCCCGAGGCGCTCCAGGATCTCCAGGGCACGCGCCTTCTTGTGGCGGGTGCGTACGCCGGTGATCTCCATGGCGGTGGTGACGTTCTGCACCGCGTTCATATAGGTGAGCAGGTTGTACTGCTGGAAGATCGTGGCCGCGTGCCGGTTGCGGTAGCGGCCCAGGCCGATGGACGTCAGGTCCACGCCGTCGAAGGCGATCCGGCCCGTGGTGGGCGCGTCGAGGCCGGAGGCCAGCGACAGGAGCGTGGTCTTCCCGCTGCCGGAGGGGCCCAGGATCGTGTAGAAGACGCCGCGTTCGAAGCGGTAGTCGATCTGCTTGAGCACCGTCGTGCGGCGGCGCTGCCCGGTGTACGTATGGCCGATCCCGGTGAGTTCCAGGGCGGGCGGGGTGGTCGCGGTCATGGTCACTTGCCCTTCGACAGGATGGAGCGGGGAGAGAGCCGCAGAACGGAGGCGGCGGGCAGAGCGGTGGCGAGCAGACCGATGGCGAGGCCGATGCCCGCGACGGTGGCGAGGGCGCCGTCGTCGAGCCGTACGGTGATCCGGTCGATCGGGTCGGCGCCCGCGACGGGCTCGTCGCCGGGTTCGATGCCCTGGTCGAGGCCGGTGGAGCCGGGCGGCGGCGGCTTCCAGGAGTCCAGCTTCTGCTGCGCCGCGCTCGCCTCGTCCCGTACGAGCGCGTTACCGGCCCGCTCGGTCAGACTCTGCGCGAACAGCGAGCTGAGGCCGATCGCCAGCACCGCCACCACGAGGGTCTCCGCCGCCTGTTGCGCGATCAGCTTCCCCTTGCGCTCACCGAGCGAGAGCAGCACACCGAACTCGGTACGGCGCTGCTTGACCGCGAGCGTCGCGAGCAGGGCGAGGACCGCGGCGCCCGCGACGCCGATCAGCCACATCGCGGCGGTCGCCGTGCCGGAGACCGAGGAGAGCGGGCCGGTCATCTGGCGCAGCGCCTTGTCGTTGATGCCGAGCTCGAAGCCCTTGAACGCGGCACCCGCCGCGTCTTCCGCCTCCTTCTCGAACTGCTCGTACGTGGCGGGGTCCTTGAGCCGGAACGTGGCCGAGCCGACCGTCGTGCTCTTCTCGCCGTTCAGGGCCGCGAGGGCGCCCGGGGTGACGAACAGGCGGTTGCCCGGGTCGAGTTGGAACTCGGGGTCGGGCTCGGACGACGGGTCGCGGTAGATCCCCTGGACGGTGAACTCGGCGGTCCGCCTGCCCTCGGGGTCGTTCTCGCCGAGCGTGATCGTGTCGCCGGCCTTGAGCTTGTTCTTGCGGGCCAGACGTTCCTCGATGAGGACGGCCTTCTTGTTCTCGTCCGCCGCGGTGACCGGCTTCCCTGACAGGAGCTTCCACTTGCCGCTCGCGAAGTCCGGATGCAACGAGGAGTCCCGTACACCGAACGCCAGCGTGGAGGTCGGTACTTCGGGATACAGCGGGGTGCCGGGCAGCTTCAGGCCGCCTTGCAATGACGTGCCGTTGAACGATTGGTACGTGTACTTCTCGACCAGTGGCGACCGGCCGATCCGGTCGATGACCTCCGTACCTATGCGAGGTGCCTGGAGCTGTCCGGACGACGCGAGCGCGTCCATGTCGACGCCGAGGGTGACCTCCGCGCCGATCTTCCGCTGCGCGGCCTCCGCGGCCCGGGCGGTGGCGTCCTTGATGAGCACGCCCGCGAGCACCATCACGGAGATGACGACGAAGGCGCCGAAGGTGGTGAGGGTTCTCGTCCTGCGGGACCACAGGCTCAGGGCCGCGCGTTTGAGGAAGTTGAGGGAGTTGAGGGAGTTCACAGGGGGTTCTCCGGGCTAGTCGGTGTCGGTGAGGATCGAGCGGGGGTGCAGGCGGAGGATGCCGAGGCCGGGGACCGCCGTGGCCACCAGCGCGATGCCGAGCCCGAGCGCGGCGGTCCGGCCGAGGTCGGCTGCCCGGAGGTGCAGCTCGGCGGGTGGCAGCAGCGCGTTCGCCGTATGGCCCGGCAGATACGTCGATACGGGTCCGGCGAGCGCGGTCCCGGCCAGTGCGGCGAGCGCGAGCGCGGGAAGGGCGACCGCGACGGCCTCGACCGTGTGCTGGCCGACGAGCTTCCACTTCTTCTCGCCCAGGGACAGGAGCATCCCCAGCTCGTCGCGGCGTTCGCGGATCGTGAGCGAGACGATCAGGCCGAGGATCACCGTGCCCGCGCCGGCGATCAGCCGGACCAGCGCACCGGCGAAGGCACCGACGCGTCGCAGCGGCTGGACCTGGTCGCGGTACGCCTTGTCGTTGACGTCGAAACGGAAGCCGGCGTCGCCCAGGAGCCGCCGGGCCGCCGCGTGCAGCCGTTCGGACTGCTCGGGCGAGCCCAGCTTGAAGACGGCCTCGTCGAGCGGACCGTCCAGGTGCAGGGTGCCGAGCGGGGCGTAGATCTGGTTGGCCGCGATCTCGGACGGCTCGACCCACGCGTCGGGGATACGGGCCCGGTCGTCGCGGTAGACGCCGACGACGTCGTACGCCCCGCGCTGCTTTCCGTCCGGTGAGGTCAGGGTGAGGCGGTCGCCGGTGGACAGGCCGTTCAGCTCGGCCAGTTGCTCACTGATCAGCACCACCTTGCGGCCGGTGTCCCTCGGTGTGAGCGGCCGTCCGTCGACGACCTTGCTGTGGCCGGTGGCGAAGTCGAGCAGCATCTCGGAGTCCCGCAGCCCGACAAGCCGCGGCCCGTCCCGCTGCGGACGGCTGTCCGGCGGGCGCGGTGCGCCGGACTCGACGAGCCTGCGGTCCGGCAGACGCGCGCCGCCCCGCAGCAGCGGGTTGTGGCGCTGGACGCCCGGGGTGCGGGCCAGCCGTTCGGCCTGCGCGGCGGTCAGACCGTCCGCGCGCACGGTGGCGTCGACCCCGATCAGCCGCTGCGCCGCCGCCTCCTGCCGGGCCATGGCGCCCTGCAGCAGAAACCCGCCGAGCAGCAGCACACACACGACGAGAAAGACCCCGAGCATCAGCACGGTCTTCCCTTTGCGGGCCACCAGACTGAGCCCGGCCCGTTTCACGAAGTTCATGGCCCCGAGCAGACCAGGGGCGGGTTTGCAGGGGCGTAAGCGGTGTTACGGAGGGATAAGGGCGGGCTGAATGGCCCAGCCGCTTATATCTCTGCAACGTCCCCCTTGCTTGCATGAGCACATGAGGGTTCTCGTGGCCGAAGATCATCGTGTGCTCGCCCGTACGATCGCGGCCGGGCTGCGGCGGCAGGCCATGGCCGTGGATGTTGCCGGGTCCGGTGACGAGGCCGAGCGGATGTGTCTGCTGACCGAGTACGACGTCCTCGTACTCGACCGGGACCTGCCGGTGATGACCGGGGACGAGGTCTGCCGGAAGCTGCGGGAGCTCGTCGACCCGCCGCGCATCCTCATGCTGACCTCGGCGGCCGCCCTGGAGGACAAGGTGTACGGGCTCGAACGGCTCGGCGCCGACGACTACTTGGCCAAGCCCTTCGACTTCGCCGAGCTGGTCGCCCGGATCCGCGCCCTCGGCCGCCGCGTCCCCAAACCGCCGCCGGACGTGCTGCGGCACGCGGGCATCACCCTCGACCGCGACCGGCGCGAGGTGACCGCGCGCGGGCGGACCGTGGAGCTGACCCCCAAGGAGTTCGCCGTGCTGCAACTCCTCATGGAGGCGGGCGGCGACGCGGTGGCGCACGACGAGCTCGTACGGACCGTCTGGGACGAGCACCTCGACCCGCGCACCACCGCGGTCCGCGCCACCATCAGCCGGCTGCGCGGCAAGCTCGGCGACCCCGGTCTGATCCTCACCGACACCGGACAGGGCTACCGGCTGTGCGGCTGACCCGCGGACCGTTCCGGCACCTGACCCTGCGCCGCCTCCCCTTCCGCGCGCGGCTCGCCGTCGCCTTCGGCGGCCTGTTCCTCCTGGCCGGGATCGCGCTCCTGGCCTTCGTGGTGCTGCTCGCCCGGTACGGCACCGCGCAGAAGGTGCAGGGCATGGAGATCCTGCCGATGGACGGCCCGGTCACCGGCCGGCCGCGGCCGACGGATCAGGGGGCCACGACGGCGCCCTGGGGCCCGGCCACCGGTGACGGCATCGCGATCCGCAAGACCGAGCAGACCGTCCAGGCCGTGCAGGACGCCGCACTCCAGCAGATGCTGCTGTGGTCGGCGGTCGGTCTGCTCGTCATGGCGCTGCTCGCGGGCCTGCTCGGCTGGTGGCTGGCCGGGCGTGCGCTGCGGCCGATCACCGCGATGACCGAGTCCGCCCGCCGGATCAGCGACCAGAACCTGCACGAACGGCTCGCCCTGACCGGCCCCGACGACGAACTGCACCGCCTCGCCGACACCTTCGACACCATGCTGGACCGCCTGGAGAAGGCCTTCGACAGTCAGCGCCGCTTCGTCGCCAACGCCTCGCACGAGCTGCGCACCCCGCTCGCCGTGCAGCGCACGAGCCTCGAAGTAGGTCTCGCCGACCCGCTCCCGGAGGGTCTGGAGGAGGTACGGGACGATCTGCTCGCCGCCAACCGGGACGCGGAGAAGCTGATCGCGGCCCTGCTCCTGCTCGCCCGCAGCGACCGCGGCCTGGAGGACACCGCACCCGTCGACCTCGCGGACCTCGCCCGGCAGGCGGCCGCCGAACTGGCCGCCCCCGCGCGCGAGAAGAACATCACCGTGACGGTCACGGGCCCGCCGCTCGTCGTGCCCGGCGACCCGGTGCTGCTGCGCCACCTCCTCACCAACCTGCTCGGCAACGCGATCCGCTACAACCACGCGGGCGGCAGTGTGGACGTCACGCTCGACGGCCGGTCGCTGACCGTCGCCAACACCGGTCCGCAGGTACCCGCGGACCGCGTGGACGACCTCTTCGAACCGTTCCGGCGCCTGGCCCAGGACCGGATGACCCACACGAGCGGTCACGGCCTCGGTCTCTCCATCGTCCGCTCGATCGCCGACGCCCACGGCGCGCGGACCGAGGCGTCGGCGCGCGCCGGGGGCGGTCTCCGGATCGCTGTCGTGTTCGAGGGCTGAGGCTTCGTTCGCGGTACGGGCCTCGGGTTGCCCGGACTCAACTCCAGCCGCTCTCCAACGCTCTGCGCCCCGGAGCACTGGGAAGAGCAGCACGCGGGGACGGTGGTGAGGCGGGCCGTGCCTCGGAGCGTTCCAGGCGCAGCGCCAGCGCGGGGCAGCGGCGGACCGCGCGCTGGGCGCGGCCGCGCAGGGCCAGCGGGACGCCCGCGTCGGCGACCGTGGGGAAGCCGTCGGGGCCGAGCGTGATCAGCTCGGGGACGACGTCCGCGCACAGGCCGTGGCCCTGGCACAACGTCCAGTCCACGACGAGCCGTTCACCGCTCGGTGTTCCGGCGTCGACCTGGCCGGGGCGCGGCAGCGGCAGCACGCCGCGGGTCTCGCGGCCGCAGCCGCCGCTCAGGACGTGCATCGCGAGGTCGTCCTTGAACGCCGAGAGCGTGGACGCGATGAAGCGCGCCGAACCGTCCGGGTGCTTGCACGCCCCGCGGCCCTTCACCGCGCGGGTGATCTCCCGCAGCGCTTCGAGCGCCGCGGGACCGCCGCCGTTGAGGACGTCCGCGAGTCCGCCGGCCGCCGCGGGCAGGCCGAGCCGGCACGGACCGCACTGGCCCGAGCTCTCGTCCGCCAGCCACTGCGCGACTCTGAGCCCTTCGCCGAGCGCGCACGTCTCCGGCCCGATCGGCAGCACCGCACCCGCACCGAGCGCCCCGCCGAGCGCTTCGAGGGACGCGCGCGAGACCACCGCGTCATGCGCGGCGATCGCGTCGAGCCAGCTGCCGTGGTAGCCGCCGGTCAGCACGCCCTGGGGGAGCGGTGGCGCCCCGGCCAGCTGCAGCACGTACCGCAGCGGGACACCGGTCGGCACCTCGATGACCATGGGACGCGCGACGGCGCCGGACAGCGTCAGGAGTACGGTGCCGGGCTCGTCGTACAGGCCCGTGCCGCGGTAGCGCGACGGGCCGATGCGGGCGGCGACCGCGAGCTGGGCGAAGGTCTCGGCGTTGGACAGGAGCGTCGGCGCGCCGCCGACCCCGGACTCCGCGGCCCGTACCTTGCGGCCCGGCGGCAGCGCCGGCCCGCCGTCCGCGGACCGGACCAGGGCCGAGGCCTCGCCGGTGACCATGCGTTCCGGATTGCGCTGCACGCGGGCGCGCAGGGCGGAGCCGCGGCGGTTGGACAGGCCGCGCTCCGCCAGCGCGGTGGTCATCGACGCCTCGGTCGAGTCGCGGGTCACGCCCACGACGAGCGTGCGGGCGCCGAGCGCCTCGGCGGCGAGCAGGGCGCCGTCGAGGATCAGATGCGGCGCGCGGTTGATCAGGACGGTGTCCTTGCGGCAGGCCGGTTCGTCCTCGCTGCCGTTGACGACGACGACCGGACGGACGCCCCGCCGGATCGCCGCGTCGGCGACGGCCCGCAGCTTGCGGGCGAACGGGAAGCCAGCGCCGCCGCGCCCGCGCAGCACCACGTCGTCGGCGAGCTGCGCGAGCCGCTCGCCGCCCATCGGTTCCAGCGGCCCGTGCACCTTCAGATGCATCGCAAGATCGAGCCGCTCCACGAGGTCGAACCCCGAGGTGAGCTGCGGCAGTCCGACGACCCGCACCTCGGGCACGTCGGGCAGGGGTGCGCTCAACGACGGCCCCCCGTCGACGGCGCACCGGGTGCGGACCACGGCTCACCCGCGGAGGGCGCCTCGAAGGGGCTCGCGACAGGGTTCGGAACGGGGCTCGCGAGCGGGCTCACCACCGGGCCCGTGACCGGGCTCGCGAACGTCTCGGTCGGCGCCTCGTGCAGCGGCGTCCGGTCCGCGCCCGTGTCGTACGGAGAGATCGGGCCCACGCCGGTGTCGTACGGAGAGATCGGGCCCACGCCGTACGGCGGCATCGAGCCCGTGTCGTAGGGGTCACTGGTCACGTAGAAGGGTGCCTCGCTGCTCGGGACGGGGGTGGGGACGGAGGGTGCGGTCACCTCGGTGTCGTAAGCGGGGATCGGGCCCGTGCCGTACGAGCCGGGGACGGGCTCGCCGTTCACGACGGGCTGGGGCCCGGTCCCGTACTGCGGCGCGGCGACGGGCGGACGGGCCGCCTCGCCGGGCGGCGGCGGGGACGGAGTGGGCCAGCGGCCGCCGTGCTCCTCGGGGAACTCCGGGAGCCCGGTGTCCCGGAACGCGGTGTCCGGGAGCGGGACGGGGCGCGCGCCGGGCGCCGTGGAGACCGCGCGGTACGCGGCCGCCATGCTGTCACCGGCCCGGGACCGCTCCTCGCCGAGGAGCGACTCCTCCGCGTACCTGCGGGGTTCCTCCGCCGCCACGCGTTGCGGCCCCTCGTACGCGGGAGGCAACCGTCGTGGCTGGGAGGGGAGTTGAGGGCGGGAAGCCGCGGGTTCGGCGGACGGCGGCAGCGCGTCCATGCCGGGCAGCGGGCCTTCTCTGCGCGGTGTCCCGACGGGTTCACCGCGCACGGGTGCTGTCTGCGCGTCGAGGAGGGCGAGGACGCGTGCAGCGACCTTGCGCTTGACCGGCAGCGGCGCCGCGCGCAGCGCGAGCGCGCCGGTGACGCCGGCCAGGCACAGGCAGTACAGCGCCAGGACCCACGGCTTGGGTGCACGGCCTGCGTACAGGCCGTGCACCAGGGCCGCGCACCACGCGGGGTAGGCCAGCATGTGCAGGGCGCGCCAGCGTCCGGCGATTCTGGCGGGGGAGGCGAAGGAGCTGCGCAGCACGCCCGTGACACCGGTGGTGATCATCAGCAGTCCGGCGAGCGAGCCGAAGCCGATCAGACCGTCCGTGCCGGTCACGCCGAGGCCGAACGGGATCAGGGCGCCGACCGCGGACACATGGCCGAGCACCAGCTTCACGGTGCCGTGCAGCAGCAGGAAGCCGAGCGCGGCCATGGCGGTCGCCCGGTGCACGCCCTGTGCGATCAGCCGCTGCCGGGGCGAGAGGAAGAGCCGGTCGGAGGCGACCAGGCCCCACGCGATGCTGCAGGTCAGGGAGACGAGGCTGAGCACGCCGGTGGTGAAGTCGAGCGCGGCACGGAATCCGTCGCTGCCGACGACCACGACGAGGGGTATCAGGAGCAGTGCGGCGCCGGAAAACGCTCCACGCATATGGGGGGTGAGAGGGTTCATGGGGATGACTCCGAACGGTTCGAAAGCGAGTCCCGCTGCCGCATGCTAGGTCGCCTCATACCGGGTGGTACGAGGTTTGAGTTATTAGGTTGTTATCTAGTGGCGAGGGTCTCGTCCCGCTGTCCTGATAGAGACCGGTACGCCGAGTAACCACGTCGTCCGGAAGCCCGGTGCGGGCGCCACGGGCCCTGCGGTACCCTGACGCCATGCGTGCCGTACGCCTTCTGCTTAGCGAGCCGCGCTGATCAGTACCGGCCACTGACGATTCGTGGACCGGCATCAGCGCGGCGTCCCCTCCTGTGCGAGGGGTTTTTTCATTTCGGCTGTACGTCGCAGCCGAAGCCAGATGAAACCGCTGCAGAGACGATCGATGGAGCCCTAAGGATCATGAGCGAGACGAATTCGGCTGCCGAAGTCGCAGCCCCGCACCGCTACACCGCGGCCATGGCCGCGGACATCGAGGCGCGCTGGCAGGACTTCTGGGATGCGAACGGCACGTACGAGGCGCCCAACCCCAAGGGTGAACTGGCCGGCGACGCCGAGATCGCCGCGCGGCCCGAGAAGTTCATCATGGACATGTTCCCGTACCCCTCGGGTGCGGGCCTGCACGTCGGTCACCCGCTGGGCTACATCGCGACCGACGTCTACGCCCGGTACCACCGCATGACCGGGTTCAACGTGTTGCACACCCTGGGCTTCGACGCCTTCGGCCTGCCCGCCGAGCAGCACGCCGTCGCCACCGGCACGCACCCGCGGGTGTCCACCGAAGCGGCCATGGAGAACATGAAGTCCCAGCTGCGCCGGCTGGGCCTGGGCCACGACAAGCGCCGCTCGATCGCCACGATCGACCCGGACTACTACAAGTGGACCCAGTGGATCTTCCTGCAGATCTTCAACTCCTGGTACGACACGGAGGCCGGCAAGGCCCGGCCGATCGCCGAGCTGGTCGCGCAGTTCGAGGCCGGCACGCGCGCCGTGCCCGGCACCGACCGCGCGTGGGGTGAGCTGAGCGCCGCCGAGCGCGCCGACGTCCTGAGCGGCTTCCGCCTGGCCTACGCCTCCGACGCGCCCGTCAACTGGTGCCCGGGCCTGGGCACCGTCCTGGCCAACGAAGAGGTCACCGCCGACGGCCGCTCCGAGCGCGGCAACTTCCCGGTGTTCAAGGCCAAGCTGCGCCAGTGGAACATGCGGATCACCGCGTACGCGGACCGGCTGATCGACGACCTGGACCAGCTGGACTGGCCCGAGGCGATCAAGCTGCAGCAGCGCAACTGGATCGGCCGCTCCGAGGGCGCGCGCGTCGACTTCCCGATCGACGGCGAGCGCATCACCGTCTTCACCACGCGCCCCGACACCCTGTTCGGCGCCACCTACATGGTGCTGGCCCCCGAGCACCCGCTGGTCGAGAAGTTCACGCCGGCCGCCTGGCCCGAGGGCACCCACGACGTGTGGACCGGCGGCCACGCCACGCCCGCCGAGGCCGTCGCCGCGTACCGCAAGCAGGCCGCGTCCAAGTCCGACGTCGAGCGGCAGGCCGAGGCCAAGGACAAGACCGGTGTCTTCATCGGCGCCTACGCGACCAACCCGGTCAACGGCGAGCAGGTCCCCGTCTTCATCGCCGACTATGTCCTGATGGGCTACGGCACCGGCGCGATCATGGCCGTACCGGCCGGTGACCAGCGCGACTTCGAGTTCGCCCGCGCCTTCGAGCTGCCCATCCAGTGCATCGTCGAGCCCACCGACGGCCGCGGCACGGACACCTCCACGTGGGAGGACGCGTTCGGCTCGTACGAGGCGAAGATCATCAACTCCTCGAACGACGAGATCTCGCTGGACGGCCTGGGCGTCGTCGAGGCCAAGGCGAAGATCACCGAGTGGATGGAGAGCAAGGGGGTCGGCGAGGGCACCGTCAACTTCCGGCTGCGCGACTGGCTGTTCAGCCGCCAGCGCTACTGGGGCGAGCCCTTCCCGATCGTCTACGACGAGGACGGCATCGCCCACCCGCTGCCCGAGTCGATGCTGCCCCTGGAGCTGCCCGAGGTCGAGGACTACTCGCCGCGCACCTTCGACCCGGACGACGCCGACACCTCCCCGGAGACGCCGCTGTCGCGCAACGAGGAGTGGGTCAACGTCCAGCTGGACCTGGGCGACGGCGCCGGTGTGAAGACGTACCGCCGCGAGACCAACACCATGCCCAACTGGGCCGGTTCGTGCTGGTACGAGATGCGCTACCTGGACCCGCACAACAGCGAGCAGCTGGTCGACCCCGACGTCGAGCGCTACTGGATGGGCCCGCGCGACACGAAGCCGCACGGCGGCGTGGACCTGTACGTGGGCGGCCAGGAGCACGCCGTCCTGCACCTGCTGTACGCGCGGTTCTGGTCCAAGGTCCTGTTCGACCTGGGCCACGTCTCGGCCGCCGAGCCGTTCCACCGGCTGTTCAACCAGGGCATGATCCAGGCGTACGTGTACCGCGACGACCGCGGTTTCCCGGTGCCGGCCACCGAGGTCGAGGAGCGCGACGGCGCCTTCTACTACGAGGGCGAGCAGGTCAAGCGCGAGCTGGGCAAGATGGGCAAGTCCCTGAAGAACTCGGTGACTCCGGAAGACATCTGCGCCGAATACGGTGCGGACACCCTGCGCCTGTACGAGATGGCGATGGGCCCCCTGGACGTCTCGCGCCCCTGGGACACGCGTGCCGTCGTCGGCCAGTTCCGGCTGCTGCAGCGCCTGTGGCGCAATGTGGTCGACGAGGACACGGGCGCCGTGACCGTCGTGGACACCGAGCCGGACGAGGCCACGCTGCGCGCCCTGCACAAGGCCATCGACGGGGTCCGCCAGGACCTGGAGGGCCTGCGCTTCAACACCGCGATCGCCAAGATCACGGAGCTGAACAACCACCTGACGAAGACCGGCGCGCCCGTCTCGCGTTCCGTGGCGGACCAGCTGGTGCGCATGGTCGCGCCGCTGGCCCCGCACGTCGGCGAGGAGCTGTGGCGCAAGCTGGGCCACGACGCCTCCGTCGTGTACGCCGAGTTCCCGGTCGCCGACCCCGCGTACGTGGTCGACGAGACGGTGACCTGCGTCGTCCAGATCAAGGGCAAGGTCAAGGCGCGCCTGGAGGTCGCCCCGTCGATCTCCGACAGCGAGCTGGAGACGCTGGCGCTGGCGGACGAGAAGGTCGTGGCCGCGCTGGGCGGTGCCGGGATCCGCAAGGTGATCGTGCGGGCGCCGAAGCTGGTGAACATCGTTCCGGCGTGATTGATCCGGATTTCCTCCGGTTTTAGGGATATCCCCTACGGGCAGGTTGGGGGTTCTGCGGAACCCTCGGCCTGCCCTCGGGCGTTTACGGTGGGAAGTAGCCCCATCCGTTGCGTCGTCCCGCTGCTTAGGAGCCCCTCATGGGTGAAGTACTTGCCGTACTGGCGGTGCTCTTCGTGCTGTTCGTGGCGCTGGGCGTGTTCGTCACGGTCAAGGTCGTGAAGGCCGCCAAGCGCGGAGTGGACCGCACGATCACGCAGGCCCGGCGACAGGTCGAGGACACCCAGCTCCGGGCGCGTACCTTCGCGCAGATCGGCCCGGCGGGCGAGCTCGCCCAGCTCCGGCTCAAGCTGCGCACCTCGATGCGCGCCACGCAGGATGCGCTGCAGGCGGCGGTCGGCGAGGACGCGTCGCTGCAGGAATCGGTCGGCCTCTTCGAGCGCCTCAGCGTCCACGGCTGGGAGCTCGACGCGGACCTCAAGCGCCTGGAGCGCGAGCCGGACAAGGCGCGACTGTCCGCCCAGCTCCCGGAGTTGCGCGAGCGCACGGGACGGATCACCGAGGCGGCGGACTCCCTGCGCTTCGCGGCGCAGGACCGCGCGCGCAAGTTCGCCGACGACGACTTCGAGGCGCTGCGGACGCAGATCGATGTGGAGTCGGGGGCGCTTCGGCACTGGGATCGTGGGGAGACGGAGGGCTCGGCGGCTCCGGCCGCTTCGGTCCCGTCACCCGCGGCGGGTGAGCCCACACCCACACCCACACCCACACCCACACCCACACCCACACCCACACCCACACCCGCCCCGGCGCCGCGGGCGTGGCCCGAGCCGACGCTGGTCGACGGCCTGGGCGACGCGTCCGAGCAGACCTGGCCGGACCGGGCCGGCGAGGGCGACGGCGGCCCGCAGGCGATCGAGCCCCCGGCACCACAGCCCACGTACCCCTGGCAGAAGCAGCCCCACTCAGCCCGTCCGGCGTTTGAGGACGAGCGCCCTTAAGGCGCAATCAGCCCTGCGGCGCTTGAGCAGATCCGAACGAAGTCCGGATGCGGGGTGCAAGGGCGAAGCCCTCGCGGTCCCACCGACCCTGGGGGCGCCCACTCACACCCCGCCAGGTAATCTCCAGCTCATGTCCCGCCATGTCGCGATCGTCACGGATTCAACGGCCTACCTGCCGCCCCCGGCGATGGAACGGCACGGCATCACGGCGGTCCCGCTGACCGTCGTCCTCGGCGACCAGGCCCTCGAAGAGGGCACGGAGATCTCCGCCCGCTCCCTGGCCCAGGCCCTGCAGAAGCGCCGCCCGGTCACGACCTCGCGCCCGAGCCCGGAGACGTTCGCGCAGACGTACCGCAAGGTCGCCGCGAGCGGAGCGCAGGGCATCGTCTCGCTGCACCTGTCCTCCGAGTTCTCCGGTACGTACGACGCGGCCGTCGTCGCCGCGAAGGACGCGCCCGTGCCCGTACGCGTCGTGGACACCGGCATGGTCGCGATGGCGCTGGGCTTCTGCGCGCTGTCGGCGGCGGAGGCGGCCGAGGCGGGCGGCACGCTCGACGAGGCGGTGGCCGCCGCGCAGAAACGCGCCGCGGCCACGTCGGCCTACTTCTACGTCGACACGCTCGACTACCTGCGCCGCGGCGGCCGCATCGGCGCCGCCCAGGCACTGCTCGGCTCGGCGCTCGCGGTCAAGCCGCTGCTCCAACTCGACGGCGGACGGATCGAGTTGCTCGAGAAGGTACGGACGGCGTCCAAGGCCATCGCGCGCCTGGAGGAGATCGCCGCGGACCGCGCGGGCGCCGCACACGTGGACCTCGCGGTGCACCACCTCGCCGCCCCCGAACGGGCGGCGGCACTGGCCGAGCGGCTGCGGACGCGGTTGCCCGGGCTCGGGGAGCTGCATGTCAGTGAGGTGGGGGCCGTGATCGGGGCGCATACGGGGCCCGGGTTGCTGGGTGTGGTGATTTCGGCTCGGTGAGCCGGGTCTGGTCCGGCTCGGCGTTGGCCGCCGTCGCGGTCACCCACATGGGTGGCGGAGTTTTCCACAACCGGTGGGTTGTCCACGGGAATTGAGCAAGATCCACTTGTGGTGGCGGCGATGCCTACGGTCGTCGGCATGCCTCCTTCTTCGTCACGGCCTCCTTCTTCGTCACGGCCTCCTTCTTCGTCACGGCCTCCTTCTTCGTCACGGCCTCCCTCTTCGTCACGGCCTCCCTCTTCGTCACTGCCTCCCTCTTCCTCCTCGCCCTTCTTCGCCTCTCCCTCTCCCTCTCCCTCTCCCGCCTCGGCTTCTGCGCGCGCGTCGTTCGTGGCTTCGGGTGGAGCTCCCACCAGCGGTCCTGGCCGTGGCGTGGGCTCCGATGGCCGGGCGGGGCATCGCCGTGTGCGGCGCCGGCGGCGGCGCGAGCACGTGGCGGCCGAGCGGGTGCGCCGCCGGGCGGCCCGCCTCTTCGACCAGCCGCCGGACTCTGCGGTGGATGCGGCCTCCCTGCCGCGGTGGGACGGTCCGGCCGTTCCGCGCTGGGCCGTCGACCGGAGCGCCGCGGAAGCCTTCGCGGCCCGGACCCGCGAGCGCTCGGACCTCACGACCACGGTGGTACGCCGCCGGGGTGCGACCACGGTGGTACGCCGCCGGGGGACGGCCGCGGACGAAGGCGTACGGGGGTCGTCGTCGTCCGCGGTCGGCGAGCTGGATTCGGTGGGTGTGGGTGTGGGTGCCGGTGCGGGGGCTGGTGTTGGTGCTCAGGCTGCGGAGGGCGCCGATTGGGTGGCGGCCCCGGCGGCTGATGACACGTGGGGTGAACCCGACGTGGACAACGGGCGCCCCGAGCGGTGGCGTTCGGCCGTGCGGGAGCGGCTGCCGCTGTGGCTGCAGACCCGGTGCGGTCTGGAGCGGCGCAGTGTCATCGTGCTCATGGTGCTCCTGGTCGCCGGCGCCGCGTTCGCCGTGCAGCACTTCTGGCTGGGGCGGCCGCAGCCGGTCGGCGCACCGGATGTCGTCCGGGCGGCTCCGGCGGTGTCCGCGGATGTGGACACGGGTGGGGATGCGGGTGCTGCGGACGGTCCCGGCGGTGCGGCGGGGGATCGATCGGCAGATCCAACGGGCGCCGGTGGCCTGCTCGTTGTCGACATCGGCGGCAAGGTGCGGGAACCGGGTGTGCATCGTCTGCCCCTGGGTTCCCGGGTCGCGGATGCGCTGCGTGCCGCGGGCGGCGCGAAACCCGGGACGGATCTGTCGGGTCTCAACCGGGCGCGACTGCTCGTCGACGGTGAGCAGGTCGTGGTCGGCGCACCGCCCGGAGCGCAGGGCGCGGGTTCCACCGCGGTACCTGGGGGAGCGGCGCCCGCCGGCCCCGTGAGCCTCAACTCGGCGACGGCGGACCAGCTCGACACCCTGCCTGGCGTCGGCCCGGTCCTGGCCCAGCACATCATCGACTACCGCACGCAGAACGGCGGTTTCCGCTCGGTGGACGAACTCAGAGAGGTCAACGGCATCGGAGATCGCCGCTTCGCGGACCTCAAGGACGCGGTGCGGCCGTGAGCCGGTGGGGTGCGGTGCCTCGTGGTGGGGCGGACCCGGACGGCGGCGCGGTGACGCCACGTTCCGTGGTGCGTGCTGCGTCGGGGCACCGTCTCGGCGCGGGCAACGGGGCAGGGTCTGTTGGGGGAGTGCCCCCCATCGGGGCGGATCGGGATGGCGGCGCGGTGACGCCTCGCCCTGCGGTGCACGCCGAGTCGGGGCACCGCTTGGGCGCGTCCCATCCGCGGCAGGAGGGCCCCGCGGACCTCCGCCTGATCCCACCCGCCCTCGCGACCTGGGGCGCGTCGGCCCTTGCGGTCGGGCGCCCGATGGACGCGATCTGGCCCGCGGCGGTGGTCGCTCTTGTGGCTGGGCTGGCGTTGCTGGGCTGGGAGTTGAGGCGGCGGCGCCAGGTGGCACGGGCGAAGGAGGGTCCGCGGACGCAAGCGGAGCTTCGGCGCCCGCGGACACGCGAGCCCGAGACCCGCACCCACCTCCGTACCCCCACCCTGCTCGCCACCGCCGCCGCACTGCTCTGCGCGGCGGGCGGTGCGCTCTCCGCCGGACTGCATTCGGCCGGTCTGTATCAGGGGCCGATTCCGGAGCTCGCGGGCAGCTACACCACGGTGACCGTCGAGCTGACGGTCACCTCGGATCCCCGCGTCGCGCGGCCACGAGTCAACGGCGACCGGCAAGCGCCGCCCAGCATCGTGTTCGACGCCGACGTCCGCCGCGTGACCTTCGCCGAGAGCGGCACGGTCACCACCCGCACCCCTGTCCTCGTCATCGCCCGCCATGATCCCGCCGCCGCCGGCGGAGGCCGCACGACATCGGCCCAACCACCGATCACCTCCCCGTGGTTGTCCCTGCTCCCGTCCACTCGCGTCCACCTCCGCGCACCTCTCTCACCCCCACTGCCCGGCGGAGCGGACCGCATCGCGGCCGTTCTGCGGGTGCCCGGCGCGCAGCCGCCCCGTGTCATCGAGCCGCCCAGTGCCCTGCAGCGGACCGCGGGCGAGTTGCGGGCAGGGCTGCGTGAGGCCACCGACCCGCTCTCCGCCGACGCCCGCGCCCTGCTCCCGGGTCTCGTCGTGGGCGACACGACCCGAGTGCCGCCCGACCTGGAGGACGCCTTCCGGGCCACGGACCTCACTCATCTGCTCGCCGTCTCGGGCAGCAACCTCACCATCGTCCTCGTACTCCTCATCGGACCGCCCGCGTTGGCGATGCGCGCCGAACGCCGTGGCCTCGCACCCCGGCTCGGCCTGTCGCTGCGGACCACGGCGGTATGCGGCGGAGTGCTGACGCTGGCGTTCGTCGTCGTCTGCCGCCCCGACCCCAGCGTGCTGCGCGCGGCGGCCTGCGGGGCGATCGCCCTCCTCGCCATCGCGACCGGCCGCCGCCGCTCCCTCCTGCCCGCCCTCGCCGCGGCCGCCTTGCTCCTGCTCCTCTACGACCCCTGGCTGTCGCACAGTTACGGCTTCCTTCTCTCGGTGCTCGCCACCGGGGCGCTCCTGGTCATCGCGCCGGGCTGGAGCGCCGCGCTGCAACGCCGTGGCGTCCCGCCCCGGCTCGCGGAGGCGCTCGCCGCCGCCGGATCGGCGCAGGCCGTTTGCGCGCCCGTGGTCGTCGTGATCTCCTCCCGCGTCAGCCTCGTCGCGATCCCCTGCAATCTCCTGGCCGAACTCGCGGTGGCCCCCGCCACCGTGCTCGGCTTCGCCACGCTCGCGCTCGCCCCGTTCGCGATGCCCGCCGCCAAAGCCCTGGCCTGGTGCGCGGGTTGGCCCACGGAATGGGTCGCGTCGGTGGCCCGTACGGGCGCCGAGCAACCCGGCGCACAGGCGGACTGGCCCGACGGCTGGACCGGCGGACTGCTCCTCGCCGCACTGGTGCTCGCACTGCTGCCCCTGGCACGGCGCGTCCTGCGCCACCCCGCCGCACTGATCGTGTGCGCCTCGCTCCTGGTGCTCGCCGTCCTGCGGCCCGCCCCGCTCACCCGGGTCCTGACCGGCTGGCCGCCGCCCGACTGGCGGTTCGTGATGTGCGATGTCGGTCAGGGCGACGCGTCCGTGCTCGCCACGGGGCCCGGTACGGCCGTGGTCGTCGACGCCGGGCCCGATCCGCGGCTCGTGGACCGCTGTCTGCACGCGCTCGGCGTGACCCGTATCCCGCTCGTCCTCCTCACACACTTCCACGCGGATCACGTCGCCGGCCTTCCCGGCGTACTGAAGGGTCGCTCCGTCGGGGCGATCCAGACGACCGGTTTGCAGGACCCGCCCGGACAGGCCGCGTTCGTGCGGGCCGAGGCGGAGAAGCAGGGCGTTCCCGTGGTGGCCGCGCGGGCGGGGGAGCGGCGGCGGGCGGGACCGGTCCGCTGGCAGGTCCTGTGGCCGCCGGCCGACCGTCCGGGAGCCGTGCACCCGCCGGGCGTGGTCCCGCCGCAGGAGGCGAACGACGCCAGCGTCACCCTCCTCGTCCGTACGGCCGGTCTGACGCTGCTGCTCCCCGGCGACCTCGAACCCCCTTCCCAGCAGGCCCTGTTGAAGGCGTATCCCGGGCTTCCGCCGGTGGACGTCCTCAAGGTCCCGCATCACGGGTCGCCCCATCAGGACCCACGCTTTCTGCAGCGCACCCGGCCCCGCCTCGCCGTGATCGGTGTGGGACAGGACAACGGTTACGGCCACCCGTCACCCGCGGTCCTCACGGCGCTGCGTTCCTTCGGCACGACGGTCGCGCGCACGGACATGGACGGAGCGGTGGCGGTGACCGGCAACGGCAGAACCCTCCACGTCCACACCACCAAC
Source organism: Streptomyces sp. NPDC050418 (assembly GCF_044458745.1). Lineage (NCBI taxonomy): Bacteria > Bacillati > Actinomycetota > Actinomycetes > Kitasatosporales > Streptomycetaceae > Streptomyces > Streptomyces sp. NPDC050418. Next base: position 106,618 of record NZ_JBITIG010000011.1, read on the forward strand.
GGCACCCCCACGACACCAGCGGCCTCCACCCCACAGTCCTCTACCTCAGCGGCCACCACCCCACCTCCGCCCCCGACCAGCCGCTCGCCCCAGCCCGCCGCGCGTCACACTGGACGCATGACCTTGGATCACCGCTCCATCGAGGACAGCAACGGTGAGGACCACAGGAGCCGGGGCCGCGGCGGCGAGGACCGCCATGGCGAGAGCCGTCTCGGCGACGACCGCGTCGAGGCGTATCTGCGCCGCATCGGGGCCGACCGCCCGCGCCGGCCCGACGCCGAGGCGCTGCGGTTGCTGCAGGAGCGGCATCTGCGCAGCGTCCCCTTCGAGAACCTGTCGATCCATCTGGGAGAGGAGATCCGGCTGGAGTCCGAGGCACTGGTCGCGAAGATCGTCGACGCCCGTCGCGGCGGCTTCTGCTACGAACTCAACGGCGCCTTCGCCGCCCTGCTCACCGCGCTCGGCTTCGACGTGACGCTGCTGCAGGCACGGGTGTACGACGGTCAGGGACGTCCCGGCATCCCGTACGACCACCTGGCGCTGCGGGTGTGTGACGTGGACGGCGGTGTGTGGCTGGCCGACGTCGGCTTCGGCGCGCACAGCCTGCATCCGCTCGTCTACGGCGAGCGGGGTGAGCAGCGCGACCCGGACGGGGTGTTCCGGATCGCCGAGGCTGCCGGGGGCGATCTCGATCTGTTCCAGGACGGCAAGGCGCAGTTCGTGCTCGACCCGCGGCCGCGTGCGCTGCGCGACTTCACGGCCGGCGCCTGGTACCACCGCACGTCGCCCGACTCGCACTTCACGCGCTCGCTGGTGTGCTCCCTCCGTACGGACCGGGGACGCACCACCCTCAGCGGCAGGAAGCTGACCGTCACGGAGGACGGCCGGCGCCGTACGGCCGAACTGGCCACCGACGCCGAGGTGTTGGCGGCCTACCGCGACCACTTCGGCATGCCCCTCGACCACCTGCCGAAGGACCCCACGACCACCTGACCGACCACCAGACCGACCTCACGCGCCCGCACGCGACCCCGCTTGGCCCCGCCACAACCGGAACGGCAAATTCACCCGAACTCACCAGTAACCCCCAGTGCCGCCCCACCCGCACATTCCCGCGATGTGACCCCGTGTTGCCCCGAAAGCCGCACAGATGGTCGAATGCATCGTCGGCACCCGCTCGGGCATCCGCTCGGGCACCCGCACACGCCGACGGAACACAGCAGACTGACAAGTCGTTCAGGGGGACACACGATGTTCGGCCGCCTCGGCAACCGTTCGGACCGCATGGGCCGTCGCAGGGCACGTGTCCACCAGGGCGGACTCGCCCCCGCCGGCGCGCTCACCGTGCCGTCCAACGGAGGCCTGCTCAGCTGCCGCGTGCTCGACCCGGTCAGCGAGCCGGTGCGCGGCGCCGAGTTCGCCGTGACCGACGCCATGGGCCGCAAGGTCGTCTCCGGTGAGGCGGACCCGTACGGCTCGTTCGTGGCCTCCGTCCCCGCGGGCGAGTACCGGCTCGCGGTCTCCGCCGACGGCTATGCGCCCTTCCGCTCCGGCGCCACCGTCGAGCCGAGCGGTCACGCGGCGCTGGGCGATGTGATGCTCCAGGTCTCGCCGCCCCCTGCGCTCCCCGACCCGGGCGACTGGGAGATGGAGCCGACGCATTCCTCGATCGCGTTCACGGCGCGGCACATCGGGCTCGCCCGGATCCACGGCCGGTTCAACACATTCGCCGGCGCGATCCGTATAGCCGACCGCATGGAGCAGTCCGCGATGCACGTGGTGATCGACGCCTCCTCCATCGACACCAACGTCAAGATGCGCGACGACCATCTGCGCTCGGCCGACTTCCTGGACGTCGACCGCTATCCGACGCTCGAGTTCTACAGCGACCGCTTCCTGCACCGCGGCGGCACCCGCTGGGCCGTCACCGGCGCGCTCTCGCTGCACGGCGTGACGCGCACGGTCACCCTCGACACGGAGTACCTGGGCATCGGCAACGGGATGGAGGGCGAGACCCGCGCCGCCTGCCGCGCCACCACCGAGCTGCACCGCGACGACTTCACGGTCAGCTGGCAGACCATGCTCGCCCGCGGCATCGCGGTGGTCGGCCCCAGCATCACGATCGACCTCGACGTCCAGATCGTCCCCAAGTCCTGACCCTCACCCCGCCCACGGTCCGGTGATGCGCGAGAATGGGCAGGTGAGCGACGTACGACATGTCCTGGTGCTGCCGGACCGTGATACCGCGGAAGAGCTGATCGAGGCCCTGCCCGCCCGCTTCGGCAGCGCGGAGGAGCCTCAGCTCGTGCGGGATGCCCTCGCCGGTGAGGACGACGCCGAGGACGCCCAGTGGCTGGTGGTCCTCGTCGACGAGGACGAGGCACTCGACGCGGCGGAACTCGACGCGTTCGCCGCCGAGTTCGAGGGCTGGCGCGAGGAGCCGTAACCGGCCCGCGCCACGGGCACCTCCGCCCCCGGACCCCGCGCGCCGGAAGCCCGCACCGCCGACGCCCCCGGCCACGCCACGTCGTCGATCTCCAGCCAGGGCGACGCCGCCGCGCGCGTCGGTGTGAGGCCCGAGAACTCCCTGACCTCGCGGTGCAGATGCGACTGGTCGGTGTACCCGCTCTCGGCCGCGACCGCCGCCGCGGTCCGCCCCGCCGCCAGCAGATGCACGGCACGGTCGAAGCGCACCAGACGCGCCGCGAGCTTGGGCGTGATGCCCAGCTGCGACCGGAAGCGCGCCGAGAGCCGTTTGCGGCTCCAGCCGACCTCGTCCGCGAGCCCGTCGACCCGGACCTGTCCGCAACTGGTGCGCGTACGCCCCCAGATGTGCGCGACCTCCGGATCGACCGTACGCCCGCCGGCGAGCCGTGCGACGAGCAACTGCCGCGCGAGCGCGAACCGTTCCTCCCACGACCCGGCCGCGCGCAACCGCTCCTCGGCCCGGTCGCCGGCGCCCCGGCCCCACAGGTCGTCCAGGGACACCACCGAGCCGAGCAGCCCGTCGGCGTCCCGGAAGACCGCGGCGGCCACGGCCGGTTCGAGCCGGATCTGCAGACAGTCGCCACGGTGCCCGCTCACCCGGACTTCCCCGGGCAGCATCCCGACCACGACGCTTCCGTGCCGCGAGTGCCCGGCGCCGTCGATGATGAGTCCGTCACCCGAGACGTTCAGATCGACGAGCAGTGTGACGGCGGGATGCGCCACCATCGCGATGTCGACGGGCGTGGGCACCCGCAGCGAGAACCCGGCCATCTCGACGCCCGGCAACCGCGCCGCGGGACGCGGTGCGACGACATCGCACAACGCCCAGTCGATGGATGGCTCACCCGCCACCGCAACTGCCGCGGCCATACGTCAAGCCTAGGTTCCCCGCGTACCAGGCGGAATCCCGGAACCGGACGCGGTGAACGCGAGCAGCAGCTCGGCCGTCTCCTGGGGTGCTTCGAGCGGCGCCAGATGGCCGACGCCGGGCAGCATCTCGATCCGCACCCCTGGCACGCTCCCGTACCGCAGCGCGGACGCCGGGTCCCAGCGCGGATCGGCGCTCCCGAAGATCACGTACACCGGAACGTCCAGCGCCGCGAGCCGCGTGGGGACGTCCTGTGCGGAGATGTACGCCCCGTTCGCCTTCAGGACCTTGCGGAACGTGCGGTACGAGATCCCCTTGACCCCCGCGACCAGCTCGGCCGGCACCTCCGCGGGCCGCACCGTCGTCGCGAGCAGCCCTTTGCGGATCACGGCGTCCGTCCGCAGCCCCCACACCAGCGGACCGAACGGCGGCCCGAGCAGGACCCGCAGAATGAGCGGTTCGGGCAGCAGGGCGTCGAGGGCGGGCCCGCTGCTGATCAGCGTCAGCGAGCCGACCAGATCGGGCCGCTGCTCGGCCAGCGCGGTGGCCACGTACCCGCCGCTGGAGTGCCCGGCGACCGCGGCACCGGCGAGCCCGAGCTCGTCGAGGAGCGCCGCCACCCGTCCGGCCTGGAGCGGAACGTCATAGGACGGGGCGGACGGCGACCTGCCGCAGCCCGGCAGATCGACCCGTACGACACGGCGCCGCTGCGCGAGCGGCGCGACCATCGGCTCCCAGCAGGCGCCACTCGCGCCGGAGCCGTGCAGGAGTACCAGCGGCGCCGCCTCGCGCGGCCCGTCCTGGGTCACGTACATCCCGCACCGGATGCGGGCTTCGTCAGCAGTCATACGGAGAGCGTGCGCGCCCGCCGGGCACCGGGTCTTGTACAAATGTCCCCGCCCGTGAGACCCCGCCCGCGAGACCCACCCGCCCCCGGACCCGGCCCGCCAGGCCCGCCCGCCCCGCCGTCGTGCGGCACTGTCAGTCCCCCGTGGGATCCTTGACCGCAATGGCCAGGAACGCTGCTCAAGACGACCCGCTCGCGCCCTTCACCCTCGCCGTGGGCCAGGAGGACCTGCTGCTCGACCGTGCCGTGCAGCAGATCGTCGCCGCGGCCCGCGCGGTCGACGCGGACACGGACGTCCGCGATCTCACCCCCGACCAGCTCCAGCCGGGCACGCTCGCCGAGCTGACGAGCCCCTCGCTGTTCGCCGAGCGCAAGGTCGTCGTCGTACGCAATGCGCAGGACCTGTCCGCGGACACGGTCAAGGATGTGAAGACCTACCTCGCGGCGCCCGCCGAGGAGATCACCCTGGTCCTGCTGCACGCGGGCGGAGCCAAGGGAAAGGGGCTGCTCGACGCGGCCCGCAAGGCCGGTGCCCGTGAGGTTGCCTGCCCGAAGATGACCAAGCCCGCGGACCGGCTCTCGTTCGTACGGAGCGAGTTCCGCACCCTCGGCCGCTCGGCCACCCCGGAGGCCTGCCAGTCCCTGGTCGACGCGATCGGCAGCGATCTGCGGGAGCTGGCGAGCGCGGTCTCGCAGCTTGTCGCGGATGTCGAGGGCACCATCGACGAGGCGGTCGTCGGGCGCTACTACACGGGCCGCGCCGAGGCGTCGAGCTTCACGGTCGCCGACCGTGCGGTGGAGGGCCGGGCGGCCGAGGCGCTGGAGGCCCTGCGCTGGTCGCTGTCCACGGGCGTCGCCCCGGTGATGATCACGAGCGCCCTGGCCCAGGGCGTACGGGCGATCGGCAAGCTCTCCTCGGCCCGCGGAGGCCGCCCCGCCGACCTGGCCCGTGAGCTGGGCATGCCGCCCTGGAAGATCGACCGGGTCCGTCAGCAGATGCGCGGCTGGACCCCGGACGGCGTCGCGGTCGCCCTGCGCGCGGTCGCCGAGGCGGACGCGGGCGTGAAGGGCGGCGGCGACGACCCGGAGTACGCGCTGGAGAAGGCGGTCGTCACGATCGCCCGCGCGGCCCGCTCCCGCGGCGGCCGCTGACCCACAGCCGGAAGGGCGAGCCGTTCGCCCCGCAGCCGGATGACCGCCCCTGGACACAGCAATGCCCCCGGAGTGGGTCCGGGGGCATACGCGCGGCGTGGCGACCGCGTCATCTGTGCGATTCGAGGTAGAGGGCTCGAAGTTGTTCGCGAGGTCTTGCGGTGTGGGGCCGGGCCTCAGCCCGTCCCCTGAGCGGAAGCTCAGCCCTGGAGGGAGGCAACCTTCGAAGCAAGCGCCGACTTCTTGTTGGCGGCCTGGTTCTTGTGGATGACACCCTTGGAGACGGCCTTGTCCAGCTTGCGGGTGGCCTCGCGGAGGGCCGTGGTGGCCTTCTCGACGTCACCGGCGGCGGTCGCCTCACGGGTCTTGCGGATCGCGGTCTTGAGCGAGGACTTGACGGCCTTGTTGCGCAGGCGCGCCTTCTCGTTCGTCTTGTTCCGCTTGATCTGGGACTTGATGTTCGCCACGAAAAGAGCCTTTACAGGTTCGTAGTCCCCGGGAGAGACCCCCGAAGGACTGGTTCTAGATGACGTGCCTCGTTGCTGAGAGGGCAGTAAGACACAGCTGCCCACGGTACCAGCCGTCCCCTGACCGGCCCAAACCGGGCCTTCCCGGCCCTCGCGGACCGGCCCCGCCGGGCTCATCCCCGCGCTCGTGGGACGATGGAGGCTACGTATCGATCCGACCCGAGGCCGCACAGAGCTGCGGACGTCTCAAGAATCAGGACCCTGCGTGCCCGCGACCCCTGTGAATGTGCCCGAGCCGAGCCGTACCGACCCGGCGCTGATCCGCAATTTCTGCATCATCGCGCACATCGACCACGGCAAGTCCACGCTCGCCGACCGCATGCTCCAGTTGACGGGCGTGGTCGAGCAGCGGCAGATGCGTGCTCAGTACCTCGACCGCATGGACATCGAGCGCGAGCGCGGCATCACCATCAAGTCCCAGGCGGTCCGGCTGCCCTGGGCCCCCACCGAGGGCGAGGACCAGGGGAAGACCCACATCCTCAACATGATCGACACCCCGGGCCACGTGGACTTCACGTACGAGGTGTCGCGCTCCCTCGCGGCCTGTGAGGGCACGATCCTCCTGGTCGACGCCGCGCAGGGCATCGAGGCGCAGACCCTCGCCAACCTGTATCTGGCGATGGAGAACGACCTCACCATCGTCCCGGTGCTCAACAAGATCGACCTGCCGGCCGCGCAGCCCGAGAAGTTCTCCGAGGAGCTGGCGAACCTCATCGGCTGCCAGCCCGAGGACGTTCTGAAGGTCTCCGCGAAGACCGGCGTCGGCGTGGACGCGCTGCTCGACCGCGTCGTCCGTGACGTCCCGGCCCCGGTCGGCGTCAAGGACGCCCCGGCCCGCGCGATGATCTTCGACTCGGTCTACGACTCGTACCGCGGTGTGGTCACGTACGTCCGTGTCGTGGACGGCCAGCTCAACAAGCGCGAGCGCATCCGCATGATGTCGACGGGCGCCACCCACGAGCTCCTGGAGATCGGTGTCTCCTCGCCCGAGATGACGCCCTCCGACGGTCTCGGCGTCGGCGAGGTGGGCTACCTGATCACCGGTGTGAAGGACGTCCGCCAGTCGAAGGTCGGTGACACGATCACCTCCTTCCAGAAGGGCGCCACGGAGGCCCTCGGCGGCTACAAGGACCCGAAGCCGATGGTCTTCTCGGGTCTGTATCCGCTGGACGGCTCCGAGTACCCGGACCTGCGCGAGGCCCTCGACAAGCTGCAGCTCAACGACGCCGCCCTCGTCTACGAGCCGGAGACCTCCGCGGCCCTCGGCTTCGGCTTCCGTGTCGGCTTCCTCGGTCTGCTGCACCTGGACGTGATCCGCGAGCGCCTGGAGCGCGAGTTCGGCCTCGACCTGATCGCCACCGCCCCCAACGTGGTCTACCGCGTGATCATGGAGGACGGCACGGAGCACACGGTCACCAACCCGAGCGAGTTCCCCGAGGGCAAGATCGACAAGGTCTTCGAGCCGGTCGTACGGGCCACGATCCTCGCGCCGAGCGAGTTCATCGGCTCGATCATGGAGCTCTGCCAGACCCGCCGCGGCACCCTGCTGGGCATGGACTACCTCTCCGAGGACCGCGTCGAGATCCGCTACACGCTGCCCCTCGCCGAGATCGTCTTCGACTTCTTCGACCAGCTGAAGTCCAAGACCCGCGGCTATGCCTCGCTCGACTACGAGCCCACCGGCGAGCAGGCCTCCAGCCTGGTCAAGGTGGACATCCTGCTGCACGGCGACAAGGTCGACGCCTTCTCGGCCGTCACGCACAAGGACGCGGCGTACGCGTACGGCGTGCGGCTCGTCGCCAAGCTGCGCGAGCTCATCCCGCGGCAGGCCTTCGAGGTGCCGATCCAGGCCGCCATCGGGTCGCGGGTCATCGCCCGCGAGACCATCCGCGCCATCCGCAAGGACGTCCTCGCCAAGTGCTACGGCGGTGACATCTCCCGTAAGCGGAAGCTCCTCGAGAAGCAGAAGGAAGGCAAGAAGCGGATGAAGATGGTCGGCTCCGTCGAGGTGCCGCAGGAAGCCTTCATCGCGGTGCTCTCCAGCGACGAGAGCCCGAAGAAGAAGTAGGGCGCCCCGGAACCGGGCGTTCCGGACTTCGCGGTCCGGCATCCGGACACCGCCCGCCCGTCACGGGCCCGCAGCGCACCCGCGCCGCGGGCCCGTTGCCGTTCTGTGAGGAACTGACAGCTCAAGGCCCCTTACGCGCCGGGCCCGGGCCCTCTACTCTGATCACTGCTCGTTAGTTACTCGCAAGTTAAACAACGCACACCACAGTACGCACCAGCAGCCACTCAGTCGCATCAGTCGCACGCACTGTCGCGGGCCCGGAGGATGTCGTGAGCGACACACAGAACTTGATCGAGAACCGCCCGCCTTCCGTGGCGAACCTCTTCCTTGAGCGCGTGGCCCAGACCCCGGACGGGGAGGCCTACCGCTACCCGGTGCCGCCGGCCTCCGGCCAGGGCCCCGACGACTGGAAGTCCCTGAGCTGGGCCGAGGCCGCGGAGCGCGTCTTCGCGGTCGCCGCCGGTCTGCTCGACCTCGGCGTACAGCCGGAGCAGCGGGTCGCGCTCGCCGCCAACACCCGCGTCGAGTGGATCCTCACCGACCTGGGCATTCTCTGCGCCGGCGCGGCCACGACCACGGTCTACGCCTCGACGAACGCCGAGGAGGCCGCGTACATCCTGAGCGACTCCGAGAGCCAGGTGCTGATCGCCGAGGACGCCGCGCAGCTGGCGAAGGCGCGTGAGCGCCGGGCCGAACTGCCCGACCTCAAGCACGTCGTGGTGATCGAGGCCGCCGACGCGCAGCCCGCCGAGGGCGACCCGGAGGGCTGGGTGCTCTCGCTCGCGGACCTGGAGGCCCGCGGAGCGGCGTACCTGGAGAAGAACCCGGACTCCGTCAAGGAGCGGGTCGCGGCCCTCACCAAGGACCAGCTGGCCACCCTGATCTACACCTCGGGCACCACCGGCAAGCCCAAGGGCGTCCGGCTGCCGCACGACAACTGGTCGTACATGGCGAAGGCCATCGCGCAGACCGGACTGTGCGGACCCGACGACGTGCAGTACCTGTGGCTGCCGCTCGCGCACGTCTTCGGCAAGGTGCTGACCTCCGGGCAGATCGAGGTCGGGCACGTCACCGCCGTGGACGGCCGCGTCGACAAGATCATCGAGAATCTGCCGGTCGTGCAGCCGACCTACATGGCCGCTGTGCCGCGCATCTTCGAGAAGGTCTACAACGGGGTCGCGGCCAAGGCACGCGCCGGCGGCGGTGCCAAGTACAAGATCTTCCAGTGGGCGGCGGGCGTCGCCCGTGAGTACGCGCAGGTCACGCAGGACAACTTCCGGCGTACCGGCAAGTCCTCGGCGCCGTTCGGTCTGAGCGCCAAGCACGCCGTCGCCGACAAGCTGGTCTACGGCAAGCTGCGCGAGGCCTTCGGCGGCCGGCTGCGCGCCTGCGTCTCCGGTTCGGCCGCGCTCGCGCCCGACATCGGCTACTTCTTCGCGGGCGCCGGCATCCACATCCTGGAGGGCTACGGCCTCACCGAGTCCAGCGCCGCCTCCTTCGTGAACCCCGGCGAGGCCTACCGCACCGGCACGGTCGGCAAGCCGCTGCCCGGCTGCGAGGTGCGGATCGCCGACGACGGCGAGATCCTCCTCCGCGGCCCCGGCATCATGCAGGGCTACCACGGGCTGCCCGAGAAGACCGCCGAAGTCCTCGAGTCCGACGGCTGGTTCCACACCGGCGACATCGGCGAGCTGTCCGTAGACGGCTACCTGCGGATCACCGACCGCAAGAAGGACCTCATCAAGACGTCCGGCGGCAAGTACATCGCGCCGTCCGAGGTCGAGGGCCAGTTCAAGGCCGTCTGCCCGTACGTCTCGAACATCCTGGTCATCGGCGCCGACCGCAACTACTGCACCGCGCTGATCGCCCTGGACGAGCCGTCCATCACCACGTGGGCGAAGGAGGAGGGCCTCTCCTCCACCGCGTACGCGGACGTACTCGCCGACGCGCGGACGAACGCGCTCATCGAGGGCTACGTCAAGGAGCTCAACCAGGGCCTGCAGAAGTGGCAGACCATCAAGCAGTTCCGGATCCTGCCGCGTGACCTCGACGTCGAGCACGGCGAGCTGACGCCGAGCCTCAAGCTCAAGCGGCCCGTCGTGGAGCGGGAGTTCAAGCCGCTCGTCGACGAGATGTACGCGGGCGCCCGCGAGGCGTAGCACCTGCCGCGGACGGGGGGGGGGGGGGGGGGGGGGGGGGGGGGGCGCCCCCCCCCCCCCCCCCCCCCCCCCCCCCCCCCCGCCCCCCCCCCCCCCCCCCCCCCCCCCCCCCAAAACACCCCCCCCCCCCCCCGCGGCGGGCGGGCCGCCGGCCCCCCCCCCCCCCCCCCCCCCGCGGGGGGGGGGGGGGGGGGCCCCCCCCCCCCCCCCCCCCCCCCCCCCCGCATCCGTGTCAGGAGCTCCTCCATCTGCGCCAGTTCGCCGCGCGCCGCCGCCAGTTCGGCCGCGTCGGGCTCCACGAGATGCGACTCGATCCGGGCCAGCCGCTCCGACAGCTCCGAGAACTGGGCCTGTTCGCGCGCGAGCAGCCGCTGGAGCTGCAGGTTCTTGCGGTGCAGATCCAGGAAGACGGTCACCTTGGCGCGCAGCACCCACGGGTCGAAGGGCTTGGTGAGGTAGTCCGCCGCCCCCGTCGCGTAACCCCGGAAGGCATATCCCGTATCGGCGTCCGTGCCGGTCAGGAAGATGATCGGGATGTCCTTGGTCTGGTCGAGCCGCTTGATGTTCGCGGCGGTCTCGAAGCCGTCCATGCCGGGCATCCGGACGTCGAGCAGGACCACGGCGAAGTGCTGCCGCAGCAGCGCCTTCATCGCCTCCTCGCCCGAACGCGCCCGGACCAGCGGCTCGTTGAGCGACCCCAGGACGGCCTCCAGCGCGGTCAGGTTGTCCTCCATGTCGTCGACGAGGAGGATGCTGGCGCTGTCGTCGGCCGGGAAACCGGCTTTCGCAACCTCAGAACTCATGGTGGTAAGGCCTATTCGGTCTCGGGCGGGGCGGCGGGCTCCCCTATGCCGCTCGCCTGCCCCTGATCGATTGCTGCGTGCCCGTGCTGCTCCGCCGCGGTGCCCTCGGGATCCGGGGCAGCTCCCTCGGGGTCCAGGAGGGAGCACATCACCGTCAGCAGTTTGTCCACGTCCACCGGCTTGGGGACGTAGTCGTTCGCGCCGCCCGCGATGGCCTTCTCGCGGTCTCCCGGCATGGCCTTCGCGGTGAGGGCGACGATGGGCAGATCCGCCCAGCGCGGGGTGCGGCGGATGACCTCGATCGTCTCGTAGCCGTCCATCTCGGGCATCATGATGTCCATCAGGACCACCTCGACGTCCCCGTTGCGGTCGAGGATCTCGATGCCCTCGCGGCCGTTCTCCGCGTACAGGACGGGCATGCCGACGCGGCCGAGCACATGGGTCAGGGCGAAGACGTTGCGGATGTCGTCGTCCACGATGAGGACGCGGTGGCCCTGCAGCACCTGCCCGGCGCGGCCCGAGCGCCACTCCTCCAGCTTCGTGGTGGCCGGCCAGTTGTCCTCCTGGTCGTGGGCCGGGTCCGGCGCCGCCGGGTCGTGCACGGCCAACGGGCCCTCGCCCGACTGCTGTCCCGGCAGCCGCAGCGAGCGCAGGCCCTGGGTCAGTTCGCCGTCCTCGGCCTTCGGATCCGGTACCGGGCCGTGCCCGGAGTGCGCCACGGGCACGTACAGCGTGAAGGTGGAGCCCTTGCCGGGTTCGCTCTCGGCGACGATCCGGCCGCCGAGCAGGCCCGCGATCTCCCGGCTGATGGAGAGGCCGAGGCCCGTGCCGCCGTACTTGCGGTTGGTGGTGCCGTCCGCCTGCTGGAACGCCTCGAAGATCACCGGGAGTTTGTCGGGGGCGATGCCGATGCCCGTGTCCGACACGGCGAAGGCGATCAGGTCCTCGGTCTCCCTCTCCTTGAAGAAGGTGAGGTGCTCGCCGTCCACGTTCTTGACGCGGTTCACGCGCAGTTCGACGCGGCCGTTCGCGGTGAACTTCACCGCGTTGGACAGGAGGTTGCGCAGGATCTGCTGGAGGCGCTGTTCGTCCGAGTAGATCTCACGCGGTACGTCCTCGCCGACCGCCACCTCGAAGGCCAGGCCCCGGTCGAGGGTGAGGGGGCGGAAGGTGGCGTGGACGTAGTCGAGCAGCTTGATGAGCGGCAGCTTCTTCGGGCGGACGTCCATCCGGCCCGCCTCGATCTTGGACAGGTCGAGGATGTCGTTGATCAGCTGGAGCAGATCGGTGCCCGAGCGGTGGATGGTCGTGGCGAACTGGACCTCCTGGTCGTTCAGCCGCCCCTCCGGGTTGTCGGCGAGCAGCCGGGCCAGGATCAGCAGGGAGTTCAGCGGGGTGCGCAGCTCGTGCGACATGTTCGCCAGGAACTCCGACTTGTACTGCGAGGAGGTGGCGAGCAGCGCCGCCTTCTCCTCCAGCTCGGCGTTCGAGCGCTGCAACTCGGCCTGCTGGCGCTGCAGTTCGTCCGAACGTTCCTGCAGTTGCAGGGCGAGCCGCTGGGACTCGCCGAGCAGCGATTCCGTACGGGAGTTGGCGATGATGGTGTTGATCGCGACGCCGATGGTGTTCACGAACTGGTCGAAGAACGCCAGGTGCACATCCGAGAACCGGGAGAACGAGGCCAGCTCGATGACACCGAGCAGCCGGTCCTCGAAGAGGATCGGGATGATGACGACGCTGCTGGGTGCCGCGTCGCCGAGCCCTGAATTGATCTTGATGTAGTCCGGCGGCGCCTCCTCGACGAGGATCCGCTTCTTCTCCAGGGCCGCCTGCCGTACGAGGCCGTGCACGGGCATCGCGCCGGTCTCGATGACGGAGCCGTGCGCCGATCCGTAACCGCCGATGAAGGCAAGGCCCTTGGACGGTACGGAGGTGCGCAGGGCCGTGCCCTCGGCCTCGGGTTCGGCCAGGAAGAACGCGCCGTACTGCGCGTTCACCAGCGGGGTCAGCTCGCGCAGGATCAGGTCCGCGACCTCCATCAGGTCGCGGTGGCCCTGCATCAAGGCTGCGAGACGGGCCAGGTTGGACTCCAGCCAGTCCTTCGCGCGGGTGGTCTCGCGCAGGTTGGACACCATCACATTGATGTTGTCCTTGAGCTCGGCGACCTCGCCCTGGGTCTCGACCGTGATCGAGCGCGACATGTCACCCTGCGCGACCGCGGAGGCCACCTCGCCGATCGCACGGACCTGGGTGGTGAGGTTGAGCGCCAGCTCGTTCACATTGGTCGTGAGGCGCTTCCACGTGCCGTACACGCCCTCGACGCGCGCCTGGCCGCCGAGCTGCCCCTCGGAGCCGACCTCGCGGGCCACGCGGGTGACCTCGGAGGAGAAGGACGAGAGCGTGTCGACCATCGTGTTGATGGTGGTCTTGAGTTCCAGGATCTCGCCGCGCGCGTCCACGTCGATCTTCTTGGACAGGTCGCCCTGCGCGACGGCGGTGGCGACCTGGGCGATGTTGCGGACCTGCGAAGTGAGGTTGTCCGCCATGTAGTTGACGTTGTCCGTGAGGTCCTTCCAGACGCCCGATACGCCGAGGACCTGGGCGCGGCCGCCGAGCCTGCCGTCGGTGCCGACCTCGCGGGCCACGCGCGTGACCTCGTCGGCGAAGGCGCGCAGCTGCTGCACCATCGTGTTGACGGTGTCCTTCAGCTCCAGGATCTCGCCGCGCGCGTCGACCGTGATCTTCTTCGACAGATCGCCGTTGGCGACGGCCGTGGTGACCTGGGCGATGTTGCGGACCTGCGAAGTCAGGTTGGACGCCATGAAGTTGACGTTGTCCGTCAGCTCCTTCCAGACGCCCGAGACGCCGCGGACCTGCGCCTGACCGCCGAGGTTGCCCTCGGTGCCGACCTCGCGGGCCACGCGGGTCACCTCGCCCGCGAAGCCGGAGAGCTGGTCGACCATGGTGTTGAAGGTCGTCTTGAGCTCCAGGATCTCGCCCTTGGCCTCGACCGTGATCTTCTTCGACAGGTCGCCCTGGGCGACGGCGGTCGACACGAGCGCGATGTTGCGGACCTGCGAAGTGAGGTTGTCCGCCATGAAGTTGACGTTCTCGGTGAGGTCCTTCCAGACGCCCGAGACGCCGCGGACCTGCGCGCGTCCGCCCAGCTTGCCCTCCGTACCGACCTCGCGGGCCACGCGCGTGACCTCGTCGGCGAAGGCGGAGAGCTGGTCGACCATCGTGTTGACCGTGGACTTCAGCTCCAGGATCTCGCCGCGCGCGTCCACCGTGATCTTCTGGCTGAGATCCCCGTACGCCACCGCCGTGGTCACCTGCGCGATGTTGCGCACCTGGGAGGTCAGGTTGGACGCCATGAAGTTCACGTTGTCCGTGAGGTCCTTCCAGACCCCGCTCGCGCCGCGGACCTGAGCGCGGCCGCCCAACTGGCCCTCCGTACCGACCTCGCGGGCCACGCGCGTGACCTCGTCGGCGAAGGCGGAGAGCTGGTCGACCATCGTGTTCACGGTGAGCTTCAGTTCGAGCAGCTCGCCGGTCGCCTCGACCGTGACCGTACGCGTCAGGTCGCCGCTCGCCACCGCCGTGGTCACCGCGGCGATATCGCGCACCTGGGCCGTGAGGCGCGAGGCCATCGTGTTGACCGCCTCGGTGACCGCCCGCCAACTCCCGGACAGACCCGTCACCTTGGCGCGGCCGCCCAGCCGGCCCTCGGTGCCGACCTCGCGGGCGACGCGCGTGACCTCGCCCGTGAACAGGGAGAGCTGGTCGACCATCTTGTTGACCGCGCGGCCCAGGCGCCGCAGGTCGCCGCGCAACTGGCGGTTGCCGTCGTGGAGATCGACCCGCTGGGTCAGATCACCCCCGGCGACCGCGTCCAGCACACGCGTGGCGTTGGCGGCGGGGGCCACCAGCGCGTCCACCACGGTGTTCGCATCCGTGACCGCCGTCGACCAGGCGCCCTGGCCCGGCGAGGCCGCGACCCGTTCGTCGAGTCTGCCGTGGCGGACGATCTCGCGGCGGAGTCTGGCCAGCTCGGCGGCCAGATGCTGGTTGCGGTCCGCGATCTGGTTGAAGACCGCGGCCAGTTCGGCCGAGACACCCGTCGAACCCTCCGGCGCACGCACCCGGAAGTCGCCATCGCGCAGCGAAGTCATCGCGGCGAGCAGCGGGTGAAAGTCCTCAGCCCGGAAATGACCATTTCCGAGCGCCGGCAGTTCGATGTTGTCACTCATGGCGGCCCACTTCAGTAACTCGTCGCTTATGGGCGGAGCCAGTCTGTCACTCTGTCCCCGTCACCTGAGACGCATTTGACCGAACTGCTCAGGAGCCGCAAGTGGGGTCCATTCCAATGCAGCGGGAGAACACGATCCGCCCGGCCGGTCCGCTCGCCGCGCCCGGCCCCGGCCTGCTGCGACCCGCGGACGGTGCCCACGCCGGCACCTCGCTGCCCGGCAATCCCCTCGCACCGGCCGCCGCCCGCCGCTTCGTCCGCGCCGCGTTCGCGGACTGGACCGAGAGCGGTGTGCCCGTCGCCGCCTGTCTGACGGAGCGGCTCGCGGACGACGCGGTGGTCCTCGTCAGCGAGCTCGTCACCAACGCCGTGGTGCACGCGGGCACCCAGGTCGAGGTGGTCTGCCGCATGGAGGCCGTGCTCGCCGCCGACGGGGGCCTCGACGAAGGCGCGGCCGTCGTCATCGAGGTCGGCGACCACCACCCCGGGCGGCCCGTCCAGGGAGAGGTGTCCGGTCATCCGCCGGGCCTCGCCGAGTACGGGCGCGGGCTCCAGCTCGTCGCCTGCCTCTCCGAGTCCTGGGGCATCACCTACCGGACCGGCACCAAGACCGTCTGGGCGCGGCTGCCCGTGGACGGCGTGGACGCGGCCCGGCAGATAGAGGCGTACGCGGGGGAGCAGGCGCTGCAGCGCGGCCTGCGAGTCGCGGACATCCTTTCGCCGCAGCCCAAGAAGGCCCGCGACCAAGGGGACTGGGGCCACCGCGGCGCGCTCGCCTTCCTCGCCGAGGCCTCCGACCTGCTCGCGGGCCAGCTCGACGAGGAGATGGTCGCGGCCCTTGCCGGTCAGCTGCTCGTGCCCCGCCTCGCCGACTGGTGCGCGGTCTGGCTCAACGACGAGTCCGACCGGCACGGGCGCGGCACCGGGCCGACCGCGCCCCGGCTCGCCCGCGTCTGGCACCACAGCGAATCGCGGATCGAGGAACTGCGGCGCGCCCTGGAGAAGGACCTGCCGGTCATCCCGGGCCCGCTGCACGGCGGGCCCGTCCCCGTTCCCTGGCCCTTCGACGCCATCGGTGACTCATCCGGTACGGCCCTCGCGTACCGCCTCGTCGCGGGCGGCCGCGCGCTCGGCACGCTGCTGCTCGGGCGGACCGGCATGATGCGCTTCCCCGATGAGGTCACCGGGCTCCTGGAGGACTTCAGCCGCCGCGTCGCCCTCGCGATCGGGGCCGCCCGCCAGTACGCGCGCCAGGCCACCATCAGCCGTGTCCTGCAGCGCGGGCTGCTGCCCAGCTCGATGGCCGAAGTCCCGGGCGTGGACAGCGCGTTGGTGTACGAGCCGCGGGACAACGGTCTCGCGGGCGGCGACTTCTACGACATCTTCCCCGCGGGCGACGGCCGCTGGTGCTTCGCCCTCGGCGACGTCTGCGGCAATGGTCCGGAGGCCGCCGTCGTCACCGGCCTCGCCCGGCCCTGGCTGCGGCTCCTCGCCCGCGAGGGCTACCAGGTCTCCGACGTCCTCGACCGCCTCAACCGGCTCCTCCTCGACGACGCGATGGAGGCCGCCGAGTCCGCGGCGCGCGCGGTCGCCGCCGTCGGCATGCGCGACCTGGGCGCGGACGGGTCGCCGACCCGGTTCCTCTCCCTCCTGTACGGCGAGCTGGAACCGTCCCCGGAGGGTGTGCGCTGCACCCTCGCGTGCGCCGGGCACCCGCTGCCGCTGCTGCTCTGCCCCGACGGTGAGGTCCGGCCTGCCGCCGAGCCGCAGGTGCTGCTCGGGGTGCTCGACGAGCCCGTGTACCGCAGCGAGTCCTTCCTGCTCGGTTCCGGCGAGACGCTCCTGTGTGTCACCGACGGCGTGACCGAGCGGCGCTCCGGCGCCCGCCTCCTCGACGACAGCGACGGCCTCGCCCAGGCCCTCGCCGGCTGCGGCGGGCTCTCGGCGTCGATGGTCGCGGACCGCATCCGCCGCCTCGTCCACGACTTCGCGGAGACACCGGTCGACGACGACCTCGCGTTACTCGTCCTCCAGGCCCGCTGACGGCCGCCCGCGCGGGGCCGCGCCTGTCATCCCTGACAATGGGCGTATGCCTTCCGTACTGCCCGACGGGGAACCCGTGCCCGACGACGGGACGCTGCCCGCGTCCGCGCTCGCCGGCAGCGCCGCCCGCCCCCTCGGTTTCTACGTCCACGTGCCGTACTGCGCGACCCGCTGCGGCTACTGCGACTTCAACACGTACACCGCCAGTGAGCTGCGCGGATCCGGCGGTGTGCTCGCCTCGCGCGACAACTACGCCGACACCTTGATCGACGAGATCCGCCTCGCCCGCAAGGTCCTCGGCGACGACCCGCGCGCCGTCGAGACGGTCTTCGTCGGCGGCGGCACGCCCACGCTTCTGCCGGCCGCCGATCTCGTACGGATCCTCGGCGCGATCCGCGACGAATTCGGCCTCGCGGCCGGGGCCGAGGTCACCACGGAGGCCAACCCGGACTCGGTCGACCCCGCGTACCTCGCCGCCTTGCGTGCCGGGGGCTTCAACCGCCTCTCCTTCGGTATGCAGAGCGCACGGCAGCACGTCCTGCAGATCCTGGACCGCACCCACACGCCCGGCCGCCCCGAGGCGTGCGTGGCCGAGGCGCACGCCGAAGGCTTCGAGCACGTCAACCTCGACCTGATCTACGGCACCCCCGGCGAGAGCGACGACGACTGGCAGGCTTCGCTCGACGCCGTCATCGGCGCGGGCCCCGACCACGTCTCGGCGTACGCCCTGATCGTCGAGGAGGGCACCCAGCTCGCCCGCCGGATCCGCCGCGGTGAGATCCCCATGACGGACGACGACGTCCACGCGGACCGCTACCTGATGGCGGACAAGGCCCTGACATCGGCCGGCTTCGGCTGGTACGAGGTCTCCAACTGGTCCACGACCGCCGCCGCCCGCTGCCTCCACAACGAGCTCTACTGGCGAGGCGCCGACTGGTGGGGCGCGGGCCCCGGCGCCCACTCCCACGTGGGCGGCGTGCGCTGGTGGAACGTCAAGCACCCGGGTGCGTATGCGGGACGTCTGGCCGCGGGCTCCTCGCCGGGCGCGGGGCGGGAGCTCCTCGCGGACGAGGACCGCAGGGTGGAGCGCATCCTCCTGGAACTCCGCCTGCTGTCGGGCTGCCCCCTGTCCCTCCTGCGCCCCGACGGCCTGGCAGCATCCCGCCGCGCCCTCACGGACGGCCTGCTGGAGCCCGCTCCGTACGAGGAGGGCCGGGCGGTGCTGACGCTGCGGGGGCGGTTGCTGGCGGATGCGGTGGTCAGGGATCTGGTGGACTGAGGTCTGGTGGACTGAGGGTGCGGGTGCAGGCACGCGGGGAGGAACCCGCGGGGGCTGCTACCGGTCCCCGGAGCCCAGGGTGACGAAGTCGATCAACTCCTCCACCCGCCCCAGGAGTTCCGGCTCAAGATCCTTGTACGACGTCACCTTCGACAGGATGTGCTGCCACGCCGCCCCCGTGTTCGCCGGCCACCCCAGCGCCCGGCACACTCCCGTCTTCCAGTCCTCGCCGTGCGGGATGCGGGGCCAGGCGCGGATGCCCAGCGTGGCGGGCTTCACCGCCTCCCATACGTCGATGTAGGGGTGGCCGGCCACCAGGACGTCCGCGCCCGTGACCGAGGCCGCGATGCGGGACTCCTTCGAGCCCGGGACCAAGTGGTCGACCAGGATGCCCAGGCGCGCGTCGGGGGCCGGGGAGAAGGACGTGACGATCGACGGGAGGTCGTCGATGCCCGAGAGGTATTCGACGACCACGCCCTCGACGCGGAGGTCGTCGCCCCAGACCTTCTCGACGAGTTCCGCGTCGTGGCGGCCCTCGACGTAGATGCGGCCTGCGCGGGCGACCCGGGCGCGGGTGGCCGGGACCGCGAGCGAGCCGGAGGCCGTGCGGGACGGGCGCGGCGGGGCGGGCGCCGAGGGGCGGGTCAGGGTGACGATCCGGCCGTCGAGCAGGAAGCCGCGCGGTTCCAGGGGGAACACCCGGTGCTTGCCGAAGCGGTCCTCCAGGGTGACCGTTCCCGCCTCGCAGCGGATCACCGCCCCGCAGAAGCCCGTGGCGACCTCCTCGACCACCAGGTCCGCCGAAGCCTCCACCTCCGGGACCGGCTTCGGCTTCTTCCACGGCGGGGTCAGGTCGGGGCTGTAGCTGCGCATTCGGCCGAATATAGGAAGAGGGTGGGCCGCGCGGGTTACGACACGCCGAAGCGCGCGGCCAGGGCCGACCGCTGCGTACGGACAAAGGCCGCGTCCACGACGGAACCATGACCTGGGACGTAGCGGGCGGACGGGCCGCCCAGGCCGAGCAGCCGGTCGAGTGCGTGCGGCCACAGGCCCGGCGTCGCGTCGGGGCCCGCCGGCGGCTCGCCCGACTCCTCGACCAGGTCGCCGCACAGGACGACGCCCGCGTCGGGCACCACCGCCACCAGGTCCTGCGGACTGTGCGCGGGACCGAGCAGCGACAGAAGGACGTCGCGCCCGCCCAGGTCGATGGACCAGTCATGGGTGATCAGGTGGTGCGGGCGGATCACGATGTCGGTGGAGGAGGTCGCGTCGGCCTCCGGGACCCCCTGGCGTATGGCGTCCAGACGGAGCTCCTCGCGGCCCGCGTCAAGGACCCGGTCCATGCCCGCGGCCGCGTAGATCTGCACGCCCGCGAACGCCCCCGTACCCAGGACATGGTCGAAGTGCGGATGGCTGAGCGCGATGTGGGTCACACGCCGGCCGCCGAGCAGGGCCTGCGCCTGCGTACGGATCTCCGCGCCCTCGCGCAGGGTCGCACCCGTGTCGAAGAGCAGCGCCCCGGTCGTTCCGACGACGAGGGCGACGGTCGCGTCCCACACGGGAAGCCGCCTGCGGCCGACCCCGTCGGCCAGCTCTTCCCACCCGAACTCTTCCCAACTGATGCTCATACCGTGACGCTAACCGCATCGTGACCGGTCGGCCTTGCTGGGGGGCCACCCGACGGCCGTACACTGACCGTTAGGTTTGCTGGCACTCAACCCGTACGAGTGCCAGGCGGACCGGGCCGGCAGGGCGGGCCGGGTCGGGAACGGCAGATGGAGGTGCGCGGATGCTCAGTGAACGCAGGCTCGAAGTGCTGCGCGCCATCGTCCAGGACTATGTCGGCACCGAGGAGCCCGTCGGCTCCAAGGCGCTGACCGAGCGGCACAAGCTCGGGGTCTCGCCCGCGACCGTACGCAATGACATGGCGGCCCTGGAGGACGAGGGGTTCATCGCCCAGCCTCATACGAGTGCCGGGCGGATCCCGACCGACAAGGGCTACCGGCTGTTCGTCGACAAGCTGGCGGGGGTCAAACCGCTGTCGGCTCCCGAGCGGCGGGCCATCCAGAACTTCCTGGACGGGGCCGTCGATCTCGATGACGTCGTCGGACGGACCGTACGGCTGCTCGCGCAGCTCACCCGGCAGGTCGCCGTCGTGCAGTACCCGTCGCTGACCCGGTCCACGGTCCGGCACGTGGAACTGCTCTCGCTGGCGCCCGCCCGTCTGATGCTGGTGGTGATCACGGACACGGGGCGGGTCGAGCAGCGGCACGTGGACTGCCCGGCGCCGTTCGGCGAGACCTCGCTCGCGGATCTGCGGGCCCGGCTCAACAGCAGGGTCGCGGGACGCCGGTTCTCCGACGTGCCGCAGCTCGTCCAGGATCTGCCCGAGTCCTTCGACCGGGACGACCAGGGGACGGTCTCGACCGTCCTCGCCACCCTCCTCGAAACCCTGGTCGAGGAGTCCGAGGAGCGGCTGATGATCGGCGGCACCGCCAATCTGACGCGCTTCGGACATGATTTCCCGCTCGTGATCCGGCCGGTGCTCGAAGCCCTCGAGGAGCAGGTCGTGCTCCTCAAGCTGCTCGGCGAGGCCAAGGATCCGGGCATGACCGTCCGTATCGGGCATGAGAACGTCCACGAGGGGCTCAACTCCACGTCGGTCGTCTCGGTCGGCTACGGTTCGGGCGGCGAAGCAGTCGCCAAGCTCGGCGTGGTCGGACCGACCCGCATGGATTACCCCGGAACGATGGGAGCAGTACGCGCAGTGGCACGTTACGTCGGACAGATCCTGGCGGAGTCGTAAGTGGCCACGGACTACTACGCCGTACTCGGCGTGCGCCGCGACGCTTCCCAGGACGAGATCAAGAAGGCTTTCCGGAGACTGGCGCGTGAGCTCCACCCGGATGTGAACCCCGATCCGAAGACCCAGGAGCGGTTCAAGGAGATCAACGCCGCTTACGAGGTGCTCTCCGACCCGCAGAAGAAGCAGGTCTACGACCTCGGCGGGGACCCCCTGTCGGCCTCCGGCGGCGGTGGCGCGGGCGGCTTCGGGCAGGGCGGGTTCGGGAACTTCTCGGACATCATGGACGCGTTCTTCGGCACCGCGTCCCAGCGCGGGCCGCGCTCGCGCACCCGCCGCGGCCAGGACGCCATGATCCGCCTCGAGGTCGAGCTGGACGAGGCCGCGTTCGGCACCACCAAGGACATCCAGGTCGACACGGCGATCGTCTGTACGACCTGTTCCGGTGAGGGCGCCGCACCCGGCACCTCCGCGCAGACCTGTGACATGTGCCGCGGCCGCGGTGAGGTCTCGCAGGTCACGCGCTCCTTCCTCGGCCAGGTCATGACCTCGCGCCCCTGCCCGCAGTGCCAGGGCTTCGGCACCGTCGTACCGACGCCGTGCCCGGAGTGCGCCGGCGACGGCCGCGTCCGCTCGCGCCGCACCCTGACCGTCAAGATCCCGGCCGGTGTCGACAACGGCACACGGATCCAGCTCGCCGGCGAGGGCGAGGTGGGCCCCGGTGGCGGTCCCGCCGGTGACCTCTACGTCGAGATCCACGAGCTGCCGCACGCGGTGTTCCAGCGCCGCGGCGACGATCTGCACTGCACCGTCACCATCCCGATGACGGCGGCCTCGCTCGGCACGAAGGTGCCCCTCGAGACGCTGGACGGCATGGAGGAGGTCGACATCCGGCCCGGCACCCAGTCCGGCCAGTCGATCCCGCTGCACGGCCGCGGTGTCACACATCTGCGGGGCGGCGGCCGCGGCGACCTCATCGTGCATGTCGAGGTGCTCACGCCGTCGAAGCTCGACCCCGAGCAGGAGCGGCTCCTGCGCGAGCTCGCGGCGCTGCGCGGCGAGGAGCGGCCCACGGGCCAGTTCCAGCCCGGTCAGCAGGGCCTGTTCTCGCGGCTCAAGGACGCCTTCAACGGCCGCTGAGTTCTTCACGTCAGGCCCGGCCCCCTTCTCGTACGAGGAGGGGGCCGGTCTCGTACGGGGAGGTGACCGGCCCGATTTAGCCGGGAACGGCGGACGTGGCACGATGCCGTCATGTCCACCGCACTGACCGATCTCTGCCCGGTGCCGATCGTGCAGGCCCCCATGGCGGGTGGTGCCTCCTGTCCCGCGCTGGCCGCCGCCGTGTCCGAGGCCGGTGGGCTCGGGTTCCTCGCGGCCGGGTACAAGACCGCCGACGGGATGTACCAGGAGATCAAGCAGCTGCGCGGGCTGACCGGGCAGCCGTTCGGCGTGAACCTGTTCATGCCGCAGCCCGAGTACGGCGACCGGGCCGCCGTCACCGTGTACGCGTCCCAACTCGCCGGTGAGTCCGCCTGGTACGAGACACCGCTCGGTGATCCGGACGTCGATCTCGACGACGGCTTCGACGCCAAGCTCGCGGTCCTCGTCGACGACCCCGTGCCGGTCGTCTCCTTCACCTTCGGCTGCCCCGGCCGCGATGTCCTCGACGCGCTGGCCCGCGTGGGCACCTACAGCATCGTCACCGTCACCACGGCCGAGGAGGCGCAGGCCGCGCAGTGGGCCGGGGCCGACGCGGTGTGCGCGCAGGGCATCGAGGCGGGCGGGCATCAGGGCACGCACCGCGACAACCCCGAGACGGACGGCGCCGGGATCGGTCTCCTTTCGCTGATCGCGCAGGTCCGCGAGACGGTGCAGCTGCCGATCGTGGCCGCCGGCGGGCTGATGCGCGGGGGACAGATCGCGGCCGCGCTGGCCGCGGGGGCGGACATGGCGCAACTGGGTACGGCTTTTCTCGTCTGTCCTGAGTCCGGAGCGAACGTGCTGCACAAACAGGCTTTGACCAACCCCCTTTTCGTACGGACGGAGTTGACGCGCGCGTTCTCCGGACGCCCGGCCCGTGGCCTCGTCAACCGCTTCCTGCGCGAGCACGGGCCCTACGCGCCCGCCGCGTATCCGCAGGTGCACCACCTCACGAGCGGGCTGCGGAAGGCCGCCGCGAAGGCCGGTGACGCACAGGGGATGGCGCTCTGGGCCGGTCAAGGGCACCGCATGGCACGGGAGTTGCCCGCCGGTCAGCTGATCGAGGTGCTCGACGCCGAGTTCCGGTCAGCGGCCGCGGCGCTCGGTGTGCGAGGTGCGGCATGACCGCCCCCGTGTTCGTCGTCGACTCCCTCGAAGGGGCGGCGCCCGGTGATCTCCTGACGCTCGACGGGCCCGAGGGCCGTCATGCCGTGTCGGTGCGGCGGCTGCAGACCGGTGAGGAGATCGTGCTCACGGACGGGCTCGGACGCGCGGCGGCCGGGGTCGTGGCGCGGACCGAGGGCAAGGACAAGCTGTTCGTGCAGACCGCGGAGCTGCGGGCCGAGGACGAGCCGAGCCCGCGGATCACGGTCGTGCAGGCGCTGCCCAAGGGCGACCGCGGGGAACTCGCCGTGGAGACCATGACCGAGACCGGCGTCGACGCGATCGTGCCCTGGGCCGCCGCACGCTGCATCACGCAGTGGAAGGGCGAGCGCGGCCTCAAGTCGCTCGGCAAGTGGCGGGCCACGGCACGGGAGGCCGGGAAGCAGTCGCGGCGGCTGCGGTTCCCCGAGGTGGCGGAGCTCGCCACCACGAAGCAGGTGGCGGCGCTCCTGGCGGCCGCCGACTTCGCGGGCGTCCTGCACGAGGAGGGCAGCCTGCCGCTGGCCTCCGCCGAACTGCCCACGACGGGCTCGATCGTGCTGGTCGTCGGGCCCGAAGGAGGCGTCTCCCCACAGGAGTTGGAGGCATTCGCGGCGGCCGGTGCGCAGCCGTACCGGCTCGGCGCGAGTGTCCTGCGGACGTCCACCGCGGGGACTGCGGCGGTGGCGTTGTTGCTGGGGCGGAGTGGGCGCTGGGGGTAGCTCCCCCGGCTAGGCGTTGAACTGCTCGTAGAAGCGGAGCTTCACGGCGAGGGCCCGTTCCTCCTCCTCGCGGAACGCCGTGGCGGCCGCCTCCGGCTCCGCGCTCGTGAGGAGTGCGTGCAGCCGCCGGGCCAGGCGGTCCGCGTGGGACGTGGCGAGCAGGGAGACCGTCGCCAGCGGGTGGGCCTTCGCGTCATGGATCAGATGCGGGTAGTAGAAGTGCGAGCGGTTCTCGTCACCCGCGGTGAGCAGCGGTCCGATGCGCTGCCACAACTGTGTGTACTCGGTGGCGACGAGGATCTCGCCCCAGAAGCGCAGGAGCGTCAGGATGCGCAGATCCGCGTCCGGCTTCCCGCCCGCGTCAGCGATCAGGGCGAACGTGGCGTTGATCGCCTCCAGCGTGGCCGGGGTCGGTCGGGATGCCTTCAACTCGGCCCGCGAGATGCCCAGTTGGACCATGTCCTCGATCATGTCCTCGCGGTGCGAGCGGGTGTTGCCCGACCCGTCCGGGTACTCCTCGCGCAGGATGACCCGCGCGATCCGCAGCCCCTCCTTGTCGTCGAGCAGATCGATCGCGAGGTCGTACGCCGGAGTGAAGACGAGGGAGAGGAAGCGGCGCTGCAGCAGGAGCCGGGCAAAGGTCTCGTCGGGGAGGGCGGTGGTGTCGGCCAGGACGGGGTGGGCCCTGTACCGGGCGATGAGGTCGTCCTCGTAGGCGTCGAGGGCTTCGATGACGCTGGACGCGGTGGTGGGGTGCATGAGGTGCGGCCTTTCCGGGGCGCGGACGGTACGAGGTGGGGCGGGCGGGCTGAGGGGCAGGGGGGTCACACCGAGGCGCGGACGAAGCTCATGGCGCCGACCGAGCGCCGCCAGTCGGTCAGTTCGACGTCCTTGCCGATCTGCCACAGCGTGTCCAGTTCCTTCTCCACCTCAGCGCCCCGGGCCGTGTCGCAGCCCTCGATCTCGGTCTGGGGGGAGCTGATGGCGAGCTGGGCGTGCAGGAAGGAACTGACCACATAGGTCTCGTCCGCCCGGTACACGGCCATGGACGGCAGCGAGTTGTAGAGCCGGACCTTCAGCCGGCCGCGATGGTCCGTGGGCAGTCCGGCACGCAGCCGCGCGAGGCAGTCCAGGTTGTTCTCGATGGCGTCCTTCACGTTCACCGGTGTGCTGGCCGTGGGCATGTCCCGCAGGGCCTCCCTGCGCAGGTCCGCCACTTCGGACGACGGGAAGAGGAGCAGGATCCGCACCTCCACGCAGCCGGGCGCGGTCAGGACGTGCTCCAGATCCTCCTTGAGCACATCGAGGTTGGGCATCCAGGTCTGCAGCACGCTCACCTCGGTCCGGGCCTGCCGGACGAGCGCCTTCACACGGGTGGTCGGGAACTCCGGGTGCACCCGCTGCACACCCCCGTACCGCTCCCTCTCGTCGAGGGCGAGAGTCGCGAGCCGTCGCTCGACACGGTCGAGCACCTCGAACCGTCGTACCTCGAGCAGCAGGAACACGGTCACCGACGACAGGATCAGCAACGTCACCATCTGCACCCCATTGGGTGCGACCTCGTCCAGGAGCCCGAGCACGTCCGCGAGGATCGTCAGCGGTCCTGCCGCCGTCGTCAGGGCGAGGGCGAACCGCTCGGCCTGGTGGCGTGTGGCCATGGCGGCCTCCCAGCACGGGGCTTATGCCGTATGGGGGTTCGGCGGCCCGCATCGGGGACAGCTTGCACCACAACTCGCCTTGTACGCACAGAAGTTGGCTCAAATCACATGCCGCACGGCGCCGCCATACGTGCCGCGCTACTTCCCCGGCCGGCAGTCGCAAGTCGGCGGATACACCGTCACCGTCTTCGTCACGGTGACCGTCGGCCGCACCCCGTTCCCCGGCGGCCGCACGCTCGGCTTCGCGTCGGCGCAGTTGCCCAGGACGTCCGCCCGCAGCACGGTCTTCTTCTCGACCTTCGCGGTCAGATCACCCCGTACGCACGCACCGCCGCGCTCCTCCGTCACCTTCCCGGTGAGCGTGATGGCGCGGCCGTCCTTGGTCTCGCCCTCGCAGTCGACCGTCGCGACGTTGCGTACGGAAGGGGACTTGGTGCGCGTGCGCGGCGTCGCGCCGCCCTCGCCGAAGGAGGAGGTGCAGCTGAGCCACTGGACCTCGACGCCCTTCTTCTCCAGCGCGTCCGTGCCCTTGCGGTCCGTGGTGAGCGACACCGCGACCGTGCTGAGCTGCCCGTCGACCGGCTGACAGGCCACCGCCCCCAGCGCGGCGGCCGCCACAGCGGCCACTGCGGCAACGGTCCGGCGATCACGTAAGCGCCTCAATGCCCCCATACGGGACAGGTTCCCACTGAGGCCCCCGCAACGGAAGAGGCCCTCTTAAGGTGATCAGGTGACCGTTCCTGTGACGCCGACGCAGCCCTCGTATCTCCGATACCCGCATGTCCGCGGCGAGTTGATCGCCTTCACCGCCGAGGACGACGTCTGGATCGCCCCGCTGGAGGGAGGCCGCGCCTGGCGGGTGAGTGCCGACAACATGCCCGTGAGTCACCCCCGGATATCGCCCGACGGGCGCCATGTCGCCTGGACCTCGTACCGCGACGGCGCCCCCGAGGTGCACTGCGCGCCGGTCGACGGCGGGCGGGCCGAGCGGCTGACGCACTGGGGCAGCAACAAGACCTCCGTGCGCGGCTGGACCCCCGGCGGCGGTGTCCTCGCCGTCACCACCCACGGCCAGGCGTCCCTGCGCCGCCAGTGGGCCTGGGAGGTGCCCCTCGACGGCGGGCCCGCGGCCCGGCTGCCGTACGGGCCGGTCGGTGATCTCGCGTACGGGACGGGCGGGCAGGTGCTGCTCGTCTCCGTGTCGATGGGGCGGGAGGCCGCGTACTGGAAGCGGTATCGCGGGGGCACGGCGGGCAAGCTGTGGATCGACCGGGACGGGGACGGGGAGTTCGTCCGCGTGCACGAGGGGCTTGACGGGAACATCGAGTACCCGTTGTGGGTGGGGGAGCGGATCGCCTTTCTGTCCGACCACGAAGGTGCCGGTGCGCTGTACTCGTCCCTGCCGGACGGCACCGATCTGCGCCGCCACACCCCGGCCGACGGCTTCTACGCGCGGCACGCGGCGAGCGACGGGCAGCGCGTCGTGTACACAAGCGCCGGTCAGCTGTGGGTGCTTGACGATCTCGACGGAGCCGAGCCGCGCGAGCTCGGCATCCGGCTCGGCGGCCAGCGCGTCGACCTGCAGCCGCACCCCGTCAAGGCGGACCGCTTCCTCGGCTCCACCGCGCCCGACCACACCGGCCGCGGCAGCGCCGTCTCCGTCCGCGGCTCGATCCACTGGGTGACGCACCGCGAGGGCCCCGCCCGCGCGCTCGCGTCCACACCCGGCGTACGGGCCCGGCTGCCGCGCACCTTCCGGGTGAGCGGCGAGGAGCACGTGGTGTGGGTGACGGACGCCGAGGGCGAGGACGCCCTGGAGTTCGCGCCCGCCGCCGGAGTCGCCGCCGGCGCGTCCGTACGACGCGTGGCGGCCGGGCAGCTGGGCCGCGTCCTGTCCCTCGCGATGGCGCCCGACGGCAGCCGCGCCGCCGTCGCCGCACACGACGGGCGCGTCCTGCTCGTGGACCGCGAGAGCGGCGAGGTGCGCGAGGTCGACCGCAGCGAGGACGGGGATGCGACCGGGCTGACCTTCTCGCCCGACTCGGCCTGGCTCGCCTGGTCCCACCCGGGCCCGTCGCCGCTGCGGCAGCTGAAGCTCGCCAACACCGCCGACCTGTCCGTCACCGAGGCGACCCCGCTGCGCTTCAGCGACTTCTCGCCCGCCTTCACGCTCGACGGCAAGCACCTCGCCTTCCTCTCCGAGCGCTCCTTCGACCCGGTCTACGACGCGCATGTCTTCGACCTCGCGTTCGTCGGCGCCTGCCGCCCGCACCTGATCACCCTCGCGGCGACCACGCCCTCGCCGTTCGGGCCGCAGCGCCACGGCCGTCCCTTCGAGTCGACGGAGAAGAGCGAGGAGGTCCCGGGCGGCGACGAGCAGCCCGCGACCCGGATCGACCTGGACGGGCTCGCCGACCGCATCGTCGCCTTCCCCGTCGAGGCCGCCCGCTACTCCACGCTGCGCGCCGCCAAGGACGGCGTCCTGTGGCTGCGTCACCCGGTGCGCGGCGCGCTCGGCGTCTCGCGCGCCACGCCCGACGACCCGGGCCCGCGCACCGACCTGGAGCGCTACGACCTGGTGCAGCAGCGCATCGAGGATCTCGCCTCCGACGCCCACCACTTCACGGTCACCGGCGACGGCAGGCGTGTCCTGCTGCACACCGGCGACGTCCTCAAGGTCATCCCCAGCGACCGCCGCCCCTCCACCGACGACGACAGCGACTCCAACATCACCGTCGATCTGTCCCGTATCCGCCGGAGGGTCGAACCGGCCGCGGAATGGCGGCAGATGTACGAGGAGACGGGCCGGCTGATGCGCCAGAACTTCTGGCGCCCCGACCTCGGCGGCATCGACTGGGACGGCGTCCTGGACCGCTACCGTCCCGTCCTCGACCGCGTCGCCACCCATGACGACCTCGTCGACCTCCTGTGGGAGGTGCACGGCGAGCTCGGCACGTCGCACGCGTACGTCGCCCCGTACGGCGGCTACGGATCATCGGACACCCGCCAGGGACTCCTCGGTGCCGACATCTCCCGGCACGAGGACGGCAGTTGGCGCATCGACCGCGTCCTGCCCTCGGAGACCTCCGACCCGTACGCCCGCTCCCCGCTCGCGGCCCCCGGCGTCGCGGTCCGTCCCGGTGACGCGATCGTGGCCGTCGACGGAACCCCGGTCGACGCGCTGCGCGGCCCGGCGGCGCTGCTCGTCGGCTCCGCGGGCAAGGCGGTCGAGCTGACCGTCTCCCCGGCAGGCGGCGGCGATCTGCGGCACACGGTCGTCGTCCCGCTCGCCGACGAGGAACCCCTGCGCTACCACGCCTGGGTCGCCGACCGCCGCGCCTACGTCCACGAACAGTCCGGCGGACGCCTCGGCTACCTCCACGTCCCCGACATGCAGGCGCCCGGCTGGGCGCAGATCCACCGCGACCTGCGCGTCGAGGTGGCCCGCGAGGGCCTCGTCGTGGACGTGCGCGAGAACCGCGGCGGCCACACCTCCCAGCTGGTCGTCGAGAAGCTCGCCCGCCGGATCGTCGGCTGGGACCTGCCGCGCGGCCGCCGCCCGTTCAGCTACCCGGCGGACGCACCGCGCGGCCCGGTGGTCTCGGTCGCCAACGAGTTCTCCGGTTCGGACGGCGACATCGTCAACGCCGCCATCAAGGCGCTCGGCATCGGTCCCGTCGTCGGCGTCCGCACCTGGGGCGGCGTCGTCGGCATCGACAACCGCTACCGCCTGGTCGACGGCACGCTCGTCACCCAGCCCAAGTACGCGATCTGGCTGGAGGGTCACGAGTGGGGCGTCGAGAACCACGGCGTCGATCCGGACGTCGAGGTGGTCATGGCCCCGCAGGACCATGTGGCCGGCCGCGACCCGCAGCTGGACACGGCGATCCGGGTGGCACTCGACGCCCTGGAGAACACACCGGCGAAGGCGGCGCCCGAGTTGCCGGAGCTGCGGTGAAGCGCGCCGGATAGCATGCCCCCGACCGATCACGGACCCGAGGAGGCCCGAGCGTGGCTGGTGAACCGCAGGCCGACTGCCTGTTCTGCAAGATCGTGGCGGGCGAGGTGCCGGCCACCGTCGTGCGCGAGAGCGAGACGACGGTGGCGTTCCGGGACATCAACCCGCAGGCGCCGACGCACGTCCTGGTGATCCCGAAGGTCCACCACCCGGACGCCGCCTCGCTCGCCGCCGCCGAGCCCGCGATCGCCGCCGACGTGCTGCGCGAGGCCGGCGCGGTGGCGGCGGACGAGAAGCTGGAGGCGCACCGGATCGTGTTCAACACCGGCTCCGGCGCCGGCCAGACGGTGTTCCACGCGCACGCGCACGTTCTGGGCGGGCGCGGGATGCAGTGGCCGCCCGGATAGTCGAGGGCCCCGCCCCGGAGCCGGACCCGCGGCAGGTCCCGCCGCAGGTCTCGTACGAAGACGAAAGTCGGTAAGTTCCTTTGTCCTCACGGGAATTCGTGGTGCTCGGCACCGCGAGTCAGGTGCCCACCCGGCACCGCAACCACAACGGCTATCTGCTGCGCTGGGACGGCGAGGGCATCCTCTTCGACCCGGGCGAGGGCACCCAGCGCCAGATGCTGCGCGCCGGGGTCGCCGCGCACGACCTGAACCGGATCTGCGTCACGCACTTCCACGGCGACCACTCGCTCGGCCTCGCGGGCGTCATCCAGCGGATCAACCTGGACCGCGTGCCGCACCCGGTCACCGCGCACTACCCGGCGAGCGGACAGCAGTTCTTCGAGCGGCTGCGGTACGCGACGGCGTACCGCGAGTCCGTACAGCTGACCGAGGCGCCGGTCGAGCAGGACGGGCTGCTGGCCGAGACGGCCGCGTACCGCCTGGAAGCGCGCCGGCTCTCGCACCCCGTGGAGTCCTTCGGCTACCGCCTCGTCGAGCCCGACGGTCGGCGGATGCTGCCCGAGGCGCTGCGGGCGCGCGGGATCACCGGTCCCGACGTGGGACGGCTGCAGCGGGACGGGGTGCTCGGGGACGTCACCCTGGCGGACGTCAGCGAGCTGCGGCGCGGGCAGCGGTTCGCGTTCGTCATGGACACGCGCCTGTGCGACGGCGTGCACGCACTCGCCGAGGGCTGCGATCTGCTCGTCATCGAGTCGACGTTCCTGGACGAGGACGAGCAACTGGCCGTCGACCACGGCCACTTGACCGCGGGTCAGGCCGCGCGGGTGGCGCGGGACGCGGGGGTGCGGCATCTGGTGCTCACGCACTTCTCGCAGCGGTACACGGATGCCGGCGAGTTCGAACGTCAGGCGCGCGCGGCCGGGTTCGAAGGGGAGCTGACGGTGGCGGAGGACCTGATGCGGGTGCAGGTGCCGAAGCGGGGGTGAGCCACGGGCCACGGTCTCACCGCCACTGCGCGGCCCCCGAAGCCCGTACCGCCACCGCCTCGATCTTCGTACGGATCTCCCGCATCACCGCCACGATCCGCCGCTCATGCTCCTCGGTGAGGCGCGCGAGCGGGACCGAGCAGCTGATCGCGTCCACGGGCGGGTCGTCGCAGCGCAGCGCGAAGCCGAAGCCCGTGATGCCGAGGACGCTCTCCTCGCGGTCGACGGCGTAACCGCGCTCCCGTACCTCCGCGAGATCCGCGGCCAGCGCCTCGCGCGTCGTGTGCGTACGGGGCGTGAGCTGCTCCAGCGGGCCCGCGGGCAGCCGCGCCGGGTCCTGTGCGAGCAGCGCCTTGCCCAGCGCGCCCGCATGCGCGGGCAGCCGGCGGCCCACGCGCGAGAACGTCCGCAGATACGCGTGCGATTCACGGGTGGCCAGGTAGACGACGTCCGTGCCGTCCAGACGCGCCAGGTGAAGGGTCTCGCCCAGCGCGTCCGAGGCCTCGTCGAGGAACGGGCGTACGGCGCGCACCCGCGGGTCGCTGTCCAGATAGCTGGTGCCGGTCAGCAGTGCGTGGATGCCGATGCCGTACAGCGAGCCCGTGGTGTCGGTGCGCACCCAGCCGCGGTCGATGAGCGTCTGCAGGAGCGCGTACATCGAGCTGCGCGGCACCCCCAGCTCCAGAGCCAGCTCGCGCAGCCGCGCGGGGCGGTCGCCGCGCGCGGCGAGCACTTCGAGGAGCTCGACGGTGCGCGCGGCGGACTTCACCTCGCGGACACCGCCCGTGGGGGGTTCCTGATCCGGCATGCCGGAGATCGTAGTCCCCGCACGGCGGCCGCGAAGGGCCGTCAGACCGTGAAGACCGGACCCCACAGGTCGTACGCGCCCTCCCACAGCTTGATCTTCACATCGGTGGTCTCGGCGATGTCGAGGTCGCAGTAGCGGTCGGGGTTGCCGGTGCTGGTGTCGTCGAAGCAGACCCCGCCGACCTTCACCCACTCACCGCGGACCTTGCGGTACGCCTGGGCGCGCGCCGCGTAGCCGTCCGCCTTGTAGTCGCGGACGCGCAGGGTCTCGCCGTGCGGCTCCATACAGGCGCCCGCGACCTTCTCGCCGTCACCGGCGGGGATGCGCATCACGACGTTGCCCTCGCAAGCGGTGTGATGCGCGGACGCGCTGCCCGGCAGGAACGCGAGCGTCAGGGCGGCTATCGGGGCCGCGGCGACGGCCTTGCGGCCCACACTCTTGAGCATCTGGAGTTCTCTTCCCGTTGGCCTGGAGTTGATCTCAACTCCAGTGACCCTAGGGGAAGTTGGGGACGTTGCGAAAGCGATTACCCCGCCGCCGCCCGCTCCAGGATCCGCTCCGCCACAGCGGGGGAGTCCACCAGCGGATGCAGCGCGAGCGCCCTGAGCGCCGCCGCGCGGTTCTTGAACACGGCCGCCTCGATCGCCGCCCGCTCCACCGCCTTGAGCTGCAGCATCAGGCCGAGTTCGGCCGGGCCGAGCGGCGCGCAGGGCAGCGGGCGCGCGCCCGTCGCGTCCACCGTGCAGACCGTCTCGATGATCGCGTCGGCCGGCAGTTCGGGGACGGTCGTGCCATTGCGCACGTTCAGGATCAGCCGCGCCCCCGTGCCCGAGGACAGCGCGCGCATCAGCGCGAGCGCCACCTGGTCGTAGCCGCCGCCGTCCAGGTCGCAGGCGTCCCGCTCCCAGCCGCCGCTCGCCGCACGGGACTCGGCCATGTATGTGGACTCGCGCTCGCGCCGGGTCGCCTCCCACAGGTCGTACGCCTTAGTGGGCTCGGCGGACGCTCGCGTGAAGAAGCCGCCCTGCTGCTCGTCGAGGAACTCGCCGCGGGTCTCGGCCGCCTCGCGGACGGAGGCGAGGCTCTCGCGGCGGAAGTAGTAGTAGTGCAGATACTCGTTGGGCAGCGAGCCGAGCGCGCGCAGCCAGGGGGCGCCGAAGAGCCTGCCCTCCTCGAACGAGGTCAGGCGCTCCTCGTCCGCCAGGAGACCCGGGAGCAGGTCGTGGCCGTCCGCCGTGGCCAACGTCCGCAGCCAGCCCAGGTGGTTGAGTCCCACATAGTCGTACGTGACGGTGTCCGGGTCGGCCCCGGCCGCCCGCGCCGCGCGCCGGACGAGGCCGACGGGGGAGTCGCAGATGCCGATCACGCGCTCCCCGAGCACCGAGGCCATCGCCTCGGTCACCATGCCCGCGGGGTTGGTGAAGTTGATGACCCAGGCGTCGGGGGCGAGCGCCTTGACGCGCTCGGCGATGTGCAGCGCCACCGGGATCGTGCGCAGCCCGTAGAGCACCCCGCCCGCGCCGACGGTCTCCTGCCCGAGCACGCCCTCGCCGAGCGGTACGCGTTCGTCGCGCACCCGGCCCGCGGTGCCGCCGACCCGGATCGCGGAGAAGACGAAGTCGGCGCCGCGCAGCGCGTCGTCCAGATCGTCCGCGATCCGCAGGGCCGGGCCCTCGGGCAGCTCCGCGATGACCGCCCGGATCACTTCGAGCCGGGTCCGGTCCGTGTCGTACAGGGTCAGCTCGGTCACCGTGTCCGAACCGGCTCCCGCCAGCGCCCCGTACACCAGCGGAACGCGGAAACCGCCGCCACCCAGAATCGTCAGCCTCATGCCCCGGAACGTACCGCAGGAGATTGTCAGTGCCGTGGGGCAGACTGGCCGGATCTGCAGCCCTCTCCACCATCCACCGCAGAATATTTCGTACGGAGCACCTGGTGAGCGCAACCGACGGCACAGGCCGAGCACCCGGCGGCGGCAAGGGCTGCCTGGATCCGCTGGCCACATTGCGCACGTCCGGCGACCCCCCGTGGGACGTGTATCTGACGGGCACCGTCTTCCTCGACATCATCTTCACCGGCCTCGATTCCGCCCCCGTGCGCGGCACCGAGTCGTGGGCCCGCGGCATGGGGCAGAGCCCCGGCGGCGTGGCCAACATGGCGACAGCGCTCTCCCGGCTCGGGCTGCGCACCTCGCTCGCGGCGGCCTTCGGCGACGACCACTACGGGTCGTACTGCTGGGACGCCCTGGCGCGCGGCGAGGGCATCGACCTCACGCAGTCGCGCACCGTGCCCGGCTGGCACTCCCCGGTCACCGTCTCCATGGCGTACGAGGGCGAGCGCACGATGGTCTCGCACGGCCATGACGCACCGCCCGCCGAACCGGTACCGGACTGCCCGCCCCGTTCGCGCGCGGCCATCGCGTCGCTGTCACCGGGTGTGCGCGAGGAGTGGGTGGCGCAGTCCGCCGCGAAGGGCACACTGCTCTTCGCGGACGTGGGCTGGGACGACAGCGGGCGCTGGGACCTCTCGGGGCTCGCGGACCTCGCGCATTGCGAGGCGTTCCTGCCCAATGCCGAGGAGGCGATGCGCTACACGCGCACGGACTGCCCGCGCGCGGCGGCCCGCGCGCTGACGGCGCATGTCCCGCTCGCGGTGGTCACGCTCGGCGCGGAGGGTGCGTACGCGGTGGACGGGCGCAGCGGCGAGACCGCCGAGGTCCCGGCCATCGCGGTCGAGGCGCTCGACCCCACCGGCGCGGGCGATGTCTTCGTCGCGGGCTTCGTCACCGGCACGCTCGCGGGCTGGCCGCTCGCCGACCGCCTCGCGTTCGCCGGGCTGACGGCGGCGCTCTCGGTCCAGGAGTTCGGCGGCTCGCTCTCCGCGCCCGGCTGGGCGGAGATCGCGGCGTGGTGGCGCAGGATCCAGTCGTACGAGCACCAGGACCCGGCGGCCCTGCGCAGGTACGCGTTCCTGGAGGGCCTGGTCCCGGAGTCGGCCCGCCCCTGGCCGCTGCGGAGGGCGGTGCCGACGATCGGGTTCGGGGAGCGGTGAGGTTCGGTTGGCGCGGGGTGCACCCGGCCTTGCGGGGCTCCGCCCCGATGATGCTCCGCCGCTCCGCGGCGGTGGGAGCGTGTGGGGCTGACGCCCCCACACCCCCGGCAGGGGCGGTTACGCTGCCGTCGCCCGGGCCTTCCGCCGCTTCGCAACCCAGATCGACACCCCGCCGAGCAGGATCGCCAGGATCGCGCCCGCCACCAGCCACGGCAGCGCGAGGAACGAGGTCGAGCCGGTCGTCTTGACGTCCTTGCTCGTGGCCGTCAACTCCACGTCACCCCAGTCCAGTTGGGGCGCGCCGCTCCAGCGCTCGGTCAGCTCGACCTTCTGGAGAGGGAGGAGCTCGGCCGGGACCTTCGTCAGATCGCGGTCGAGCAGCTTGCGGCCGAAGAGGCCCTTCGCGGTCAGTTCGACCTTCGGGTTGAGGGTCACGTTGCCGCGGTTGTGCAGCGTGTACGTGATCGTGGCGGTGCTCTTGCCGAAGCCCGGCACCAGGGGCTTGTCGTGCTTCATCTTCACGTTCTCGACGGAGAGCCCGGGCACGGTCGGCCCGCCCACCCGCAGATAGATCCGCGCCCCGACGGCCCGCTGCACCCCGACCTCGACCGAGCCCTCGGCCGGGTCGATCTGCTCGTCGAGGGCGACCAGCGCCCCGGGATGGTCACCGGGCTCCGCACTCTCCGGGACCTTGATCGTCAGCGGGATGTCGAGCGACTTCTTCGGCGGCACGGTCACCCGGGACTTCGCGGGCTTCGCCCAGGCACCGATCCCGCGCTGCTTCTCGCCGAGCGCGCGCACGGCGAAGCCGCCGTCGCGCGGGGTGTTGTACGCGTCCGAGGCGTACAGCTTGAAGGTCAGCGGCTCGTCGGCCTTGTTGGTGACGGTGACCTTGTCCTTCAGCGTCGTACCGGGATCGGCCATCAGGAAGAAGTAGGGCCGCCCGCCGGGCTGCCCGGACGACGGGTAGACCGACCAGCGCCCGTTGTCGGCGGCGTACGCGGGCGCCGGCGCGCCGGCGGTGAGCAGCAGTGCGGCCACGAGCGAGAAGGCGGCGACAAGTGCCGCGTACGGCCGGAACGTTCTGGTGGCGTGCTTCGAGCCGGACTGGGCGACGTGATGCGAGCCGGACTGCGTGACGAACATGTGCGCGGACCCCCGGGAACGTGTGGGTGGCGGACCGGCCTGTGAGGAGGCCGGCCCGCCGGGTTTTCGTGAAGGGTGCGGATGCCTGACGTGAGGGGGGAGCCGTCAGGTGAGGGTGAGCGTGAGCACACCCGCGTACTCACCGGGTGCCGTGAACTCGGGAACGTTCAGCGACAGTCCGGCGTCGACCTGGAACTCACCGCCGGTCATGGCGGCGTTGGGTGTCTGCGCGAGCGTCGCACCCTGGCTGCCGACCGGACCGGCCGAGCCCGCCGCGCACGTGCTGGGGCTGCCCTCCTTGGTGGTGCACTTCGGAGACCAGCTCAGCTTGTCCGCACCGATGGTCGCGCCGCCCGGACCGTTGAAGGCGGTGACCTTGCCGGTCAGGGACCAGCCCACGGGGCCACCGCGGAAGTCCTTGACCGTCACCTTGTTGAGCGCGCCGGTGGACGCGCCGCCTTCACCGAAGTCGACCCCTGACATCTGGACGGTGTCGCCGCCCTGCGTCATGGTCAACTGCCCGGCCTTCACAGAGGACTTGAGGTTCTGGTCCAGGGTCGAACCGCCACCGCCGCCCGTGTCGACCGTGTACGGGACGGGTCCCGCACCCTTCGCCGGGTCCCAGGCGTCACCCTCGAAGGCCACCATGCCGACCGTCGCCGGGTCCTTGACCTTGACCCGGATGCTGCCGGAACCGGACGCCGCCACCACGCCGGAGCCCTTGTCCGCGGTGATCGAGGTCCCGTTCCAGCCCGCGAGCGTGATGGCCGCACCCGGCGTGAACTTGCCGTACTGGGCCATCACATACGCGTCGGGCTCGCCGGACGAGGTGGCCAGCGTCAGCGTGCGCTCGTTGACCGGGTCACCGCCACCCGTCGCCGTGACGGTCTCGGAGACCGGGGCGGGCGGGGTCTTGACGACACACGGGATGTCGATGTCGATGATGTAGTTGGTGTTGATGGTGTAGTCACCCGGCGAGAAGGTGATGTCACCGGGTGAGGTGACCGTGAACGTGCCGGTCATCGAGAACGCCGGGAACGGTGCGTTCCCCGGCACCGGCGTGTTCTTGCGCGGTCCTTCGACCGCGACCTCGCCGGTCTGTGCCCCGCCGAGGATCACATTGCCCGACGGCTTCATGATGTCGGCCGGCAGCGCGATGCTCGTGGGGTTGCCGGAGGCCGGCTTCGTCACCTCGTAGGTCACGGTGACCGTGTCGCCGACCTTGGGGGCCGCCGGAGTGACCGTGATCTTCGCGGTGGTGGGTCCCTCGATGGGCGGGATGCCGAGATTCGACGGTGGTGTGCACACCGTGGTGAATTCGACTTCCTGCGGTGCCGCGGCCGCCGGTGTCGCCACCGCGGCCCCGAGCCCTGTCATTCCGAGTGCGATGGCTCCTAACCCTGCTGCCCAGCGGCGTCTTCGTCCGCTGCCACTCCTGTTGCCTGAAGGCATGTTGCCCCCTCCTCGAATATGTCGCCGACGGCGGCTCTTCCGCGACGACAGGGAGCCATTGATGTGCGGGTTGTGTGAGAAGTCAATGGAATCGTGCGACTTCGACTGATGACCCATCAGGTTCTGTCAAGATCACACATTTCGCCGCGCAGGAGGAAGCCCGGTACCGCCCGTGGGGGCCGTACCGGGCCGTGTCGTTCAGGCGCTGATCAGTCGACCACGAACGGGCCGGGGGACTGCGGGCCGGAGGCGTAGCACTCGACCGTCGTACCGAAGACCTCGAGCGTGAGGGACGGGGTGGCGCCGAGATAGGAGTCCAGCGTGTCGCCGGCGGCGAAGCTGGTCGCGTTGGTCAGCGGGCCGCTGTCGAAGGCGCCGCCCGCGGGGATGGCCGGGTTGCTGCTGCCGGTGAAGGTGGCGACCCCCGTGCCGTTGTGCGCCATGTTGAGCGTGGTCGTCACGTCGCCCGCGCCGATGGCGATGGGAGTGGTGACCGCGGTCTTCACCTGGATGGTGATGCTCGATCCGGACTGCGTCGCGGTGAGTTCGGCGGTGCCGCCGCCCCACGTACCGCAGTCGTAGTTCGCGGTGGCCTTGTCCGGTGACACCGCGAGGGCGGCCGGCGCGAAGGCCAGCGCACCCGCGGCGAGCGCACCCGCCGCCAGTGTTCCGATGCCGAGCTTGCTGCCTCTCATTCGGTTCCCCTTCCATGTAAGGGAGTTGCCGTAATGCCGCACGAGGGCGCACGAAGGCGCATGCGATCCATGCATGGGTGCGGGTGCCGCACGGAACGTGGGAGGGCCGAAGGCCGTACGGAGTGGCGGCTCGTCCCTCCGTACTCGGCTGCCCCAGTAAATCTGACGGTCCGTCGGATCGGTAAGCGCTGCCCATTGACGCCGAATCGGCGCGAGAAGACAAGAGGAATCGCCTTGATTCTTCTGCTTCCGCGCCGATCGGGCGTGCTGGTCTTCTGCCGAATTCCCTTGCCGGCAAGGGAATTGGTGCCGTGTTTCAGGCCGCGGGCGTCGTCGAACGCACCGTTCCGTCCGGCCCCGCGAGCAGAACCGGAGTCCCCTCCCCGCCGAGATCCCGTACGGCCGCGAGGTCCTCCGCCGAAAGCGCTTCCGACGCGCTCACCACGGCCGCCGCCTCCAGGGACTGCGCCCCGCTCGCCACGGCCATCGCCACGGCCGTGCGCAGCGCGCTCAGCCGCAGCGACTCCAGGGCGACGGTCCCGGCCACATAGGTGCGGCCGGTCTCGTCGCGTACGGCGGCGCCCTCCGGCACCTCGTTGCGGGCACGGGCGCTGCGCGCCAGCGTGACGATCTTGCGGTCCTCGGGATCGAGGGGGGTGCTCTCGGTCATGGGTCGAGCATACGAAGGGGGCGCCGCCGTGGCGCGAGCAGCCTCTACTTGGCGTTGGCCTCGACGGCCGCGGCCACCCGCTCGGCGCCCTTGGCGAAGCCCGCCTTGAACGCGGAGATGTCGGTCTTGTTGTCGACGCTGGTCAGGAGCGTCACGGAGAGCGCGCTGTCCACGCGGGCGGCGGCGAAGTCGAACTGCATCGGCACGCCGCTGTCGTCGTCCACCGCTATGAGGCGCCAGGCGAGCGTCTCGTCGCCCGCGGCCGGGACATCCAGCTTCGAGTACTTGAACGTGGCCTTGTCGCCCTCGAAGTCCGCAGTGAAGGTGGCGCAGCCGCTCGCGGGCGGCTGCGCGTTCTTCATGGCCTCCTTGGCGTCGTCGGTCGTGTACGAGAACACGCCGTGCGACAGGAAGGGACCCAGGTCCGCCTTGGTGTACGACTTCGTGACCGTGGCCTGCGCGGCCGGGGAGCCGGAGCTGTGGATGATCTGGTCGAGGAGCGGCTGGCACTCCTTCTTGTCGGCCGTGCCCAGACCGAACACGGTCGAGCCGTCCTGGGTGTCGGACATCGACTTGTCGAACTTCCAGCCGGACGGCACGTCCTTCTGCTCCAGCGCGGCGGCCTCGGCCTGGCTCCGCGTCAGCGGCTTCGCCTCGGGCTCCGGCTTCGCCGCCGTGGACTTCTTGTCCGCGGGCTTGTCATCACTGCCCGAGCCACTGCACGCCACGGCGAACAGCAAGGACGACGAGGCGAGCGCGGCGACGGCGGCACGACGCAGGGTGGGACGCACGAGGGATCTCCAGGGATGGTTCGGGTGGCTATGCGACGGCAGTGCTGCGCCGTCGCGTTGCGCCTACGGTACGGAGGCCCTCACGCGGCCTTTACATCGGCTCCCGCCTCGGCCCCCTCACCGGCTCACGTCACCCCGCCACCGGATACATCGCCCCCCGCCGCCCCTCCGGCGACACCAGCCACTCCACCTTGCGGATCGTGTCCGCGGCCGCGAGGGGTGTGTGGAGAACGATCGCGAGGTCCGGGCGGGCCGGGATACGGAGCTGGGTGGACTCGAAGTGCAGGGCGCCGACCAGCGGGTGGGACAGCTGCTTGTTCATCACACCGCCCGGCGACACATCGCGGCGCTCCCACAGCGCGACGAACTCCGGGCTGACCTCCTTGGCCTCCTCGACCAGCTCCTGGAAGCCCTCGTCCTCGGGCGCCTCCGAGCAGGCCGAGCGGAACTGGGCCACGAGGATCTCCGCGTTGGCCTCCCAGTGCACCGCGCGCGAGCGGTAGAGCTCGTCGGTGAAGAAGGAGATCAGGCAGTTCTGCCGGATCTCGGGGCGCATCCCCAGGATCACGGCGGCCGCGTCGTTGTACTGCACGCAGTTCCAGTAGCGGTCCATGATGTGCGCCGGATACGGCATCCACGCGTCGATCAGCCGCCGCAGACCGTCGCACATCGACCCGTCGGGCCCCTCCACCTCCAGCGTCGGCGGATTGAGCCCCGACAGCACGTACAGATGACGGCGCTCGGCGCTCGACATCCGCAGCACCCGCGCCACCGAGTCGAGGACCTGAGGCGAGACGGAGATGTCCCGGCCCTGCTCGAGCCACTGGTACCAGGACGCCCCGACCCCGGCGAGCACCGCCACCTCCTCGCGGCGCAGCCCCGGGGTGCGCCGCCGCCCGCCCGCGGGCAGCCCCGCCTCGGCGGGTGTCACCTTCGCGCGGCGGGTCATCAGGAATTCGCGCAGCTCCGACAGACGGTGGGTCTTCATTGCGGCGGTCTCGGTCACGTGCTCTCCCCCGGGAGCTCGACTACGGCCAGGCTGGTGGTGCGGCCACCAGGATAAGTTCCCACTCTCCACGGGTATTCCGACGGCCGCAGGATCGTGGCCATGGCACTCGACACCACGTCCCCCGCGGCCAAGTCCCCTGCGGATACAGGCCCCAGTACCCCGGCGGGCACCCCAGGTCTCTCCGTCCGCGACAAGCTCGTCCTCTTCGTCCTGTGCGCCGCCCAGTTCATGGTCGCGCTCGACTTCTCCGTCCTGAACGTCGCCCTGCCCGTGCTCGGCGCCGACCTCGGGATGGGGGACGCCGCGCTCCAGTGGGCGGTGACCGCGTTCGCGCTGCCGTCCGGCGGCTTCCTGCTGCTCTCCGGCCGGCTCGGCGACCTGTACGGACGGCGGCGGCTCTTCCTCGCCGGACTCGGCCTGTTCGCCGCCGCCTCGGTCCTCGCGACCTTCGCCTGGGACCCGGCCTCGTTCCTGACCGCACGCGCCCTGCAGGGCATCGGCGCCGCCGCGATCGTGCCGACCGGGATGGCGCTGTTGACCACCACGTTCCCCGAGGGCCCGCAGCGCGACCGTGCGCTCGCCCTCTCCGGCACCCTGATGTCGCTGGGTTTCACCGTCGGCATGGTGCTCGGCGGCATCCTCACCGACACCCTCGGCTGGCGCTCCACGATGGGTCTGCTCGGCGTCTTCGCACTGATCGTGCTGCCGCTCGCCCCCGTCCTGCTCACCGAGTCCCAGAGCCCCGAGCGTCCGCGGCTCGACATCCCCGGCGCGATCACCGTCACCGGCGGACTGCTCGCCCTGATCTACGCCCTGACCACCGCCGCCGAACACGGCTTCGGCACCCTCGACGTCCAGCTCACCCTCGCCGCCGGCGTGCTGCTGCTCGCCGCGTTCCTGCGCATCGAGTCGCGCACCGAACAGCCGCTGGTCTCGCTGCCGATGCTGCGCCGGCCCAGCGTGGCCTGGGGCAACCTCGGCGGTCTCATCACCTTCTCGATGATGACCACGATCGTCTTCGTGCTCACCCTGTACCTCCAGGACACCCTCGGCCTCTCGCCGTTCCAGACGGGCATCGTCTTCGGTGTGCAGGGGATCTCCGCCGCTGTCGCGGGCTCCCTCGTGCCGCGCTTCGTCGGACGCCTCGGCGCCCGTCGGGTGCTCGTCGCGGGACTCGCGGGTCAGGCGGTGTTCACGGCCGCGCTGCTGCTCACCGGCACCGGCACCCTCGGCGTCGTCCTCGCCACGGCCGTCGCCTCGCTCGCCTGCTTCTTCCACATGGGCGCGATCATCGCGTACGGCATCACGGTCACCTCGGGTGTGCCGAACGAGGAGCAGGGCCTGGCCACCGGCCTCGTCACCAGCAGCCAGCAGCTCGGTCTGACCGTCGGCATCCCGCTGCTCGGCGTCCTCGCCACCACCGCGGACGATCTGACCGCCGGCTACCGCACAGTGGTCGCGCTCGACGCGGCGATCGTGCTCGCGGCCGCGCTCCTGATCGCGGTCGGCCTGCGCCGCAAGTCCTCGGTCGGATAAGGGTGGTGGGTGGTTCAGGGCCGGTCGAGCCGCAGTCGCTGCGCCTTCGGCAGACCCGCCACCACCAGGTCGTACGAATCCTCGATGAGCTCCCGGACGAACGCGGCCGGGAGCTCATCGACGGTCACGGTGTTCCAGTGCCGCTTGTTGAGGTGCCACCCCGGCACGATCGCCGGGTGCTGCGCGCGCTGACGGATCGCGTTCTCCGGCTCGGCCTTGAGCGCGACCTTCAGCGGCCGCTCCGCGAGATGGCTGAACGCGAAGATCTTCCCGAGCACCTTGAACGTGGACAGTTCCGGATTGCGCGGGAAGGGGAACTCCTCCGTGGCCGCGCTGAACGACAGACAGAACGCGCGAAGCGCGGCAGGTGTCATGGAGTCGCCATCCCTCGGCCGGACAGGCCCTAGTGGTCCTCGCCCGCATCCTCCGGCTCCGGTACCGACACCGGCTCCACGAGCACCGTCATGATCTTGTTGCGGCGGCCCGCCCCGGCCTCCGCCGTCAGCTTCAGGATCCGCCCGTCCGGCAGCTCCACGACCGCCTCCGCGTCCGCGATCGGCACGCGCCCGAGCGCCTTGGCGAGCAGACCGCCGACCGTCTCCACGTCGTCGTCGTCGAAGGAATCGAGCCCGTACAGCTCGCCCAGGTCCTCGATGTCGAGCCGCGCGGTGACCCGGAAGCGGTCGTCGCCCAGATCCTCGACGGGGTCGATCTCACGGTCGTACTCGTCGGTGATCTCGCCGACGATCTCCTCGAGGATGTCCTCGATGGTGACGATGCCCGCCGTGCCGCCGTACTCGTCGATGACGACGGCCACGTGATTGCGGTCCTGCTGCATCTCCCGCAGCAGATCCCCGGCGTTCTTGGTGTCCGGCACGAATGACGCGGGCCGCATCGCCGTCGAGACGAGCTCGGACTCGGCGTCCCGGTTGATGTGCGTCTTGCGCGCCAGATCCTTCAGGTACACCATCCCGACCACGTCGTCCTCGCTCTCACCCGTCACCGGGATCCGCGAGAACCCGGAGCGCAGCGCGAGTGTGAGCGCCTGCCGGATCGTCTTGTAGCGCTCGATGACGATCAGGTCGGTGCGCGGCACCATCACCTCGCGCACGAGCGTGTCGCCGAGCTCGAAGACCGAGTGCACCATCCGGCGCTCCTCGTCCTCGATCAGCGACTCCTGCTCGGCGAGGTCCACCATCGCGCGCAGCTCCGCCTCGGAGGCGAACGGACCGCGGCGGAAACCCTTGCCGGGGGTCAGCGCGTTGCCGAGCAGGATGAGCAGCCGCGGGACCGGGCCCATGATCCGGGCGAGCGGCAGCAGGACGTACGCCGAGGCCGTCGCCGTATTGAGCGGATGCTGCCGGCCGATGGTGCGCGGCGAGACGCCGACCGCCACATAACTGACGAGCACCATCACACCGATGGCCACCGCAAGGGCCTGCCAGGTCTTGTCGAACTCCTGCAGACAGGCGTACGTGACGAGCGCGGCCGCCGCCATCTCGCAGGCGACCCGCACCAGGAGCGCCACGTTCAGATAGCGCGTCGGGTCGGCCGCGACCTGCGCGAGCCGGTCGCTGCCCCGGCGCCCCTGCCGTACCGCCTCCGCGGCGCGGAAGGTCGAAACACGCGCAAGGCCCGCCTCCGCGCAGGAGGCGAGCCAGGCGACGATCACCAGCGCGATGACGCCGAGGATCAGGGTGGTACTCACGAGACGGTGGGCGCCGGCGAGGGACCCGTCAGACCGTGCTCCTCGCGCCAGCCGTCGACGATGGCCGCCTGAAGCCCGAACATCTCGGCCTTCTCGTCCGGCTC
Organism: Streptomyces sp. NPDC050418; assembly: GCF_044458745.1. NCBI lineage: Bacteria > Bacillati > Actinomycetota > Actinomycetes > Kitasatosporales > Streptomycetaceae > Streptomyces > Streptomyces sp. NPDC050418. Next base: position 150,947 of record NZ_JBITIG010000011.1, read on the forward strand.
CTCGTGGTCGTACCCGAGCAGGTGCAGGACCCCGTGCACGGTCAGGAGCTGCAGCTCCTCGTCCATCGAGTGCTGCGTCTCGGCCTCCTTGCCCTGCTTCTCGGCGACCTCGGGGCACAGCACGATGTCACCGAGCAGGCCCTGCGGCGGCTCGTCGTCGTCCTTCATGGGCGGGCGCAGCTCGTCCATCGGGAACGACATCACATCCGTCGGACCCGGCAGGTCCATCCACTGGATGTGCAGCTGCTCCATGGCGTCGGCGTCCACGACGATCACCGAGAGCTCGGAGAGCGGGTGGATCCGCATCCGCGCGAGCGCGTAGCGGGCGATGTCGAGGATCGCCTGCTCGTCGACCTCGGTTCCGGACTCGTTGTTGACGTCGATCGCCATGGTGCGCTGGGGTCTACTTCCGCTTGTTACGGCTGCCCTTGTGGGTGCCGTTCTCCGTGCCGTGCTCGGTGTCGTACTTCTCGTAGGCGTCGACGATACGGCCGACGAGCTTGTGCCGTACGACATCGTGGGACGTGAGCCGGGAGAAGTTGACGTCGTCCAGGCCCTCCAGGATCTCCTGGACCTGGCGCAGACCGCTCTTCGTGCCGCTCGGCAGGTCGACCTGGGTGACGTCACCGGTGATGACGATCTTCGAGTCGAAGCCGAGGCGGGTCAGGAACATCTTCATCTGCTCGGGGGAGGTGTTCTGGGCCTCGTCGAGGATGATGAAGGCGTCATTCAAGGTCCTGCCACGCATGTACGCCAGCGGCGCCACCTCGATCGTCCCCGCCGCCATCAGCCGCGGAATCGAATCGGGGTCGAGCATGTCGTGCAGCGCGTCGTAGAGCGGGCGCAGATACGGGTCGATCTTCTCGTAGAGCGTGCCCGGCAGGAAGCCGAGGCGCTCACCGGCCTCGACGGCCGGACGGGTCAGGATGATGCGGTTGACCTGCTTGGACTGCAGGGCCTGCACCGCCTTCGCCATGGCGAGATAGGTCTTGCCCGTACCGGCGGGGCCGATACCGAACACGATCGTGTGCTTGTCGATCGCGTCGACATAGCGCTTCTGGTTGAGCGTCTTGGGCCGGATCGTGCGGCCCCGCGAGGACAGGATGTTCTGCGTGAGCACCTCGGCCGGAGTCTCCTCCGCGCCCTCCCCGTTCTCGCTCGCCCTGAGCATGGCGATCGAGCGTTCCACTGCGTCCTCCGTCATCGGCTGGCCCGTGCGGAGCACCAGCATCATCTCGTCGAACAGGCGCTGGACGAGCGCGACTTCCTCGCGGTCGCCCACGGCGCTGATCTCATTGCCCCGGACATGGATGTCGGCCGCCGGGAAGGCCTTCTCGATCACACGCAGCAGGGAGTCTCCGGAGCCGAGGACCGTCACCATCGGGTGCTTGGCAGGCACGGTGAAGTGGGCTCGAGCGGGGCCCTGCGCGGAGGGCTGAGCTGTGGGTGTCTGAGTCATGGGCCGGCGCTGTGGCCTGAGGTCGTCCTCCTCGTACGGGGCTCCGCCCAGGTGGACGGACCTTGCACTGCAAGGGTACGACTCAGGGCGGACCGCGCCGAGGGCTTTTTGAGCAGGGCGGAGCCCGCACTCCAGGGGCGCGGGATACCCGGACCAGAGTCGCACCCCGGCCCAAGGCAAGCGCACCGCCGAGCATCAGGGAGAATGGCCCCCATGAGCGCACCCACCCCCGAGCCGCAGGCACACCACCGCGCGGGCTTCGCCTGCTTCGTGGGCAGGCCCAACGCGGGCAAGTCCACCCTGACCAACGCACTCGTGGGCCAGAAGGTCGCCATCACCTCGAACCGTCCGCAGACCACGCGCCACACGGTCCGCGGCATCGTCCACCGCGACGACGCGCAGCTGATCCTGGTGGACACCCCCGGCCTCCACAAGCCGCGCACCCTCCTCGGCGAGCGCCTCAACGACGTCGTACGGACCACGTGGGCCGAGGTCGACGTCATCGGCTTCTGCCTCCCGGCGAACGAGAAGCTCGGTCCCGGTGACCGCTTCATCGCCAAGGAGCTCGCGGGGATCCGCAAGACGCCGAAGATCGCGATCGTCACGAAGACGGACCTCGTCGACTCCAAGACGCTCGCCGAGCAGCTCATCGCGATCGACCAGCTCGGCAAGGACCTCGGCATCGAGTGGGCCCAGATCATCCCGGTCTCCGCGACCAAGGGCACCCAGGTCCAGCTCGTCGCCGACCTGCTGATCCCGCTGCTCCCCGAGAGCCCCCCGCTCTACCCCGAGGGCGACCTCACCGACGAGCCCGAGCAGGTCATGGTCGCGGAGCTGATCCGCGAGGCCGCGCTCGAAGGCGTACGCGACGAGCTGCCGCACTCCATCGCGGTGGTCGTCGAGGAGATGCTGCCGCGCGAGGGCCGCCCGGCCGACAAGCCGCTGCTCGACATCCACGCCAACGTCTACATCGAACGCTCCAGCCAGAAGGGCATCATCATCGGCCCCAAGGGCAAGCGTCTGAAGGACGTCGGCGTGAAGTCCCGTCAGCAGATCGAGGCGCTCCTTGGCACGCCGGTCTTCCTGGACCTGCACGTCAAGGTCGCCAAGGACTGGCAGCGGGATCCGAAGCAGCTTCGACGACTGGGGTTCTGAGACGTGTTCGACTTTCTGATCGATGCGGTACGCGGCGTGTGGCGAGCGGTCGCCACCCTGCCCAAGAAGGCCAAGCGGCGGGACTGATCGCCGCACCCGACGGGCTGATCAGGACCCGAGTCCGCTCGGGCTCAGGTCCTGCAGCCCGATCACCCGCAGCAGCTCGAGCCGCTCGTACGTCGGCGTGCCCGGCCGTGCCGAGTGCACGATGAGCTGCTGGTCGTGGCCGTCGCCGAGGAGGACCTCGCAGTCGAGGTCGAGGACGCCGACCACAGGGTGCACGAAACGCTTCGGCGAGGGACGCTCGACCACGACGTCATGCCGCTCCCACAACTCCTCGAACTCCCTTGACGCGCCCCGCAGTTCGGCCACCAGCGCGGCCGGCCCCGGATCGTCCGGACGGGCCGCCGCCACCGCCCGCAGCGCCGCCGCATGGGCCCGGGCGTGCATCGCCCGGTGCTCGGGCGGGGCGATCGTCCGTGTGTCCGGGTCGAGGAACCAGCTGCGGACCAGGTTGCGGCCCTGGTAGTCGCCGGTCAGCGCCACCGACATGCTGTTCTGCGCAAGCACCTCGCCCCAGTCGCCCAGCACCATCGCCGGCAGATCGTGCAGCCGGTCGAGGATCAGGAGCAGACCGGGCCGTACGTGCCCGGAGGACGGGCCGCGCCGCGGCGGCTCCTCGCCGGCCAGATGGAACAGATGGTCACGCTCCGCGTCCGTCAGCCGCAGCGCCCGGGCCAGCGCGGTGAGCATCTGCCGCGACGGGTGGGAGCCGCGGCGCTGTTCCAGGCGCGTGTAGTAGTCCGTGGACATCCCGGCCAGCTGCGCCACCTCCTCGCGCCGCAGCCCGGGCGTACGGCGCCGCGGCCCGGCGGCCAGGCCCACATCGGGCGGGCTCAGGCGCGTACGGCAGCGGCGCAGGAAATCGGCGAGTTCGATGCGGTCCACCGCTCCAGCATCCCTCGCGCCCGCCGCCGTATCCAGGGAGTGCCGCTCCCTGGACAACCGCGTCTCTCCCGCCCGGCCCGCACCCGCCGCAGGCTGGGCGCATGGCTGCACAGGGCAGTCGTACGACGAGGAGGCGGCCATGCTGACTTTGGTGACGGGAGCGACGGGGCAGGTCGGGCGGCGGTTCGTGCCGCGGCTGCTGCAGGGCGCTCCGCAGGGTGACGAGGTGCGGGTCCTGGTCCGGGACGCGGCACGCGGTGAGCGGTTCGCGGAGCTCGGCGCCCAGGTGGTGGTCGGGGATCTGCGTGACGCCGAGGTGCTCGGCAAGGCGACGGCCGGGGCGGACGCGGTCGTGAACGTGGCCGCCGCGTTCCGCGGGGTGCCGGACGAGGAGGCGCGGGCGGTCAACCGGGACGCGGCGATCGAGCTGGGCCGGGCCGCTGTGGCCTCGGGGGTGCGGCGGTTCGTGCAGGTCAGCACCGGTCTCGTCTACGGGCAGGGGCGTGGCCGCGCGCTGGTCGAGGAGGACGAGACCTCGCCGGGCGGGGCGATGTGGGGCGCGTACCCCGAGTCCAAGTGGGAGGCCGAGAAGGCGCTCGGCGCGCTGGAGGGCCTGGACGACCTGCGGATCGGCCGACTGCCGTTCGTCTACGGCGACGGGGACCCGCACCTGTCGGACGCGGTGCAGTGGGTGCCGCACTGGAACGCGCTGCAGCGCCTGCACATGGGCCACCACGCGGATGTCGCCCAGGGCCTGCAGCGCCTGCTGTACACACCGGGCGCCTCGGGTGTCTACAACATCGCGGACGACGCCCCGGTCACCACGGTCGACCTGTTCCAGCTGAACGGCCTCCCCGTGCCGCCCGAGGCGTACGACAAGGAGCTCACGGACGCGTGGGCCGGGATCATGTCCACCGCCCGCATCCGTCACGAGCTGGGCTACCGGCCGCTGTTCCCGTCCGTATGGACGGCGAAGGACGCCGGGGCCCTCTAGGGCGAGCACGAGCGCCCGGCACCTCACCCGAGAGGTGCCGGGCGCTTCAGGCGCCTTCCTTCAGCACCCGTGAGATCAGCCTGCGCTGGGTCTCCGTCAGCCGCGGATCCGCGCAGTACACGGTCCGCCCGTCGATGGTGATCTGGTACGAGAAACCGTCGGGGACGCCGACCGGGGGAGTGCCGCGGCCGTGCGCGGCCGCCTCGTCGGCGAGGGCATGCCACTCGGCCGCATCGGGCCGCCCCGACGTGTCCACCTCGCGGTGGTGCTCGAGACCGCCGAATCCTCCGGTGCGCCGGACTTGGATACGCATGGCTTCCTGTCTAGTACGGGGCGGGCCGGTGCGGTACCCGCCCCGCACCTCACATCAGGCCGACGGGACGCCGACCTGCGACCAGGCCTTCACCACGGCCTGGTGCTCCTCGCCCTCGCCGTACCGGGAGGCCGCGGCCGCCACCGTGGCCTGCGCGAAGGCCTCGAAGTCCGCGGTGATTCCCAGCTCGCCCGCGGTGAGCGTGTCGTACCAGATCTGTCCGGCCCGCTCCCACGCGTAGCCGCCGAGGGCCTCCGCGACCAGGTAGAACGCGTGGTTGGGGATGCCGGAGTTGATGTGCACGCCGCCGTTGTCGCTGCCGGTGCGCACATAGCCCTCCATCGTGGCGGGCTGCGGGTCCTTGCCGAGCACGTCGTCGTCATAGGCCGAGCCGGGCTCCTTCATGGAGCGCAGCGCCTTGCCCGTGACGCGCGGCGCGAGCAGGCCCGCGCCGATCAGCCAGTCCGCCTGGTCGGCGCTCTGACCGAGCGTGAACTGCTTGATGAGCGAGCCGAACACGTCCGAGACGGACTCGTTGAGGGCGCCCGGCTGGTCGTAGTACGAGAAGTTCGCCGTGTACTGCGTGACGCCGTGCGCCAGTTCATGACCGATGACGTCGACGGGGATGGTGAAGTCCAGGAAGATCTCGCCGTCCCCGTCGCCGAACACCATCTGCTCGCCGTTCCAGAACGCGTTCCCGTAGTCCTCGCCGTAATGGACGGTGGCATTCAGAGGGAGGCCGGCGCCGTCGATGGAGTTGCGCGAGAACGCCTTCAGGAGCAGCTCGAAGGTCGCGCCGAGCCCCGCGTACGCGCGGTTGACGGTGGCGTCCTTGCCGGGCTTCTCGCCCTCGCCGCGCACCTTCCTGCCGGGCAGCTCCTCCTTGCGCTTCGCGTCGTAGATCGTGCGCTGGGGCTTGTCCGGCGAGGGCGCGGGCACCGGGGCCGCGGTCGGGGTGCCGGCGACCGTGGTCAGGCGGCGCGCGGTGCGCTGCGCGGCGTCCGCGGTGAGGGTCCTGCGGGCGGCGGCGGACAGCCGCGGATCCCCCGACCTGGCGAGGCGGTCGAGGATATGGGGCGGCACGATCGTGCAGAAGACGGGCTCGTAGCCCGCGCGATTGGCGGTCATGGCGGCACAGTGGCACTGCGTCACCGACCTGTCACCCCTCGCAACCATGATTGGTGAACGGGATACGCGAGATCGGGGGAAGATCTGGGCGAACACTGGATTTCGAGGTGTTCGTCACCTCTCGTCCGATACCTCCGGCCGGTCCCGCATACTGAAACGGTCCCGCGTCCGGCGTCGGCCTCGGCTAGTCTGCTCCGCATCATGCGTTTCGGGCTGCTTCTCCTTAGCTGCCGCGGCGAGGGCCAGTAAGACGTAGGCCGACCCCCTCCCCGCGGAGTTTGGTGTTGCGCTACGACCCGTCGGCCGCCCCAGAGCGGACCAATGAGGAGCCCTACGCATCATGACTGCATTCGCCGGCGCCGAGACGCCCATCACCAACGCGACGCACAGCCAGCAGCCGTCCGGCATGCCGGTCCACAAGTACGGGAAGTACGACCAGGTCGACATCCCGGACCGCACCTGGCCCTCGCAGCGCGTCACCAAGGCGCCCCGCTGGCTCTCCACGGATCTGCGCGACGGCAACCAGGCGCTGATCGACCCGATGTCGCCCGAGCGCAAGCGCCGGATGTTCGACCAGCTGGTCAAGATGGGTTACAAGGAGATCGAGGTCGGCTTCCCGGCCTCCGGCCAGACCGACTTCGACTTCGTACGGTCGATCATCGAGGAGCCGGGCGCGATCCCGGACGACGTCACGATCTCCGTCCTGACCCAGGCCCGCGAGGACCTGATCGAGCGGACCGTCGAATCCCTGAAGGGCGCCAAGCGCGCGACCCTGCACCTGTACAACGCGACCGCGCCCGTCTTCCGCCGGGTCGTCTTCCGCGGCTCCAAGGACGACATCAAGCAGATCGCCGTGGACGGCACGCGCCTGGTGATGGAGTACGCCGAGAAGATCCTCGACGAGCGCACCACCTTCGGCTACCAGTACAGCCCCGAGATCTTCACGGACACCGAGCTGGACTTCGCCCTGGAGGTCTGCGAAGCCGTATGCGACGTATGGCAGCCGGGTCCGGGCCGCGAGATCATCCTCAACCTGCCCGCCACCGTTGAGCGTTCGACCCCCTCCACGCACGCGGACCGCTTCGAGTGGATGGGCCGCAACCTGACCCGCCGCGAGCACGTCTGCCTGTCCGTGCACCCGCACAACGACCGCGGTACGGCCGTCGCCGCCGCCGAGCTGGCCCTGATGGCCGGCGCCGACCGCATCGAGGGCTGTCTGTTCGGGCAGGGCGAGCGCACCGGCAACGTCGACCTGGTGACGCTGGGCATGAACCTGTTCTCGCAGGGCGTCGACCCCGAGATCGACTTCTCCGACATCGACGAGATCCGTCGCACGTGGGAGTACTGCAACCAGATGGAGGTCCACCCGCGCCACCCGTACGTGGGCGACCTGGTCTACACGTCCTTCTCCGGCTCCCACCAGGACGCCATCAAGAAGGGCTTCGACGCCATGGAGGCCGACGCGGCCGCGCGCGGCGTCACCGTCGACGACATCGAGTGGGCCGTCCCGTATCTGCCGATCGACCCGAAGGACGTCGGCCGCTCCTACGAGGCCGTCATCCGGGTCAACTCGCAGTCCGGCAAGGGCGGGATCGCGTACGTCCTGAAGAACGACCACAAGCTGGACCTGCCGCGCCGGATGCAGATCGAGTTCTCGAAGCTGATTCAGGCCAAGACCGACGCCGAGGGCGGCGAGGTCACGCCGGCCGACATCTGGGCCACGTTCCAGGACGAGTACCTGCCGAACCCGCAGAACCCGTGGGGCCGGATCCAGGTGCGCAACGGACAGTCCACGACCGACCGCGACGGCATCGACACGCTGACCGTCGAGGCCGAGGTGGACGGCACGGAGACCACGCTGGCCGGTACCGGCAACGGTCCGATCTCCGCGTTCTTCCACGCGCTGCAGGGCATCGGCATCGACGCCCGCCTGCTGGACTACCAGGAGCACACGATGAGCGAGGGCGCCTCCGCGCAGGCCGCCTCGTACATCGAGTGCGCGATCGGCGACAAGGTCCTGTGGGGCATCGGCATCGACGCCAACACCACACGTGCCTCGCTGAAGGCCGTCGTGTCCGCGGTGAACCGCGCCTCGCGCTGACGCCCGAGAGCCCCTCGGCTCCCACACGCCCCGTCCGCGGTTTCGCGGGCGGGGCGGTGTGCTTTCGGGGTGCGTCGGCCGTGTTCGGAAGTGATCGGTCTTGGCCAATGTCCTGTCCAGGGTGCTGACGACGCATCACTGATGTGGCTAACATCACGCCAACACGGCAGCGTTGCCGAAGCGTTACGGAGGTGTGGCGTGCGGACCAGTGGACGATTTGGTCGAAACCCCGGCGTTCTGGGGCGCGTCTGCGGTGTCCGTACCGCATGGAGCACCGTCGGCGACGGGGAGTTCTTCTGCCCCGGCTGCGGCGGTGACCGCAACTACCGGCGCAGGACCGGCCGTCGGCGGTTCACGCTGCTCGGAGTGCCGCTGCTGCCGCGGGGATCCGCGGGGCCTGTCGTCGAATGCGCCTCGTGCCGTGAGCACTTCGCGCCGGATGTCCTCGATCACCCGACCACGCTCAAACTGTCCGCGATGCTGCGGGACGCGGTGCACACGGTGGCGCTCGCGGTGCTGGCCGCGGGAGGTACGTCCTCGCGCACGGTGCTGTCGCGAGCCGTCGGGGCCGTGCGCTCGGCCGGGTTCTCCGACTGCACGGAGGATCAGCTGACGACGCTGGTCGCGGCGCTGGCGGAGGATACGGGGCGGTTGCCGGGCGGGCCGTGCGATCCCTCGGGGGTCACGCTCGCGATCGAGCTGCACGAGGCGCTCGATCCGTTGGCGCCGCATCTGGCCTGCGCCGGGCGGGAGTCGATCCTGCTGCAGGCGGCGCGGATCGCTTTGGCCGATGGGCCGTATACGCCTGCGGAGCGGGAGGTTCTTTCGACCGTGGGGGCTGCGCTGACCATGGGCGCGGAGGACGTTGAGCGGCTGCTGGTCTCCGCGCGTACACCGTCCTGAATTTGGGCTGAGATGACTACTCCCCCGGGAGTAATCCCACCCCGACACCACCCCCAGCAGTACGCCCCACCTCGCCCCTACGCCCGACGCACCCCCACCCTCCGGACGGAACCCTGAAGGGGACGCGGACTTCGGATGAGGGAGGCGCCCGGTATGAGGGCGAGCAGGCAGGGGAAGCGGCGGGGGATTCCGTGGGTGGTGCTCGGGTTGTGGGTGGTTCTGCTCGCAATCGTCGTGCCGTTCGCGGGCAAGACCGGAGATGTGCAGCAGGACCGGGCGGTCGACTATCTGCCGGCCAGTGCGGACTCCACGCAGGTCGCCAAGCTCCAGGAGCAGCTGCCGGGTGGTGAGTCCACCGAACTCGTGGTCGTCTACCACCGTGACGGCGGACTGACCGCCGCGGACAAGGCGACCGCGCAGGCGCAGATCGACGAGATCGCCGCGCAGCACAAGCTGGTGGCGCCCCCCGAGCCCGTACCGGCGAAGGGCGGGGACACGCTCTTCTACCCGGTGGCGAGCAACGAGCCGGGCGTGGACGAGAAGCTCAGGGACGCGTTCGTCAACGAGGTGCGGGACGTCGCCGAGGACGACGGACCGCTGAGCGTCGACGTCGGCGGGTCCGGCGCGCTCGCGACCGACGCGAGCGAGGTGTACAACGCGCTCGACGGGCCGCTTCTCTACACGACCGTCGCCGTCGTCGCGATCCTGCTGATCCTGATCTACCGCAGCCCGCTGCTGTGGCTCGTGCCGCTGGTCGTCGCCGGTATCGCGGACGCCCTGTCGCTCGCCGTGACGTACGGCCTGCACCAGGCCTTCGACATCACCGTGAGCGGGCAGTCCACCGGCATCATGACGGTCCTGGTGTTCGGCGCGGGAACGGACTACGCGCTGTTGCTCATCGCCCGCTACCGCGAGGAACTACGGCGCCAGGAAAAGCCGTTGGACGCCATGCTCACCGCGCTGCGCGGCTGCGGCCCGGCGATCCTCGCCTCCTCCGGGACGGTCGCCGCGGGCATGCTCTGTCTGCTCGCCGCCGACCTCAACTCCAGCAGCGGCATGGGCCCGACGGCCGCCGTCGGCGTCCTGTGCGCCCTGGTCGCGATGATCACGCTGCTGCCCGCCCTGCTCGTCCTCTTCGGGCGCCGGGTGTTCTGGCCGCTGATCCCGGCCTACGGTTCGCAGCCCAAGCAGCGCCGTTCGCTGTTCGGTGCGATGGGCGCCTCGGTGCAGCGCCGGCCGATCGCCGTCCTCATCACGTCCGCCGTGGTCCTCGGCTCCCTCGCGCTCGGCGCGTTCAACCTCTCGGGGAACGTCAAGCAGGAGGACTCCTTCACCAAGACGCCCGAGGCCGTGCAGGCCATGACGACGCTCGCCGACGCGTTCCCCGAGCGCTCCACGCAGCCGATCGCGGTCCTCGCGCCGGTCGGCGAGGCAGGGCGGATCCTCAAGCAGATCACGGCAGTTGACGGGGTCCAAGGGGCACAGCAGGGCCGCAGCGGCGACGAGTGGACGGAGATCTCCGTGATCGCCGACGCGCCGCCGCAGTCCGCCGGGGAGACCGCCACCATCGAGAAGCTGCGGGACACGCTCGACACCAGCCTCGTCGGCGGGCCCAGCGCGCAGCAGCTCGACCTCGCCGACACCAGCTCACGCGACACCGGCGTCGTCGTCCCGATCGTGCTCGTCTCCGTCCTGCTGATCCTGATCGTGCTCCTGCGTTCCCTCGTCGCACCGCTGCTGCTCATCGCCGCCGTGGTCGCGGTGTGGGGTGCCTCGCTCGGCATCGGCGGTCTGGTCTTCGAGTCCGTCTTCGGGTTCGAGGGCTCCGATCCCGGACTGCCGCTGATCTCCTTCGTGTTCCTCGTCGCCCTCGGCGTCGACTACGGGATCTTCCTGATGCACCGGATGCGCGAGGAAGCGCTCAAGGGCATGGACACCCCGGAGGCCGCGCTCACCGCGCTGCGCACCACCGGAGCCGTGATCGCCTCCGCGGGCCTGGTCCTCGCCGCGACCTTCGGGGTCCTGATGAACATGCCGCTCGTGCAACTCGTCGAGATGGGCTTCGTGATCGCGGTCGGCGTCCTGCTCGACACGTTCCTCGTACGGACTTACCTGGTGACCTCGGCGAGCATGGCGCTGGGGCGGAAGGTGTGGTGGCCGGGGCCGCTGTCGAAGAAGGCGCCGGCCGAACCGGAGCAGAACGGGCAACTGGTCACCGCAGGGGCACCGTGAGGGAGCGCATACCGCAGGATGGACAGGTGACCGCAGACACCGTCCATCGCCGGGGGCCGGGCGGCGACGCCCGGCCCCTGCGGCTCGGCGAACGCGTCCTGGCCGTCATCAACCGCGATCCGCGCGAGGCACCGCACCAACTGCGCAAGGATCTGCTGCTCGTCCTCTTCTGCCTCGTCCACTCCGTGGTCCTCGCCCTCGTCACCGCCCCGGCGACGAGCAGCGGCCAGGAGCTCGACTCCGGCCACCGGCCCGACGCCTTCGGCTGGGTCCTGCTGCTGGCCTCCACGGTGCCGCTGCTGTGGCGCCGGCACCACTCGGTGCTGTGCCTGCTCGCCATGGTCGCCCTGATCCTGCCGTACCACGGCCAGGACTTCGCCCACTCGGCGCCGTCCGCGCAGACCTACATCGCGCTCTACACCGTCGGCGCCACCAGCCGTCCCGTCCGCACCCTCGTCGTCGGGATCGGGCTGCTCGGCGTCATCCTCACCGTGATGTGGGGGATCAGCCCGCACGAGGCGATGGAGTTCCTGCGGACCGTGGGCTGGGTGTTCGCCTCGCTGTTCCTCGGCTTCGACGTGCGCATCTACCGGCGGTACGTGGCCTCCATCGTCGAACGCGCCGAACGGGCCGAACGCACGCGGGAGGAGGAGGCCGGCCGCAGGGTCGCCGAGGAACGCCTGCGCATCGCCCGCGATCTGCACGACCTCCTCGCGCACTCGATCACCCTGATCGGCGTGCAGACCTCGGTCGCCTCCCACGTCCTGACCGTCTCACCCGACCGGCTCGACCGGGCGGCCGTGGCCAAGGCGCTCGACGACATCTCGGAGACCTGCCGCACGGCCCGCGGCGAGCTGCGCTCCACCCTCGAAGTCCTGCGGGACGCCGAACTCCCGGACGGACGCGAGCCGTTGCCCGGCATCGACGGGCTCGCGGATCTGGTCGCCTCGGCGCGTACGGCAGGTGCGCGGGTGACCCTGGACGTAGGCATCGACGGCGTGCCGGCCCCGGTCGGTGCGGCCGTGTACCGCATCGCGCAGGAAGCCCTGACCAATGCCGTACGGCATGCCGGGCAGGGCGTACGGATCGCGGTGAGCGTGCAGCCCGAGGGTGACTGGGGGCTGCGGCTGACCGTGGAGGACGACGGTCCCGAAGGGGTCGCGCCCGCGCCCCACGGACCGTCCGGCTACGGTCTGGTCGGCATGCGCGAACGGGTCCGCAGCGTCGGCGGCACCCTGGACGCGGCCCCGCGCGCGGGGCGCGGTTTCGCGGTGCGGGCGGTGCTGCCGCTGCGCACCTCGGGCTCGGGGGAGCGCGGCATGCCCCCGGAGCGCGGTACGTCCGCAGAGCGAGGCACGTCGGCAGAGCGAGGCACGTCGGCAGAGCGAGGCACGGCCTCGGAGCACGCAGTGGAGAGGAACACGGCATGACCATCCGAGTCCTGCTCGCGGACGACCAGCGCCTCGTGCGCGCGGCGTTCGCGATGCTCGTCGAGTCGGCGGCGGACATGGAGGTCGTCGGCCAGGCGGGCACGGGCCGCGAGGCCTTCGAACTGGCCCGCAGCGAACGGGCGGACCTGGTGGTCATGGACATCCGGATGCCCGACCTCGACGGCATCGAGGCGACCCGGCTGATCGCCGGCGACGACGACCTGGCCGGCGTCAAGGTCCTCGTCCTGACCACGTACGACACCGACGAGCATGTCGTCGAGGCGCTGCGCGCGGGCGCCTCCGGATTCCTCGTGAAGGACACGAAACCGGCCGAACTCCTCGACGCCATCCGCACGGTGGCCGCGGGCGAGTCCCTCCTGTCGCCGGGCCCCACCGCCCGCCTCATCGCCCGCGCCCTGCGCGCGCCCGCGACCCCGCGCACCGGCGGCCCGGACGGTCTCTCCGACCGCGAGCGCGAAGTCCTCACGCTGGTCGCGCGCGGCCTCAACAACACGGAGATCGCCGAGGCGTTGGGGCTCAGCCCGCTCACCGCGAAGACCCACGTCAGCCGGATCATGGGCAAGCTCGGCGCGCGCGACCGGGCCCAACTCGTCATCTGCGCCTACGAGTCGGGGCTCGTCGCGCCCGGGGACAGCGCGGCCTGACAGCCCGCGGAGGCAGCGGCGCGCGAGGTATTGCCGTACCCCTGAAGGCGGACTACGTTCACGCGAAACATCGAACGTCCTACGTCCTACGTTCAGTACGGAGGAGCACGATGACCTCGCTGATACCGCACACCTCCCCGCACAAGCGCAGGAGACCTCTCCTGGTGGCCGCCGCGGCCGCCGCGGCCCTGGCCGCACTGCTGCCCGCCGCCCCCGCGTCGGCCGCCGCCACCGCCTCCTGCACGAGCTCCGTCCCGTACACCTCGGGCGAGGGCGGCTACGACACCTACCGCATCCCGGCCGTCACCAAGACACGCGCCGGCACCCTGCTCGCCTTCGCCGAGGGCCGCGTCGGCGGCGCCGGGGACACCGGCAGCATCGACGTGGTCGTCAAGCGTTCCCGCGACGGCGGCTGTACCTGGGGGCCGTTGAGCGTGGTCGCCTCCGGCGGCGGCGACACCCGCGGCAACCCGGCGCCCGTGATCGACCCGCGCACCGGCAGGATCGTGCTGCTCACCTCGTACAACAGCGGCGAGGTCACCGAGGCGCAGATCATGCGCGGCGAGGCCACGCCCGAGCAGAGCCGGCGGGTCTTCGTACAGACGAGCCGTGACGACGGCCGCAGTTTCAGCGCGCCGCGCGACATCACCGCCGCCACCAAGCACACGGACTGGCGCTGGTACGCGACCGGGCCCGGGCACGCCGTCGCCCTCACGAAGGGCCCGCACGCGGGACGTCTCGTCGTCCCCGCGAACCACTCCGTCGCACCGCCCGCCGGATCGCCCGACACCGGGGCGGAGGCCAAGTACTACGGGGCGCACTCGCTCTACAGCGGCGACGGCGGACGCACCTGGAAGATCGGGTTCGTCGACGCCTCGTACGACGGCGTGACCAACTCCAACGAGTCCACCGCCGCCGAACTCCCCGACGGCAGCCTCTACTTCAACGCCCGCGAGCACAACGGCACGGCTCCCGGCAACCGCGTCGACGCCCTCTCGAGCGACGGCGGCGAGACGCTGCAGCGGCCCTACACCGTCCAGCCCACGCTGAACGAGGTCCCCGTGGTGCAGGCGAGCGTGCTCCAACTCGCGGGCAAGCGCGCGCCGTTGGTGTTCTCCGGACCGTCCGTCCCGACCGCGCGCCAGTCCATGGCCGTCTGGGCGAGCAAGGACCACGGCGCCACCTTCACCAAGGTCCTCACCCTGTCCCAGGACAAGGCCGCCTACTCCGACCTCGTCCAGACCGACCGCCGGACGGTGGGTCTGCTGTACGAGACGGGGGTGAGCGGAACGTACGAGACGATCACGTTCCGGCGGATCCCGACGGACGTGATCGCTCCGTAGCGGCGGCCCGTACCCGAGCCCTCTACCAGGTGCGGCGCCGACGCCCGTACGCGAAGCAGACCGCCGCCAGGAGCGGCCCCCACAGGAGGAGCGGCATGTAGGTGGCGTGGAAGAAGACGAGCTCCCAGCCGTCCAGCGCCACAGTGGGGGAGTCGGCGGGCAGCGGTCTGCCCTGGAGGGTGACGCCGAACAGCTCGGTGACGTAGGCGGCGGTCCACATGGCCGTCAGGACCAGGGCGCCGAGCGCGGCGGGCACGATCGCGGCGAGCGGCGCCACCCTGCGGCCGCCGAGCAGCGGGATCCACCGCGGTACGACCTCGCCCCACACGGCGATCAGACCGACGGCCGTGAAGGCGAGGAGCTCGGACAGGATCGACAGCGCGACGATGTACACCGGCCCGGGCAGCCAGTCCGGGAGCTGGCCCCGCCCGTGCGTGGCCTCGTCGCCGATGTGGAAGATGACGGTCATGATCCGCCACACACCGGAGGGAAGCACGGTGAACGGGATGGCGTAGGCCGCGATCCGCGCCCACCGCGGGACACCCGGCACCGGCGTGTGCGCCCGCTTCCAGGCGGCGCGCAGCCGCCCTTGCGGGGCGTGTGCGGTGGACGCGCCGGCATGGTCGACGGTGACAGTCATGCGTGCTCCTCGGATGTGCAGTTGTCGCTTGTTCGAGCGATCTCAACTGTCACAGCCGTGCACGCCCGGGACGTCGCCCGGCGGACGGAACCCGGATCAGCTCCAGGTGGCAGAGCGTCACCGGGCTCGTGAGCCCACGGGATGAGTACGAGTACCTCTGACGCAGCCCCCTACAGCAGCCCCGCCGTCGCCAGATGCTTCCCCACCCGCTCCACCTCCTGCGCCGACAGCGGGATCTGCGGAACCGCCGTCGTCGCCGTGTCGATGACGCCCCGCAGCCGGAGCGCGGCCTTGAACGCGCCGAGCGCCGACGACGAGCGGCCCATGCGGACCGGGTCGCCGGCCTCGACCATGCCGAACAGGGCGCACAGCCGCTCCTGTTCGGCGAGCGCGCGCTCCCAGTCGCCTGCCTTCGCGTACCGGTAGAGCCGGACGTACCCCTCGGGGTCCACGTTGCCGAGGCCGGGCACCACGCCGTGCGCGCCCATCGCGAGCGCCGAGTCGACGGTGAGCTCCGAGCCGGTCAGGACCGAGAAGCCGGGCAGCGAACGCGTGCCCATCAGACAGGCGCGGAAGGCGCCTTCGTCGCCGCTGGAGTCCTTGAGCCCGGCGATCACCCCGTCCTGCGCCAGCTCGATCACCAGGCCCGGGCTCAACTTGAGTGGAACGGACGCCGGTTGGTCGTACGCGAAGACGGGGACGGGGGAGTGGGCGGCGACCGCGCGGAAGTGGCGGGAGATCTCGGCCGGGTGGGTGCGGGTGTAGAAGGGCGCGGTGACGACCACCGCGTCCGCGCCCGCCGCCGTCACCGCGTCCACATGGTCGTTGACTCGCAGCGTCGTCATATCGATCGCACCGGCCAGAACGGGCAGTTGACCCGCCACATGGCCCGCGACCGTCTCCACGACGGTACGGCGCTGGGCGTCCGGCAGATACGCGGCCTCGGCCGACGAGCCGAGCACGAACAGGGCGTCGACCCCGGCCGACACCAGATGGTCCACGAGACGGGTGAGCGAGGCCGTGTCCACCTCGTTGTCCGGTGTCAGGGGCGTGCAGACGGGCGGTACGACACCGGTCAGCGGGGCGGGGAGTGTCATCGGGTCTCCTTGGCGGCGGAGGGGGTGTTCACAGGTGGTGCGGCCGGTGCGGTGGCGGCGGCCTGCAGGACGAGGTCCTGGGTCGACTGGGCGTCGTCCACCGGGTGGTGGCAGCGGAAGCGGTGGCCGGCCGGCACCGCGTCGGTGACCTCGGGCATCGCCTCGGCGCACCGCGCGTCCGCCTTCCAGCAGCGCGTACGGAACGGACAGCCGGACGGCGGCCGGGTCGCCGAAGGGACCGGGCCGACCAGCGGGATCGGGTCGATCGGCGCGAGCAGTCCGGGCGTCGCCGAGAACAGGGCGCGCGTGTACGGGTGCCGTGCGCCGCTGAGCACCACGTCGGCCGGGGACTCCTCGACGATCCGGCCGAGGTACATGGTGATCACGCGGTCGCTCATCCGGCGCACGGTCTGGATGTCGTGCGAGACGAACACCAGGGCCAGACCCAGGCGTTCCTTCAGATCGAGCAGCAGATTGAGGATCTGCGCGCGCACGGAGACGTCGAGCGCGCTGGTCGGCTCGTCCGCCACGATCAGGTCAGGCTCCAGGGCCAGGGCGCGCGCGATGGCCACGCGCTGCCGCTGCCCGCCGGAGAGCTGCCCGGGCAGCCCGTCCGCGAGCACCTTGGGCAGGCCGACCAGCACCATCAACTCCCGTACCCGCGCCTCGCGTTGGGCGGCGGTGCCCCGTCGGTGGACGTCCAGCGGGTCGCGCAGGATCTGGCGGACGGTGAGCCGGCGGTTCAGGGCCGTGGACGGATCCTGGAAGATCATCCCGGTGTGCGTGCCGATCGCGGCCCGCCGCTCGGCCGGCTTCATCGCCCACAGGTCGCGGCCGCGGAAGGCGACCGTGCCCTCCGTGGGCCGCTGCACCCCCACGAGCACCTTCGCGAGCGTCGACTTGCCACAGCCCGACTCGCCCACGACGCCGACCGTCTCACCGGGCGCGATGGCGAGGTCGGCGCCCGTCAGCGCGTACACCCGATCACGCGAGAAGAGACCACCGGAGCGCGCCTTGTGGACGACGTGGGTGCCGGTCAGCGAGATCAACGGTTCGGTGGCACCGGTCACTTGACGGCCTCGCTTCCTTCGGCGGATTCGGTGGATTCGGCAGGGTCGGTGGCTTCGGCGCGGGCGGATGGTTGCTCTGTTCCGGCGACGGCGGTGCCGCCCACTCCGTCGGTACGGGGAGCGGGCACCGTCAGCGCCACCGCGGGGTGGTGGCAGGCGACCTCGTGGGCACGGCTCGCGCCGGTGAGCCCGGGCGCGGTGGTGCGGCAGAGCTCGCTCGCGAGCGGACAGCGGTCCGCGAAGCGGCAGCCGGCCGGGAAGTCCGCGGGCGACGGCACGACCCCCTTGATCTGGGTGAGCCGCTCGGCCGACGCTTCGAGCGAGAGCACGGACCCGAGCAGCCCACGCGTGTAGTGGTGCGAGGGCGCCTCGACGAGGTCGGCGGTGACCCCGGCCTCCACGATCTGCCCGCCGTACATCACCACCACCCGGTCGGTGACGTCCGCGACGAGCGCCAGGTCGTGCGAGACGAGGATGAGCGCGAAGCCCAGCTCCTCGCGCAGCCGCAGCAGCAGCTGGATGACCTGTGCCTGCACGGTCACGTCGAGCGCGGTGGTCGGCTCGTCGGCGACGATCAGCTTCGGGTTGCGGGACAGGGCCATCGCGATCAGGACGCGCTGGCGCTGGCCGCCGGACAGCTCGTGCGGATAGCTCCGCAGGGTCCGCTCGGGGTCGAGGCCCACCAGCTTCAGGAGTTCCTCCGCGGTCCGGGCCCCTCCTCGCCGTACGACCTGCTTGAGCTGGGCGCGAATCGTCATGGCGGGGTTCAGGGACGACAGCGCGTCCTGATAGATCATCGCCATGTCGTGACCGAGGAGACGGCGGCGCGCGCGCATCGGCAGGCCGAGCAGTTCCTGCCCGTCGAAGGAGACCGAGCCGCGGACCCGCGCCCCCTTGGGCTCCAGCCCCATCACGGTCAGCGCCGTCAGCGACTTGCCGCAGCCCGACTCGCCCACAAGGCCGAGGACTTCACCGGGACGCACCTCGAAGCTGATGCCGTCGACGATGTCGATGCCGTCGTGCCGCTGGTCGAAGCCGATCGCCAAGTCCTTTACGGACAGGACCGGTTCGCCGGACGGGAGGGGGCGCGCCCTCTCCCGCAGCCGCGCGGCGGCCTCCGTCAGACCGGGCAGGCCGAGGACCTCGCCGGTGCCGGCCTCGGCGGCCTCCAGCTTGTCCTCGGAGCGCGCCTTCTTCGCCGGGACATCACGGGCCACCGGGGCGGCCCACGCGTCGGAGACGCCCTCGGACAGGATGTTCAGGGCCAGGACCGTGATCACCATGAGCAGCCCGGGGAACCAGGTCGCCCACCAGCCGCCGATCAGCACGAGGTTCTTGCCGTCGGCGATGACGTTGCCCCAGGACGGGTCCGGCGGCCGCACGCCCGCGCCGAGGAAGGAGAGCGAGGCCTCGAAGACCATCGCGTCCGCGACCTGCACCGTGCAGAACACCAGGATCGGCGCCGCACAGTTGACGGCCACGTGCTTGGCGACGATGTGCCAGGTGCGGGCGCCGATGACGCGTTCCGCGGTGACGTAGTCCTCGCCGTACTGATCGAGGACGTTGGCGCGTACGACGCGGGCGATCGGCGGGGTGTAGAGGAAGGCGATCGTGCAGATCAGGACGGGGACCCCGCCGCCGAACACGGCGATGAGGACAGCCGCGAGCGCGATCCCGGGGAAGGCCATCACCACGTCGAGGCAGCGCATCAGGAACTCGTCGACGGCCTTGCGCGAGGTCGCCGCGACCGCCCCGATCACGGCGCCCGCGACGAGGCCGAGCAGGGTCGCGCCGAGCCCGATGAGCAGCGACATCCTGGCCCCGTACATCAGCCGGCTGAGGATGTCGCGGCCCAGGTGGTCCTGTCCGAGCCAGTGCCCGCCGGACGGCGCGCCGTCGCCGCCCACGCGCGTGGCCTGGTCGAGCGGGTCGTGCGGGGCGAGGATCCCGGCGAACACCGCCATCAAGGCGATGGCGGCGAGCACCCCGATCGCGAAGCGCGACCGCAGCGGCATCCGCCGGAAACCGCGCAGCCGGACACCCGGCCGGGACAGCACGGCCGTCAGACCGGCCCGCCGGGTGACCCCGAGACGCCCCACCAGCCCAGGGCGCTCGTTCTGACGGTCCTTGTGCGTGCTGGGCATCAGGCGGCGCTCCTCAGGCGGGGGTTCACCAGGAGATAGAGGATGTCGATCACGAGGTTGATCACCAGGAAGCCGATCGCGGCCGTGAGCACGGCGCCCTGCACGACGGCCGGATCGCCGTTCTTGACCGCGTCGATCATCAGCGTGCCCATGCCGGGCAGCGCGAAGATCTGCTCGGTGACCACCGCGCCGCCGAGCAGGTACCCGACGCGCAGACCGAGCACCGTCAGCGGGTTGATCAGCGCGTTGCGCAGCACATTGCGCCCGACTACGACGACGGGCGGCAGACCGCTGCCGATCGCCGTCCGTACGTAGTCCTTGTCGAGTTCCTCGACGACGGCCGTGCGCACGATCCGGGTGAGCTGCGCGGCGATCGGCAGGGAAAGCGAGAACGCGGGCAGCGTCATGGACTTGAGCCAGCCGGAGAACGAGTCCGCCGGGTTCACGTACCCGCCGGACTCGAACCAGCCGGCCCCCACCGCCAGGTACTGGATCATCAGGAGCGCCAGCCAGAAGCCGGGAGCCGCGACCCCGACCAGGGAGATCACCCGGATCGCCTGGTCGGGGAACTTGTCCCGGTAGATCGCGGCCGTGACACCGAAGACCGTGCCCAGGACGAGCGCGATGGCCAGACCCATGAACGTCAGCTGCAGGGTGAGCGGCAGCGCGGTGCTGATCTCGTCGAACACGGGCGTGCTGCGCAGCGCGCTCGTGCCCATGTCCCCTTGCAGCAGATCGCCGACGAACGCCATGTAGCGCACGGGCAACGGGTCGAGCAGCCCGTGCTCCTCGCGGAACTCGTGCAGCTGCTCGGGCGTGGGGTTCGCTCCCTGGAAGAACGCGGAGGCCGGATCGGCGTCCGAGAACCGCATCACCAGGAACACGAACAGGATCACGCCGAGCAGCAGCGGCACGAGCAGGGCGATGCGGCGGGCCAGGATTCTGGCTATCGCGGCCACGTGGTGCTCCTCAACTCACTTGGTGCAGATGGTCCTTCGGGCGGGGCTCACTTGACCCACTGCTCACTTGACCCACTTGGCCTTGAGCAGATTGATCCCCGGGTACGCCTGCGGCTCGATCCCCGTGAGCTTGTCGGGGTCCCAGGCCGTCATCAGCTCGGTGTGCACGACCGGGTACAGGACCGCGTTCTCGGCGACGATGTCGATGTAGTCCTGTGTCATCTGCTTCTTCTTCGCGGGGTCGCCCTCCTCCGTGGCCTTGTCCATCAGCTTGAAGAGCTGCTTGGCCTCGGAGCTCGACGCCCACTTCGAGTACGTGGTCGACCACAGGTTCTGCGGCCCGTAGTTGTAGTGCATGATCAGGTCGGCATCGAGGCCGAACTGGTTGGGGTTCGAGGCCGCGGCGACCACCTGGAAGTCCCGCTTCTGATCGAGCTTGGTGAAGACGGCCGTGGTCTCCTGCGGCTGCAGCGTGGTCTCCACGCCGATCGCGTCCCAGCCCTCCTTGATGGTGGGCAGACAGTCCACGATCCAGCTGACGTTGACCGCCATCAGGTCGATCTTGAGCCCGGAGACGCCCGCTTCCTTCAGGAGCTTCTTCGCCTTCTCGGGGTCGAATCCGTAGACCGTCTTCGCGGGGCGGTGCGTGGGGTTGTCCTCGTTGAGGAAGGACGTGGCCGGCTTGCCGTGGCCGCGCAGCGCGACCTCGACCATCTTCTCCTTGTCGATCGCGTAGTGCAGCGCCTGGCGGACCCGGATGTCGTCGAACGGCTTGTGCTTGGTGTTGAACATCAGGAACAGGTTGTTCATCCCGGCCCCGCCCTCGACCGTCAGCCCGTCCTTCTTGAGCTGGTCGATGTTGGCGTACGGGATGTTGTCCGCGATCTGCGCGCCCGCGCTGCCGCCGGAGATCTTGGCGACGCGGGGCGCGGCGTCCACGATCGTCAGCCAGTTCATCTTCTTGAACGCGGCCTTGCGCGGGCCGTTGTAGTCCGCGAACGCCTCGAAGGTGGTGTTCGTCTTGGGCTGGTGCGAGGTCATCTTGTACGGACCCGAACCGACGACCTTCGTCCCCTTCATCGCCTCGTCCCAGGCACCCGCCTGGCCGAAGACGTGCTTGGGCATGATCTTCGCGAGCGTGAGCCGCGCGGCGCCGTCCGGGAACGGGAACTTGAGGTGCAGCTCGACCGTCTTCTCGTCGACCTTCCTGACCTCCTTCAGCCAGCTCGCGAAGAAGCCCTTGGCGAGCGTGGCGGTCTTCGGGTCGAGGATCCGGTCGAAGACGAAGACCACGTCATCGGCCGTGACGGGCTTGCCGTCATGCCACTTCGCGCCCTCGCGCAGGGTGAACTTCCAGGTGGTGGCGTTCAGATCGGCGGGCGCCTCGGTGGCGAGCGCCGGGTAGGGCTCGCGGGTGATCGGGTCGGTGTCGAGCAGACCCTCGTAGATGTGGTGGTTGCCGGCCATCGCGAACGCGGACGCGGTCTGCGTCGGGTCCCAACTGCCGTCGTTGCCGTAGCCGATGACCGCGGTGAGCGTCGTCGAGCCGCCCTTGCCGCCACCGCCCGTCTCGTTGGTGGACTTCGGTCCGCCCGAGCAGGCGGACAGCGTTGTCGTGATACCGGCGGCCACGCCCAGGGCGCCGGTGTACTTCAGGAAGGAGCGGCGGTGCAAGGCCGATCCCTGGGTCACGTCGCTCACGGTTCCTCCGGCGGGGTCTGGGGTGTTCGGGGGATGTCGGGGCGGGTGGGGGGTGTCGAGGCGTGTCGAGGAACGTCGAAGGGTGGAGATTGGACGTCCTACGTCATGGACTGGCGTGACCATAGGAGCGCCGTACGGGACGGTCAAGAGTTCGCGCAGGGATCGCCCGAATCGCCGGGACGAAACGGAAGTTGACCAGAGGTCTAGACGTCAGAAGAGATGGCCGGATGTCATCTGACCTGCGAGTTCCTCTCCATTTCGGAAAGTTGGCGCACGAGGTGGGACGTGGGATGTCCCGCGGGTCTACCCTGACCGCCATGTCCGAGGACCTTGTGGGCCGCCGACGCGTCGGCGGCCAGATCCGGCGCGAGATCATGCAGCTGATACTCGACCGCCGGCTGCGCCCAGGCGCCGCGCTGCCGACCGAGTCCGAGCTGATGGAATCGCTCGGCGTCAGCCGCAACTCCGTGCGCGAGGCGCTCAAGGCACTGCAGGCCCTGGACATCGTCGAGATCCGACACGGCTACGGGACGTACGTCGGCCAGGCCTCACTGACCCCCCTGGTCGACGGCCTCACCTTCCGCACACTCGCCCAGATCGACGACGACACCCACGCGCTGGGGGAGATCCTCCAGGTCAGAGAGGTCCTGGAAGAGGGCCTCATCCGCCGCGTCGCCGAGACCCTCACCGACGACGAACTGGCCGCCCTGGAGGCGATCGTCGAGCGGATGGAGGAGAAGGGGCGGCTCGGCGAGGTCTTCCCCGAGATCGACCGCGAGTTCCACGAGGCGCTCTACGTCTCGCTCGGCAACGCGCTCGTGCCGCAGCTGCTCGCCGCCTTCTGGAACGTCTTCCACCGCGTGGCCGGCGTCCGCGGCTGGGCCCGCGACCCGGCGCCCGCCGTCACGGCCCGCCGCCACCGCGAGATCCTCACGGCGCTCCGCGCCCGCGACGTGGGCCATGCGCAGCGGGCGATGGCCGACCACTTCCGGGGGATCGAGGCGCGGGCGTGGCAGGGGACGCTCGGCGTGAAGTGAACGTCCGCACCGCACCGTTGGAGCCATCGTGACCGACCCGACCGACCCGACTGACTCGACTGACCCGACCGACCTGCCCACCCTGCCCGGCCGCATATCCCACTTCCACGGCAAGCTCGGCTCCCTCGCCTACGGCGGCGACTACAACCCCGAACAGTGGGGCCCCGAGGTCCACGCCGAGGACAGCGAGCTGATGCGCGAGGCCGGGGTGAACCTCGCGACCGTCGGCATCTTCTCGTGGGCCCGCGCCGAACCCTCCCCGGGCCGCTACGACTTCGACTGGCTCGACGAGCACCTGGACCGCCTCGCGGACGACGGAGTCGCCGTCTGCCTCGCCACGATGACGGCCTCCCCGCCGCCCTGGCTGGCCCGTCTGCACCCCGAAACCCTCCCGGTCCTCGACGACGGCACCCGTCTCTACCCCGGCTCCCGCCAGCACTGGTGCCCGTCGAGCCCCGTCTTCCGCCGGCTCGCGACCCGCCTCGTCGAACAGCTCGCCAAGCGCTACGCACACCACCCGGCCCTCGCGCTCTGGCACATCGGCAACGAGTACGGCTGCCACATCTCCCGCCACTGCCACTGCGAGGTCTCGACGGAGGCGTTCCGTATCTGGCTCCGTGAGCGCTACGAGTCGGTCGAGGCCCTCAACGAGGCCTGGTCGACCACCTTCTGGTCCCAGCGGTACGGCTCCTTCGACGAGATCCACACCCCGCGCACGGCTCCCTCCTTCCGCAACCCGGCCCAGCAGCTCGACTACCGCCGCTTCTCCAGCGACGAACTCCTCGCCTGCTACCGCGCCGAGAAAGAGGTCCTCGACCGCCTCGCCCCGCACATCCCCGTCACCACCAACTTCGTCCCCCTGGCCCCCACCCTCGACCTCTTCCGCTGGGCCCGCGAAATGGACGTGGTCTCGTACGACTCGTATCCCGATCCGCACGATCCCGACTCCGTCCACGAGACGGCCTTCTCCTACGACGTCCTGCGCGGCCTGAAGAACGGCGACCCCTGGCTCCTCATGGAACAGGCCCCGTCCGCCGTCAACTGGCGCCGTCGCAACGGCCGCAAGCCCGC
Organism: Streptomyces sp. NPDC050418; assembly: GCF_044458745.1. Lineage (NCBI taxonomy): Bacteria > Bacillati > Actinomycetota > Actinomycetes > Kitasatosporales > Streptomycetaceae > Streptomyces > Streptomyces sp. NPDC050418. Next base: position 175,337 of record NZ_JBITIG010000011.1, read on the forward strand.
GGGCCGGATGCGCCTCGACAGCTGGCAGGCCATCGCCCACGGCGCGGACTCCGTCCTCTTCTTCCAGTGGCGCGCCTCGCGCGGCGGCGCGGAGAAGTTCCACTCGGCGATGGTCCCGCACGGCGGCCGCGACACCCGCATCTTCCGCGAGGTCACGGAGCTGGGCGCCGAACTCGCCGCGTATCCCGATCTGTTGGGATCCCGGCCGGAGCGCGCGCAGACGGCCTTGGTGCTGGACTGGCCCAACTGGTGGGCCCTGGAACAGGAAGCACACCCGAGCGCGGACGTGCGACTCCTCGACGGCGCCCGCGCGCTGCACAAGCCGCTGTATGACGCTTCGGTGGCGTGCGACGTCGTACCGGTCGACGCCGACTTCACCCCGTACTCCCTGCTCCTCGTCCCGCACCTCTACTCGGTGAGCACGGCGACCGCCGAGCGCATCACCGCGTACGTCCGTGCGGGCGGCACCGTCCTGATGTCCTACTTCTCCGGCATCACGGACCCCTGCGACCGCGTCCACCTGGGCGGCTATCCGGCCCCGTTCTGCGAGCTGCTCGGCCTGCACGTCGACGAGTTCGACCCGCTGCCGCAGGACGCCGGCGTGGAACTCTCCGAAGGCACCGGCTCGTTGTGGTCGGAGGACGTGATCCTGGAAGGCGCGGAGCCGGTCCTGACCTTCGCGGACGGCCGCCCGGCCGCCACCCGCCACTCCTTCGGCCAAGGCGCGGCGTGGTACCTGGCCACGACCCCCGACCCCACGACCCTGCGCACCCTCGTCGACCGCATCCGCACGGAGACCGGCGTACGGCCGGTCCTGCCGGGGCCGGCTCCGGGGGAGCAGGCGCGCACGAGGATCGCGGCGGATGGTACGCGGCTGTATGTGGTGTACGACTATGGGCGGGGCGAGGTCCGGGTGGAACGGGACCCGACCGGCGACCTCACCCCTCGGGAAGCGTCAGGACCAGCATGATCAGCACCACGTGCGGCGCCACCGCCACCAACGCCGCCCACCTCCGCCACACGTCGAACCGCACCCGCCAGGGCAGCACCCAGCACAGGACGAGGGCGACGAGGGAGAAGAAGCCGCCGACGGGCAGGATTGTGTAGATCACGGACAGGGTGAACTCCAGCGCCGCGGAGCAGTCGTCCGGCCCGCAGCTGTCCGTCGCCATGACGGAGAGCGCGGCGAAGAAGAACGCCACCGGGGCCAGGAGCAGGACCAGGATCGTGGTGGCGGCCGCCATGGCCGCGACTCCGGAGGACGGATCGTCCGGGCCGGCGGTGACGGGCTTGTCCAGGTCGTTGGCGTGGGCCCAGTCGGCGCGGAGTTCGGCGTCGGTGCGGGGGTCCTTGTCGTGAGTGCCCATTTCTTCAGTGAAGCGACGAAGGATCGGCATCACATCCGTACACGTACTCAGGAGTCGGCAGTCGCCTCCGGCGGCCGGCTCCCGTAGGCGACAATGACTGCATGAGTCTGTTCCGTGATGACGGCATCGTGCTGCGCACCCAGAAGCTGGGTGAGGCCGACCGCATCATCACGCTGCTCACGCGCGGGCACGGGCGGGTGCGGGCCGTGGCCCGGGGTGTGCGGCGGACCAAGTCGAAGTTCGGGGCGCGCCTCGAACCCTTCTCGCACGTCGACGTGCAGTTCTTCGCGCGCGGCAGCGAACTCATCGGCCGCGGACTGCCGTTGTGTACGCAGAGTGAGACCATCGCTCCGTACGGTGGCGGGATCGTGACGGACTACGCCCGCTATACGGCCGGTACGGCGATGCTGGAGACGGCGGAACGGTTCACCGATCACGAGGGCGAGCCGGCCGTGCAGCAGTATCTGCTGCTCGTCGGCGGGCTGCGGACGCTCGCCGCCGGGGAGCACGCGCCGAACCTGATCCTCGACGCGTTCCTGCTCCGCTCGCTCGCCGTCAACGGGTACGCACCCAGCTTCGACAACTGCGCGAAGTGCGGAATGCCCGGGCCGAACCGGTTCTTCTCCGTCGGCGCCGGCGGCGTCGTCTGCGCCGAGTGCCGCGTCCCGGGAAGTGTCGTACCGTCTGCGGAGGCCATCGCCCTGCTCGGCGCCCTGCTCACCGGGGACTGGGCGACGGCGGACGCCTCCGAGGCGAGGCATGTGAGGGAGGGCAGCGGACTGGTGTCGGCGTATCTGCACTGGCATCTGGAACGCGGGCTGCGCTCCCTGCGTTACGTGGAAAAGAGCTAGGGGAGCGAGAGAACAGATGGCACGACGCGGGATTCTGGGGCGCAATCGGCGCGAGTACGTGACGCCGGAGCCGCACCCGTCGGGCGCCCGCCCGCCGAAGCTCCCGGGCGAGCTCGTGCCCGGTCACGTGGCGATCGTCATGGACGGCAACGGCCGCTGGGCGAAGGAGCGCGGACTGCCGCGCACCGAGGGCCACAAGGTCGGCGCCGAGCGGGTGCTCGACGTTCTTCAGGGTGCGATCGAGATGGGCGTCGGGAGCATCTCGCTGTACGCCTTCTCCACGGAGAACTGGAAGCGCTCGCCCGACGAGGTGCGCTTCCTGATGAACTTCAACCGCGACTTCATCCGCAAGACCCGTGACCAGCTGGACGCGTTGGGCGTGCGGGTGCGGTGGGTCGGGCGGATGCCGAAGCTGTGGAAGTCGGTCGCGCGGGAGCTGGAGATCTCCCAGGAGCAGACGGTCGACAACGACAAGCTGACGCTCTACTTCTGCATGAACTACGGCGGCCGTGCGGAGATCGCGGACGCGGCGCAGGCGCTGGCGGAGGATGTGCGGGCCGGGCGGCTCGACCCGTCCAAGGTCACGGAGAAGACCTTCGCGAAGTATCTGTACTACCCGGACATGCCGGACGTGGACCTGTTCCTGCGCCCGAGCGGGGAGCAGCGCACGTCCAACTACCTGCTGTGGCAGTCGGCGTACGCGGAGATGGTCTTCCAGGACGTCCTGTGGCCGGACTTCGACCGGCGGGATCTGTGGCGTGCGTGCGTGGAGTACGCGTCCAGGGACCGGCGGTTCGGGGGTGCGACGCCCAATGAGGTCCTGATGTCGCTGGAGGGCGGTCAGCAGCGCTGAGCTGCGCTTGACCGCTTGGATACCCTCTCCTCGATCATGGTCGAGACCCTGGGGAGGGATCCGTGGAAGAGCGGATGGACGTGTCGGCGGGGGAGCGGGTCGAGTTGGTGTACGTGCCGACCCGCGACGAAATGGCGCAGGCGTTCAGAGCGCGCGCGGGCGCGGTGCCGTCCATGCGCTGGCTGCGGAGGCTCTCGCCCGTGGCCTTCGCGATCGGCGGTACCGCGGTGGCGATGGGGCTGCTGGACAGCGGGCGGCTCGACTGGTTCACCGGGGCGTTGCTCGGCTGGATGGTCTGGTTGGCGTTCTCGGTCTACGGCCATCCAGTGCTGCTCGGCCACCAGTGGCAGAAGCTGATCGCTCGACAAGGCCTGCAGAGGGTCACCATCGACGCGTCCGGCCTCACCGCCGCACACGACACGGCCTCGGGGCACAACACCTGGGGCGCGACTCCGCGTTACGCCGAGACCCGCGACGTGTTCGTGCTGCTCAGCGGAGACAAGAAGGCGGCCTGCGTGATCGCGTTGCCCAAGCGCGGCATCCAGCCCGCCGCCGACGTGGACGCCCTGAGGTCGCTCCTCGACCGGCACATCAGCCGCGCCTGAAGAGACCGCAGTCAGCCCTTCGCCGCCGCCGCACACTCCGCACAAGTCCCGAAGATCTCCACCGTGTGGGCGACGTTCACGAAGCCGTGCTCCGACGCGATCGCCTCCGCCCACTTCTCCACCGCCGGGCCCTCCACCTCGACCGCCTTGCCGCACACCCGGCACACCAGGTGATGGTGGTGCTCGCCGGTGGAGCAGCGGCGGTAGACCGACTCGCCCTCGCCGGTGCGCAGGACGTCCACCTCGCCGGCGTCCGCCAGGGACTGGAGCGTGCGGTAGACCGTGGTCAGACCCACGGACTCGCCGCGATGCTTCAGCATGTCGTGGAGGTCCTGCGCACTGCGGAACTCGTCCACCTCGTCGAGAGCCGCCGCCACGGCGGCGCGCTGCCGGGTCGACCGGCCGCGTACGGGCGCTGTCACAGGGGCCTCCTCACGAATGCTCCGGGCCATTGTGCCAGGTTGCTCCGTCACGTAAGGCATGCCTTACGTGACGGGGGCCGCGGCACGGCTCAGACGGCCAGTTCCTCGCGGGACTCGCGCGCGGACGGCACACCGCACGACACGTCCTCCGCCGCCCGCAGCGCCTTGGCGCGCCGCCGCGCGAGCGGGGTCGCCAGCGCGGTCAGGACGACGAAGGCGCCGATGGCCATCAGGACGATCGTCGCTCCGGGCGGCACGTCCTGGTAGTACGAGGTCACGGTCCCGGCCAGCGTCACGGCCGTACCGATCGCGACCGCAAGGACGAACGTCACCTTGAACGAGCGGGTGATCTGCTGGGCCGCCGCGACCGGCACCACCATCAGGGCGCTGACCAGGAGCAGACCCACGACACGCATCGCCACGGTCACGGTGACCGCCGCGGTCACGGCGATCAGGAGATTGAGGACGCGGACGGGAAGCCCTGTGACCCGGGCGAACTCCTCGTCCTGGCTGACCGCGAACAGCTGCCGCCGCAGCCCGACCGTCACGAGGACCACGAAAGCCGCGAGCAGCACGATCGCCGTCACGTCGGAGTCCGAGACGGAGGCGAGCGAGCCGAAGAGGTACGAGGTCAGGTTGGCGTTGGAGCCCGCGTCGGACAGGTTGATCAGCATCACACCGCCCGCCATGCCGCCGTAGAACAGCATGGCGAGGGCGATGTCGCCGCGCGTCTTCCCGTACCAGCGGATCAGCTCCATGACGACGGCGCCGAGGACGGAGACGAGCGTCGCCATCCAGATCGGGTTGGTGGAGAGCAGGAAGCCGAGGCCGACGCCGGTCATCGCGACATGGCCGATGCCGTCGCCCATCAGGGCCTGTCGGCGCTGCACCAGGTAGATGCCGATCGCGGGCGCGGTGATGCCGACCAGCACGGCGGCGATCAGCGCCCGCTGCATGAAGGGGTTCTGGAGGAGTTCCAACATCAGGTCAGCAATCCCGTGCGGATCGGCTCGGCGGCCGAGTGCGGATGGACGTGGTCGTGGCCGGGCAGCGCGTGCTGGCCGACGGCCTTCGGCGGCGGCCCGTCGTGCAGGACGCAGCCGTCGCGCAGGACGACGGCGCGGTCGATCAGCGGCTCCAGGGGGCCGAGTTCATGCAGGACGAGCAGCACGGTCGTACCGCGCTCGACCTGGTCGCGCAGGGTGGCGGCGAGGATCTCCTGGCTGGCCAGGTCCACCCCGGCCATCGGCTCGTCCATGATCAGAAGCTCGGGGTCGGCGGCGAGGGCGCGGGCGATCAGGACGCGCTGGTGCTGTCCGCCGGAGAGCGCGTTCACCGAGTCCTTGGTCCGGTCGGCGAGGCCCACGAGCTCGATGGCCCGGTCGACCGCGGCCCGGTCCGCCTTCGAGGGCAGCCGCAGCTTCGTCCGCGAGAGCCGCCCGGAGGCGACGACCTCGCGCACCGTGGCGGGGACGCCCGACGCGGCGGTGGTGCGCTGCGGCACGTATCCGACGCGGCCCCACTGCCGGAACCGCTTCAGCGGCGTGCCGAACAGCTCGACCGAGCCGCCGCTGAGGGAGACCTGGCCGATGACGGAGCGTACGGCCGTGGACTTCCCGGAGCCGTTGGCGCCGAGCAGCGCCACGACCTCACCGCGGTGCACGGTCAGGTCGACACCGCGCAGCACGGGACGCGAGCCGAGCGTGGCCCGCGCCTCGCGCAGGGATATGACGGGATCCATGGCTCGCGCCTCCGTGTGTTCCATGGCCGGGTGGCTCACTTCGCGCCGAGTGCGGACTGCAGCGCCGTGAGGTTGGACCGCATGACCTCGAGGTAGTCAGCGCCCTTGGACTTGTCGGTAATTCCCTCGAGGGGGTCGAGGACGTCGGTCTTGAGACCGGTGTCACTCGCGAGCGTCTTCGCCGTCTTGTCGCTGGCGAGCGTCTCGAAGAAGACCGTGGTGACCTTGTCGTGCTCGGCGGTCTCCTGCAGCTCCTTGATCCGCGCCGGGCTGGGCTCGGCCTCGGGGGACAGGCCCGAGATGGCCTCCTGGTCCAGGCCGTAGCGCTCGGCGAGGTAGCCGAACGCGGCGTGCGTGGTGATGAAGGTCTTGGTCTCGGTGTTCTTCAGGCCGTCCGTGAAGTCCTTGTTGAGGGCTTCGAGCTTGCCGACGAGCTCCTCGGTGTTCTTCTTGTACGCGGCCGCGTGGTCCGGGTCGGCCTTCTGCAGGGCCTCGCCCACGCCCTCGGCGACCTCGGCGTACTTCACGGGGTCGAGCCAGATGTGCGGGTCCGCGCCGGACTCGGTCTCGTGCGAGTGGCCCTCTTCGCCGTGGCCCTCGTCGCCGTGGGCGTCCTCGCCCTCGTGGTCGTGTCCCTCGTGGTCCTCGGAGGCGCCGTGCTCCTCGAGCTCCGTGAGGGTGGCGGCGTCGATCGTGTTCTTCACGCCGGACTGGCCGATGGCCTTGTCGACGGCGGGCTGCAGATCCTTGAGGTAGAGGATCATGTCGGCGTTCGCGAGGTCGACCGTCTGCTTCGGGCTGAGCTCCAGGTCGTGCGGCTCGACGCCCGGCTCGGTCAGGGTGTCCACGTTCACGTGCTCGCCGCCGATCTGCTCGGCGAGGTACTGCATCGGATAGAACGACGCCACGACGTCGAGCTTGCCGCCCTTGCCGTCGGCCGCGTCCGAGCTGCCGCACGCGGACAGGGCGAGCAGACCGGCGGTCGTGGCGGCGGCGGTGGCTATGAGGCGGCTGCGAGAGGAGCGGCGTCGTACGTTCATGACACTCATTTTCATCAAAGATGGAAACGATTGTCAACAAAGCGCAGGCCGGGGCATAGCCCTCGTCCGGGCAGCGAACCGATTTGATCCGGGGGTGGCCCCCGCCGGTAACCTGAAGCATTCGCTCCAGAGCGCGTATCCAGCGCGCTCTTCGCCGTCGTATGAAGAGAGCACCGTGGCCGCCGACAAGATCGACACCATCGTCAGCCTGAGCAAGCGCCGTGGCTTCGTTTTCCCCTGCAGTGAGATCTACGGCGGTCAGCGCGCCGCCTGGGACTACGGACACCTGGGCGTCGAGCTCAAGGAGAACATCAAGCGCCAGTGGTGGCGCTACATGGTCACCTCGCGCGAGGACATCGTCGGTATCGACTCCTCGGTGATCCTGGCCACCGAGGTCTGGGAGGCCTCGGGCCACGTCGCGACCTTCTCCGACCCGCTCACCGAGTGCACCTCGTGCCACAAGCGCTACCGCGCCGACCACCTCATCGAGGGGTACGAGGAGAAGAAGGGCCGCACCCCGGAGAACGGCCTGGCGGACATCAACTGCCCCAACTGCGGCACCAAGGGCCAGTTCACCGAGCCCAAGCAGTTCTCGGGTCTGCTCGCCACGCACCTCGGCCCGACCCAGGACACCGGCTCGGTCGCCTACCTGCGTCCCGAGACCGCCCAGGGCATCTTCACCAACTTCGCCCAGGTGCAGACGACCGCGCGCAAGAAGCCCCCGTTCGGCATCGCCCAGATGGGCAAGTCCTTCCGCAACGAGATCACGCCCGGCAACTTCATCTTCCGCACCCGCGAGTTCGAGCAGATGGAGATGGAGTTCTTCGTCAAGCCGGGCGAGGACGAGAAGTGGCAGGAGTACTGGATGGAGCAGCGCTGGAACTGGTACACCGGCCTGGGCCTGCGCGAGGAGAACATGCGGTGGTACGAGCACCCGCAGGAGAAGCTCTCCCACTACTCCAAGCGCACCGCCGACATCGAGTACCGCTTCCAGTTCGGCGGCTCGGAGTGGGGTGAGCTCGAAGGCGTGGCCAACCGCACCGACTTCGACCTCTCGGCGCACTCCAAGGCCTCCGGCCAGGACCTTGTCTACTTCGACCAGGAGGCCGGCGAGAAGTACACGCCGTACGTCATCGAGCCCGCGGCCGGTGTCGGCCGCACCATGCTCGCCTTCATGCTCGACTCGTACTTCGAGGACGAGGCGCCCAACGCCAAGGGCAAGATGGAGAAGCGCACGGTCATGCGCTTCGACCACCGCATCGCCCCGGTGAAGGTCGCGGTGCTACCGCTCTCGCGCAACCCGGAGCTCTCGCCGAAGGCCAAGGGCCTCGCCCAGGCGCTGCGCGCCAACTGGAACATCGACTTCGACGACGCGGGCGCCATCGGCCGCCGCTACCGCCGCCAGGACGAGATCGGCACGCCGTACTGCGTGACGGTCGACTTCGACACCCTGGACGACAACGCGGTCACCGTCCGCGAGCGCGACTCGATGAAGCAGGAGCGCGTCTCGCTCGACCAGATCGAGGGCTACCTGGCCCAGCGCCTGGTCGGCTGCTGAGTCACCACCGGTTGACGCGAACCCCCAGCTCCCTCCTCCGGGAGCTGGGGGTTCGTGCGTTCCGTGGGCAACGAGTGGTGAACATCCCGTACGGCAGGCCCTGTTGATGTTGCGGATGCTGCACACTGGGCGGCGCTCGATGCCGCCAGTGTCGGATGTGCCAGGAGGCACGGATGCCGTCCATCACCACCAGCAAGGTCAGCCGCTGGGACCAGCACGGCCGCGAACACACCGTCCAGGTCAGCAAGTCGGGGGTGCAGCGCATCCTCGTCTGCGGCACATGCGGCTGGCGCCGCAGCGCCCAGTTCCTGCCGTGGCTCAAGGCGGAGGAGCACCTGGCCGGGGACCATCAGGCGACGGTGGATCCTTCAGGCGGTGAGCGGGCGCGGGAAGAGTGACGCCCCGGGAACGGGCAGACCTCAGTCCCGGACCCGCAGCCCGTACAGCAGCAGATCGAGTACGGCGTCCAGCTCCTGCTCGATGCCGGGCAGCTCCCACTGCGCCGCGTACAGCGGGTCGTGGAAGCGGACCGTCGCGTCGAAGACCGCGCGGGCGCCGCGCGCCGCCCCGGCGGAGGCGAGGGTGAACTCGCCGTTGTCGAGGCCGGCTCGGAGGACGACCGTCAGCTGGCCCACGAGATCCGCGATGTGCTCGTCGACCGTCGCGCTGTTCTCGCGGAGCAGCACCTCGTACGTGGCGAAGAGCTGCGGGTCCGCGGCGGCCTTGGCGCGCTTGGCCGCGAAGAGGTGGATGTTCCAGCGCCGCAGCCGGTCCTCGGCCGTGGCGGAGCCGTCCTCGACGATGCGGAGCAGCTCGTCGGTGGTGCGGTCCAGCCACCGCTTGGTGACGGCCTCGCGCAGCGCCGCCTTCGTACGGAAGTGGCGGTACACGCTGCCGTGGCTGACGCCGAGCGCACGGGCCACATCGACGACGGTCGCCTTCGTGGGCCCGTACGCGCGCAGCACGTCCTCGGTCGCGGCGAGGATGCGCTCGGCGGTCAGCGTTTCGGTGGCCATGCCGGAACCGTACCCGGGGGGCCGTCAGCGCTCGCTGTCGAGGTGTGCCATCTGGTTCGCCGGGTAGCGCTCGCCGGCCGCGGCGCCCGCGGGGACGGCCTCGGCGATGGCGGCCAGGTCGGCCGCGTCCAGCGTCACGTCCAGGGAGCCGAGGGACTCGGCGAGACGCGTGCGGGTGCGGGCGCCCACGAGCGGGACGATGTCCGTGCCCTGGGCTGCGACCCAGGCGATCGCGGTCTGCGCGACCGTGGCACCCTTCTGCTCGGCGATCTTGCGCAGCGCGTCCACGAGGCCGAGGTTGCGGTCGAGGTTCTCGCCCTGGAAACGGGGGCTCATCCCGCGGAAGTCGTTCGCGGCGAGCTTGCGCTCACGTGTGAAGTGCCCGGAGATCAGGCCGCGGGACAGGACCCCGTACGCCGTGATGCCGATGCCCAGCTCCCGCGCGGCCGGCAGGATCTCGGCCTCGATGCCGCGGGAGATCAGCGAGTACTCGATCTGCAGATCGGAGATGGGCGCGACGGCCGCGGCCCGGCGGAGTGTCCCGGCGCCGACCTCGGAGAGCCCGATGTGCCGTACGTGACCGGACTCGACCAGCTCCGCGATGGCGCCGACGGTCTCCTCGATCGGGACGTCGGGGTCGACGCGGGCGATCCGGTAGATGTCGATGTGGTCGGTGCCCAGGCGCTGCAGCGAGTAGGCGGCGAAGTTCTTGACCGCGTCCGGCCGGCCGTCGTAGCCGGTGAAGCCGCCCTCGACCGTGCGCAGGGCGCCGAACTTGACGCTGGTGAGTGCCTGTTCGCGGTGGGCGGCCGGGGCGGTGCGCAGCGCCTCGTTGATCAGCAGCTCGTTGTGGCCCATCCCGTAGAAGTCACCGGTGTCGAGCAGCGTGATGCCCGCTTCGAGCGCGGCGTGGATCGTGGCGATGGATTCGGCGCGGTCGGCGTCCCCGTACAACGCGGACATGCCCATGCAGCCGAGACCGAGGGCCGAGGTCTGCGGGCCGGTGGTGCCGAGGGTGGTGGTGCGCATGAGGGGCTCCTTCTGGAGGGGGTGTGGCACCAGCTTGGCATGACAACTGACAGATTTCAATATCTGTCAGTTGTCATCTGTCATGCGCCATGGGCTAAATCCGGTGCACCCACCACCCGCCCTCCGCTACCGTCGCCCCCATGTACTTCCATCTCCCGATCTACGAGTGAGAGCAGACGGGCCCGTACCCGTCCCTCGACCGCATCCACCTCTCACCTGATGGGAATCACCCGTGGCCAAGAGCCGTAACAACCTCCTCGGCGTGGGCGGACAGCGAAAGAAGCTGTCCCGCAGGAACGACGCCGGAGCGGCGACCTCCCGCGCCAACGACCGCAAGACGGCCGAAGAGCTGAAGCAGGAGCTCGTCCGCAAGATGCAGGAGCGTGCGCAGGGGGCCCCGGAGGCCGGCGGCGCGCAGCAGGAAGGCGCCGACAAGAGCTGACGCCCACGCCGACGGCCCGCAATCCCAAGGGGGTTGCGGGCCGTTGCCATGGTGATGGGGGGCATGGCCTCCTTGTCAGGCCGGGCCCACCCGTACCGCCGGAGGCGGTGTCCACCTCTGGTCCAGGATCTCGGCCTCGGGCCAGTAGGCACGCAGGTACAGGCAGAAGTCGCCGTCCGGGGCGGGGAGCCAGTTCGCCGCCCGCGCCGCGTCCGTGGGGCGGGGGCCGCCGACGGCGAGGACGAGTGAGCCGTCGGGCTCGGTGTGCAGGTCCTTGTTCTTCGTGCCGAGCGAGAAGCGGTCCAGTTCGTTGGGGTGGAAGAAGTGGTGCTCGTCGTACAGGGTCAGTGACCAGAAGCCCTTGACCGGCGGGATCGCGTCGGCGGCGAAGGTCACGGTGTAGGCGTGCGCGCCGTTCAGGCGGGTTCCGTCGGCGTCGAGGTCCAGGTAGTAATACGCGGTCTCCTCCGGCGGGTTGACGAAGATGTTCGCCTTGCCCATGGCGGTACGGGAGAGGTAGTCGGTGCCGAAGGACGCGCCGTTGCGCTGGGTCGTCCAGTGATGCGCGGAGGGCAGCCCTATGTTCCGGTACTGGAAGAGGTCGGTGACGAGGTCGGTGTCGGCGTCGCGGGCAGCCTGCCGGAGGGTCTTCGCAGCCGCGGGGTGCGAGGCGGCCGTCGTGAGCAAGGAGCGGAACCAGGCGTAGAGGGCTTCTTCGCCGGGCAGGGGCGGGACCTCGTCCATCACCGTGCTCAGCTGGTCGAAGAATCGATCCGGGTCGACCCAGGGCGTCTCGCCGCTCGTCGTGTCCGCCTCGCCGAAACTCGGCACGGCCGACCAGTCGGTCCGCTTCACCGTCCCGTCGTATTCCGCCAATGGGTACATGCCGAGCTGTTCGACGACCGGGAGGACGGCCGCACGGTCCGCATCCGTGTCGTCCATGAAAAGCCGTGGCACCACGGCACCGGTCCGGGTGTCGTACCGGACGACCTCCACGATGCCCGCGGGTACCTCACCGTCCCAGGAGACAGGGGCCACCAGATAGTGGCCGGGACGGGTGCCGTAGGGGGAGCCGAGACGGGCGAAGGAGTCCGTGCGTTGGTTCACCAGCTGGATCACCCAGAACCGGTCGCCGAGGTCGGGGACTTGGAGGACCGACGGGCCCCGTTCGGCGTCGAGGAGGCCGAAACCGTAGACCGTGTCCTGGTTGGGGGAGGCGACGATGCGCTGCTCCGGCCGGACGTAGTCGCACAGCATGCCCAGTGTTCCGGGCGGGCCTGCCGGGACTGTGCCGGCCAGCAGGCCGGGGGCGGGCAACTGCTCCATGACCGAGAGCCGGTTGTGCATGTTGACCAGCGGCCACCCCCAGAGGTACGCGACACGCCCCAGGGCGGTGAGATACGCGTCGCTCGTCTTCGTGCCCGCCAGGGGACCGGAAGGGAAGTCCATGGAACTCTCGTCTCTACGTGGCTTCGTGTGCGGGGGATCGGAAGTCGCGGGTTCGCCGGCCGCGCCGTCTCGGTCGTCAGGACGGGTCGGCGGCGACGGCGGGTGCGGGGGCGGACCGCGAGGTGAGGAGCCGGCCGAAGGCCGCCGTGGCCGGGATCATGATGAGGGCGTAGACAGCCGCGGGCACCGCGAGGGCGGTGCTGCCCAGGGTGGTGATCGCGAGGGTCATCGCGAGCGTCGCGTTGTGGGCGCCGATCTCGAACGACGAGGCGATGGCCTGGCCCTTCACGACGCCGAGCGCGCGGGGCACCACGAAGCCGATGGCCAGACTGCCCAGACAGAACAGCAGGGCGACCACGCCGATCTCGGCGAAGTACGAGCCCAGGTTGGCGCGTTCGCTCCAGGCCGCGCCGAGGACGACGAGCGCCAGGACTGCGGTGGAGACCGTGCGGACCGGGCGGTCGAGGCGTTCGGCGAGCACCGGGCGTGCGTTACGCAGCAGCATCCCGGCCGCGACCGGGACCAGGACGATCGCGAACACCTGGAGGAGCTTGCCGAATTGGAGGCTCACGGCGCCGTCGTCGAGGACGGGGTGGAAGTGGTCGAGGCTGAAGTTCACCACGAGCGGCACCGTGACCACGGCGATCACCGAGTTCACGGCCGTCAGCGTGATGCTCAGGGCGACATCGCCGCGGAAGAGGTGGCAGAAGATGTTGGCCACCGTGCCGCCCGGCGAGGCGGCGAGGAGCATCATGCCGACGGCGTGCAGCGGCGGCAGGTCCCAGAGGACGACGAGCCCGAAGCAGAGCGCGGGCAGGACCAGGAGCTGGAGCGTGAGCGCGACGGCCACGGCCTTCGGGTGTTTCCGCACCCGCCGGAAGTCGTCGAGGGTGAGGGAGATGCCCAGGCCCAGCATCACCACCGCGAGGGCGGCGGGCAGGAACACATCGGTGATCACGGTATTCATCGGCTCAGCTCCGGCGGTGAGACGGGGCCGGCCGGTGTCGGACTGACCCGCCGCCCGGTCCGGCAAGTTGTCGCACCGTAGGCAACGAGCCGGGTCCGGCGAATTGGTACGGGACGACGAAAGACCGGCCTCCGCTCGTGTGCTCGCGCCAAGAGCCCGCTCCCGTGGTCTTCCTAGCGTTCGCGGCGGACAGCAGTCCCCACCCGCAGCAGGAGGAACCCATGACAGATCTGACCGGACGCCGTGCCCTGGTCACCGGCGGTGCGCAGGGCATCGGCCGGGCGATCGCCGAGCGCCTGACCGCGGCGGGAGCACGTGTGGTGCTCGCCGATGTGAACGAGGCCGGTGTCCGGGCCACGGCCGAGAAGCTGGGCGAGGGCACCGTGGGCGTCGGTTGCGACGTGACCTCCATGAGCGAGGTCACGGCCGCGGTCGCGGCGGCCGTGGAAGCCATCGGCGGCCTCGACCTCGTGGTCAACAACGCCGGAATCGAGATCGCCAAGCCGCTCACCGAGCTCGGCGACGACGAGTTCATGCGGGTCATCGACGTGAACGCCGGCGGTGCCTTCCGGGTCATCAAGGCCGCCGTGCCCGCTCTGGCCGCCGCGGGCGGGGGCACGGTCGTCAACATGGCCTCGATCGCCGGCACCCGTGGCGGCCCGCTGCTCGGCGCCTACTGCGCGTCCAAGGCCGCCGTCATCCGGCTCACCGAGACCGCGGCCATCGAGCTGCGGCAGGCGAACATCCGGGTCAACGCCGTCTGCCCGGGCATCGTCTCCACCGAGATGGCCGACCGGCTCGTGGCACCGATCAACGGCATCTCACCCATCCCGTTCGACGATCTGATCGCCATGAAGCAGGGTCGCCAGGGTGAGCCGGCCGAGATCGCCGACCTTGTCGCGTTCCTCTCGTCGGACCGTGCGCGGTTCGTCAACGGCGCGCACTACGTCGTCGACGGAGGTCTCACCGCGAGCCTGTTCTGACTCTCGCCGCCGACAGCCGCTCCGCCGAACCGCCGGACTCGGACGGCACGCTCCGCAGGACCGTGCCGCCGAGCCAGTGGCAGGCCGTGAGCGCCAGTTCGAGCTCGAGCCGCTCGTCGTCGAGCGGCCGGCCGCGTGCCTCGACCGCCTTGTCCACCCGGTACTTGACCGTGTTCTTGTGCAGGTGGATCAGGCGGGCCGTGGCCACATAGCTGTGGTGCTCGGCCAGGAAGACCCGCAGGGTCTCGCGCAGCCTGGCCGCCGCCACGGTGTCATCGGCGAGCGGGCCGAGCGCCTGCGCGACGAGCCGCCTGGTCGCCTCCGGATCGCCGGCGAGCAGCGCCGCCGTACGTACCCCGGAATCGGTGAACGAGGTGACCACACGTGCCTGTTCGGCTGCCGAGGTGGCCACGCTGCAGGCGCGCAGGGCCTCGGTGTGGGTGAGCCGGAAGCCGTCCGCGCCGGCGGCGGGGGAGCCCAGCGCGATGCGCACGCCCGGGCCCGCCCGGCGGGCGAGCTCCGCCACCTGGTCCGGGTCCGGGGCCTGCGCGCTTGCTCCGAGCGGTATCCATCCCCAGCCGGTGTCCCGGCTCTGCGGTACGAACAGCGGTGTCCCGGACGCCCCGGCGAGCGATGTGACGGAGCCGAGCAACTCCTCGAAGCGGTATGGACCGTTGCCGGCCGCGCCCGGTCCGGCCACCCACACCACCGCGCCCACGTGCCACTGCCGCAACCGGTGTCCCAGCGCGGCCTCGGCCACGGACATCTCGACCGGGTCGCCGTCGAGCAGTGACCGCAGGGCGGCGGCGCGCACCGTGCTGCGGTGGGACAGCCACTGCTCGCGCTCGGCCTCGTAGACCGCCACCACCTGCTCGGAGACCGCGTCGATGTAGCGGAAGGCGATGTCGGTGACGAGCCGGCCGGCGGCGAAGGAGACCCGTGGGTCCGGCTCGGTGTGCGCGATCCGGTTCATGAACCACCGGACGACTTCCTGGTGGCCGAGCCGGTAGGCGCGGACCAGCGCGGTCGAGGCGATGCCCTGCCGGGCCAGTCTGCGGGCGTACTCCTCGGCGGCCGCGGGGGCGGTCAGTTCCTCCGTGGATATCCCGTAGCGCACCACGCCGGTGAAGGTCTCCAGATTGCTCAGGTTGCTCCCGGAGAGCAGTTCGTGGAGCGTCGGGTCGCCGTTCAGCTCGGTGATGCGCTTGGAGAAGAGGACCTCCAGGCTGCGCGCGAAGTCGTCGAGCTGCGGCGGCATCTCGTTCGCCACACTCCGCACCCGGGCCAGGGCCAGCCGGTCGATCTCGGCCGGGTCGGCGGCACGTGCGGTCATCGGGGCTCCTGGCGGGCGTATGCGCGGGCGTACTGGTGCTGTGAGGGAGGTGCGGACCGGTGCCGGCGTGCGGAAAGCGTCCGTCCGGTTCCCGGCAGCATCGCAGACGCTCCGCACCCAGGGGATTGGATGCCGGGTCACGAAGCCATGTCGATGTTTTGTGTCCTCGGCACAGGCCCGCCCGGCGGCGCCCCTCCTAACGTCTGTCCTCGATCCCCGCCCGCCCCGCCGTTGCGACGGCCGGCCGGCGGGAGCGGTCACAGATCCCGGATGTCCGCACGGAGCCGATCCAGGCCAGTCGCGTGTGCTGCCGTCCAGCGAGATGAGGGGAATGCCGTCCGTGACACTCGATTACCTGCCCTGGGTACGGCCCGCATCGTTCGACGCGCTGCCGTGCGTACGCGACGAGCGCGAGGAGCTCACCTACGGCGGCTTCGCCGCGCGGGTCGAGGCGGCGGCCGAGCAGTTCGCCGAGTACGGGGTGGGGCCCGGATCCGTCGTCGCCGTCATGCTGCCCAACCGGCTGGAACTGCTGGTCTCGCTGGTCGCCGCCTGGCGCCTCGGCGCCGCGGCCACACCGGTCAACCCGGTCCTCACCTCGTACGAGGCCGACTACCAGATCGCCGACGCCGGAGCCGTCCTCGTGGTGAACGCGGACGCGGACGCCCCGGACGGAGGACGGCCCGCCCTGGGAGTCGCCGATCTGCGCCGGACCGCCGAAGGCACCACGCTGCCCACGCCCGCCACCGCGGCCGCGGACCTCGCCCTGCTCGTCTACACCAGCGGTTCCACCGGCCGTCCCAAGGGCGTCGAGCTGACCCACGGCAACATCGCCTCGATGGCCGCCTCGATGGTGACCGCGCTGCGCCTCACCGGCGACGACCACTGCCTCCTGGTGCTGCCGCTCTTCCACGTGAACGCGATCTGCGTCAGCTTCCTGTCCAGCATGCTCGTCGGCGGGCGGCTCTCCGTCCTCGGCCGCTTTCACCCGCAGCGTTTCCTGGAGTCCGTGCAGGAACTGCGGCCCACCTACTTCTCCGCGGTCCCCACGATCTACGCGCACCTGGTGTCCCTCCCGGACGAGGCCCGCTACGACACCTCCTCCGTCCGGCTCGCGATCTGCGGCGCCGCCCCCGCGCCCGTGGAACTCCTCGACGCGGTCACCGGCCGCTTCGGCTTCCCCGTGATCGAGGGCTACGGCCTGACCGAAGGCACCTGCGCCTCCACCGCCACCCCCCTCGACGGGCCCCGCAAACCGGGCACCGTCGGGGTGGCCCTGCCCGGGCAGCGGATCGCGGTCATGGGACCGGGCGGCGAACTGCTGCCCGCCGGGGAGCGTGGAGAGGTGGTCGTCCAGGGCCCGACCGTGATGCACGGCTACCTCAACCGCCCGGAGGAGACCGCGAAGGCCCTCGCGGACGGCTGGCTGCACACCGGCGACGTCGGCGTACTCGACGAGGACGGCTGCCTGCGACTCGTCGACCGCATCAAAGACATGATCATCCGGGGTGGCGAGAACCTGTACCCCAAGGAGATCGAGAACGTCCTGTACGAGCACGAGGCCGTGCTGGAAGCCGCCGTCGTCGGCATACCCGACGCGACGTACGGCGAAGTGCCCGTCGCCTACGTCGCCCCGGCTCCGGGAGCCGCCCCCGACCCCGGTGAACTGCGCGCCCACTGCGCCGAGCGGCTCACGAAGATCAAGGTGCCCACCGCGGTCCACGTTCTCGGGTCCCTGCCCAAGAACCCGGTCGGAAAGATCGACAAGCCCGCACTGCGCGCCCTGAAAGGCGAGGCCTCGCCTGTCCCGGTGTCCGCACCGGTGTCCGTCCCCCACACGAGCAGCTGAGCGAGGACCGCATCATGGGATTTCTCCGCCCCGACCTTCCGAAGGAAGACCCGCGGGAGTTCGCCGCCAAGCCGTTCCTGGAGCGCGTGCGCATCCTGTCCCAGCACTGGGTGGAACACGGCTTCGGCTCCCCCTGGGGAGTGCACTGTGTGTACATCCTCAAACTGGTGCTCTTCTACGCCCTCGGCGGCCTTCTCGTCGTCTCCGCCACCTCGGACGTCGGCTCCCTCGGCGAGTTCGGGCAGTGGTGGGACGAGCCCGTCGTCTACCAGAAGCTTGTCCTGTGGACGGTGCTTCTGGAGGTCGTCGGCCTCGCCGGATCGTGGGGTCCGCTGGCCGGCCACTTCCGGCCGATGACCGGCGGCGCGCTGTACTGGCTGCGGCCCGGCACCTTCCGGCTGCCCCCGTGGCCGGGCAAGGTCCCCGGCACCGCCGGCGACACCCGCACCGTGCTCGACGTACTGCTCTACCTCGCGCTGATCGGCACGCTCGTCGCCTCTCTCGTCCTGCCCGGTGAGCCCGCCGATTCGCTGTCCCAGGCGCTGCCGGACGCCGCAGGCGGGCTGGTCCGTGCCGACGTACTCCTGGCGATCGCGGCGCTGCTCGTCCTCTGCGGCCTGCGCGACCGGCTGATCTTCCTGGGTGCTCGCAGCGAGCAGTACCTGCCCGCGATCCTGTTCTGCGCCGTCTTCGGCTTCACCGACATGGTCATCGCGCTGAAGCTGCTCATCGTCGTGGTGTGGGTCGGCGCCGGTGTCTCCAAGTTCGGCAAGCACTTCGCGATGGTGGTGCCGCCGATGGTGTCCAACATGCCGGTCCCGTTCTCCAAGGCGCTGCGCCGTGCGCACTACGCCAAGGGCACCGAGGACCTGCGCCCCTCCGGACTCGCGTGGTTCATGGCGCACATCACCGGCACCCTCGTCGAGCTGGCGATCCCGCTGATCCTGCTGTTCTCCACGAACAGCACCGTCACGCTTCTCGCGGCCGGCTCGATGGTGATCTTCCACCTCTTCATCGTCACCACCTTCCCGCTCGCCGTGCCGCTGGAGTGGAACGTCCTCTTCGCCTACACGGCGGTCTTTCTCTTCACCGGCTTCCCCGCCCAGGACGGGTACGGAGTCCTGGACTTCTCCCAGGGCTGGATGCTGCCGGTCCTCGTCGCCGCGCTCTGCTTCTTCCCGGTGCTCGGCAACTTCCGCCCCGACCTGGTCTCGTTCCTGCCCTCGCTGCGCCAGTACGCGGGCAACTGGGCCTCGGCCACCTGGGCGTTCGCCCCCGGCTGCGAGGAGCGGCTCAACGCACTGCACACCCCGGCGAAGAACCACACCGAGCAGCTCCGGCGCATGGGCTTCGGCCTCATGGGATACGCGCCGGACGACGCCGAGATGCTGCTGCAGAAGACCATCGCCTGGCGCGGGATGCACAGCCAGGGCCGCGGCCTGTACTCGCTGCTCCAGCGGCACCTGCCCGACCTGGACACCCGTACCGTCCGCGAGGCCGAGTTCATCTGCAACGCGCTCACCGGCTGGAACTTCGGCGACGGCCACCTGCACGACGAGCGCCTCATCGCCGCCGTGCAGAAGCGGCTTGACTTCGCACCCGGCGAACTGGTCGTCGTCTACTGCGAGTCCCAGCCCGTCCACAAGGACGTCCAGGAGTACCGGGTCATCGACGCCGCGCTCGGTGTCGTGGAACGCGGCACGTGGAAGGTCGCGGACGCCGTGGCGGAACAGCCATGGCTGCCGAACGGACCGATCCCGCTGACGGTGACCTGGACCCATCCCGACCACCCCGTCCCCGCCCCGCGATCCGCACCGGCCGCCCCGGCGAACCAGGAGGCCTGACGCCATGACCACCGCAGTCGTCGTGGGGAGCGGCCCCAACGGGCTCGCCGCAGCGGTCCGCCTCGCCCAGGAGGGCGTGCAGGTCACCGTCCTCGAGGGGGCCGACCGGCCGGGCGGGGGCACCCGGACCTCCGAACTCACCCTGCCGGGCCTGCTCCACGACGACTGCGCGGGGATCCACCCCACCGGCGTCGCCTCGCCGTTCCTCTCCTCGCTCGGCCTCGACCGCTTCGGCCTGGAGTGGCTCTGGCCCGAGGTGGACCTGGTCCACCCGCTGGACGACGGGCGGGCCGGCGTGCTCTCCCGCGACATGGCACGGACCGTGGCCTCACTCGGCCGGGACGGCGCCGCCTGGCAGCGGCGCTTCGGCCCCTCGGCCCGTGACTTCGGCGAGCTCGCCGAGGATGTGTTCAAGCCGGTCGTGGGCATACCCCGGCACCCATGGGTGATGGCCCGCTTCGGGCTCACCGCCGCACTGCCGGCCACCTGGGCGGTCCGCCGCTTCCGCGACGAGCCGGCCCGCGCCCTGTTCACGGGGAACGCCGCGCACGCCTTCGGGCGCCTCGACACCCCGCTGAGCAGCGCGATCGGAGCGATGATGACCGTGGCCGGCCACGCCGTGGGCTGGCCCGTCGCCGCCGGCGGCACCCAGGCGATCACGACCGCGCTGATCCAGCTCCTCGAAAGCCTCGGCGGCACGGTGAAGACCGGCGTCACCGTCACGAGCATCGACCAGCTGCGCGAACTCACCGGTGCCGCACCGGATCTCGTCATGCTGGACACCGCACCCGCAGCCGCCGCGCGGATCTGCGGCGACCGGCTGCCGCCACGAATACGCCGGGCGCTGGGCCGCTACCGGTTCGGCCCCGCCGTCCACAAGGTCGACTACGCGATCGACGGCCACGTGCCGTGGACCAATGACGAGGCCCGCCGCGCGGGCACGCTCCATCTCGGCGGCACCGCGCGGGAGATCGTGGCCGCCGAAGCGGCCACAGCGCGCGGACAGCTGCCCGAGCGCCCCTTCGTCCTCGTCGGACAGCAGTACCTCGCCGACCCGTCGCGCTCCCGCGGCACGGCCAACCCCCTGTACGCGTACGCGCACATCCCGCACGACCACCCCGGTGACGTGACGGAGGCGGTCACCGCCCAGATCGAACGATTCGCCCCGGGCTTTCGCGACCGCATCCTCGCCACCAGCTCCCGCACGGCCCGTCAGACGGCCGCGTACAACCCGAACTACGTGGGCGGAGACATCTGCACGGGCTCCAACGGGCTGCGTCAGCTCGTGCTGCGTCCGCGAGCGGCCCTCGACCCGTACTCGCTGGGCGCTCCCGGCCTCTACCTGTGCTCCTCGGCGACGCCGCCGGGAGCGGGCGTGCACGGCATGGGCGGCGCGAACGCCGCCGAGGCCGCGCTCCGCCGGCTCGCCCGCTGACCCGCCACCCGAGTCGTCCTTCCGAACCACCGAAAGGCCCGTCGTGCAGCACAACCGGTCCGCCGACCCCGGCATCACCACCCCGCCCGCCCCGTTCATCCGCGCCGACCGGGTCGAGCGCGACAACTCGCCGCTCAACGAGGTGCTGTACGAATCGCGGGTCCTGGACGCGTACACCATCGGCGTGCAGGCCTACGTCTACGGCTGGCCCGCCGTCGAGAACTGGCGCATCCGCGCCCGCTTCCTCGACCCTGCCGCACCCCAGCACGCGTCCCTGAACACCTTCCTGCACGAGCCCGAACTCGCCGACCACCGCTACGAGTTGTTCGTCACCCCCAATGCGGATCTGCTCTATTCCGAGGCGTTCTTCGACCTCCGTGCGGAGCCGCTGATCCTTCACGTGCCCGACACCGGCACGATGGGCTACTGGGCCGCGCAGATCCTCGACGCCTTCACCGACACCGCCGCCAACGTCTCGAGCCGCTCGGTCGGCTCGGGTCCCGGCGACTACGCCCTGGTCGGACCCGGCTGGAACGGCGCCCTGCCCGGCGGCGTCACCGAGGTGCCGGTCCCCACACACACCGGCTTCGTCCTGCTGCGCACGCTGCCGCGGAACGCCACCGAAATCGACGCGGCCCGCAAGGTACAGGAGGGATTCACCCTCACCCCGCTGTCCCGTTTCCCGGACGGAGCCCCCGGTCCGTACGAGGCTCCGGCCGTCCCCGCCGACGACCCACGCCGCGCGGTGATCGCCGAGCAGGACGCCCTCTCCACCTCCCTCAGCTTCTTCACCGTCCTCAACGCCGCACTCACCGAAGGCGGCTGCCGCCCCGGCGAGGACGGACTGATGCAGCTCTTCGCCCGCATCGGCATCGGCCCCGGCCGGGTGTTCGACACCGCATCCCTCGACTCCGCGACCCGGGAGGGCCTGACCCGCGCCCTGGCCGACGGCTGGAAGCTGGTCCAGGCGCGCTCCGCGACCGCCCGCACCCGCATCCGCGACGGCTGGGTGCTGCCCGAACCCGAGGCACAGACCGGCAGTTACGGCTTCGACTACCTGCAGCGCGCCGGCGTCGCACACCGCGGGGTCTACGCCAACACCGAGGCCGAGTACGTGGCCCTGCCAGCTCTGCTCGACTCCGAGGGCCGCCCCCTGGACGGCTCCCACCGCTACACCGTGCGCTTCGAAGCGGGCGGCCTGCCCCAGGTCGACTCGTACTGGTCGGTGACCTACTACGCGCTGCCCGGCCGCAACCTGATCGGCCATCCCTCCGGCCGCACGACCGTCAACAGCCTCGACACGGAACTGACCACGGGGCCCGACGGCTCCCTGGAGATCCACATTCAGGCGGACGCCCCGGACGAGGGCCGCCGGTCCCACTGGCTGCCCTGCGCACCCGGCCCCTTCCAGCTGATCCTGCGCGCCTACCGGCCCGCCGACCCCCGCCTCCACAACGGCCAATGGGCGCCCCCGTCCATCGTCCGCCACTGATTCCCGTACCGCCGCCAGATTTCCGTACCGCCCACCAACTCCGTACACACCAACTCCCCACCCCAGGAGCAGCAATGAACCAGGACCTGACCGGCAAAGTCGCGGTCGTCACCGGATCGGCCCAGGGCATCGGCTTCGCCGTCGCCTCCCGGCTGGCCGCGGCCGGAGCCCGGGTCGTCGTGTCCGACCTGGACCGGACCGCGACCGAGGCCGCCGCGGAGAAGATCCCCGACGCCGTCGCGATCCCTTGCGACGCCCGCGACGAGGCGCAGGTCGAGGCGCTCGTCGCGCAGACCGTCGAGACGTGCGGCGGACTGCACGTCATGGTGCCCAACGCCGGCGTCGCCCGGCCGCAGCCGATCACGTCGATGTCCCTGGCCGACTGGCGCCATGTCACCTCGGTGAACCTCGACGGGACCTTCCTCGCGATCCGGCACGCCGCCCCGGCGATCATCGCCTCCGGCGGCGGCAGCATCGTCACACTCGGCTCGGTGACCGCCACCGGTGGCACCCCGCTGCTCAGCAGCTACGCCGCGTCGAAGGCCGCCGTGGTCAACCTGACGAAGACCGCGGCGCTCGAACTGCGCGACCACGGTGTGCGGGTCAATGCCGTGATGCCCGGCTTCATCGAGACGCCGATGGTGACCGGCTCGGTCGAGACCTTCGAGCAGCAGCTCGGCCTGCCGGCCGGCGGGTTCGCGGGACTGATCGAGCAGAAGCAGGGCCGGCTCGGCACCGCCGAGGAGGTCGCCGAACTGGTGCTGCTCCTGGCCGATGACTCGGCCTCGTTCTTCAACGGCTCCGGACTGCTGCTCGACGGTGGGCTGACCGCGTCGCTGTTCTGACGTACCGGTGCGCCGACGTCCTGGGCGGGTGTGCTCACCCGCCCATGACGAGATCACACCTTGACCGGCCGCTCCAACCCCTCCGCACGCTCCAGAGACCGCGCCGTCCGCACGGCCGTCCCCCGAGCCCACCGCCCACTCGTCACGGCACCGATCACCAGCACGCTCAGACCGCAGCCCGCGATGATCCACCACGCGGGCCCCGACGCGTCCACGAAGCCGGCGGAGGCGCCGGACGCGGAGGCCATCCCCGCCGCGAGGACCGCGCCGATGACCGCGACACCCAGCGTTCCGCCCACCTGCCGGCTGGTCGAGGCGACCGCGGCGGCGACGCCCGCCTGGGCGCGGGGCATGCCGGAGACGGCGGTGTTGGTGATGGGGGCGTTCACGAAGCCGAAGCCGATGCCGAAGACCAGGTAGCCGATGACGAGGGTGGTGTTCGAGGTCTCCGCCTCGAAGGCGGCGAACAGGACGCCGCTCGCCGTCATCGCGACACCCGCGACCAGGAGCGGGACACGGGGACCGCGGCTGCCCACGAGCCGCCCGGAGAGGGGCGCGCAGACGAAGCACATCGCCGCCATCGGCAGCATCCACAGTCCGGCGTGCAGCGCGTCGAGGCCCCGTACGTCCTGGAGGTAGAGCGTGGACAGGAAGAGGAAGCCGGACAGCGCGGCGAAGGCGCTCACCGCGATGACCGTCGCCCCGCTGAACGGGGCGCTGCGGAAGAAGCGCAGGTCGATGAGCGGTTCGTCCCGGCGGCGCTCGTAGAGTACGAGGCCGGTGAGCGCCGCGGCCGCCACCGCCGTGAACGCCAGGATCTCCGCCGACAGCCAGCCCTTCGCGGGCGCCTCGATGATCGCGTACGTGACCGAGCCGAGCAGTGCGATGACAAGGAGCTGGCCCACCGGGTCGGCCCGGCGCGGCTTCGGGGCGCGGGACTCCGGTACGTAGCGCAGCGTCAGGAGCAGGGCCGCGAGGCCGACCGGCAGGTTGACCCAGAAGATCGAGCGCCAGCCGACCGAGTCCACGAGCAGCCCGCCGACCACGGGCCCGGCGGCCATCGAGAGCCCGACGACCGCACCCCAGACCCCGATCGCGCGGGCGCGCTCCTTCGGCTCGGTGAAGGTGTTGGTGATGATCGACATCGCCACCGGGTTGAGCATCGAGCCGCCGACGGCCTGCACCATGCGGAAGGCGATCAGGGATTCGAGGTTCGGCGCGAGCGAGCAGAGGACCGAGCCGATCGTGAAGAGGACGAGGCCGGTCAGGAAGACCTTGCGGCGCCCGATCCGGTCGGCGGTCGAGCCCGCGAGCATCAGGAGCGAGGCAAGGACCAGGGTGTACGCGTCGATGGTCCACTGCATGCCCGCCACGTCCGCGTCCAGTTCCTGGCGCATGGACGGCAGGGCGATGTTCAGGACGGTGTTGTCCAGGCTGACGATGAGCAGGCTCATGCAGCAGATCGCGAGGATCAGCAGGCGCCGGCGGTGCGTGGGCTGCTGGGCCGGCACGTGGGTCGGCTCGTGCGTCGGCTCAGGTGAGCGCGGCTCAGACATGCATCAAAAGTACGCCTAACTAAAGACCCTGTCGGTCGCAGGGCCCGATACGCGACAATGGCGGGATGCCGCAGCAGTCTTTCTCTCCGCTCACCATCGGCCCGCACGCAGTACAGCCGCCGGTCGTACTCGCCCCCATGGCCGGGATCACCAACGCGCCGTTCCGCACCCTCTGCCGGGAGTTCTCCGGCGGCAAGGGGCTCTACGTGAGCGAGATGATCACGACGCGCGCCCTGGTCGAGCGCAACGAGAAGACCATGCAGCTGATCCACTTCGACGAGACCGAGAAGCCCCGGTCCATCCAGTTGTACGGAGTGGACCCGGCCACCGTCGGCAAGGCCGTCCGCATGATCGCGGAGGAGGACCTGGCCGACCACATCGACCTCAACTTCGGCTGCCCGGTCCCCAAGGTGACCCGCAAGGGCGGCGGTTCGGCGCTCCCGTACAAGCGCAACCTGCTGCGCGCGATCCTGCGCGAGGCCGTGAGCGGCGCCGGGGATCTGCCGGTCACGATGAAGATGCGCAAGGGCATCGACGACGACCACATCACCTACCTCGACGCGGGCCGGATCGCGGTCGAGGAGGGCGTCACGGCCATCGCGCTGCACGGGCGCACGGCGGCGCAGCACTACGGCGGTACGGCGGACTGGGACGCGATCGCGCGGCTCAAGGAGCACGTGCCGGAGATCCCGGTGCTCGGCAACGGCGACATCTGGTCGGCCGAGGACGCGGTCCGCATGATGCGCGAGACCGGCTGCGACGGGGTGGTCGTGGGACGCGGCTGCCTGGGGCGGCCGTGGCTGTTCGGGGACCTCGTCGGCATCTTCGAGGGCAGCCAGGCGCCCGCCGCTCCTTCCCTTCGAGAGGTCGCGGAGGTGATGGTGCGGCACGCGACGCTCCTGGGGGAGTGGATCGGCGATGAGGCACGGGGTGTCATCGACTTCCGCAAGCATGTGGCCTGGTACCTGAAGGGCTTCGCGGTCGGCTCCGAGATGCGCAAGCGCCTGGCGATCACCTCGTCCCTGCAGGAGCTGCGCTCCGGCCTGGACGAGGTGGACCTGGACCAGGCCTGGCCGGTCGGCGCGGACGGCCCGCGCGGCCGCACATCGGGCAACAACCGCGTCGTACTGCCGGACGGCTGGCTCAAGGACCCGTACGACTGCGCGGGCGTGAGCGAAGAGGCCGAGCTGGACACGTCGGGCGGCTGAGAGCGCCCGGACCGACCTCTGATTGATCATCGATCGTCGAGTGATTCTCGCCACCTTGAGTGGCCTACTGCTCAGATGAGCGGATCTTGAGGGTATGCGGAGCCTGAAGGGTGGCACGGGGTGCCACCCTTCTTTGCGTTCAAGAGTTGAACTCAACTGCTTCAGATGACGCTCATGTGAGCGCTCACCCTCCCGATCCGGTCAAGACCCCTTCGGGGGATGAAAACTTCGCCTACCGAAGAGTCACTTTCGATCTCCTGGCGGACGGGTGGTTACAGCCGTACGTCGCTCAGGTGTATCTCCTCAGACTCCTTTGATCTGGGTACATTCCTCGACGTCAGGGCAGCCACCCGAGCCTCGAGGAGTCGAGACCCGTGTCGGAAAACAAGCAGCAGAAGTTCGTCTACGACTTCACCGAGGGAAACAGGGACCTCAAGGACCTCCTCGGCGGTAAAGGCGCGAACCTCGCCGAGATGACCAACCTCGGACTCCCGGTCCCTCCGGGCTTCACCATCACCACCGAGGCCTGCAAGGTCTACCTCGAGAGCGGCAACGAGCCCGCTGAGCTGCGCGAAGAGGTCAGCGCGCACCTCGACGCCCTCGAGCAGACGATGGGCAAGAAGCTCGGCCAGGCCGACGACCCGCTGCTCGTGTCCGTCCGCTCGGGCGCCAAGTTCTCGATGCCCGGCATGATGGACACCGTCCTCAACATCGGTCTCTCCGACGTCTCCGTCGAGGGCCTCGCCAAGCAGGCCGACAACGCGCGCTTCGCCTGGGACTCGTACCGCCGCCTCATCCAGATGTTCGGCAAGACCGTCCTGGACGTCGACGGCGAGCTCTTCGAGGACGCCCTCGACGACGCCAAGGCCGCCAAGAAGGTCACCAGCGACACCGACCTGGACGCCGCCGACCTCAAGAAGGTCGTCAAGCAGTTCAAGAAGATCGTCAAGACCGCGACCGGCCGCGACTTCCCGCAGGACCCGCGCGAGCAGATGGACCTCGCCATCGAGGCCGTCTTCAACTCCTGGAACACCGACCGCGCCAAGCTGTACCGCCGCCAGGAGCGCATCCCGGGCGACCTCGGCACCGCCGTCAACGTCTGCTCGATGGTCTTCGGCAACCTCGGCCCCGACTCCGGCACCGGCGTCGCCTTCACCCGCGACCCCGCCTCCGGCCACCAGGGCGTGTACGGCGACTACCTGCAGAACGCGCAGGGCGAGGACGTCGTCGCCGGCATCCGCAACACCGTGCCGCTCGCCGAGCTCGAGTCGATCGACAAGAAGTCGTACGACCAGCTCATGGAGATCATGAACACGCTGGAGACCCACTACAAGGATCTCTGCGACATCGAGTTCACCATCGAGCGCGGCCAGCTGTGGATGCTGCAGACCCGCGTCGGCAAGCGCACCGCCGGTGCCGCCTTCCGTATCGCCACCCAGCTCGTGGACCAGGGCCTCATCGACGAGGCCGAGGCGCTGCAGCGCGTCAACGGCGCCCAGCTCGCCCAGCTGATGTTCCCGAAGTTCGACGAGGACGCGAAGGTCGAGCAGATCGGCCGCGGAATCGCCGCCTCCCCGGGTGCCGCCGTCGGCAAGGCCGTCTTCGACTCGTACACGGCCGTCAAGTGGTCGCGCTCCGGCGAGAAGGTCATCCTGATCCGCCGTGAGACCAACCCGGACGACCTGGACGGCATGATCGCCGCCGAGGGCATCCTGACCTCCCGCGGCGGCAAGACCTCGCACGCCGCCGTCGTCGCCCGCGGCATGGGCAAGACCTGTGTCTGCGGCGCCGAGGAGCTCGAGGTCGACACCAAGCGCCGCCGCATGACCACCGCCTCCGGCGTGGTCATCGAGGAGGGCGACGTCGTCTCCATCGACGGCTCCACCGGCAAGGTGTACGTCGGCGAGGTACCCGTCGTACCCTCCCCGGTCGTCGAGTACTTCGAGGGCCGGATGCACGCCGGTGCCGAGGAGGCCGGCGAGCTGGTCGCCGCCGTGCACCGCATCATGTCCTTCGCCGACGGCAAGCGCCGGCTGCGGGTCCGCGCCAACGCCGACAACGCCGAGGACGCCATGCGCGCCCGCCGCTTCGGCGCCCAGGGCATCGGCCTGTGCCGCACCGAGCACATGTTCCTCGGTGAGCGCCGCGAGATGGTCGAGCGCCTGATCCTCGCCGACACCGAGGCCGAGCGCGAGGACGCGCTCAAGGAGCTTCTGCCGCTGCAGAAGAAGGACTTCGTCGAGCTCTTCGAGGCCATGGACGGGCTGCCCGTCACCGTGCGTCTGCTCGACCCGCCGCTGCACGAGTTCCTGCCCGACATCACCGAGCTCTCGGTCCGTGTCGCGCTCGCCGAGTCCCGCAAGGACGCCAACGAGAACGACCTGCGCCTGCTCCAGGCCGTGCACAAGCTGCACGAGCAGAACCCGATGCTGGGTCTGCGCGGCGTACGCCTCGGCCTTGTCATCCCCGGCCTGTTCGCCATGCAGGTCCGCGCGATCGCCGAGGCCGCCGCCGAGCGCCGCGGCGCCAAGGGCGACCCGCGCGCCGAGATCATGATCCCGCTCGTCGGCACCGTCCAGGAGCTGGAGATCGTCAAGGACGAGGCGGACCAGGTGATCGCCGAGGTCGAGGCCGCCACCGGCACCAACCTCAAGCTCACCATCGGCACCATGATCGAGCTGCCGCGCGCCGCGCTCACGGCCGCGCAGATCGCCGAGGCCGCGCAGTTCTTCTCGTTCGGCACGAACGACCTGACGCAGACCGTCTGGGGCTTCTCGCGCGACGACGTCGAGGCCAGCTTCTTCACCGCGTACCTGGAGAAGGGCATCTTCGGTGTCTCGCCGTTCGAGACCATCGACAAGGACGGCGTCGGCTCGCTCGTGAAGCACGCCGTCAAGGAAGGCCGCGCCACGCGTCCCGACCTCAAGCTCGGCGTCTGCGGCGAGCACGGCGGTGACCCGGAGTCGGTGCACTTCTTCCACGAGGTGGGTCTCGACTACGTGTCCTGCTCCCCGTTCCGTATCCCCGTCGCGCGCCTCGAGGCGGGCCGGGCAGCGGCGGGTTCGCAGGGCAGCGACAGCCGCTGACCTGCACCTGAACCACCGGGGCCGTCGGCGGGTCATGCCCTGACACAACCCTCACCGGTTCGCCGCCGGCCCCGGGATCACATGGAGGGGGCGCCCTGTGCGGGGGCGTCCCCTTCGCCATGTTCAGCGGTGGTCCAGCTGGGCCACCACCTGCCGCGCGTACGGGACCGCCTCCGCCAGCACCGCCCCGTGCTCCTCGAGTACGGCGGCGTGCTCGGCGTACACCTTCGCGCGCACTGCGGGCTCCAGGGCGCGGCCCGTACGCGCCAGGCCCGTCGCGGTCACGCAGCGGGCCTCGGCGACCGCGGCACCGCGCTCCGGTGCGGGGGAGTGGCCGAAGTACGCGGCGAGCACCAGCGGTGACGTGACGTCGAAGCCCTCGCCGCGCATGCAGGACGACCAGGCCGCCTGGGCCTTGCGATAGCGCGGCCGCTCCCGTACCGCCTCGCGCACCTCGGCCGTGACCGCGCGCGCCGCCGCGTCGGTGCGCTGCCAGCGCTCGCCGTCGCCGTACAACGCGTTGCCGGCCGCGCGGGCGCAGTGGGCCGTCTTCCGGTCGTACGCGGCTTGGCTGCGGCCGTCGAGTGCGTGCCGGTAGCGGCGGTTGGGGTCCTCGCGGGCGTACGCGGCCGCCTCCTGACGCAGCGCGGTGCCGAAGCCGTGGCTGCGGGCCCAGGCCATGTCGTCGATCCCGTACGGAAACGGCCTGGGCGGCCCGGGCACCCGGTCCGGTGTGCGGACGGAGTAGCTGACACCGCGGCTGCGCAGGCAGCCCGCGAGGTACAGCTGCTCGGCGTGCCTGAGGAGCTCCCGTGCCTCCTCGCCGGGTGGCTCCCATTCCGTCAGTTGGTTCGCGGCGGCCTCGGCCGACGGTTCTCCCCCCGAAGAACCGCAGCTCACCAAGGCCGCCGCGAACAGGACCAGGACCGCGACCGCGGACGCGGCCCGTCCCGGAAGACGCTGTGCATCCCCCACGGTGTTCCCCCGAACCCCCGTACAACCGTGCTCGCCTCATCGTCGGCACGGCCCGCGGGAAACCGCGAGGCCTTTTGGCCCTGCCCAAATGCTGCGCTCTCTCGACGACAGCCCCTGGGACCCGCTGCTCACTCCGCTTCGAGGACCCGCTTGAGCTCGCTCAGATGCGTACGCCAGAACTCCTTGTACGCGGCCACCGCGTCGGCGTCGTCCAGCTTGTGGTGGCCGAGGCCGACCTGCGTCTTGCCGGGGCCCTTCGCCGTCAGCCAGACGGAGATCCGGCTGCCGCCGTCCTCCCAGTCGGCCGTCAGGGACTTGCCCGCGCGGTGCGTGCGCAGGGTCAGGTCGCCGTCCGGGAGCCAGCGGCGGCGCAGGGCCGCGTCGACGAAGGCCTCGCTCACGCGTTCCGCCGGAGCGTTCACCGTCTTGCTCGCCGAGGCCTCCCATGTGCCCTCGCAGGACTGGCCGACCTCGCGCAGACCGCGCTCCTGCTCGTAGCCGACGGTGATCGACTGGGCGTGCCAGCCGTTCACTCCGTGGTCCTCGCGCAGATGCCGGGCGATCTCGGTGTGCCCGCGCTCCTGGGCGCCCCACTTGTCGAGCACGGCGAACCAACCCACCCAGTCCTTGCCGGTGGACTCGGTCAGGACCGCGGCCGACAGCTTCTCGGTGATCTTCTTGCCAGCACTCATGGGGCCGACGCTAGGCGGGCCGGTGGGCCCGGGCAAACGGTTGCGGCTCCGTCGCAGGCACGCCGCCTAGGCGGCGGCGCGGAGTTCCAGGGCCGCGAGCGGGATGAAGCCGCGGTTCTCGCCCGTGGTGTCGAGGGTGCCGCCCGAGAGGCGCTTGAGCATGGCGACAGCGATCCGTTCGCCCTGCGCCTTGGCGCGCTCGGCGTTCGGCCCCGTGTGCAGCCCGTCGAGGGTGGCGTGCCACAGCTGGACCCAGCGGCCGAAGTGCTCGGCGGTCATCGGCTCGACCGAGTGCAGGGCGGCGTGCGGTGCGAACGCGTTGCGCTGGTACTCGGCGCTGCGGAACAGGGCGCGCTCCCAGAAGTCGGTGATCCGGGGCATATGGACATCGAGGCTGGTCCCCGCGATCTCCGTGAAGAAGGGCCCGATCAGCGGGTCGGCGAAGGCGGCGGTGTAGAAGCGGCGCAGCAGCACGTCGAGGTCGGCGCGGCCGGCGATGTCGGCGCGGACGCGACGCCCGCCACGGCTGTCGCCGCCGGGCCGGCTGCTGTCGCTGTCACGGTGGGGGTCGGGGTCGGCGAAGCGCACGGAGTCCATCCTTCCACGGTGCGGGGCGCGGGCACGGCGGGTCCAGGGGCTTTGGTCCCGCGGGGTGGTGGCGAGGGCCGCCGCCCGAACCCAGGGCAAGCCCTCACCCCCCCGGACCGCCCCGCCCTACTTCTCCCAGCTGTACGTCACCCCGGTCAGCTGCTCCGAGGCCGCCCACAGCCGCTCCCCGGTCGCGTCGTCGAGCGTCCACTTCGCGCGGACGGACTTCGCCGGCGCCCCGCGCCAGCCCACGAAGCGCGGTCCGGTGAAGGAGTCCGGGCGGACTCCGGGCGCCGTCGCCGCGTACAGCGTCGGCCACGCGCCCGCCTCCGCGGACTGGGCCAGCACCTGTGTGCCCGCGGCCGAGACGCGTTCCGTGAGGCGGCGGCCCTCCATGCGGGGACCGGCCGTCTGCAGGTTCGTGCGGGCGAAGCCGGGGTGCGCGGCGGCCGCCACCACCTCCGAGCCGGCCCTTGCGAGACGCCGCGCCAGCTCGTGTGTGAACAGCAGGTTCGCCGACTTGGATCGTCCGTACGCGATCCAACGGCGGTATTTCCGCTCGGAGTTGAGGTCGGCGATGTCGACGTCGGAGAGGAAGTGCATCCCGCTCGACACCGTCACGATCCGCGCCCCGGGCGTCCCGAGCAGCTTCGGCAGGAGCAGGCCCGTGAGCGCGAAGTGCCCGAGGTGGTTGACGCCGAACTGCGTCTCGAAGCCGTCCGCCGTCCTGCCGTACGGGAGCGCCATCACGCCCGCGTTGTTGATCAGCAGATCCAGCTGCTCCCCGGCGAAGGCACCCGCGAAGTCCCGTACCGAGGAGAGGTCCGCCAGGTCGAGGGGTGCGAACTCGGCCTCGGCGGACGGGATGTCGGCGGTGATCCGTGCGACGGCCTCCCGCCCGCGCGCCTCGCTGCGGCAGGCGAGCACCACCCGCGCTCCCCGCCGGGCCAGCTCGCGGGCGGCCGCGAGGCCGATACCGCTGTTGGCGCCGGTGACGACCGCCGTGCGGCCGCTCTGGTCGGGGATGTCACGCGTGGTCCAGGCGGTCATGACGGTCCTTCCGGAAGGGGGCACTTCGGTCGGACGTCAGCGTACGACCGAACTTACCCGCCGGTAAGCCCAGTCTCACCGTCAAGCCCGGCGCACCTCGTACGCCCGCACCGCCACCTCGGAATCGTCGAGACACGCCCCCGACTCCAGGTCGAAGCGCTGCTTGAGCAGCGGGGACGCCACGAACGGGCGGCCGGAGGCCGAGCCGAGCAGGCCGCGGGACAGGACCGAGGCCCCGGTGAAGGGATCCCGGTTGTCGATGGCGTACGCGCGGCCGTCGCGGTCCACGAAGAGCGCCGCCTGCCGGCCGTCGGGCAGCAGGGCGGCCGCGCCGCGCCCGGGCTGCAGCCGGGCCGCGTCGCAGATGGTGAACCAGTTGTCGTCCAGGCGGAGTTGGAGAGTCATCGGGCGGTCAGTGCTCCTTCGGGGATCAGGACGGCGAGGTCCGGCTTCATCTGGTCGCGCTCGGCGACGAACTGCACGGTCGGGTCGGGGGTGCCGGGCGCGTTCACGAACGACTGGAAACGGGCGAGGCGCTCGGGGTCGGCCAGGGTCTCGGCCCATTCGTCGCGGTAGCCGGCCACGTGGTCGGCCATCAGGCCCTCCAGCTCCGCGCACAGCCCGAGCGAGTCCTCGACGATCACCTCGCGCAGGTGGTCGAGCCCGCCCTCGAGGCGCTCCAGCCAGCTCGCGGTGCGCTCCAGGCGGTCCGCGGTGCGGATGTAGAACATCAGGAACCGGTCGATGAGCCGGATGAGTTCGGCATCCGAGAGGTCCTGCGCGAGAAGGTCCGCGTGGCGCGGGGTCATCCCGCCGTTGCCGCCGACGTACAGGTTCCAGCCGCTCGCCGTCGCGATCACCCCGAAGTCCTTCGACTGCGCCTCCGCGCACTCGCGGGCACACCCCGAGACCGCCGACTTCAGCTTGTGGGGCGCGCGCAGACCGCGGTAGCGCAGCTCCAGGTCGATGGCCATACGGACCGAGTCCTGCACCCCGTACCGGCACCAGGTCTGCCCGACGCAGGACTTCACGGTCCGCAGGGCCTTGCCGTACGCGTGCCCCGACTCGAAGCCCGCGTCCACCAACCGGGCCCAGATGGACGGCAGTTGGTCGACGCGCGCACCGAAGAGGTCTATGCGCTGACCGCCCGTGATCTTCGTGTAGAGCCCGTAGTCGCGGGCCACCTCGCCGATCACGATCAGCTTCTCGGGGGTGATCTCGCCGCCGGGCACCCGCGGCACGATCGAGTACGAGCCGTTGCGCTGCATGTTCGCGAGGAAGTGGTCGTTGGTGTCCTGCAGCGCCGCCTGCTCGCCCTGAAGGACATAGCCGTCCGCGCCGATCGTCGGGGCGAGGGAGGCGATGATCGAGCCGACCGTCGGCTTGCAGACCTCGCAGCCCTCGGTGCCGCGGGCGCTCTCGCGTCCGTGCTCGTCGAGGAGACGCGCGTACGACGTGATCCGCTTGACCTTGACGATCTCGTAGAGCTCGGCCCGCGTCAGGCCGAAGCAGCCGCACAGCCCCTTGTCGCCGCTCTGGGGGAGCAGCTGCAGGATCGTCTTGACGCAGCTGCCGCAGCCCGTACCGGCCTTGGTGCACTGCTTGACCTCGGGCAGGGTGCCGCAGGCGCAGATCTCGCCCTTGGTGACGTTGTGGCAGGAGCAGATGATCGCGTCGTCGGGGAGCGCGTCCGGGCCCAGCTTCACCGGGCCGCCCGCGCCCGCCGGGAGCACCAGCTGCTCGGGCGCGACCGGCGGCACGCTGCCGGTCAGCGGCCGCAGCATCCCGTACGCGTCGGCGTCCCCGACGAGGACACCGCCGAGCAGCACGCCCTCCGGGTCCATCACGAGCTTCTTGTACGTGCCCGAGCGGGAGTCCGCGTAGACGACGTCGAGGCAGCCCTCGGTCGCCCCGTGCGCATCGCCGAACGAGGCGACGTCCACCCCGAGCAGCTTCAGCTTCGTCGACATGTCGGCACCGGTGAACGAGCCGGGGAAGCCCGCGACGGCGTCCGCCGCCGCCTCGGCCATCGCATAGCCCGGTGCGACGAGTCCGTACACCTTGCCGTCCGCGGCCTGCGCGCACTCGCCGATCGCGAACACGGCCGGGTCGCTGGTCCGGCACTCCTCGTCGACGGTGATGCCGCCGCGCTCGCCGACCGTCAGGCCGCACGCGCGGGCCAGTTGGTCCCGGGGCCGTACTCCGGCCGAGAACACCACCAGATCCGTGGGCAGTTCACTGCCGTCGGTCAGCCGCATCGCGCCGACCCGCCCGTCGTCGCCGGTGACCACGGCCTCGGTGCCGGCGCCGGTGTGCACGGTCAGGCCCATGCGCTCGATGGTCCGCAGCAGCGCCGCGCCGCCGCCGTCGTCGACCTGCGCGGGCATCAGACGCGGCGCGAACTCCACGATCCGCGTATCGAGTCCGAGACCCTTCAGCGCGCCCGCCGCCTCCAGACCCAGCAGCCCGCCGCCGACCACGGCGCCCCGCGTGGCGTCCTTCGCATACGCCTCGATCGCCTCCAGGTCCTCGATCGTGCGGTAGACGAAACAGCCCTCGGCGTCCTTGCCCGGCACGGGCGGTACGAAGGGGTACGAGCCGGTCGCGAGCACGAGCGTGTCGTACGCGAAGGTGCGGCCCGTACGCGTGGTCACGGCCTTGGCCTCGCGGTCGACTGTCTCGGCGGCCTCGCCCAGGTGCAGCTCGATGCCGTTCTCCGCCATGAACTCCACGGGCGTGAGCGAGAGATCCTCGGCGCTCCTGCCCTCGAAGTACGAGGTCAGATGGACGCGGTCGTACGCGGGACGGGGCTCCTCGCACAGCACGGCCACCCGATGGGTCCCGGTGACCCCGCGCTCGACGAGCGCTTCGAGGAACCGCTGGCCGACCATGCCGTGTCCGACGAGCAGCAGGGTGGGGAGGGTGTCAGGCTTCGGCATCGTTACAGGCCTCCGTCGTGGGTGAGCAGATGGTGCAGCGGTGCGTCCTGGGGCAGCGGCTCTGCTGCGTGCCAGGCGTCGGCGAGGGTGCCCACGGCACCGAGTTCGCCGAGCAGCACCCCGCCGACGAGCCGGTCGTCGCGGACGACGACCTTGCGGTACGTGCGGCGTGTGGCGTCGGTCAGCCGGATCACGTCGTCGCCCTCGCGGATCGACGTGTCGCCGAACGTGGCGAGATCCAGCGGAAGTCGTCCCTCGTCCGTGAGGGTGAGACGGGTCAGTGCGCGGGTGCCCTGATAGCCGCCCTCGCCGTGGTGCAGCAGGTCGGCGAGCGCGTCGGCCTGTTCGAGCGCGGGGGTGGCGAGCCCGTAGCTCCGGCCGCGGTGCTCCGCGCAGTCCCCGATCGCGTGGATGTCCGGATCGCTGGTCCGCAGCTCGTCGTCGACGACGATGCCGGTCCGGACATCGAGCCCGGCCTCGCGGGCCAGCTGCGTACTGGGCCGCACCCCGCACGCGAGCACGACGACATCGGCGCCGAGGACGTAACCGTCGGCCAGCGCGACCCCGGTGGCGCGGTTGCCGCGGGTCCGTACCTCGCGCACCCGGCACTCGGTGTGCACCTCGACGCCGCGCTCGGCGAGATGTTCCCGGACCAGCTCCCCGGCCTCGGCGTCGAGCTGCCGTTCCATGACGTGCTCGCCCTGCTGGGCAAGCACGACCTGCGCGCCGCGCTCGGCGAGCGCCCGCGCGCACAGGACGCCGAGCAGTCCGCCCCCGATGACGACGGCCCGCGCGCCCTCCCGTACCGCCTCGGAAAGCGCCAGGCAGTCGGCCATCGTCCGGAACGCGTGCACGTTCTCCGGCAGTCCCCGGGTGAGGCCGCGCAGGGCGGGCAGCACCGGGTTGGAGCCGGTCGCGAGCACCAGTGCGTCGTACGTCAGCGTCTCGCTGTCCGCGAGCCGCACCTGCCGTTTCCCGCGGTCGATGCCCACGACCCGGTCCCGCACCACGGGCCCCGGATCGGGCAGCGCCGCCACCTCGGCCGGGAACCGCCGGGCCAGCACGTCGGCGAGCAGCACCCGGTTGTACGGCGCGTGCGCCTCGGCCCCGACCAGGGTGACCTCGGCCCGCCCCCTCATCCGCAGGGCGAACCGCGCCCCGGCGGTGCCGGCCCCGATGACCACGATGCGCTGTCCCATGCACCTCAGCGTGCGGCGCGGGTGTTGCCCGTCCGGATCGGTCCCGTTTCGGCTTGGGGACGGGGTGCTCAGCGAAGGGGCTGGGGGAGTGTGAGGGCGCGGAAACGCGAACGGCCCTTGCCCGGCTTCTCGTGCGAGAAGCGGAGCAAGGGCCGTTCGGCGCCGGCGTCAGATGATGCGCTCGGGAGCGTCGAACTGGTCCACGGGGGCGACCGGGCAGGCCGCCATGGGGCCACCGAGCACGTTGCCGCCGACGCCCTGCGGGTTCGGGACGGCGCAGCGCAGGTCGACGTCGACGAGCGGGGCGCCGTAGGTGTTGAGGATGCCGCTGGCGTCACCGCCGATGGCCGTGTCGCCGTTGCGGGTGGCGAAGTCACTGGCGGAGCCGCTGCCGCTGGTGGTCTCGCCGTAGGCGACACGCGCGGCGCTGCTGGCCTCGCCCGCGCTGGTGGCCGTGTGGTTCTGGCCCTCCGGCCCGGAGACGGTGGCCGCGGAGGCGGAACCGGCGGCCGCCATGGTGGCGACGGTGGCGATGGCTGCACCGGACAGAACGGTCTTGATCACGGACGTGCTCCTTTGATGACTGATTCGTGGCTGATTTCAACCGAGTTGAAATGACTTCAACCGAAAGAAGGTCGCGTCGAACAGTGGACCGGTTTTGCGTCGTCAACACACGGTTGACGGCTCGTGCCGCGCAGGATCATTCATTGGGAGCAGCGACCCGTCGCCGATCGGGTCACGCGGTATGAGTGCATGCTCGTATGACTACTGGGCGCTTCGGAGGGCGCGGCTTCTTAACCGTCGTCGAAGCCATCCTCAAAGCAACCTTAAGGATCTCCGATACGCCTCTGACCAGGTGTTTTCCGGGCCTCCCAACGCCTATGTTCAAGCGCCGTGAGTACTGACGCAGCAGTTCGAGCCGTCCGGGGCGGGCAGGTCGAGCCCCTACGGGTCTCCCCGGCGCGGCTTCGTGCGGCCCTCGGCGCCGGAGCCATGGCCGTCACCCTGTTGTGGGCCGTGCAGGTGCGGCCCTCCGCGCGGCTCGACGCCCTCTTCGCCACCGGGGCGCACCTCTCCGGGCTGCTCGCGGGGTACGGAGTGCTCGTCATGCTGTTCCTCATGGCGCGGGTGCCCGCCGTCGAGCACGGGGTCGGGGCGGACCGGCTGGCCAAGTGGCATGCGCTGGGCGGGCGTTGGGTGCTGAGTCTGTGCGCCGGGCACACGGCGCTCGCGCTGTGCGGGTACGCCATGCACCGCGGGACCGATCTCCTCACCGCGGTCGGTGAGCTGCTCGGCTATCCCGCGCTCGCCGCCGCGACCCTCGGGACCGGACTGCTGCTCGGCGTCGGGATCACCTCCGCGCGAGCCGTACGCAGGCGCGTACCGCATGAGACATGGCGGGCGCTGCACCTCCTCACCTACCTCGCCGCGGCCCTCGCCTTCGCCCACCAGCTCGCCGGACCCGAGATCGCGGGCAGTGTGCTCGCGGTCTGGGCGTGGGCCCTGCTGCACACCACCGTCGCCGCACTGCTCGTCTGGTACCGGCTCGTCGTGCCGGTGCGACAGGCACTGCGGCACGCGCTGCGGGTGGTGGAGGTGCGGCGGGAAGGGCCCGAGGTCGTGTCCGTACGCATCCGGGGAAACGGGCTCGACGAACTGCGGGCCGAACCGGGGCAGTTCTTCCGCTGGCGGTTCCTGCAGCGCAGGCTCTGGCACACCGCGCTGCCCTTCTCGCTCTCCGCGCCCGTACGGCAGGACACGCTCCGGATCACCGTGAAGGCGGCGGGCAACCACACGCGCCGCATCCGCCGGCTGCGCCCCGGCACGCGCGTGCTCGCCACCGGACCGTTCGGCGCGCTCACCGCCCACCGCCGCACCCGCCGCAAGGTGCTGCTGCTCGCGGGCGGCGTCGGCATCACCCCGATGCGGGCGCTCTTCGAGACGCTGCCGGGCGGGCCCGGCGACCTGACCCTGCTCTACCGGGCCAGCAACGCGGCCCAGTTGGTGCTGCGCGAGGAACTGGAGGCCATAGCCGCCCGGCGCGGCGCCGCGCTCCACTACCTCCTCGGCCCGTCCGACGCGGCCTTCGACCCGCTCGCCCCCCAGGCGTTGCGCAACCTCGTCCCCGATATCGCCGAGCACGACGTCTACCTGTGCGGCCCGCCCGGGATGGCGGGCGCGGCGACCGTCGCGCTGGTACGGGCCGGGGTACCCGAAGAGCACATCCACGCGGAGAACTTCACGTTCTGAGCCCCGCCGTATTCCGAGCCTTGCCGTATTCCAAGCCCCGCCATATTCCGAGCCTGCCATATTCCGAGCCTTGCCCGCCCTGCCGAACCCGGTCCCCGAGAACGGATCCCCCCGCCCCATGGCCCGCCACCGCAAGCCCGCCCCCGGCCCCACCCGTCAGGCCCGCCGCAGACTCGCCGCCTCGCTCGCAGGGGCGAGCGCGCTGGCGGCGACCCTGCTCACGCTCACCCTCGATCCGGCGGCACCGACGGCCCCGGACCGTCTCCCCTCGGGGCCGGTCCAACCACAGGCAGCTCCCTGAGGTCCAGACGCGCCACCGCCCCACCATCCTCCGCGTCGGCGAACGTCAGGCGCGCGCCCAGGACCTGTGCCTGGCCCAGGGCGATCGTGAGCCCCAGACCGTGGCCGCGGCCCCGTTCGACGGCTCCCGTGCGGAAGCGCTGCGGGCCCTCGCTCAGGAGCTCGGGCGGGAAGCCCGGGCCGTGGTCGCGGACCTCGACGACCGGGCCCGTCACCGTGACCTCGACCGGGGCCGCGCCATGGCGTCGGGCGTTGGTGAGGAGGTTGGTGAGGATCCGTTCGACGCGGCGCGGGTCGGTGCGGACCGTCAGGGCGTCCTTGACGCGCACGTACGCCGAGCCGTCGG
Organism: Streptomyces sp. NPDC050418; assembly: GCF_044458745.1. Taxonomy (NCBI): domain Bacteria; kingdom Bacillati; phylum Actinomycetota; class Actinomycetes; order Kitasatosporales; family Streptomycetaceae; genus Streptomyces; species Streptomyces sp. NPDC050418. The sequence continues at coordinate 214,647 of NZ_JBITIG010000011.1, forward strand.
TGCGGTGGACCACGTCGGTGACCAGATCCGCCAGCGGGACGGCGTCCGGCCGGGCCACCTCCGCGCCCGCGTCGAGGCGGGAGATCTCCAGGAGGTCCTCGGTCAGGGTGCGGAGCGTCGCCACCCGTTCGCGGACCAGGCGCGCCGCCTCGTCCTCCTCGTCGAGGAGGCCCGCGGCGGTGACCAACCCCATGAGCGGGGTGCGCAGTTCGTGGGCGACGTCCGCCGTGAAGCGTTTCTCCGACTCCAGACGGCGCTGGAGCGCCCCCGCCATGTCGTCCATCGCCGCGGACATGTCGGTGATCTCGTCCCGGGCGCGCCCGCGCCGCCCGATCCGTGCGTCGAGGTCGCCGTCGGCGATCGCGCGCGCGGTGCGGGCGCCGTGGCGCAGCCGGCGGTTCATCGGCTCGGTGGCGAGCGCGGCCAGCGGGACGACGACCACGAGCGCGGCGAGCACCGCCTTGACGATGCTGCGGTCCAGGAGCTGAAGGCGGCGGACCTCGGCGCTCATGTCCGTGCGCACGGCGAGGACGCGGCCGTCGACGGGCACGGCGGCCCACAGCCAGTACCAGTTGGGCGCCTTCACGTCGTACCAGGTGGCGATCTCGCCCGGGACGCTCAGCTCGGAGAGCGAGCGGGCGAGCGGTTCCGGTACCTCGTCCGCCGCCATCAGCTCGGCGTTCTGCGGCCGCTCGCCGGTGCGCCCGTACTCCGCTTCCGCGGCGCTCAGCTGGGCGAACGCGCGGTCGCGGCCCGCCTTCTCGCTCTGCTCCTCGGTCGCGCGGTGCACGAGCACACCGATGACGGCGGCGACGGCGCAGCAGGCCGCCGCGGTGAGCGCGGCGATCTTCCAGCGCAGGGCGCGCAGGCCGGACGTCCGGCGCGGCGGCCTGGGGCCCGACCGTTCCATACGGCCTCAGTCCTTGAGGAGTTTGTAGCCGAAGCCGCGTACGGTCTCGATGCGCTCGGCGCCGATCTTCTTGCGCAGCCGGACCACGGCCACGTCGACGACCCGGGTGTCGCCCTCCCAGCCGTAGTCCCAGACCTCGCGCAGCAGCTGCCGCCGGTCGAGGACGATGCCGGGGTGCTCGGCGAAGCGCAGGAGCAGCCGCAGTTCGGTCGGCGAGAGCGGGACGGGCGTGCCCGCCCGGTCCACGGTGAGGCCGAGCGGGTCGATGCGCAGATCGCCGAAGAGGAGGGGGCGCGGTGCGGCGGCCGCGGGTTGCTCGTCGGTGGCCGTGGTGACCGTGGCGCGGCGCAGCAGGGAGCGGATACGGGCGACCATGATCCCGATGTCGACGGGCTTGACCACGTAGTCGTCCGCGCCCGCCTCCAGGCCCGCCACGACGTCGAGGGCGTCGTCGCGCGCGGACATCATCAGGACGGGCACCAGGCTCTCCTCGCGGATGCGCCGGCACAGGCCGATGCCGTCCAGACCCGGCAGCATGACGTCGAGGATGAGCAGGTCCTGCTGCCCGGCCCGGAACGCGTCGAGGCCGTCGAGCCCGTCCCCGGCCACCGTCACCTCGTAGCCGTACCGTTCGAGCGCCAGCTGGACGGAGCGGCGGATCACCTCGTCGTCCTCGACGACCAGCACGCTCACCGGGGCGCGGCACGCTGACGCGCCGGAGCCGGCCGGTCGGGTTCCGGACAAGGGCGCCTCTCCATTCGAACAATTGGGCTGATCGACGCTCGAATCGTACCCATGCGCCGCGCCGCCCCCGACCGACGCAGACGCGGGCTCCACCGCGCTCACCACCGCAGGGAGGCCGCGACCGGCAGATGGTCGCTGCCGGTCGAGGGCAGGGTCCACGCGGACACGGGCGTCACACCCCGTACGAGAACGTGGTCGATGCGGACCGCCGGGAACGCCGCGGGCCAGCTGAGACCGAACCCGGCCCCCGCCGCGGCCTGCGCCGAGCGCAGCTGCCCGGTCAGCGGGTCCAGCGCCGAGTCGTCCGCCGACCCGTTGAGATCGCCCGCCACGACGACACGGGCGAGCCGCTCGGACCGTACGGCCTCGGCGAGCTTCACGGCGGACTCGTTGCGGCTGCGGGTGGCGAACCCGACGCTCGGCAGCACCCGCACCGACGCCAGATGCGCCACGTACACGGCCACCGGGCCCTTCGGCGTGGCGACCGTGGCGCGCAGGGCGCGCGGCCACGGCAGGATCTCCACCGGCGCCACGTCCCGCAGCGGGTAGCGGCTCCACAGCCCGACGCCCTCCTTCACCGCGGAGTACGGGAAGCGGGCGGCCAGCTCGCGTGCGTACGCCCGCGAACCCGCGCCCGACCGCGGCATCTCCTGCAGCGCCACCACGTCGGCGCCCGACGCGGCCAGCGCCCGCGCGGTCCTCGACGGCGCGGTGTTCGTCTCGCTCACGTTGTGGCTGACCACCGTCAGATCGACGGGCCCCGCCCCACGCTTGTCGCCGAGCGCACCGGCGAAGAGCGCCGACCACACCACGGCCGGCACCAGGACGGCGACGGCGGCGAGCGTGGACCGGCGCAGGGCGGCGCCCGCGAGCAGCATCAGGACACCCAGTCCGGTCCACGGCAGCAGGGTCTGCGCCAGGCTGCCGAGGTTGCCCCAGCCGCCGGGGGCGTGGGGGAGCGTGAGGATCAGGAGCGCCCAGAGCAGGGCGGCGACGGCGAGCACCCGGCCCCGTGCGCGTCTCCACAGGGGCGTTGGCGGGGCGGCCGCTTCGGCCGACGCGACGCGGTCCGCGTCCAGGAGCCCGACCCCGCTCACGACAGCCCCTGCCGCGCCAGCGCCCGCGGCAGCTTCGCCGCCAGCGTGTCGATCAGCCGCCCGCTGCCGTCGAACGCGGCCCGCAGTCCCACGGCGGGCGGCTGCCCCGACCGCTGCCCGAGCACGACGCCGTACACGAGACGCCTGGTCCCGCCGCCCGGGCGTTCCGGGACCTCGAGGGCCCACATGACATTGCCGCCGGCGGGCGTGCTCGACCCTGTCTTCAGACCGACCACGCCGGGCCGGTCGAGCAGCTCGTTGGTGTTGGACAACGGCGCCGCACGGCCGGGCAGTTCGGTGCTGCGCAGCCCCACCGTCGCCCGCAGCACGGGGTCGCGCATCGCCTCGCGGGCCAGGATCAGCTGGTCCGCGGCGGTCGAGCGGGTGGAGGACTCGAAGCCGCTCGCGCCGGTGTACGTGGTGTCCTTCATCTTCAGCCGGTCCGCGGCCGCGTTCATCTTCGCGACGAAGCGCTCCTGGGTGTCCGCGTCCCAGCGGGCAAGCAGCCGGGCCACGTTGTTGCCGGACGGCAGCAGCAGGAGTTCGAGCAGCTTGCGCTGCGACAGCCGCTGGCCCCGCAGGACCGGCGCGCTGGACTCGTCCCGCGACAGCGCCTCGTCCGCGGCCTGCGCGTCGACCTCGATCAGCGGTCCGTCCTCGCCGTCCTGCAGCGGGTGGTCCCGCAGGATCACGTACGCGGTCATCACCTTCGTCACGCTCGCGATCGGCACCGGCTCGCGCGGACCCGACGTGCCGAGCACCCCGACGCCCTCCACCGCCACGGCCGACTGCCCCTCGGCGGGCCACGGCAGCCCGAGCCCGTCCGCGACGCCGCCCGGCGCCCGGCGCATCCCCGCGACGGCGTCCGCGCGGGCGGCCGCGCCGTGACCGTCGTCCGGCAGGACCAGGAACCCGCCCGTCCCGACGACGATCAGCGCGCCCGCGAGCCCCCACAGCACACCCCGCCGCAGCCTTCCCGCGCTCGCGGCCCCAGCGTTGTCGTCCCCCGCGTTCCCGCCGCCCGCGTTCCCCTGCACAGCAACCGCCTCCCGGATCCGGCCTGCGTACACCGGTCCTCCCGGGTACGTCGCCAGGCTCACGGGGCGGCGCTGCAGACCGGTCAGGGCGGAACTACCGCCGCCCTGCGGGTGTGTTGCAGCTGTGTATCGGCCGGTTCCGCGGGCAGGACGCCTTCCGCCAACCCGGTGCAGGGGCCACGTACCCGGTGACCTAGGGTCACCGCATGCCCGACATACCCCTCACCGTCATCGTCCTGCTCTGCCTCGCCGCCGCGGCGGCCGGCTGGATCGACGCGGTGGTGGGAGGGGGCGGACTGCTGCTGCTTCCCGCGCTGCTCCTCGGGCTGCCCGCGGGGACGCACGCGACCACGGCCCTCGGCACCAACAAGGCCGTGGCGATCGTCGGGACGACCGGTGCGGCCGTCACGTACGTCCGCAGGACACCGATCGACGTCACGACGGCGGTCCGTATCGGACTCGCCGCGCTCGCCGGATCCGTCGGCGGCGCGACGCTCGCCGCCGGGATGAGCACCGAGGTGCTCAAGCCGGTCGTGATGGTGGTGCTGCTCGGTGTCGCCGCGTTCGTGATCCTCAAGCCGTCCTTCGGCTCCGCGCCCGCCACCGGTCCCGCCACGCGGCGGCAGATCCTCGCGGCGATCGGGATCGCCGGCCTCGGCATCGGCTTCTACGACGGCCTCATCGGACCGGGCACCGGCACCTTCCTGGTGCTCGCCCTGACCGCCGTCCTCGGCCTCGACCTCGTCCGCGCCTCCGCCACCGCGAAGATCGCCAACGTCTGCACCAACGCGGGCGCCCTCGGGATCTTCGCCTGGCAGGGCGCCGTCCTGTGGCAACTGGCCGCCCTGATGGCCGTCTTCAACCTCGCGGGCGGCACGCTCGGGGCGCGCACCGCGCTCAAGAAGGGCAGCGGCTTCGTCCGGATCGTGCTGCTCGTCGTCGTGTTCGCGCTGGTGGGGACGATGGCGTACGAGCAGTGGCTCAAGTAGAGCGCCTGCGGACCCATCCGCCGGACACTCCTAGCGCACGCCCGTGAGATGGGCGAAGACCACGACATTGCCCAGGTAGCCGGTCTTCTTCGAGTAGCCGCCGCCGCAGGTGATCACCCGGAGCTCGGGGCGCTTCGCGGCGCCGTAGACCTTGTCGTCCGGGAAGGCGCGGCTGTCGTAGACCTCGACGGCGTCGATCGTGAACACGGCGGTCTGCCCGTCGGTACGGCGGATCTCGATCGGCATCCCCTTCTGCAGGGCGCCGAGCGCGTAGAAGACCGAGGGACCCTCGGCGTTGTCGACATGGCCGGCGACGACCGCGGTACCGCGGTCGCCCGGCGTCGTACCGGACTCGTACCAGCCGGCGAGGTCACGGCGTTCGGAGGGCGGCGCCTCCAGGCTGCCGTCCGGGTTGAGGCCGAGGCCGGTCAACGGCACGTCGACCTTGAGTGCGGGAATCGTTATCCGCGTCGGCGGGGACGGCGGCAGCGCGGGGGCGCCGGCCTCCCGCGCGGGAGCCCCGCCACCGTCGGCGGCCTGCGCGGCGGAGGGCTGCGGCGGGGGTGCGCTCGCTGTGTTGTGCTGCAGCAGCCACACACCGCAGACGAGCGCGAAGCCACTCACCGCGGCTATCGCCATGTTCAGAGTCCGGCGTCGCACCCGCGCACGGGCCGCGTCCTCACCCCTGCGCCCCGCCGCGTGCTGCTCGCCCGTTCCCGCGGGATCCGGCATCGTGCCCCCTCAAGGGTTCGTCGGCCGCGTCCCGCGTCCCCCTCCGCGGCGCGTGCGGTCGCGTCGGCGGAGGGGGCGGGGACGGCGGTACCGGTTGGACAGCGGAGGTGTCCGTCAGATCCCGTCGCCTCTCGCCCGGCGATGCAGGAGCCAGGTACCGCCCGCGGCGGCGACGGCCAGCGCCGCCACACCCGCCGCGGTCTGCACGGGATCGGGGCCGAGTGCGCCGCCGACCCCCGTCTTCACATGTCCCTTGGGCGCGACCTGCTGATGGGCCGCGGTGAGCGTCACGACCAGGTCGCCGGAGACCTCCGCGCCGCCCGCGCACTTCGCGTTGATCGCGTACGTGCCGGGGGAGGCCGAGTTCGGGACGGTGAACGCGCCCACCGCGTCCTGCGCGTGCGTGGTCGGTTTCAGCTTGAAGCCGCCCGCGCCGACGGCGCTCGCGTCACCGGCCGCGGTGCCGCTGGTGCCGCAGGACGGGGTGTTCGCGGTGACCGTCTCACCCGGTGTGACGTTCGTCGGGTACAGCTCGAGCGACCCGGTGCCCGTGCTCTCCTCCGCGAGGGCGGGCGACGCCACCACGGTGGCCGACAGGGCGAGTGCGGATGCGGCGAGCAGACGGGTGGCGGCGATGCGCATGTGCTTCCTCCGGCAGCGCGCGGCCCGCGGCACCCCCTGTGCCGTCGTCTCGGTCGCGCCCTCGCGTACGAGGAAAGTGGCACTCGGCGCCGTACGCCTGTCGACCGCGCGCCGGATCGGCGGGGTGTCGCGCGACCGGGGCCCGCACGCGCGGAGTTCCAGCAGGTCATCGCCGTACGCACGGGCGGCGGGAACGATCGGGTGCCGCGCCTGTGAATGGGTGACGCCACGCCGGCCGTCGCTCAGACGGTGTCCCAGGGCACGGACGCGTACACCTCGTCGAGCCGCCGCATCAGCTTCCCGTCCCCGGCGAAGGAGGTGGTGTCGACGCGGTGGACGGGGGCGATGCCCTGCGAGTTGGTGACGAAGGCGGCGCGGAAGGCGCCGAGCCCGTCGAGCGTCACACGCGCGCGGCGCGAGGCGAGCCCGGCGGCGGCGAGGCGCGGCGCGATCAGCTGCATCGTGGTGCCCGCGAGCGACGGCCCCTGCGGCCAGACGACGGCCCCCTCCTCGTCGACGAAGCCGATGTTGGTGACGGCGCCTTCGAGCACCGTCCCGTCGTCCTCGACGAGCAGCGCCTCGTCGAACCCGGCGGCCCGCGCCCGCTGCCCGTAGTACGCCTGCCCGAACCCGCCGAGGTGCTTGAGATGCGCGGCGGGCCGCCGGTAGGCGACGGACTGCAGCGCCTGCGGCGCCGGGTCCATCCGCTGCGGCCCGCGCACCGTGACCATCACGGTCGGCTCGCCCTCCGGGCAGTACACATGGACCCGCACCGAGGCGTCCGGATACGTGTCCCCGAGCGCGTGCCGGATCAGCTCACGCACCCGCGCACCGTCGAGCTCGCGCCCCCACAGTTCGTACGTCGCCGCCCGCAGCCGCTCCAGATGCAGCGCGAGCCCGCGGGTGGCGCCGCCGCGCACCTGCAGCGCGGTGAAGTGCCCGAAGCCGGCCGTCGCGGGGTGCAGCAGGGACGCGGTGTCGGCGGGGCGGCCGTCGATCTCGACGCGCAGGAGGGGGAGTGGGGTCATGCGGGAACGGTACGGGGGCGCCGGACCCTCCGGCCAGGGCGTTGCGGACCGCCCGCCCGGACCCGCTTGACCTCAAGGTTGGTTGAGGTATCAGGCTGCTTCCCATGACAACCGTCGCTGAACCCGCAGCCCTGCCCGTCCCCCTCCCGGCCCCCGCCACAAGCCCCGCCCCGGTGAAGCTGGCCGTGGTGATCGGATCCAACCGCCACGGCCGCTTCGGTCCCGTGATCGCCGAATGGTTCCTGGCCCATGCCCGCACCCGCGCCGACCTGGACGTCGAGGTCGTGGACCTGGCCGACCACGACCTGCCCACCGCCCTGTCCCACCGCCCCTCCGCCGAGGTGCAGGAGCAACTCGCCGCCGTCACGCCCAAGCTGGCCGGCGCGGACGCGTTCGTCGTGCTCACGCCCGAGTACAACCACTCGTTCCCCGCCGCCCTCAAGAACCTGATCGACTGGCACTTCACCGAGTGGCAGGCCAAGCCCGTCGGCTTCGTCTCGTACGGAGGCGTCTCCGGCGGACTGCGCGCGGTCGAGCAACTCCGCGCGGTCTTCGCCGAATTGCACGCCGTCACCGTCCGCGACACCGTCTCCTTCCACAACGCCCACGGCGCTTTCGGCGAGGACGGCCGCCACCGCGAACCGACGGCCTGCGACGCCGCGGCGAAGGTCCTGCTCGACCGCGTGACGTGGTGGGCCCTCGCCATGCGCGAGGCCAAGGAGCGGCGCCCTTACTAGGTCCTGTCTGGAGTCCACCGCCTGCGCCCCGACGCCCGGCACCGCACGCCGATCGCACGCACCGAACGCCGCTGCGCCCGCGCTACGCGCGGACGACGGTGGACTCCAGACAGGACCTACCTTCGGGGAGGGTGACGGTCGCCAGCGCCCCGCCGCCCTCCCCATTGCTCAACTCCACCCGCGCCCCCATCACTTCCGCCTGCCCGAGCGCGATCGTCAGGCCGAGCCCCGTGCCCTGGCCGCGCTCCTCGGCGCCGGTCAGGAAGCGCTGCGGGCCCTCGGTGAGCAGACGGCCGGGGAAGCCGGGGCCGTGGTCGCGGACGGTCACCGAGGTGCCCGTCACTTCGACCTCGACCGGCTCGGCACCGTGCCGCCGCGCGTTGACGATCAGATTGGCCAGGATCCGTTCGAGCCGGCGTGCGTCCGTCCGTACGAGCGCGTCGGAGCACCCCTTCACCTCCCCCTCGAAAGCGGCCCGTCGCAGCAGCTTCCCCACCAGCGGGCCCAGCGGATGCACCTCCAGATCCGGCTGCTCGATCCGCGCGTCGAGCCGCGCCACTTCCAGCAGATCCTCGGTGAGCGTGCGCAGCGCGGACACCCGGTCGCGTACGAGCTCCGTGGGCCGGCCCGGCGGCAGCAGCTCGGCGGCCGTGTGCAGACCGGTCAGCGGGGTGCGCAGTTCATGCGCCACATCGGCCGTGAACCGCTGCTCGGCCTCCAGGCGCTGCTGCAGCGTGGTGGCCATCGTGTCGACGGCACAGGCCAGTTCGGCGACCTCGTCCTTCGTACGGGGCGGGCGCGGGTGATTGATCCGGGCGTCCAGATCGCCCCCGCTGATCCGCCGGGCCGTGGCCGCGGCCGTCCGCAGGTCGCGGCTCACCCGGCTCGCCAGCGCCAGCCCGCCGACCGCGGCCAGCGCCACGACAACCGTGCCCCAGGCGATCAACTGGCCGTCCAGGTCGCTCAGTTCGTGCCGCGCCTCGTCCAGCGGCAGCCGCACGGAGAGCACCGACCGCGCGCCCACCGGACGCGCCGCCCACACCACCGGATGCTCCGCGTCCAGCTCCAGATACGTGGTCCGGCGCTGCGTGAGCGCCGCCTTGCGCAGGGCGGACGGCAGCCCGGGGGAGTCGATCGCGGCCGCGGAGTCCTCGTGATCGACACTGCCCGTCGCCACGTACACCTTGCGTACGCGGATGAGCTCGGCGGTCGCGTTGTCGCGGGCCTGCCCCGCCACCTGCTCGTACCGCGCGTGATGGATCAGACCGCCGATCGCGAGCGCCACCAGGGCGCAGCCGCCGGCGAGCAGCGCGGCGATCTTCCAGCGCAGCCCGAGGCCGTTGAGCCGGGCGCGCAGCCGCCGGGCGGGTGCCCGGCGCACGCGGCCCGCCGTGCCGCGGCCGGTCATCCGCCCGCCCCGCCGTCCTCGGCGCAACTGCGGTGGTCCCGGGTGCGCTGCGGTGCGGGCGTCGCCGCGGACTGGTTGCGCGGGTACGTCGTCGTGTCGCTGAGGGCCGCGAGCAGCACCCCGTTCCAGTGGTAGCGCACCGCGTTCTCGCCGCCGTCCTTCGGTGTGCGCAGCAGCAGATCGCCGCCGAGCGTCTCGACGCACAGCCGCTGCCCGCCCGAGCGCAGGATCCGGTACGCCTTGCCGTCGCGCGCGGTGTAGACGGCGACGACGGTCCGCCCGGACACGGTGTCGACCGCGACGACCAGGTCCTTCCTGCCGTCCCCGGTCAGATCCGCGAGCCGCGGCGGCCGGATCCCGGCCCGCCCCGGCCCCGTGAGGTCCCGCAGCCGCGCGTACCCGCGCATGTCCGGATCCGCGCGCAGCACATCACGTACCGCCACCTTCGCGAGACCGCTCTCGGGCACCGCGACCCCCTTGAGGGCGGACGGCGCCTCCTGGCTCGCCGCCCCGTCGCCCGGGGTCTTCGGCAGCGCCTTCGACCAGGCCGGCCACACCGCCTCGGGCCGCGGCTGCTCCGCGACGGCGGGCGCGTGGGTGCCCCGGTCGAGCCCGTTCGGATCCCCGCAGCCCGCGAGCAGCGCCACGCCGAGCACGGCGCAGACGAGTGCCGCGAGCGGCGTGCGGGAACGGGAGTTCATGGCGCGGGTCCAGGTGAGCGGGTCCAGGGGAGGGGAGGCGGCCGGCCGGGGGATGCCGGGGATTCGGCGAGGGGCCGGCCACCACAATGGAACGGTAAGGGGCGCGCATCACGGGAAACGGCCTGTTATGTAACAGTCGGCCCTAGTGGTGACGAATGGCGACGATTCGGGACTTTGGTCCTGACGGCCCGGGTGGAAGCCCGGACGAGAGGCAGGTAGGGACGGTGGGCGTGGACACGAACGTGGCGACCGGCGGCAAGGGAGAGGGCACCCCGGATCCGTCCGGCGGCAGCTCGGGCGTATGGACCGTCCTGACGACGACGGACGCCGCCCTCAAGGCGCAACTGCTCGCCCGCGGCGCGGTCGACGCGCGCCTCGCGGCCTGCGCGCAGATCTCCGCGCCCGTCACCTCGGTGTACCGCTGGGAGGGGAAGATCGAGACGTCCGAGGAGTGGCGGATCGTCTTCAAGACGACGGCGGAGCGCTACCCGCTCCTCCAGGAGTGGCTCCAGGAGGTGCACGACTACGACACCCCCGAGATCATCGCCACCCCCGTCGCGGCGGGCAGCGCGGCCTATCTGGACTGGGTGCGCCGGGAGACCACCCCGTGAGACTCCCGTTCTTCGTGTACGGGACGCTGCGCCCCGGCGAGTACAACTACCGCCGCTGCCTCGAAGGGCATACGGCCGCCACGGAGCCCGCGCACTGGCAGGGCGCGCTCCTGTACGACGGCCCCGGCTACCCGTACGCGATCGAGGGCGAGGGAACGGTCCACGGCGACCTGATCACCCCCACCCCGTCCTCGTACCCCCAACTGCTCGCCCTGCTCGACCGGTTGGAGGACTACGTCCCCGGCGATCCGCACAACGACTACGAGCGCGTGGCCCGTTCGGTGCGGACCGCCGCGGGTCCCGTACAGGCCTGGGTGTACGTGGCGGCCCCCGCCGTCGCGGCGCGGCTGCGCGCGAGCGGGCGGGTGCTGCCGGGCGGCGACTGGCTCAGACGGAGCCCGCTGCCTCCAGGCGGACCGCGCACACCTTGAACTCCGGCATACGGGAGGTGGGGTCGAGTGCCGGATTGGTGAGCGTGTTGGCCCGGCCCTCACCGGCCCAGTGGAACGGCATGAACACCGTGTCCGCCCGGATCGTGGAGGTGATCCGCGCCGGGGCCACGGCCCTGCCCCGGCGCGAGACCACCGTCACGAGTTCGCCCTCGACGACCCCGATCCGCTCCGCGAGCCGCGGATGCAACTGGACGAACGGCCCCGGTGCCGCCGCGTTGAGCTCCGGCACCCGACGGGTCTGGGCCCCCGACTGGTACTGCGCGAGCACCCGCCCCGTCGTCAGGACCACCGGATACTCGGCATCGGTCTCCTCGGCGGCCGGCCGGTGCGTCACCTCCGCGAAGCGGGCGCGGCCGTCGGGGGTGGCGAAACGGTCGAGGAAGAGCCGCGGCGTCCCCGGATGCGGCGCCCCCTCGGAAGCGATGCCGCCCCCCGAGACGGCACCGTCCCCTGCCCCCTCCGGACAGGGCCAGAACACCCCGTCCTCCTCGACGAGCCGCCGATACGTGATCCCGGAGTAATCCGCCGCACCCCCGGCACTCGCCCGCCGCAGCTCCTCGAAAACCTCCTCGGGTTCAGCGGGGAACCCCTTCTCGACCCCAAGCCGCGCCGCGAGCTCACTCACCACCTGCAGATCACTGCGCACACCCTCCGGAGCCGTCACCGCCTGCCGCCGCAACAGCACCCGCCCCTCCAGATTGGTGAGCGTGCCCGTCTCCTCGGCCCACTGCGTCACCGGCAGCACCACATCCGCGAGAGCCGCGGTCTCCGAGAGCACGACATCGGCCACGGCCAGGAACTCCAACGACCGCAGCCGTTCCTCCACATGGGCCGCGCGCGGCGCCGACACCACCGGATTGGACGCCATCAGCAACAACGCCTTGATATCCCCGCCCAGCGCGTCGAGCAGCTCATACGCACTGCGCCCCGGCCCCGGCAGCGACTCAGGATCGACCCCCCACACCTCGGCGACATGGGCGCGGGCCGCCGGATCGGTGAGATCCCGGTACCCCGGCAACTGATCGGCCTTCTGCCCGTGTTCGCGCCCGCCCTGACCGTTGCCCTGCCCGGTCAGACACCCGTACCCGGACAGCGGCCGCCCGGCCCGCCCGGTCGCCAGACACAGATTGATCCACGCGCCGACCGTGTCGGTCCCCTTGGCCTGCTGCTCGGGCCCGCGCGCCGTCAGCACCATCGCGTGCTCGGGCGCACAGAACATCTCGACGGCCTGCCGCAACTGAGGCACCGGCACCCCGGTGATCCGCTCCACGAGCTCGGGCCAGTGCGCCATGACGGCGGCACGCGCCCCCTCCCAGCCACTGGTCCTCTCCCGGATGAACCCCTCGTCGGTGTGCCCCTGCGTCACCACGAGATGCAACATCCCGAGCGCGAGCGCCAGATCGGTCCCCGGCCGGGGCGCGAGATGCAGATCCGCCTGCTCGGCGGTCTTCGTGCGCCGCGGATCAACAACGATCAGCGTCCCACCGTTCGCCCTCAACTCACTGAAGTACCGCAGAGCGGGCGGCATCGTCTCGGCGAGATTCGACCCGACGAGGATCACGCACCCGGTCTTCGGAATGTCCTCCAAGGGAAACGGCAGCCCCCGGTCGACCCCGAACGCCTTCCGCCCGGCCGCCGCCGCGGACGACATACAGAACCGCCCGTTGTAATCGATCTGCGAGGTCCCGAGCACGACGCGCGCGAACTTCCCCAGGGAGTAAGCCTTCTCATTGGTCAGCCCTCCGCCCCCGAACACCCCGAGAGCGTCGGCCCCGTACACGTCCCGCACCCCGCCGAGCCGCTCCGCGATCAGCCCCAGAGCGTCATCCCAACCAGCGGGAACAAGCTCCCCACTCCCCGCATCCCTGACAAGCGGCTCGGTCAACCGCACCCCTCGCCGCAACAGCGCGGGCGCGCTCTGCCCCTTCCCGCACAACGCACCCTTATTGACCCCGAACCCCTCCCGGGCCACGACCTCCACCCGCTCCCCATCGCCCCGCAGCCCCATCCCGCACTGCAGCGCGCAGTACGGACAGTGCGTAGGAACAACCCCGGAAACCCCAGCAGAACTCGACATACCCCCAGCCTGCGGCCCCCTTGTTACACCCCGCCCCACCTCGCGTTACACGCGCGGTACGGCGGGCTCAGTGGGTGGGGGGTGGGGTGGTGAGGGGTGGGGGTGGGGGTGGGCGGCACGTTCCCCTCTCCTGAGGTGGAAGCCCCTCCGGACCGAAAGCCGCATCGGAAGCCCCACCGGCCTGAAGCCGCATACGAAACGGGAGGGGCCGTAGCGGGGTGCGCGCGCAGTCGGGGCGCCTCCCCACGCTTACCCCAACCGTTGAGAGCATGTCCCGCCCGCGCCCCAGCGAGCACGTACCCCGCTGCGGCCCCGCACCCGAAACGAAACCGGACGCATGTACGGCGGCCTGATAGCCGCAGACGAAGCCGGCACCCAAAACAGGCGGGGTCTGGGGCAGCAGCCCCAGCGGGGGCCCGGGGGCGGAGCCCCCGTGACATCAACCCCTGGGTTCAGCGCCCCGTAAGCGTCCGAACCGTCGGCCCCGCAGTCCACCCACCATCAACCGCCAGCTCCGCCCCCGTCACATACGCCGCCGCATCCGACAGCAAGAACCCAACCGCCGAAGCAATCTCCTCCGGCACACCGACCCGCCCCATCGGAGCCCCCGGATACCCCCCTTCCCCGGGCTTCACCCCAACCGCCTCCACCATCGGCGTGTACGTCATCCCGGGATGCACCGAGTTGACCCGAATCCGCCCCTCCGCCAACTCCACCGCGGCAATCTTCGACAGCCCACGCACCCCCCACTTCGACGCCCCGTACCCAGCCGTGAGCGCCAGCCCCATGAGCCCGGCCGCCGACGAGATATTCACGATCGACCCACCCCCGTACTCCCGCAGCACCGGAATCGCGGTGTGAACCCCGATGAACACCCCGACGAGGTTGATGTCGATCACCCGCCGGAAGTGCGCCACGGTCTCGCTCTCGAGCATCTCGCCCGCCCCGACCCCGGCGTTGTTGACGAGCCCGTCGACCCGCCCGAACTCGGCCACGGCGTACGCGAACACCGCCGCCCAGTCCTCTTCGCTGGTGACGTCGTGCCGGTGGAACCGCGCGGCGTCCCCGAGCGCGGCAGCCGTCTCGGCGCCTTCCTTCTCCAGGACGTCGGTGAGCAGCACCTTGCCGCCCCCCTCCACGATCTCCCGGCCCATGGCGGCACCGAGCCCCCGCGCGCCCCCCGTCACGATCACGACCTTGCCGCTCAGTTCCGCAGCCATTGCGCACACCTCCGTTTCGACCCCGACGGCAGACTCGCCATATGACTTTTAGTCATATCGATCGGGTCGTGCCAGTGTCGCAGCCACCGGCCACGTTGTCAGCGCCGCGACGGGAACCGGGGGTGCGGTGCCAGGCGTGACCAATGGGCAGACGGGATGACGGGGGTGGACGTGCGGGTGCCGGGAGCCGGGCGCGTGAGTGGTGTGGTGCGGGCTGTGCAGGGACGGCTGCGGGCAGCCCGGGCCCGGTCGCGGGCGCTGAAGGCGTTGCGGACGCGGCGCGGGCAGCGGCGGGCCGTACAGGGGCTGATGCTGGGCTGTGTGCTGGCGCTGCTGCCGTCCACGTGGATGCACGCGGCGGCGGCCGGCCGCGTCGGTGACGTCGCGGGGGCACCGAAGACGCCGGTGGCGGTGGTGTTCGGGGCCGGACTGTGGGACGGGGAGCCGTCGCCGTATCTGGCGCACCGGCTGGACGCGGCGGCGGAGCTGTACCGGGCCGGGCGCATCGAGGTCGTCCTTGTCACCGGGGACAACAGCAGGGCGGAGTACGACGAGCCGGACGCGATGCGGCGCTATCTGACGGAGCACGGCGTGCCGGACCGGCGGATCGTCAGCGACTACGCGGGCTTCGACACCTGGGACTCGTGCGTGCGCGCGAAGAAGATCTTCGGGCTGGACCGGGCCGTGCTGATCAGCCAGGGCTTCCACATCCGCCGGGCCGTCGCGCTGTGCGAGCGCGCCGGCGTCGCGTCGTACGGGGTCTCGGTCGCCGAGCCGCACGACGCGACCTGGTACTTCGGCGGCGTACGGGAGCTGCTCGCCTCGGGCAAGGGGGCGGGCGACGCGGCGCTCGGGCGCGATCCGCGGTTCCTCGGGGAGCGGGAGGACGGGGTGCGGCGGGCGCTGAGCACGCGCCGCTGACGGTCCGCCCGCCCGTCACCGGCACCCCCACCGGGCTCACCGGTGAACGCCCCGAAACCACCCGTCACCGCCACGCAACGACCCTGCAATCTGCGCCCACCACCCTTGACGTATGACGCCTCCGCCCAAAGGCAGCCCACTCACCGCCGCCGACCCCACCGCACTCACCGCCGCCGACCCCACCCCCCTCACCGACCCCACCCCCCTCGCCACCACCGCCCAGCTGATGCACCGCATCACCGCCGAACTCGGCACCCGCCTCAGCCACGTCGGCCTCGACGGCCGTCCGCACCCCGCACCTGCGCCCGCCCTGGTTTTGGTGGGCCACGGCAGCCGCGACCCCCGCACCCTCGCCACCGTGAAGGCGCTGCGCGAGCGGATCAGGGAGCAGCGGCCCGGTCTGACGGTGCGGCTCGGGCACATCGAGATCGACGAGCCGCTGCTGCCCGAGACCCTCGACGCCCTCGCCCGCGAAGGCACCACCGAGGCCGTCCTCGTACCGCTGCTCCTGGCCCGCGGCTTCCACGTCAAGCACGATCTGCCGTCCGCCGCCCGCGGCACCTCCCTGCACACCCGGATCGCCGCACCGCTCGGCGAGCATCCGCTGCTGATCGAGGCGCTGTACGACCGCCTCGTCGAGGCGGGCTGGCCCGGCGAGCAGGGGATGACCGAGCGGATCCGGCGCGGCAGCGGTGTCGTCCTCGCCGCGGCCGGCTCGCGCGACCCGGAGTCGGCGGCCGGCACCCGCAGGACCGCGGCCCGTCTCGCCGAACGCCTCGGCGTCCCGGTCGTCGCCGCCTACGCCTGCGCCGCGGCCCCCGCCGTCCCCGCGGCCGTCCGCGCCCTCGCGGCCCGCGGCCGGCACCGCGTCGCCATCGCGTCCTGCTTCACGGCCCCCGGCCGCTTCGCCGCCCAGGCCGCGCAGGCCGCCCCGTGGATCGCCTCGGCCCCGCTCGGCACCCACCCCGCGGTCGCCCGCCTCCTCCTGCACCGCTACGACCAGGCCCTGCACGCCGCGCACACTTCCGCGGACGTCTCCGCCCACGCCCCCACCGGCCACCTCCGGCTGGTCCCGGCGTAACCCCTGGCCGGCGGGACACTCGGGCTACTGTCGAGCCATGGAAGGCAGCGACCCGCACACATCCGTCCCGCATGAATCCCGCAGCACACCCCCCGGCTACGAGGATGCCGCCCTGGAGCGCTGGGCCCCCGAGCCCGACAAGCGCCCCGGCCGCACCGCCTTCCAGCGCGACCGCGCCCGCGTCCTGCACTCGGCGGCGCTGCGCCGCCTCGCGGGCAAGACACAGGTGGTCACCCCGGGCACCCGCAACCAGGCCTGGGACGCGAGCCCCCGCACCCGTCTGACGCACTCGCTCGAATGCGCCCAGGTCGGCCGCGAACTCGGCGCCGCGCTCGGCTGCGACCCCGACCTGGTCGAGACCGCCTGCCTGGCGCACGACATGGGCCACCCCCCGTTCGGTCACAACGGCGAGCAGGCCCTCAACGAATTCGCCGCGGACTGCGGCGGCTTCGAGGGCAACGCCCAGTCCCTGCGCCTGCTCACCCGCATCGAGCCCAAGCGCTTCGTCCACCCGCCGGGCTCCGACGACCTGGTGAGCGTCGGCCTCAACCTCACCCGCGCAGCCCTCGACGCCGCCACCAAGTACCCGTGGCCGCGCGGCGCCCACCCCACCGACCCCGCCTCGTCGAAGTTCGGCGTGTACGACGACGACCTGCCCGTCTTCGAGTGGGTCCGCAAGGAGGCGCCGGGCCGGCGGACCTGCTTCGAGGCGCAGGTCATGGACTGGTCGGACGACGTCGCGTACTCCGTGCACGACGTCGAGGACGGACTGCACGCCGGTCATATCGACCCCAACTGCCTGCACGCCGAACCCGAACGGCAGGCCGTCTTCGAGGTGGCCATCGGCCGGTACGTGCCCGAGGACACCGATCCGCACGCGCTGGCCGCCGCCCTCGACCGGCTGCTCGACCAGGAGTGGTGGCCGCACGGCTACGACGGCAGTGCGGTCGCGCAAGCCCGGCTCAAGGACGCCACCAGCCAGCTGATCGGCCGTTTCTGTCTGGCCGCCGAGGGCGCCACACGCGAGCGGTACGGCCCGGGCCGGCTGACGCGCTACGGCGCCGAGCTCGTCGTACCGGAGGAAACCCGCTACGAATGCGCCGTGTTGAAGGCCGTCGCCGACCGCTATGTGATGCAGCGCGACGAGCAGGAGCGGCTCCGCGCCGACCAGCGCGTGGTGATCGCCGAACTGGCCGCAGCGCTGACCGCCCGCGCCCCCGAGGGACTCGACCCGCAGTTCCGCGCCCTGTTCGACACGGCCGCCGACGACCGGGCCCGCTCCCGCGTGATCGTCGACCAGATCGCCGCGCTCACCGACGCCTCGGCCCGCTCCCTGCACGCACGGCTCACTGCTCCGCGCTCCTGAACTCCACACCCGCCGCGACTATGCCCCGAGCATGCTCCATCGCGCCCCGCGCACACCCGGAGTGACGAATACCGGCCTGATCGGGTCATGCCCCCTTCCCCCCTCACGCTCCGTGCGGGACGCTCCCATGAGCAATACGCACAGATACAGGAGGCACCAAGTGGTCGACGCGGATCAGACGTTCGTCATCGTCGGAGGCGGTCTCGCCGGAGCGAAGGCGGCCGAGACCCTCCGCGCCGAAGGGTTCACCGGGCGGGTGATACTGCTCTGCGACGAACGCGACCGGCCGTACGAGCGTCCGCCCCTGTCCAAAGGGTTCCTGATCGGCAAGGACGAGCGCGAGAGCGTCTTCGTCCACGAACCCGCCTGGTACGCGCAGGCCGACGTCGAGCTGCACCTCGGCCAGCCCGTCGTCGCCGTCGACCGCGAGCGGCACGAGGTCCGCCTCGGCGACGGCACCGTCGTCGGCTACGACAAGCTGCTGCTCGCCACCGGCGCCGAGCCGCGCCGCCTCGACATCCCCGGCACCGACCTCACCGGCGTCCACCACCTGCGCCGCCTCGCCCACGCCGAACGCCTCAAGGGCGTCCTCGGCGCGCTCGGCCGGGACAACGGGCATCTGGTGATCGCGGGCGCCGGCTGGATCGGCCTCGAAGTGGCCGCCGCGGCCCGGGGCTTCGGCGCCGAGGTCACCATCGTGGAGCCCGAGCCGACCCCGCTGCACAGCGTCCTCGGCCCCGAGCTGGGCGGTGTGTTCACGCAGATGCACAGCGAGCACGGGGTGCGCTTCCACTTCGGCGCGAAGCTCACGGAGATCGTCGGCCAGGACGGCCTGGTCCTGGCGGCCCGCACCGACGACGGCGACGAGCACCCGGCGCACGCGGTGCTCGCCGCGATCGGCGCCGCGCCGCGCACCGCCCTGGCGGAAGCCGCCGGGCTCGCCCTCGTCGACCGCTCGCACGGCGGCGGCATCGCGGTCGACGCCTCGCTGCGCACCTCCGACCCGGACATCTACGCGGCCGGTGACGTGGCCGCCGCCCAGCACCCGCTCCTGAACACCCGCTTGCGCGTCGAGCACTGGGCCAACGCGCTCAACGGCGGCCCGGCCGCCGCCCGCGCGATGCTCGGACAGACGGTGGCGTACGACCGTGTCCCCTACTTCTTCTCCGACCAGTACGACATGGGCCTCGAGTACTCGGGCTGGGCGCCCCCGGGCTCGTACGACCAGGTGCTGATCCGCGGGGACGCGGTGAAGCGGGAGTTCATCGCGTTCTGGATGTCCGAGGGACGCGTCCTGGCCGGGATGAATGTGAACGTATGGGATGTGACGGACCACATTCAGCAGCTCATCCGCACCGGCGTCCGCCCGGACCAGGAACGCCTCGCGGACCCGACGGTCCCCCTGGAGTCACTTCTGGGGGACTGAGAGGTACCGTCCGGAGGTCTGCGAGGCACCGGCCGGAGGTCTGCGAGGCACCGGCCGGGACTGTCACAGGCGACCCGTAGACTTCATGCGTGGCAGGCAGGATCAATGACGAGGACGTGAAGGCGGTACGGGACGCGGTCCCGATCGACGCCGTGGTGTCCGAGTATCTGCAGCTGCGCAATGCGGGCGGCGGAAACCTCAAGGGGCTCTGCCCCTTCCATGACGAGAAGTCGCCGTCCTTCCAGGTCAGCCCGAGCAAGGGGTTCTTCCACTGCTTCGGCTGCCAGGAGGGCGGCGACACCATCACGTTCGTGATGAAGATCGACCACCTCACCTTCTCGGAGGCGGTCGAGCGTCTCGCCGGCCAGGCGGGCATCACGCTGCGTTACGAGGAGGGCGGGTACAACCCGTCGCATCAGCGCGGCGAGCGCATCCGCCTCATCGAGGCCCACAAGATCGCCGCGCAGTTCTACCAGGAGCAGCTGGCCACCAGCCCCGAGGCCGAGACCGGCCGGGTCTTCCTCGCGGAGCGCGGCTTCGACCAGGCCGCCGCCGAGCACTTCTCCGTGGGCTACAGCCCGGCGGGCTGGGACCACCTCACCCGCTATCTGCGCGGCAAGGGCTTCTCCGACAAGGAGCTGATCACCTCCGGCCTCTCGCAGGACGGCCGCCGCGGCCCCATCGACCGCTTCCGCGGCCGTCTGATGTGGCCGATCCGCGACATCGGCGGCGAGGTCGTCGGCTTCGGCGCGCGCAGGCTGCGCGAGGACGACAACGGGCCGAAGTACCTCAACACCCCCGAGACCGCGATCTACAAGAAGTCCCAGGTCCTGTACGGGATCGACCTCGCGAAGAAGGACATCGCGAAGTCGTCGCGCGCGGTGGTCGTCGAGGGCTACACGGATGTCATGGCCTGCCACCTCGCCGGGGTGACGACCGCCATCGCCACCTGTGGCACCGCCTTCGGCAGCGACCACATCAAGATCCTGCGCCGCCTCCTCATGGACAACGGCTCGGCGCGCGTGATCTTCACCTTCGACGGTGACGCGGCCGGTCAGAAGGCCGCCCTGCGCGCCTTCGAGGACGACCAGAAGTTCGCCGCCGAGACCTTCATCGCCATCGCCCCCGACGGCATGGACCCCTGCGACCTGCGGCTGGCGAAGGGCGACGACGCGGTGGCGGACCTGGTCCAGCCCCGCACCCCGCTCTTCGAGTTCGCGCTGCGCCAGATCGTCTCGCGCTACGACCTGGAGACCCCGGCAGGGCGCGCCTCCGCGCTCGACGAGGCCGCGCCCGTCGTCGCCCGGATCAAGAACACCGGGGCGCAGCACGAGGTCGCGGTGCAGCTGGCCGGGATGCTCGGCATCCTCGACACGCAGTTCGTCGTCAAGCGCGTCGCCCAGCTCGCCCGCTGGGCCCGGGACAAGGGCGGACGGCCGCAGAACGACCGGCGTCCCCAGCCTTCGTACGAGGAGCCACAGCCCCGTACGCCGTCCGGCGCGCCCCTCAACCTGCGCAACCCCGCCTACGCCACCGAACGCGAGCTGCTCAAGCTCGCCCTGCAGCGCCCCGAGCTGGTCTCCCCGGCCTTCGACGCGTACGGGGTCGACGAGTTCACCGCCCCGCCGTACGCCGCCGTGCGCCAGGCGATCCTGGAGGCGGGCGGCGCCGAGTACGGGGCGCAGGGTCCGCAGGAGTATCTCGTCCGGGTCCGTGAGGCGGCGCCGGACGACGGTGTGCGCGCGATGGTCACCGAGCTGGCGGTCGAGGCGATCCTGCGCCGCACCGTCGACGAGGCGTATGCGGGGGAGCAGCTGGTGTGGGTGCGCCGCCGCGCGGTCGACCGCCGCATCCGCGATGTGCAGGGCTCGCTCGCCCGCCTCGGCCAGCATGCGGATCCGGCCCGGTACGCGGCCGTGCAGGAGGAGTTGATGGTGCTCCAGCGCTACAACCGGGACCTCCAGGACCGCGGCCCCGGGGCGCTGTGACGACCGGCCTCCTCAGGCGGGCGCGTCTCAGGCGGGCGCGTCCAGGAAGGTCGGCGCCAGCGCGACGAGCAGCCGGTCGACGTACGGATTGCCGTCCGGCCCGAGCTGCGGGTACTCGCGCCGGAAGTCGGGCCACTCCACGTACTCCCTGATCGCCTCCACATCCGCCATCCGGACCGTGCGCTGCGGATACGGCTCCGCCTCCGCGAGCCGGAACACCGTGTCGAGCAGCGGCCACGGCAGCGGATGGCGCTCGGCGAGCAGCACCGCGTCGTACAGGTCCTTGCCCTGCGGGTACGAATCGCTGACCAGCCACATCACCTTCCACGCGAGGGACAGCGCGGGCGTCGCCGCCTGGACGACCACATCGCCCGGCAGGCGTACGGGCTCGGGAGCGACGGCCAGCTTCTCGTTGAAGACGAAGTCCAACTGCACCTGCCCGCCCGGCATTTCGGGCACGGACCACGGCAGCATCATCCGCAGGCCCGGCACCCGGTCATACGCCCAGATCTGCTCGACGACCGCGTCCCGCGCCGTGATCCGCAGCGGGCCGCCCTGCTCCTCGGCCGTACGCTGCGCGGCCTCCGCGATGCCCTCCAGCATCCGTTCGGTGCGGCCCTGCTCGAGACCCCAGTCCTCGGGCACCACCACGAAGTCGAGGTCGCCCGGCTCCCGCGCCTGCTCACCCAGCCACACGGGCAGCAGCACACTGCCGCGCAGCACGAGGGCGTCCGCCCACGGGGAGGCGGCGATCGAGGCGAGGACCGTGTGCTGCGCCCGCTGCCGGGCGGCACGCCACGCGGCGGCCTCCTCCTCGTCCATGAACGCGGGGGCGAGCGCGCGGAAGGCCCGGTCGAGATGCTTGAACGCGGGCTCGAACACGGCCTGTTGGATCACCCGGCTGTCCGAGGGCAGCAGCGTGCGCGGCAGATCGAGGTCCGTGCGCTCCTCCTCGGTCAGCTCCTCGCTCGGAACATGATGGATGTCGCCCCAGCTGAATCTGCGCCACGCCTTACTCATGCCCGCCCCTGATCCACCCGTCGTCCACCGTCAGATCGCTGTCGTACAGCACGAACTCCCGCTCCACGGACAGCACGTCGTACCGCGCGAGATCCGCGAGCAGCGCGCCCAGCGCCTGCTCCGCCGCCGCGCGCGGCACCCCGAAGCACCGCTGCGTCACGAACCGCTCGTGCCGCCCGCAGGACCGCACCCGCCGCGCGTTCCACGACAGGTGCGCCCCGTGCGCGAGCGCCACCCGGGTGAGCGCGGCGCGGTCCGTGTCCGCGTCGAGGAGCAGCTTCACATGATGCTCGAAGTGCTCACGTCCCGTGGGCAGAGCGGGCACTTCCGGCGCCCAGGGCGTCGACTCCACCTTGATGCGTACGGGATCGAGGCCCGCCGCCCGCAACCGCCCCGCGACCTCCCGCGCGGCCGCCAACTGTGCGGCGAAACCGTCGCTTTCGCGCAGCGTGAGCATCGGCTGCGAGCACATCCGGCCACGGGCGAGCACGATGTGCGTCGCCTTCAGACCCTCCCGCGCCGCCCACCGCTCGAACCGCGCCAGCTCCCCGGCACCGGCGCACCGCACGGTGACATGCGCTTCGTACAGGGCAGTTGGGGGACCGGACAGAGCCGGCCCGGACATGGGCTCGTACACCGTTCGATCCTGACAGAGCCGGACCGAACCGGCATACGAGTTTGTTCTGCGGGTAACCGACCGGTCACGGACCGGACTCAAAAAGTCACCGCACGCCCCTCGTGGCGGGGATGTGTCGTACTCCACACTGGGTGCGGTGCCTGAGTCCTCGGAGCGCGGCAGGACCACCGGGCGTGGGCCCGAAACCCCCGCGGATCCGCTCACAGATCACGGGACGCACGGCGGCTTGGCCGCCGGTCCAGTCCCCGCCGTACCGCTGCCGCGAATCCCCCGAGCGGCCGCGATCACCCTGGAGGTCGCCCCGGTGCAGACCCAGACCCAGACGTTGAGCAAGGCCGCCCCGTCCGCCAACTCCGGTGCGCAGAACGGCACCCAGGCCGCCGCGGACCCCGCTTCCGACCTGCTCGACGCCGTCCCCGCGCAGGGCCGCCCCGCCACGAAACCGCAGGCCACGGACGAGGCCGAGCCCGCGGAGCTGCCCGAGCCGCCCGAACGGCGCCCCGCACGCGCCGACACCAGCGGCCCCTCGTCCGACCTGTTCCGTCAGTACTTACGCGAGATCGGCAGGATCCCGCTGCTCACCGCGGCCGAGGAGGTCGAGCTCGCACGGCGCGTCGAGGCCGGGCTCTTCGCCGAGGAGAAGCTCGCCAACACCCCTGACCTGGACACCCAGCTCGCCCTTGACCTCGACAAGCTGGTCGTCATGGGCCGGATGGCGAAGCGCCGGCTCATCGAGGCGAACCTCCGCCTCGTCGTCTCGGTCGCCAAGCGGTACGTGGGCCGCGGGCTGACCATGCTGGATCTCGTCCAGGAGGGAAACCTGGGCCTGATCAGGGCAGTCGAGAAGTTCGACTACGCGCGCGGCTACAAGTTCTCGACGTACGCGACCTGGTGGATCCGCCAGGCCATGTCCCGCGCTCTCGCCGACCAGGCCCGGACCATACGGGTGCCGGTGCATGTGGTCGAGCTGATCAACCGGGTCGTCCGCGTGCAGCGCCGCATGCTGCAGGAACGCGGGTACGAGCCCACGCCGCAGGAGGTCGCGGGCCATCTCGACCTGCCGGAGGAGCGGGTCAGCGAGGTCCTGCGGCTCGCGCAGGAGCCCGTGTCCCTGCATGCCCCGGTGGGCGAGGAGGACGATGTCGCGCTCGGCGATCTGATCGAGGACGGCGACGCGGCCTCGCCCGTCGAATCCGCCGCGTTCCTGCTTCTTCGCGAACACCTCGAGGCCGTGCTCTCCACGCTCGGCGAGCGCGAACGCAAGGTGGTGCAGCTGCGCTACGGCCTCGCGGACGGCCGTCCGCGCACCCTGGAGGAGATCGGCCGCATCTTCGGCGTGACCCGTGAACGGATCCGCCAGATCGAGTCGAAGACCCTCAACAAGCTGCGCGACCACGCCTTCGCGGACCAGCTCAGGGGCTATCTGGACTGATGCGGTGGGCGCCCCCGTGCGGGAGCGCCCACCTGCCAGGTCCTACTCCACCTCGACGACGGCCTCGGCGAACTGCGCCTTGTACAGCCGCGCGTACGCACCGCCTGCCGCCAACAGGGCGTCGTGCGTGCCCTGTTCGACGATCGAGCCGTTCTCCATCACCAGGATCGTGTCCGCGTCCCGGATCGTGGAGAGCCGGTGCGCGATCACGAAGGACGTACGGCCGTGCGCGAGGCGCGCCATCGCCTTCTGGATCAGCACCTCGGTACGGGTGTCGACGGAGCTGGTGGCCTCGTCGAGCACCAGGATCACCGGGTCGGACAGGAAGGCCCGCGCGATGGTGATCAGCTGCTTCTCACCGGCGCTCACCCCCGTGCCCTCGTCGTCGATCACCGTGTCGTAGCCGTCGGGCAGCGTCCGGATGAACCGGTCGGCGTGCGCAGCGCGGGCCGCGTCCTCGATCTCGTCCCGCGTGACATCCTTCGCGGCCCCGTAGGCGATGTTCTCCGCGATCGTGCCGCCGAACAGCCAGGTGTCCTGGAGCACCATCCCTATCCCGGACCGGAGTTCGTCGCGGGACATCTTCGCGATGTCCACGCCGTCGAGCGTGATGCGCCCGCCGGTGACGTCGTAGAACCGCAGCAGCAGATTCACCAGCGTCGTCTTGCCCGCGCCGGTCGGACCGACGATCGCGACCGTGTGCCCGGGCTCCACCGTGAGGGACAGGTCCTCGATGAGCGGCTTGTCCTCCTCGTACCGGAAGGCCACGTCCTCGAAGGAGACCTCGCCGCGCAGCACGTCCGGACGCTCGGCCGGCTGCGGGTCCACCGACTGCTCGTCGGCGTCGAGGAGTTCGAAGATCCGCTCGGCCGAGGCCACACCCGACTGCACCAGGTTCGCCATCGACGCGACCTGCGTCAGCGGCATCGAGAACTGGCGCGAGTACTGGATGAACGCCTGCACGTCACCGATCGACAGCGCACCCGATGCCACCCGCAGACCGCCGACCACGGCGACGAGCACGTAGTTCAGGTTGGAGATGAAGAACATCAGCGGCTGCATGGCCCCGCTGTTGAACTGCGCCTTGAACGAGGCCTCGTACAGCGCCTCGTTCTGCTCCGCGAACTGCTGCGCCGACTCGTCCTGCCGCCCGAAGACCTTCACCAGGTTGTGCCCGGTGTACATCTCCTCGACGTGCGCGTTGACCTTGCCCGTCGACTTCCACTGCTGCACGAAGTGCGGCTGCGAGCGCTTGCCGACCTTCGTCGCCACGAAGAACGACAGCGGCACGGTGATCAGCGCCACCAGCGCGAGCAGTGGCGAGATCCAGAACATCATCACCAGGACACCGACGATGGTGAGCAGCGAGTTCACCAGCTGCCCCATGGTCTGCTGCAGCGTCTGACCGATGTTGTCGATGTCATTGGTCGCCCGGCTCAGCACCTCGCCGCGCTGCCGCTTGTCGAAGTACGACAGCGGAAGCCGCGACAGCTTCGCCTGGAGATCCTCGCGCATCCGGTAGACCGTCATGTTCACGGCCCGGTTGACCAGGCGGGTCGCCACCGCCATCAGCGCACCGGCGATCAGGAACACCGTCAGCGCGAGCAGCAGCGTCTCGCCCACCGCGTCGAAGTCGATGCCCTGACCGGGCGTGAAGTCCATCCCGGACAGCATGTCCGCCTGCCGCCCGTCACCGGCGTCCCGCATCTGCTGCAGGACCTCGGCCTTGGTGGCACCCGCGGGCATGTCCCGCCCGACGATCCCGCCGAAGATCAGGTCGGTGGCGTGCCCGAGGATCTTCGGACCCACCACGGACAGGCCCACGCTCAGCGTGACCGCCGTGATCATCGCGTACATCGTGTAGCGCTCGGGCCTGAACTGCGCGATCAGCCGCTTGCCCGACTTCTTGAAGTCCATGGAGCGCTGATCGGGCCCGCCACCGGCCATCATCCGCCCTGCCGGCCCCGCCATCAGGCAGCCTCCGCTTCCGTGAGCTGGGAAAGGACGATTTCCCGGTACGTCCCGTTGTCCTGCATCAGTTCCTCATGCCGCCCGACCCCGACGACCCGGCCCTCGTCGAGGACCAGGATCCGGTCGGCGTCACGGATGGTCGACACCCGCTGGGCGACGATCACGACGGTCGCCTCGGAGGTCTCGCGCGCGAGCGCCGCCCGCAGCGCCGCGTCCGTCGCGTAGTCGAGCGCCGAGAACGAGTCGTCGAAGAGATAGATCTCCGGCCGCTGCACCAGGGTGCGCGCGATCGCGAGCCGCTGCCGCTGACCACCGGAGACGTTCGTACCGCCCTGCGCGATGGGCGCGTTGAGCCCGTTCTCCAGCTCCCGCACGAAGTCGGCGGCCTGCGCCACCTCGAGCGCGTGCCACAGCTGCTCGTCGGTCGCGTCCGGATTCCCGTACCGCAGATTCGTCGCCACGGTCCCGGAGAACAGATACGGCTTCTGCGGTACGAGCCCGACGGTCCGCGCGAGCAGCTGCGGCTCCAGCGTGTCCACGTCCACGCCGTCGACCAGGACCTGGCCCTCGGTCGCGTCGTACAGCCGCGGTACAAGCCCGAGCAGCGTCGACTTCCCCGAGCCCGTCGACCCGATCACCGCGGTCACCTCACCGGGCCGCGCGACCAGCGAGACGGCCTTGAGTACCGGCTCCTCGGCACCCGGGTAGCGGAAGCCCGCGTCCCGGATCTCCAGATGCCCGTGCGCCCGCAGCTCCCGCACCGGATCCTTCGGCGGCACGACGCTCGACTCGGTGTCGAGCACCTCCTCGATACGCTCGGCACAGACCTCGGCGCGCGGCACCATCATGAACATGAACGTGGCCATCATCACGCTCATCACGATCTGCATCAGATACGCGAGGAACGCGGTCAGCGCACCGATCTGCATCCCGCCGCTGTCGATACGGTGCGCACCGAACCAGACCACGGCGATCGACGAGATGTTCACGACCGTCATCACGATCGGGAACATCAGCGCGAGCAGCCGCCCGGTCCCCAGCGAGACCTCGGTCAGATCCTCGTTGGCCTTCCTGAAACGGTCCTTCTCGTAGTCGTCCTTCACGAAGGCCCTGATCACACGGTTGCCGGTGATCTGCTCGCGCAGCACCCGGTTCACCGTGTCGAGCCGCACCTGCATGGTGCGGAACAGCGGGCGCAGCCTGCGCACGATCAGCGAGACCGCGATACCGAGCACCGGCACGACCGCGACGAGGATCCCGGACAGCGGTACGTCGAGGCTGAGCGCCATCACGATGCCGCCGACGCACATGATGGGCGCGGAGGCCATCAGCGTGAACGCCATCAGGACCAGCATCTGCACCTGCTGGACGTCATTTGTCGTACGGGTGATCAGCGAGGGCGCCCCGAAGTGCCCGACCTCACGGGCCGAGAACGACTGCACGCGGTCGAAGATCGCGGCCCGTACGTCACGGCCGAGCGCCGCGGCGGTCCGTGCGCCGTAGAAGACGGCGCCGATGTTGCACACCACCTGCACGACGGTGATCCCGATCATCAGGGCACCGAAGGCGAGGATGTAGCCCGTGTCCCCCTTCACGACACCGTTGTCAATGATGTCCGCGTTCAGGGTGGGCAGGTAGAGCGTGGCGCAGGTCTGCAGGAACTGCAGCAGCACCAGGATTGCTATGGGTTTCTTGTACGGCGCGAGATGTTCCCGCAGGAGTCGTATGAGCACGCGATACCTATCGCAGTAGCCGGAGGCAACGTTTCAGTCCCCGCCATCCTGCGACACTCCACCGGCTGGAGCTCAACCGTTTTTCCCAAGCCCGGGTCAAGAAACCGGGCCGTACCCCCGTGGCCTGGCCCCGGACCCGGCCCGACCGCCGCTCAGACTCCGCCCGGCCCGAACGCACCCGGATGGGTCTGCTCCCGCACCGCCGTGTACTGCTGGCGCAGCGCCTGCCCCACGGCGAGATCCTCGCCCGGCTCGAAGACCTGCGTCGCCGCACCCTGCCAGGCCGGGGGAGCGGACGGATGCAGCGTGCCCTGCCGCACCCCGAGCGCCCAGGCGGCCTGCCGGGCCGCGCCCAGCGCCGCGTAGTCCGCGGGCTGCGGCACCACGACCTGCGCGCCGAACAGCATCGGCGCCGCCGCCTGCACCGCCGGCAGCTCGGCGGCCGCCCCGAGCAGGAACACCCGCCGCACCTCCACACCGCGCGCCCGCAGCACCCCGAGCGCGTCCGCGAGCGAGCACAGCATGCCCTCGAACGCGGCCCGTGCCAGATGCTCCGGCTTCATCGACTCGCGCCGCAGCCCGTGCAGCGACCCGGCGGTGTGCGGCAGGTGCGGCGTCTTCTCGCCCTCCAGATACGGCAGCAGCACCAGACCGTGCGCCCCCGGAGTCGACTTCAGCGCCAGTTCGCTGAGCCCCTCCAGATCGGTGGACAGCAGATCGGCCGTCCCCCGCAGGGCCCGTACGGCATTGAGCGTGTGCACCACCGGAAGGTGCATCCCGGTCGCGTCGGCGAGCGAGGTGATCATTCCGCTGGGATCCACCAGCGCCTCGTGATGCACGGCCATCACCGAACCGGACGCGCCGAGCGACACCACGGCGTCCCCGACCCCGATCCCCAGACCGAACGCGGCGGCCATCGTCTCGCCCGTACCGGCCGAGATCAGCAGCCCCTCGGGCGTCGTCCCCGCGGCCTCCGCCGGACCGAGCACCTCGGGCAGCGCGGCCTGATGCCCGAGCGCGAGCTCCACGAGATCCGGGCGGTACGAGGAGGTCGCGGCCGACCAGTACCCCGTACCGGAAGCGCCGCCGCGATCCGCGGTCCGGCGCGCGGGCCGCCCCAGGAGCTGCCACACCAGCCAGTCGTGCGCCTGCATGACGGTGGCGACACGCTGGGCGTTCTCGGGCTCCGTACGCGCCAGCCAGCGCAGCTTCGTCACGGGGTGCTGGGCCTGCGGCACACAGCCCACGGCCTCGGCCCAGGCGTGCCGGCCGCCGAACCCGTCGATCAGATCCGCGGCGGCCACCTGCGCCCGCTTGTCACCGCCGACCTGTGCGGGCCGCACGGTGTTGCCCTGCGCGTCCAGCGCGACCAGGGCGTTCTGCTGGGCGGAGACCCCGATGGCCTGCACCCCTTCGAGCAGCCCGCCGGTCGCCGCGTCGCCGAGGCTGAGCAGCCAGGCCTGCGGATCGACATCGGACGGCTTGCCGCCGGCGCTGTCCAGTGGATGCGGGGCATAGCCCTGCCTGACCACGGCACCGGTGTCGGTGTCGCAGACCACGATGCGTGTGAACTCGGAAGAGCTGTCCAGCCCGGCGACTATCCCCATGCCTCACGATTTTGCCCTACGCGAGGCATGGGGCTCCGCCCCGGAGGGGCTCGGCTATGTGTTGCTGGTGCCCCAGTCGTCATCGGCGCCGTTCGCCGACTTCTCGCGCAGGGACCGCACCCGGTCCGCCACCGAGTCCGGCATCTTGTCGCCGACCTTCTCGCTCACCGAGGCGAAGGCCTTGCCCGCCACATCGCGGCCGGTCTGGGCCGCGGACTCGACGGTGTTGCGCACCGCGGGATTCTGCGCGAACTGGCGAGCCGACTTCTTCATCTGCTCGTAACGCTCGCGGCCCGCACGGGTGCCGATCACGTAGCCGAGGGCCAGTCCGGCGACGAACGTGAGCTTGTAACGCATGGCTGCCACCCTTTCGTAGCGTCCGGTGCTGCGCCCCTACCCGGAACCGATTGGCGGAGCACCCCCCTGCTTGCGCTAATGTATGTGTCGCAGCGAGCACACGCCGCCCAGGGAACACCCAGGTAGGTGAGCTTGTTGCAGACGATGCATTCCCCTGTAGCTCAATTGGCAGAGCAGCCGGCTGTTAACCGGCAGGTTACTGGTTCGAGTCCAGTCGGGGGAGCTCGATCTCCTGTAGCTCAATTGGCAGAGCAGCCGGCTGTTAACCGGCAGGTTACTGGTTCGAGTCCAGTCGGGAGAGCAGCGGAAGAGGACCCCTTGCGGGTCCTTTTTCATGTCCGGGGGAACCGGGCGCGAAGGATCCAAGTCCTGTGCAGATGTGGACCGTCGTCCGCAGCCGGACCAGGCACTTGGGCAGAGCGGGCCATCCGACGCGGGAGATCGTATGACCGGCTATGCTGCGGCAGACGGCGCGTACATGTGTACGCGACACGCCGCTAAGGGGCGGTAGCTCAGCCGGTTAGAGCAGCGGACTCATAATCCGTCGGCCGTGGGTTCGAGTCCCACCCGCCCCACCCTGCAAAAAGCGGCCTGACCTGCGGAAACGTTTCTCCGTGCGTGTCAGGCCGCTTTTCTGCGTTACGGAGCCGCGGAGGCGCTGCTCGGCGGGGGCTCCGACGGTGGCGAGGGCTCCGAAGGAGGCGGCTCGGAGCTCGGGGGCTCGGAGGTCGGCGGTGTCGAACTCGGCGGGCACGACGTGGAGTCGTCGCCGCAGGTGGACGATTCGCTCGGCGTCGGCGTGCTGGTGCTCGGGGACGGGGTGGGGGTGGCCGGTGCGGTCGTCTTCTCGTCCTTCGTGCCCGTGTCGCCGGGGACGCGGGTGAACCAGTCGTCCTGGTCGGGGTCGAACATCACGAAGACGTTGACGACCGTCGTCGACGGTGCGACGACCACCACGTTCGAGGGGTTGTACGACGGCCACGAGTCGCCGGTCCGCCGGGGGGTGGTGCGCTGGGCGACCGGCGGGGTCAGCGGGTTGCCGCAGGCGCAGCGGACCCTGGGTACGCCGCGGTCGTCGACCAGGACGGCGGTGCCGGTCTGCAGCACCGCCTGGTAGCCGGTCGCGGCGCCGTCGCGGAAGCCGTGGTTGGTGACGCGGGTGTCCACGCGCAACTGCACCGGAGTGAGCGAGCGCAGGTGACCGGGGACCGCGGACGGAGCGACACCCGCTACCGAGGCGAACGCCTTGTTCTTGTCCGGGGCCGCCTGGAGCGTCTTGATCTGCTTCTCCACATCGCAGGCGGCGACGTTGCGGGTACCGCCGTACAGGCCGGGCGCACCGCCGTCGACGCCGCGCACCGTGTTCGCGGGGGCCGACTGGTCGGGCGAGGGTGAGATCGGTGGGGCGGAGCTCTCCTTCGCCGTGGACTCCGTGAAGGGGTCGGGGCCCGTCTTCGCGGCGGACTGCAGGAAGACCTCGCTGCCCTTGGCTGTGCCGCCCGAGCCGTCGTCGGGGCTGGTCAGGACGACGGCGAGGACCACGGCTGCCACCACCGCCGTCGTCACCACGGCGATACGGGGCGCCGACCGCCACCACTGCCGGTGGGGCTCGGGCGGGCCTGGCGGCTCCGGTGGTTCCGGCGGCCCGGGTGTCCCGCCGGAGCCGCCCGAACCGCCCGAACCGCCGGAGCCGCCGGAACTGCCCGGCGGCTGGGAGGGCGGTCCCGTGGGTGGCTGCGAAGGGCCCGACAACGGTCCCGACGGAGGTCCTGTGGGCGGTTCTGCGGCCGGGGCTGTCGGGCGGCCTGAGGGCGGAGGTTCGACGCTCACGACGCCTTCTTCCGACGCGGTACTGCGATGCGTACCGCCGATGCGTACTGCGGGTGCGTGGTCCGGATCCTTGCGGCCACCCCCGGCACGGCCGCAATCCCCTCATTGTGTGCCCCGGACAGGCACCGCCCGCAAGCCGGAGCCGCCCGCAAGCCGGAGCCGCCCGCAAGCCGAAGCCGCTCGGCGGGCGAGGCGTGCCGGTCCTGCTTAGCGTGGCAGTGTGAGCCCTCGTACCGACACCGACCAGGCCGGCGCCCGGCACGGCTGGCCCCAGGCCGTGGTGACGGTGCTCGCCGCGCTGTTCGCGATGGTCGTGACGGCCGCGCTCGGACTGTGGGCGGCCGGTGCGGCCGGGTTGCCGGACGGGGCGTTCCCCCGGGTCGTCGCGGCGACTGTCGTCACCGCCGTCGGCGGCACCGTCGAAATGTCCGGCAACGCCGGTGGGCTCGCGGACACTTCGGCCGGGCTCAGCGTGATCCCGCTGTCGGTCACCCTCGTCGGCGCCCTCGTCCTCGCCGCCGGATTCCTGCGGCCGCTGCGGCACCGCGCGGTGGCCGGTACGCGCGAACTCGCGGGCTGGGCCGGTGGGTTGCTCGGGCTGTGGCTGCTCGCCCTCACCGGCTTCTCGCTGGCCGCCCGGCAGACCTTCTCGCTCACCCTCGGGGACAGCCAACTCAGCGATATCGGCGAGGAGTTCGGAGTATCGCCGAAGATCGGCTTCGAGGCCGACATTCCGCTGACGCTCCTGTGGGGGGCGCTGTGGGCGGCCGGTGTGCTCGTGCTCGCGCTGCTCGTCTCGCGCGGCGCGCCGCTGCCGCCGAAGCTGCTGCGCTTCCAGGAGTCGGTGCGCCCGGCCGCGTACGCCATGGTCGGTCTGCTGCTCGCGTACGTGGCCCTCGGCGTCGTCATCGCCGTCATCGTCGCCGTGACGCGCGGGCACGCGGCGGAGACGTTCGCGGTGGTGCTGCTCGGGCTGCCCAACCTCGTCTGGCTCTCGCTCACGCTCGGCCTCGGGGCGACCTGGAACGGCCAGGTGGAAGGGCCCTTCGGACTGCCCATGCCGCATGTGCTCGACGAGGTGCTGCGCGGCCCGGACGTGTCCACGCTCAACGTGCGCACGCTCGCCGAGCAGGACGGCCGGGTGTGGTGGCTCGTGGTGGTCGCCGCCCTGATGCTGCTCGCCGCCGGGTTCGTGCTCGCGGCCCGCTCGCCGCGCCAGATGCGGGCCTGGCAGCACGCCGTGCACATGGCGGTCGCCCTTGTCCTGACGGTGCTCATGATCTGCCTGGCCGGCCGGATCACCGCGCACTTCGGGCTCTCCGTACTCGGCATCGGCGACCTCGGCGGCGACCTGGGCGGCGAGCTGTCGTTGGTGCCCGAGCTGTGGTCGGCGCTTGGGCTCGCACTGCTGTGGGGCCTGGTCACCGGCTTCCTCGGGGCTCTCCTGGCCCGTCCGGTACGGCGACGGGGCGACATCCCGTAGGTGCCGCCGGATACCGCTCAGGCAGGTTTGCCGAGGACCGGGACCGCCCACCCGGGCGGCATCGGCACGCGCAGCCCGACCTCGGTCGGCGGGTGCCCCGACTCCTGGCCGCCGTGCACGGCCGCGCGCAGGGCGGCGACGAAGCCGAGGCAGGAGTCGTACCGGTCGTCAGGGCTCTTGGCCAGGGCCTTGGTGAACACCGCGTCGACCTGCGGGGCGAGGTCCGGTCGGGTCTCGGTCAGCGGCGTCGGCTCGTCGTACTGGTGGGCCCAGAGCAGCGCCATGTCGTCGTCCCGTTGGAACGGCGGGCGGGCGGCCAGGCACTCGTAGACGACGCAGGCGAAGCCGTACACATCGCACCGTCCGTCGACCGGCTTGCCGGAGATCTGTTCCGGCGACACGTAGTCGAGGGTGCCGACGAACTGGCCGACGGTCGTGAAGCCGGTCAGGGAGAGCGACTTCTTCGTCAGGCCGAAGTCGGTGAGGTACGCGTGCTCGGGGTGGTCGCTGTCGGTGCCTCGGGAGATGAGGATGTTGCCGGGCTTCACGTCCCGGTGGACGAGGCCGTGCTCGTGCGCCGCGTCGAGCGCGGAGGCGATCTGCGCGGCGACCCGCAGCACCGTCGCGGGCTCCAACCGGCCCTGCCCGTCCAGGAGATGGCGCAGGTCGCTGCCGGACACGTAGCGCATCGCGATGTACAGGACGCCGTCGGTCTCGCCCGCCTCGAAGACCGGGACGATGTGCGGGTGGTCGATCGCGGCAGCCGCCCGGGACTCGTGGGTGAAGCGGCGCCGGAAGGTGTCGTTGCGGGCGAGTTCCGGGGCGAGCAGCTTGAGCGCGACGGTGCGTTCCAGACGCAGGTCGAGGGCGCGGTAGACCACCGCCATGCCGCCGCGGCCGATCTCGCCCTCGATGCGGTAGCCCGCGAGCTGCCGGCCGATCATCTCGGACGACCGGCCGGCGGAGCCGCTCGGGTCAGGGGCCATCGGGGCTCACGACCTGCGTCGGTTCGTGGCCGGGGGACTCGGCGGCGACGCGGGGCCCGTCGTCCGTGGCGTACGTCCCGGCCCCTGTGCCGTCGGAGTGGACCCACCGGGCGCGCTCGACGTCGTAGAGCCACACCTGCTCGCCGTCGACGACGACCCCGATGCGCAGCCCGCGCGTACGGCTGCGGAAAGTCTCGCCGTCCAGGGCGCCGGACGCGTGCTCCTCGACCGCGGTGCGGTAATGCCCGAGGGCACGCTCGGCCCGCGCGAGCAGCGGGCGCGGGTCGTCCTCGGGGGTGAACGGGCCGCCGGGCGGCGGCGGGTCCAGGGGTACGGTGACGAGGTGGCGGCCGTCGACCCAGGCCGACCAGCCGTTGGCGCAGCGGATCCGTCCCCAGTCGCCGCGCCGCTCGACGAGCTGGACCGGCAGGAGCGGGTCGAGGGGGGCCGTGGGCCGGGCCGGGTCGGGCTCCTCCCAGGCGGGCATCCCGTGCTGCGGGACGACGTGGGTGGGCCGGAAGTCGGGGGTCGTCATCGGGGGCGCCTGCTTCCGCTACTTCCGCATCACGACGGGTTCGTGCCGGCGAAGGAGCCGGGACACCACGTATCCGAAGACGGCCGAGAGCACGAGCAGCATGCCGATGTTCAGGAGCCACACGCTCGCCGAGTGCTGGAACAGCGGGTCGGCGGTCAGTTCGCCGGGGACGATCCGGGCCAGGCCGACGGTGCCGGCCATGGCGCCGAGCGCCCAGCGGGAGGGCACGAGCCAGGAGAGCTGCTCCAGGCCGGGCACGCCGTCGAGTTTCAACAGGGCGCCGCAGAACACCACTTGGACGATGGCGAGCAGCACGAGCAGCGGCATCGTCACCTCTTCCTTGCGCACCAGGGCCGATACGAGGAGGCCGAGCATCATCGCGGTGAACGAGAGCAGCGCCACGGCGACCGTGATCTCGACGAGCGGGGGCATCAACACGCCTTCGCCGCCCGGTGCGTCGAGGTCGACGCCGGCCAGGCCGACCAGGGTGAGCACGATCGCCTGGAGGACGGTGATGGTCCCGAGTACGACGACCTTCGACAGCAGGTACGCCGATCTGGACAGGCCGACGGCCCGTTCCCGCCGGTAGATGACGCGTTCCTTGACGAGTTCGCGCACGGCGTTGGCCGCGCCGGTGAGGACGCCGCCGACGCAGAGGATCAGGAGCGCGTTCATCGCCGTCTCCTGCGTGAGCTTGCTGCCGGCCAGGGCGCGGGCCATGGCGCCCATCACGAACGGCAGCGCGATCATGATGACCAGGAAGGTGCGGTCGGCGCTGAGCGCGGCGGTGTACCGGCGGATCAGGGTGCGCAGTTGGGCGCCGTTGCTGCGGGGCCGTGGCGGTGGGGCCACGGTGCGCCGGTCCGTGCCGTCGAGGCGGGGCTGCGCGCTCGCGTCGGCGATGTACCTGCGGTGCAGGGGCGAGCCGCCGAACTCCGTCGCCCAGTCGCGTGCGGTGTCCCGCTCGAACGCCTCGAAGGCCTCCGGCCACTGCTCGTAGCCGAAGAAGCCGAGGGCTTCGTCGGGCGGCCCGTAGTAGGCGATCCGGCCGCCGGGCGCGAGCACCAGGAGCCGGTCGCAGACGTCGAGGCTGAGGACGCTGTGGGTGACGACGATGACCGTGCGGCCGTCGTCGGCGAGGCCGCGCAGCATGTGCATCACGGAGCGGTCCATGCCCGGGTCGAGGCCCGAGGTGGGCTCGTCGAGGAAGAGCAGCGACGGTTTGGTGAGCAGTTCGAGGGCCACGCTGACGCGCTTGCGCTGACCGCCGGAGAGGCTGTGCACGGGCTGGCCCGCGCGCTGTTCCAGGCCGAGTTCGCGGATCACCTCGTCGACCCGGGCGCGGCGCTCGGCCTTCGCGGTGTCCTGCGGGAAGCGGAGTTCGGCGGCGTACGACAGGGCGCTGCGGACGGTCAGCTGGGCGTGCAGGATGTCGTCCTGCGGTACGAGGCCGATGCGCTGGCGCAGCTCGGCGTAGTCGCGGTAGAGGTCGCGCCCGTCGTACAGGACGGTGCCGCGGTCGGCGGGGCGCTGTCCGGTCAGGGCGTTGAGCAGCGTGGACTTGCCGGCGCCGCTCGGGCCGACCACCGCGAGCAGGCACTTCTCGCCGACCGGGAACGACACCTGGTCGAGCAGGGTCTTACGGCCACGGTCGACGGTGACGCCGAGGTCCTGCACGTCGAGGGAGACCTCGCCGGTGTCGACGTACTCCTGCAATTGGTCGCCGACCAGGGAGAACGCGGAGTGGCCGATGCCGACGATGTCGCCCTCGCGGAGCGGGGCGCGGGTCACGGGCAGGCCGTTGAGGAAGGTGCCGTTGTGGCTGCCGAGGTCGACGATCTCGTACGTGCCGTCCGGCAGGGCGCGCAGCTCGGCGTGCCTGCGGGAGACGACGAGGTCGTCGACGATCAGGTCGTTGTCCGGGGCGCGGCCGATCCTGACGGTGGCGGTGGGCAGCGGCCGTACGGTCGTGGGCTGCCGGAACGTGCCGGTGAGCGCGGGCATGGAGACGGCGGAGGGGCGCTCGGGGGCGGGCTCGGGGGGCCCGAGCAGGGTGGCGCGGGGGCCGTCGGCCACGCTGCCGAAGCGGATCTCGGAGCCGGGGCCGACGTCCCAGGTGTGCACCCGGTGGCCGTCGGCGAACGTGCCGTTGGTGCTGTGCTCGTCCTCCAGGGTCCAGTGGCCGTCCTCGGTCCGTAGCACCGCGTGGTGCCACGAGACCCGGGCATCGTCGATGACGATGTCGCTCAGTGGATCGCGGCCGACGTGGTACTCGTGGCCCGGGCTCATCACCGTGGAGCCCGCCTCGGTCTCCAGGACGACTTCGGGCGCTGTCGGCGCGAGGGGCCGCTCCGCCATGTCGCAATTCTAGCGATTAGCCCGTTTGTTCGCCTGGCGCGGGGGCCGGTGTCTTCCGGGCCACGTAGTACACGTTGAGGATGTCGCCCTCGACGTGGCGGAACGAGACGTCGGTGAACCCGGCCTGGTTCAGCATGCGTTGGGCGGTCTGGCGGCCCCAGACGGTGCCGAGTCCGGCGCCGCCCTCGCCTAGGGAGACCGTCATGCAGTAGAAGACGGAGAACGTGTAGAGCACGGGGCCGAGGGCGAGGTCGAGGTTCTCCTCCAGCTTGCTGGAGGCGTCGATGTCGCCCATCAGGAACGTGCCGCCGTCCCGCAGCGCGGCCGCGACCGCGTCGAGGGTCTCGGCGGGCCGGGCCAGGTCGTGGATGACGTCGAAGGCGGTGATCAGGTCGTAGGAGCCGGTCAGGCCGGCGCTGTCGGCCAGGTCGAAGTGGGCGTTGGCCAGACCCAGGCGCTCGGCCTCCTCCCGGGCCGCCGCGATGCCCGTCTCCGACATGTCCAGGCCGCGGAACCTGCTGTTCGGGAAGGCCTGCGCCAGCAGATTGACGGCGTGCCCCTGCCCGGTGCCGATGTCCAGGGCGTCGATGCCTTCGCGCAGCCGCTCGGTGAGGCCGGGGACGAGCGGGACGATCGCGTCGGTCAGGGCGGTGTCGTACACCCGCGCGGTCTCCTCGGCCTGGAGCTCCTGGAAGCGCGGGTACGAGGAGTACGGGACGCCGCCACCCTTGCGGAACGCGTCGAGGACCTCGTCCTCGACGTTGCCGATGAGTGCCATGTACTGCATGAACGATGCCAGGTTGTCGGGTCCGGCGGCGCGGGTGAGGGTGGCCGCGTGCTCGGGCGGGAGCCGGTACGTGCCTGCACCGGGTTCGTACTCGGTGATGCCGCCGGCGGTCATCCCGCCCAGCCACTCCCGTACATACCGTTCGTTCAGGCCGGTGGCCGTGGCGATCTCGGTGCTGGTGGACGGGGGCAGCTCCGCCAGGGTGTCGAAGAGGCCGGTGCGGTGGCCGATGCTGCACAGGTAGCCGAGGCAGCCGTCGTTCAGCACCTGCACCATCCGGCCCGCGAACTCCTCCTGCCGCGCGAGGTCGACAGTGTCCGTGGTCATCGCCTTCTCCTTCCCGTCAGGGGTCGGAGAGGGGACAGGGGGACGCCGAGCCGCGGTCCGGCCAGGGATGTCGTTGTTCCCTCATGATACGCGGGGCGTACGTGGCCGGGGTTGCCGTCGGTTGCGGAGAAACTCTGTGCGCCCTCGCTACCGAGCGGTAACGTTCGGGGCCGTCCGCCGTGTTGAGGGGGAGAGCGATGGGGGCCGTCGTGCGGGTTGATCCGGCTGTTGAGCATGCGCGGGCGCGGGCCGCGCTGGGGGATGTCGTCGGGCGCGTGGCCCGGATGGTGCGGGAGGCGCCGGATCCGAGCGTGCGGTCCGGGCTGCCCGGGTGGTCCGTCGGGGACGTCGGGGCGCATCTGGCCGCCGTGTATCTGGCCTGCGGGGCCGGGTTCACCGGGGAGAGCGTGCCCTGGGATCTGGTGCTGCCGAAGGACGAGAACGCGCCGCTCGCCGAACGGATCGCCGTGCTGAACGCCGCGTCCGTGCAGCTCGTCGGGCCCGGGGAGCGGGAGGGGCTCGGGGAGCTGCTGCGGCAGCGAGGTGAGGCGTTCCTGCAGGCCACGGAAGGGATGGCGCCCGAGACGCCGGTCAGCACGCCGTGGTACGGGTCCGGTGTGACGCTCGACCTCGGGACCGTGACAGGGCTGATGCTCAGCGAGAGCCTGGTGCACGGGCTCGACTTCGCGCGCGGAGCGAAGGTGCCGTGGCCGATCGAGCCGGATCACGCGCGGCTCGTGCTCGGGCAGGTGATGCCGGCGATGATGCCGATGACCGTGAACGCGGAGCAGGCGCGCGGCGTGCGCATCGCGTTCGACCTCGCCGTCAAGGGCGGACCGCGGCTCGCCGTGGAGATCGAGGACGGCGCCGCGACGGTCGTACGGGACGCGGGGCCGCGACGCTACGACTGCCGGATCACGGCGGATCCCGTGGCGTTCCTGCTGGTGTCGTTCGAGCGGACGGCACCCTGGAAGGCCGCGCTCACGGGGAAGATGCGCGCCGGCGGCCGTAAGCCCTGGCTCGCGTCCAGGCTCGGGCAGTTGATCGGGGCTCCGTAGGGGCGCTGGGCGATTCGCCGCAGCGACCGTCAGAGCGGCGCCTGCCACGTAGTCGTCGTGCCGCCTGTGCCGTCCGTGTCGCCTGTGCCGTCTGTGCCGCCTGTGTCGTCCGTGCCGTCGGCACCGGGCGACGACTCCGCGTCCCGTTCGCCGTCGTCCGAGACCGTGAGGCGGACCGCCGGGCGTCCGTCCGGGAGGGTGGTCTCGCAGTCGACCGTGATGTCGATGCGGGAGATCCCCGGGCGGCGGGACGCCTCGGCCAGGGCGCGGCGCAGGGCCGCGAGGAGATGGCCGGCGTTGCGTTCACCGACCCGTGCCTCCACGGGCCCGTTGAAGTGCGCCGAAGGGGTGACGCCGGTCGCGGCCGCCGCGCCCGCCGCCTCGCGCAGCACCTTGCCGCGGAAGGTCGTCGGGGCGTCGGCGGGCGGCTGCTGGAGCGCGAAGATCGCCGTACGGACCTCCTGGATCGTGGACTCCAGCTCGTCCACCGCCTTGCCGATCGTTCCCTGCACCTCGCTCACCTGGGCGCGGCGCTGCGCGGACTCCAGCATCATCCCGGTCGCGAAGAGCCGCTGGATGACGAGGTCGTGCAGATCGCGCGCGATCCGGTCGCGGTCCTCGAAGACCGCGAGCCTCGCGCGGCTGACGCGGGCGTCCGCGAGGACGAGCGCGAGCGCGGCCTGGTGCGCGAACTGCGCCGCGAGCAGCCGCTCGAGGGCCGTGTAGCGGCGGGCGCCGCGGGCGCGGGGCAGGGCGAGGGTGCCGATCAGCCGGCCGTCGCTCTGCAGCGGAAGCAGCATGCTCGGTCCGAAGCGCCGGCTGACCGCGGTGGTCATCCGGGCGTCGGTCGCCGAGTCCTCGACGAACACCGGCTCACCGCCGAGGAGCTGGGCGAGCACCGCGCTGCCCGGGTGGATCACGGTGCCGACGAGGTCGCCGGGGTCGCTGTGCGTGGAGGCCGTGACGATCTCCATGCCGCCCTCGTGGGTGGGCTGCAGGATCACTCCGGCCACGGCGTCGGCGAGCCTGCGGGCCTGTTCGGCGACCACCATCAGGGCGTCGTCGGGGGTGTCGCCGCCGAGCAGCGAGGTGGTCACGGTGGCCGAGCCCTCGATCCAGCGCTCCCGCTGCCGGGCGTTCTCGAACAGCCGGGCGTTGCCGATCGCGATACCGGCCTGGGCGGCGAGGATCCGGATGGCCTGCTCGTCGCCGAGCGTGAAGGGGCCGCCGCCGCGCTTCTCGGTCAGATAGAGGTTGCCGAAGATCTCGTCGCGTACGAGGACGGGGACGCCCAGGAACGTCTTCATCGGCGGATGCCCGTCCGGGACGCCGCTCGACGCGGGGTGCTTGCTCAGGTCGTCGAGCCGCAGCGGGCCTCCGTGGGCGGCCAGGGCGCCGAGCACGCCGCGGTCGACGTGCGGGAGCTCCTTGATGCCGGCGCGGGTCTCGTCGTCGATGCCGCACGTGAACAGCTCGGTCAGCCGGTCCTGTTCGGGGTCGACGACGCCGAGCGCCCCGTACCGCGCGTCGGTGATCCGGGTCGCCGCGTCCACGATGTGCTGCAGCGTGGAGCGGAGTTCGAGGTCGGCGCCGACGCTGAGGACCGCTTCGAGGAGGGGCTCGACCGAGGTCCCGGCCGGGTCACCCGCCCCGCCGGAGCCCGGGCCCGCAGAG
The DNA here is from genome assembly GCF_044458745.1 of Streptomyces sp. NPDC050418. Lineage (NCBI taxonomy): Bacteria > Bacillati > Actinomycetota > Actinomycetes > Kitasatosporales > Streptomycetaceae > Streptomyces > Streptomyces sp. NPDC050418. The sequence continues at coordinate 255,609 of NZ_JBITIG010000011.1, forward strand.
CCGTCGTCCTCGGCCGTCATCCCCGTACGCCTCCTGTGTGCTGGACCGGACCCGCCGGATCAGGCGGGCCCGCGGCCCGCTGCCGGGCGGCCGCGGGCCCAGTCCACCAGACCGGCGAGCGTGTACAGGGCGCAGGCGAGGCCGAGCAGCAGAAAACCCCACTGCTGCTCGGCGAACGCGTCCATCGTGATCAGCGACGCCCCCACGAACCGCAGCCACAGCCGCACGGTCGCACCGGGTTCGAGGCGCCCCGTGAGGCGGACGGGCAGACAGGACGCCAGGACCAGCAGGGCGCCGATGAACTGCACGGACTGCGACACGTGGGCGCCTCCAGGGCGTCGGGGAAGGGGGGCCGAGCCGGTCCGCGAGCGGCGGGAGCCGGTCCGTGAGTGGCGGGGGTCAGTCCGCGAGCGGCGGGGTCAGTCCGCGAGCGGGTTCAGCTGCATCGGCTCGATCCTGCCCTCCAGCATCGCGCCGAGGCCGAGGATCGAGCAGACGTCGGGGCGCTCGGCGATGTGCACCGGCATCCCGGTCGCGTCGCGCAGCATCTGGTCGAGACCGGGGAGCAGGGCGCTGCCGCCGACCATCATGATGCCGCGGTCCGCGAGGTCCGCCACGAGGTCCGGCGGGCAGTCGCGCAGGACCCGTCCGATGCCGTCGAGCACCGCCGTCAGCGGGGTGTGGATGGCGTCCCGTACCGCCGCGGTCTGCACCTGCACCGAACGCGCCAGGCCCGTGGCCACGTCACGGCCGTGGATCATCGTGGACTCGGGGCCGTGCGGGGTCAGACCGTTGCCGCTGAGGGCCAGCTGCAAGGGGCGTACGGACTGGCTCGGCAGCATCAACTCGTGCTGCTGGCGCAGGTGCTGCACCACCGCGTGGTCGATCGCGTCACCGCCCACCGGGATCCGGTCGGCCGTGACGATCGCACCCATCGAGAGCACCGCGACCTGCGTGGTGGCCGCACCGCACACGATGATCATCGTGGCCTCGGCGCGCTCCACCGGAAGCCCGCAGCCGACCGCCGCCGCGATCAGCGTGTCCACCAGCTCGACCCGCCGCGCCCCGAGCCCGATCAGCGTCTCGGTGGCCGCGCGCTGCGCGAGCGGATCGGCGTCGTGCGGGACACAGGCCGCCGCGCGCAGCCGGGGCTTGCGGCGCAGGGTGCGGCGCAGCTTGTCGTCGATGAGGTGGCCGAGCATCCGCCGGCACATCTCGATGTCGACGACGGTCCCGCCCGACACCGGACGGACGACACGGATGTACGCGGGCGTGCGGCCCGTCATCCGCTCGGCGAACTCGCCGACCGCGATCAGCGCTCCCGTACGGGTGTTGACGGCGGCGACGGACGGCTCGTCCACGACGAGGCCCGCGCCCTTGACGAACACCCGGGTCCGCGCGGCCCCCAGGTCGACGGCGATGTGGCAGCGACGCAGATTCTCCAGGCTGACGGTCATGGCGAGGTTCCTCCCGAGAGCACCGACCGTGGTGGACCGCCGGACAGCGGCCCTTTTCGCATCGTGCGGGGGTCCGAGGGCCGCCGCCCGTTGGGGTGGGCCGGGCGGGGCGCGGCCGGACGGGTGGTACACGGAGCCACAGTTGTGTAGGGGGTGCTGCGGCGAGCGGGCGTTACCATCCCGTGTGACCAGTGCCCCCTCCGACGGCAAGAGCCGCAGCGCAGATCCGGACATAGCCGAGCAGAGCCCCCGCCGCCGGGTGCGCATCCTCGCCGACATCACCCCGCTGCGCACCTCCGCCGACTACCGGCGCCTGTGGATCGGCAACACCATCTCCTGGACCGGCCAGGCGATGACCGCACTGGCCATCTCGCTGCAGGTCTACGAGATCACCGGCTCCAGCTTCTCCGTCGGACTCGTCGGCCTCTTCTCGCTGGTCCCGCTCGTCGCGTTCGGCCTGTACGGCGGCGCCATCGCCGACACCGTCGACCGCCGCAAACTCGGGCTCTACGCCTCCACCGGCATGTGCGCGCTGTCCTTCGCGCTCGCCGCGGCCGCCCTCGCCGACTGGCACCGCGTCGGCTTCCTGTACGCGATCGTCGCGCTGCAGGCCCTGTGCCAGGCGATCGTGTCGCCCGCACGCACCTCGATGATCCCGCGCCTGCTGCCGCCCGAGCAGCTGCCCGCCGCCAACGCGCTCGGCTCCATGACCACCACCTCCGGGCTGATGGCGGGCCCGATGCTGGGCGGCCTCGTCGTCGGTGCCTGGGGTTTCCAGGCCGCGTACCTCATCGACATGGTCGCCTTCACCGCCGCCCTGTACGCGATGTGGCGGCTGCCCTCGATGAAGCCGGACCGGACCGCGGACTCCCGTAAACGCGCCTCGGTCCTCGACGGGCTCCGCTTCCTCGCGACCCGCCCCAACCTGCGGATGACCTTCTTCACCGACCTGTGCGCGATGGTCCTCGCGCATCCGCGGGCCGTGCTGCCCGCGGTCGCCGTCGTGTGGTTCCACGGCGACGCCACCACCACCGGACTGCTCGTCGGCGCGCTCGCCGTCGGGGCGCTGCTCGGCGGTGTCTTCTCCGGCTGGCTCGGGCAGGTGCACCGGCACGGGCTCGCGATCGTGCTCGCGGTGGCCGGCTGGGGCGGGTTCATCGCCGCGTTCGGACTGACCCGCGAACTGTGGCTCGGCATGCTCTTCCTGGCGCTCGCGGGCGCCTCCGACACCGTCTCCATGGTGTTCCGCTCGACGATGCTGCAGGCCGCGACACCCGACGAGATGCGCGGCCGCCTGCAGGGCGTCTTCATCGTGGTGGTCGCGGGCGGCCCCCGCCTCGGCGACTTCCTCGCGGGCTCGGTCGCCGACCTCACCTCACCGACGGCGGCGATCACCGGCGGCGGCCTCGCCTGCATGGTGGCCGTGGGCCTCCTGGCCCTGCGCTGGCGGCGCTTCGTGCGGTACGACGCCAGGGCACCGGAGGCGTAGAGCCGCCGTTTCGCCTGGTGGGCGACGTGCGTTGGAGCTTTCGCCGAGGGGCCCGGGCGGTCGTGGTCGGTCCGGCGCATTGTGGCGGGGGCGCGTCCCGGGTTGGGGTGGGCCGGACCCGTACGCACTCCGGAGAGGCGCCCCATGCTGGACGGCTGCACGCCGTGGCCCGAGGAATTCGTCGACCGGTACTGGATGGGCGGGCACTGGCGCGGCGACACCCTGGACCGGCTCCTGCGCGAGCAGGTGGCCGCGGGCGCGACCCGCACCGCCCTGATCCACGGGGACACGCGCCTCACGTACGGGCAGCTGAACCGGCGCGTCGACCGGATGGCGGCGGGCTTCCGGCTGCGGGGGCTGACGGCCCGGCAGCGGGTCGTGGTCCAACTGCCGGACGTACCGGACTCCGTACTGGCCCTCTTCGCCCTGATGCGGCTCGGGGTGGTGCCGGTGATGTGCCCGATGGCGTACCGGGCGGAGGAGATGGCGCGGGTGGTGCAACTCGCGCAGGCCGTCGGATACGTGGGCCCCTCCTCGTACGAGGGCTTCGACCACACGGCGATGGCGGCCGATCTCGCGCGGGGGCCGTTCCTGCGGCGGGTGTTCACGTGGGAGCCGCCCGGCACGTCGTCGCCGTTCGGAGGTGCGACGGTCGACGGCGCGGGGTGCCACTACTTCCCGCTCGCTTCCTTGGACTCGCCGCCCGAGCCGATGCCGGCGGTGCGCGCCGGGGAGGTGGCGTTGCTGCTGGCGGCCGACCGGGTGCGGTTGGTGCCGCGTACGCACGACGACCTGGCGTGTCAGGTGCGGGTGGTGGGGGAGGCGGTGTCGCTCGGCGAAGGGGACGTGTATCTCGGCGGGGATGTGGTGGGAGTGCTCGGGGCGTTGTTTGCCGGGGCGGCGGTGGTCCTCGCGGAGGACGTCGTGCCGGCGGCCGTGTGCGAAGAGGTGACGGTCGCGGACTCCCCCCGTACCTCCGCGAACGGCGAGTCGAACGGAGTTCGATTCGTACGGGACCACGTGCACAGCACTGTCGAGGGGATCGTGCTGTGCGTGACCGACGGCGGGGCGTGGGTGGTTCCGCCCGGTGATGACGCGCTGGTGGCCGGGGCCGAGGGCGGGACCGGTGAACTCCTCGTGCGCGGACCGCACGTCGTACGCGGGTACTACCGGGAGTCCGGGACGGACCGCTTCAGCGCCGACGGATTCCTTCGTACGGGGATACGGGTGCGGCAGGAGGCCGACGGGCGGCTGGTCCGGGGCTAGCCCGTGGTGCGGAGGGCCTCCACGAGTGCGCCGAGGCTGTCGGTGATCGTGTGGCAGCCCGCCGCCTCCAGGCGTTGTCGGGCCGACTCGGAGCGGGCGTAGCCGATGACCGGCAGGCCCAGCGCGCGGGCCGCTTCGAGCTCGGCCGTCGAGGACGTGACCAGGAGGGTCTCGGCCGGTGCGGTGCCGTTGGCGTCGAGGGCGCGGCGCAGGCACTCCGGGTGCGGCATGAGGCGGGTGAGGTCCGGGCCGCGGCCGTACACACCGGCGCGCAGGGTGCCGCCCAGGCCGCGTGAGTCGAGGAAGGTGGAGGCCACGACCGGCGCGACGTCGGTGACGACACCGACGCGGCGGCCCGTGGAGTGCAGGGCGCGGATCAACTGGTCCGCGTGCGGGGTCGGGTGGGTGGCGGCGGCCGCGTCCAGTTCGAGCCGGGTGAGGCGCTCGGCGACGGATGCGGCGAGGCGGTGCCCGCCGAGGGCCCGCAGCACGTCGAGCGGGTGCGGGTCGCCCTCGTACTGCCGCAGACTCGTGCCCTTGAGGAGCCGGTCGCCGCGCAGGGACTCGTCGGGGCGGCGCAACTCGACGATCAGGGCTGCCAGTTCGCGACTCACCTCGCGGGCGTCCGTGGCGGTGTAGAGCCGGGTGACCGGACCCTCGAAGCCGAGGAGGACGGTGCGGGCCCGGCGGAGGGCGTGGGGGATGTCCGTGGGGTGGGCGGGGGCTTCCGGGGCTTGCGGCTGGACGTTCGGCTGGGTCGTCGGAGGCATGGTGGCCACGGGCGGTGCCTGCGGTGGCTGGGCCAGGCCCGCACCCTGGGCGATGGGCGGGACCGTGGCCAGCCGCACCGCACAGGTCACCGCGAGCCCCGGCACCGGCCACGGCTCGAAGCGGACGGCCTGGACGTCCTGTTGGGCCGCGCCCAGGCGGGCGAGGATGTGGCGGCGGGTGATGCGGCTCAGGACGCGGTGGGCGTGGTCGAGGAGCTGGGCGACGACGGTCGTCACGTTGGCGGCGACGAAGGCGTCGGGGTCCGTGACGTGCCAGGTGAGTTCCATCGAGGCGGTGAAGGGCTGTGCCTCGGCGCTGGGGAGCAGGAGATCGTGCCACTCGCGTTGCACGGTGAGGCTCACCTTGTAGTAGTGCGTCGGGGCGTCCTCGCCGTCGTAGGCGCCAAGGTCCAGCTGTGCGTACACGATCGCTGTCATCGCGTCGGCCCACTCCAGTGGCGCGCGACTCCCGAACCGGAACGGGCCACGGACCAGGTCGTTCGAGGGCGCGGGCGGCTCCGTGTCGGTGGGTCCGGTCGCCGGGCGGAGGGCCGTTGTGGACGTCCGGTGGACGTACGCGACGACCTCGTCCTGTACGGACAGCGGGGTGAAGTCGTGGATCGGGAGAGGGGCGGAGCCGCCCATCGCCTCCTCGTACACCTCCGGTGAGAGGACGACCACCGACTCCGCGGGCGCGGGGGCGATCACGCGCATGGCCTCCCGCATCTGAGGACCGACCGGACGGTAGCCGCGCCAGCACGTGACACGCATGCTCACGCGCGCGGGCAGTTGCGCGCGGAGCTCGCCGAGGTTCGCCAGCAGGGAGCGCAGCAGCGGCAGTACGGAGAGGGAGTCGTCGGCGGTGACGAGGAAGCCGGAGGGATCCCACACCAGTTCGTGGGTGGGCGAGTGGACGATGCCCCTGTTGCGCAGATGCGTCGTGTAGTCGTCGAGGACGCGCATGGCGCGGTCGTGGTCCTCGCTCTCGTCGGTGATCAGTTCGAAGTCGAGGGCGGAACGGCCGAGTTCGGGTGTGGTGAGCAGGTGACTGCGGAGCTCGTTGTGGAGCGCGACCAGTTCGGGGTCGGGCTCGCCTGCGCTTCCGCGCCGGTACTCCTCGTACGAGTCGATCGCCTCACGGATCCGCCCTAGCCCGCGCAACGCGAGCATGTGGGCGCGCCGGAACCCGACGTGGCGCGGGTGGAACCCGAGCGCGTCCGACAGGTCGGCCACGGCCTGCTCGTACGCACCCAGCTCCAGGTCCGCCTCCGCCCGCGCGAGCACGAGCCCGAGCCGCAGCTCCTCGATCGTGCCGCGGACGCGACGGACCGCCGGGCCGCGGAGACCGCTCAAGGGCTCGTCGTCGAAGGCGAACAGGGCCGACTGGATCATGTCGCGCCGGACCTCGCCGGGTCCGGCGTCCTTCAGCAGACCCTGTATCGCGTACAGATCGACCTGCGTGGTGCAGGCCACGACGGCGAAGCTCTCCGCGCCGACGGCGATCACACCCGGGCCGAGGACGCGGCACAGTTCGTCGATGACGGCGAGGACCGCCGAGGTGTCCGCCGGGCGGTCCCAGATGTCCCGGGCCAGTTCGGCGGTGCTGACATGCCGGCCGTGCCGCTCCAGGAGGGCGACGAGGCAGGCGCGGGCCGCGGGCGTGAGCCGGTCCGCGCCCTCGCACAACTGGGCGCCGAGGAGCTGGAATTGCGGGGCGGAGGCGGCGGCGGACTGGATGACGGGCTGGAAGTCGTCGGAGGCGAGGATCCAGATGGAGCCGTCCTGTGCGCGACGCCGGCCGTCGAAGGGGAGTCCGGCCATGCGGTGCCATGACGCCAGTGACCATGGATCGAAGGAGCTGTCGGCGGCGAGTTCCTGCAGCATGGCCCGGAGGCGTTCGGAGTCCCGGCGCAGTTCCCTCCGGTTCGGCTCGTCCATGAAGCCGGAGAGCCGGACCGTACCGTCGGCCGCGTCGATCAGCAGATCGCCCGGCTTGAGCGGTCCGTGTTCGACGCCCTGCATCCGGCAGGCCGTCAGCGCCCTCGCCGTATGGGCGGCGAGGCGGATCAGCAGCCACGGCGGCAGCTTGCCGCCCGCGTGGCGCGCGCCGCGCAGCACGTCACCGAGGCTGACCCCGGGGACCCACTCCTGTGCCACATGCGGGACGTCCTCGTCGTACGTGTGCTGGAGGACCCGGATCACGTTGGGATGCCTGATCTGGGCCATGACGCGGGCGCGGTCGAGCAGGTCCTCGTCCTCGACGGTGCCGCGCCGCGCCGCCGGGAACGCCCGCAACGCGACGTCGCGTTCCTGCAGCACATCGCGCGCGAACCACACGTGCCGGTCGCCGCTGCTCAGGTCCCGCAGCAGCTCGTACTGCCCGGCGATCAGCCGACGGGACGCCGAGGGGCCCGCCGCGGTCCCGCCCATCCGCCGCACACTCTCCGGCCGTACGGACGCCACCTCCGCCCCGGCCGTCGCCGCCCCTCGCCCGTTCCCCCCGGGCACCACCACCGGAATCTCCCCGGCCGCCACCCCCGCCCGCTCATCGATCGGCGCCCCGAGCCGCGCGAGCAGATCCCGGGTCCGCAGCCGCGACGTCTGTGGAAGCGTGCCGAGGAGGACCTCCCGTACTCCGTCACGGAAGGCGTACGTACCGGCCGCGCCGCCCGGGACCGCCCTGAGCAGCCCGCTCAGGATCACCTCCGCGAGATGCCCGGGCTGTGGCCGCGGCTCCAACGCCGCTTGGACCAGGCGCATGTACGGCAGGTGGGGGCGGCCGACCGCGAGGTGGCCCGCGAGGCGGTACGCCTGCGGGGAGGCGATGGAGCGGAAGCGCAGGAGGAGGTCCTCGGGGTCGAGATCCTGCACGTCGGCGTGGCGCACCGGGGCGGGCGGCGTGAGCGGCAGGTGGGCCGCGGCGCCCGGCACAGGACCCGAACCGGCCACCAGGGCCGACCAGTTGGCGAGCCAGGCCGCGGAGGGTTCGAGGACGGGAAGGGGCACCCCGGCCCCGAATGGCTCCGGTGTCGTATACGCCGAGTTGGGCGCCGCGGGCCACGGCGAGGAGAGCGTGGTGGCCGTGGCGGGAAGCGCCGTGGTGCGCCACAGTCGCTCGGGCAGCGGCTGGACGATCGCGACCGGGTGGCGCGCGGCCCATCGGTGCAGCGCCGCGTACCAGCGCGCACCCGCCTCCCCCGCACGCCACTGCGGCCCCATGCAGTCGCTGAGGACGAGGGTGACCGTACGGCCGTCGGCGGGGGCGGCCGCACCGCCGCGCACCTCGCCGGATTCGGTGAGGCGCAGGAGGTCGAGGGTGCGGAAGATGCCCGACTGGCCGAGCACCGTACGCAGTTCGCGCAGCAAGGGGCGCCACACCGGCATCGTGCGGCCCTCGTCGTACACGATCCGCAGCCTGAGCCAGCGCTCCGCCGTCGGCCGCAGCACCGGCAGCCACCACTGCGGCGGCGCCGCGAGCCGCGCGATCCGCTCGGCGGTCGCCGCCTCGTCCACCTCCTGCCCGACGGGCGCGGGCACCCGCCGCTTCAGCGGGCGCAGGGCGCGCTGGAGCGTGAGGGGGTGCGTGAGCATCGGGGGTGCGGGGGCGAGGAGGGACGTGAAGCCGCCGTCGGACGGGTCGGTGCCGGTGTCGGCGCCGTCCGGCTCGGGCAGGTGGACGGGGACGCGTGGGGCGGGTTGTGGGGGTACGGCGGGGTCCGGGGCGGTGGCGGACTTCTCGTGTACGGAGGGCGGGTCACCGAGGTCCTCGGGCGTGGAGCCTGGGGTGGTGGCCTGGGTGGGGAGTTCCGGGCGCGGATCCGTGGGAGCGGGCGCGTCCCGCACCCTCATCTGCTGGGCCAGCCACAGCAGTTCGGCCAGCTCGACGGAGGACGGCCCGCCGCCAGGCTCACTCCCGGCGGCCTCGGTGAGGAGCGCGGAGAGCCGGGAGGCGGGGTGGTCCTCCGCCTCCCGACCGTCCTCAGAAACCGCCATCAGAACCCGCCGTCATCCTGGTGCCCGCGGCTCAGATACGGCATCAGCCGCTCGGCCAGCGCATCGCGTGACGCGCCGTCCAGGCCGGCCGCCTTCGTCAGGTAGATCGCGTTGAGCAACTGGTCCGTGGCGAGTTCGCCCGCGGTGCCTCGGTCCAGGAAGCGGGAGATCAACTCGCGGGCGTACGAGGACGGTTCGCCGAGGTGGGCGCGGACGATCTCCTCCAGGTGGGCCTCGCGCGGCTGGTGCAGTTCCAGGCGCACGCAGCGGCGCAGGAAGGCGGGCGGGAACTCGCGCTCGCCGTTGCTGGTCAGGACCACGAACGGGAAGGCCCGGCAGCGGACGAGGCCCTTCACGACCGTCGCGCGGTCGTCCGTGCCGTCGACGAGCACCGACGCGGTGGGGGTGTGGCGGGCGGCGCGGACCAGCTCCGGGATGTCGTACTGGCCCTCTTCGAGGACGTTCAGGAGGTCGTTGGGCAGATCGAGGTCGCTCTTGTCGATCTCGTCGATGAGCAGGACGCGCGGGCGCCGGTAGGGGAGCAGGGCGGTGCCGAGCGGGCCGAGCCGGAGGTGGTCCTCCAGGTCTCCCGCCACCGAGGCGGGCGCGGAGGCCGGGCCCTCAACCGCGGAAGCCTGCCGCCCTGCCGCGTACATCCGCGACAACGGGTCGTACTGGTACAGCCCGTCGTGCAGCACGGACCGGCTGGTGATGTTCCAGCGCAGGACCGGCCCGAGCCGCAGCTCGTGCGCGACGGCGTACGCCAGCGAGGACTTGCCGCTGCCGGGCGGCCCGGTGACGAGGAGCGGGCGGCGCAGGTACAGCGCGGCGTTGACCAGCTGGACCGCCTCGTCCGTCGCCCGGTACGTACGGGCGCGGTGCCGGCGGTCCGGTGAGGAGGCCGCCGTGTCCTCGCCCTCGGCCGGGGTGCCGAGCGCGGGACCGCCGTCGAACGCGCGCCACGGCGGTGGGTCGGGCAGCGCCTCGATGCCGTCGTGCGGCGTGTTCGAGCCCGTGAAGACGGGCCACAGGGACGCCCCGGCGGGTGCGGGCGGCTGGGACGGCAGGGACGACATCAATACTCCTCGAACGGTGCGTACGGACGACGGCAGCGGCTAGGGCCTGTCCGGCGGATCATGCCTGGGGCGGGCCGGTCTGGCACGCCCATCTGCTGCGTTGTCGTCACTCGCCGACGCTCCGCGTCGACTCCCTCCTCCGCCTTGCAGCTGCACGCGCCAGACCGCCCCTCACCAGTCCGTTCAAGGCGCCGCGGACCGACGGCGGCATGATCCGCCGGACAGGCCCTAGCCAACCGGCGAGCCCGTGAACGGTGCCGTCTCCGGCAGTGCCCGCGGGTCCTCCCACAGCAGGGACAGGTCATGCGCCCAGTGCGCGGGCCCGTCCTGCGGTCCGGAGTCGAACGCGTCAAGTCTCAACTCGTAGACCGCATCGGGCAGTTCCCCGGGCGGAAGATGCGCGAGCCGCTCGGCGAGCCGGTCCAGGAACTCCTTGCCCGAGCAGGCGTCGTGCGGCCCGCCCCCGCAGCCGTTCCGCGGCCAGATCACCGCGGGCACCGGTGCGTTGAGCCCCGCCCGGAACGCCTCGCGCGCACGGCCGGGCGGTGCGCCGAGGCCGAGCAGGTCCACGCCGCGGCGCAGCCCGATCGTCAGGCTCACCGAGTCGCCGGCGGGGGCGCCGCAGCCGATCCGGTGGAGCCGCGCGTCCGCCCGCCCGTCGAGCTCCTGCCATTTGCGCCGCAGCTTGTGCTGGAGCATCCCGCTGCGACGCCGCTCCAGCTCCACGACGACGACCGGCGCGAACGAGCCCAGCGGCGTCGGATCGTCCTCGCTGCGCTGCCAGTGCACGACATCGGTGTTGAGCCACTTGCGCGGCAGGACGAACGCGATGAGCTCCCGGCCGTCCAGATCCACTTCGCGGTACGCGTCGTCGATCCGCTCCAGGATGTAGGGCCGCACCTCGCGCGTGGTGAGGGTGCGCTGGCCGATGATGTGGCGGTGTTCCCCGTTGTACGCGGACACCTCGACGAGGAAGCGGTCCTCGCCCGAGCCGCTCGGCGCGACCTCGACCAGCACGGGCGACCAGCGGCCGCCGCCGGAATCCGGTCGTCCCGGCGCGCGCCCCACCGTCCGCAGGGCCGTACGCGTGGGGGCGTCCTCCGCGTAGTCCGCGAGCCGTGCCGTGAACCGGGCGAGCACTGCCGCGTCCCCGATCTCGGAGAGCAGATACCAGGCCGCGTCCCACAGCGACCCGAGCCGCCGTACGGGAGGCGGCGGCCCGTGCGGGCCCACCGCGTGCCGGTACAACTGCTCGGGTGTGGGCCCCGTACCGGAGCAGGACGCCTCCGCCTTGTCGAGCAGGCCCCGCAGCCGCTCCTTCTCCGGCGGGGTGAACCCGGCCGTCGGGATCAGGTCGCCGAGCCGCGGCCAGTAGCGCGCCATGATCGGCGCGGGCAGCATCCGCCCGTTGCGGATCTGCGGATTGCGCTCCGCGGACGTCACCATCCCCACCACTTCGCCGCTGTGCGCCAGCGTCACCGCGGCGCCGCTGAACCCCGGCGCGAGGGGCTGTCCGGCCGGGCCCCAGGCCTCCAGCTGCACCCACTCCTGCGTGATCAACTGGCTGCCGGTGGCCCGGTATTCGGCGAGCACCCCTTCCTCGTACGACTTGGGGAACCCGTAGGCGAGCAGGCGCGGCGGCGGGTCGGCGTAGGCCCCGGACGGTGCGGCGAACACGGCGGGCGGCACGGACACGGGCTCCGCGAGTTCGAGGACGGCGAGATCGCCCGGGTCCGCCCCGCCCGCCCAGCCTCCGTGCGCGACGACCCGCGCGTCGAGCCGCTCGGCGCACACCTGCGGGAACGTGACGGCGACGGCCTGGGCCTCATGGCTGCGTACGACATGCGCGCAGGTCAGGACGTGCCGGTCGGTCACCAGGAACCCCGCGCCGAAGTCCTTCCCGCACAGGATCCTGGCCTGCCAGGCCGCGCTCATGCCCGTGGGGCGGGCGGTGCCGGGGGAGCGGGCGGGGTGTGCGCGGGAGGGCCGGGCGGCTGGGGCGGGGTGACGATCGCGGCGCCTTCGATGCTGTCGGCGGCGGCGACGGGCTGCCCCACGACCGTGAACTGGCTCTGCTGCCCCGGCGACCAGGTCAGCTTCACCACGAGATGGCCCTCCATCGCGCTCTTCGCGATCAGCGCACCCGCCTCCGCGGTCAGCTTCACACCGAACTCGATCTCCACCGAGTCCGGCCGCAGCGACCCGTCACGGAACACCCGGAGCGCCGACTCGGCCGCGGACCGCACCCCGGACAGCGAGTCCTCGAACGTACGGGAGGCGCGCACCGCCCCGTCCGCGCCGCTGACCAGCTGCTGCCCCTCGTCGTCGGCTGCGAAGTCCACCGGGACGAGCGAGCCGTCCTCGGTGCTGAATTCCAGGTACTCGCCCATGCCCTCGGCCCCCGTCACCCTGTGCTGGTGATTGTGCTTGTGATCGATGCCCCATTGTGGCCCAACGGGCGCATGACCGGGTTCCGTTGCACACGAAGGCGCCGCCTCCCCTGGGACGGGGGAGGCGGCGCCGTGCGTGACTCCAGGGGCCGGATCTCGGTCAGGCCCTCGGGTCGGACCGTCGGGTCAGACCAGCCAGCCGAGGAAGTTGGCGAGACCGGCGACGATGTTGGTGATGACGTTCATGGTGATGCGTTCTCCTTGTGGTGCTGCTGAGTTGGGACAGCGCTCCGGTGCCGTATGGGACATGCGCCGGGGCGGACGCAATTACGGTCTGCAGCCCGTTGCTTGCGCACCGTAAGCATCGTTGATCCCACAAGGTGAAAGCAATCTCAGCCGAGCCGATCACCTGTTCCGGGGAGCAACTGTTCGCGTGTTCGGGCGAGTTGGGCTGCGCGGACCGCTCAGGCCCTAACCCTCCGCGATCCCGCGGATCACACCCAGGTCCACCAAGTCCTGTGGCCTGATGCGCAGTTCATCGGCGGTGGCGTGCACCTCGCTCTGCGGACGCTTGAGGATCGCGGCCGCCAGCTCGGGGGCGATCACCGAGAAGTAACTCGACGGTGTGGCCCACGTGTTGCCCGGCGCCGCGAGCGCCAGCGCCCCGCCCGAACCGCCCTCCCCGATCACCAGCGTCGTCACCGGCACCCGCGCCGAGGCCATCGCCGCGAACACCTCCGCGATCGCCGGGCCGGCCCCCGCCGCCTCCGCCGCCGCGTCGTTCGCGGCGCCCGGTGTGTCGACCAGGGTGAGGACCGGGAATCCGAGCCGTTCCGCGAGCCGGATCAGCCGGGCCGCCGTGCGGTAGCCCGCGGGCCGGGTCGCCGTGCCGCACTGCGCGGCGTACGCGACAGTCCGCCCGTCGCGCCGCCCGAACCCGCACCGCATCCCCGGATCGCGCCCGCCCGCGCGGTCGCCCGAGAGCTCGGCGCGCTCGCTGAAGTACGCGTCCAAGTAGGCGTCCGCGCGCGGCCGTCCGGGCGCACGGGCCGCCTCGACGGCCGCCCAGCCCGTCTCCGTACGCCCTAGGTCGCCGAGCGCCCGTGGGACCTCGGCCGCCGGACCCGCGGGCCCGGTCAGCAGCCGCAGCCGCAGCGCGACCTCCGCGCGCAGTTCCTCCGCGCGGACCACCGCGTCCACATGCCCGTGCGCGAACTGCGCCTCCGCGGTGTACGCCGCCGGATCCGCGTCCGCGGGCCGCACCCGCGACCCCGCGAAGCCCACCTGCGCGCCGGGCAGCGCCAGCGTCATGTCCGCGCCGGCGCCCAGGGTCGCCCAGCCGCCGCCCGTTGTCGGGTCGCGCAGGACCGCGAGCTGCGGAAGCCCGGCCTCCGCGGTGAGCGCCGACTGCCGGGCCACGCGCTGGAGCTGGGTGAGGGCGAGCATGCCCTCCTGCATCCGGCTGCCGCCCGTCGCCACCAGCGAGACGACGGGGAGACGGTGCGCGCGGGCCTCCTCGTACGCGGCCTCGATCAGATCCCCGGTCCGCGTGCCGAGCGAACCACCGAGGAACCCGAACTCGAACGCGATCACCACCGTCTCCACCCCGCCGACCACGGCCCGCCCGCACACCACGGACTCGCGCTCCCCGGTGCGGTCGGCGGCGCGCGCGAGGGAGGCGCCGTAGCCCTGCCAGTCCAGGGGGCCGTCGGGTTTGCCGGGGCCGCCCGGGGCGGGGAGTCCGGTGAAATCGTCGGTGAGGAGGGCCAGGGCCTCGCGTGCGGTGAGGCGAAGAGGGGGCGTGGCGCCGGGCTCAGACATGGAGCGCCTTCTTCATGATCTTGCCCATGTCGTTGCGGGGCAGCTCGGCGAGGTGGTGGACGACGCGCGGCCGCTTGTGCGGCGCGAGCTGCGCGGCGACGTGGTCCGCCAACTCACCGACGGAGGGCGGCTGTTCGGGATCGCTTGGCACGATCCACGCCACGATCCGCTCCCCGAGATCCGGGTCCGGCTCACCCGTCACCGCGACGTCCCGTACCCCCGGATGCTCCAGGAGGACGTTCTCGATCTCGCCCGCCCCGATCTTGTACCCACCGCTCTTGATCAGGTCGGTGGCCTTGCGCCCCACGATCCGTACGTTGCCGTCCTCGTCCTGCACCGCCATGTCCCCCGTACGGAACCAGCCGTCCTCGGTGAAGGCGGCGGCCGTCGCGTCGGGACGGTTCAGATACTCGGTGAAGAGGTTCGCCCCACGAACCTGAACCTCCCCCACCGTCTCGTAGTCACCGCCGCACTCCCTCCCCTCCTCATCGACGAGCCGGAGCTCGACCCCTCCCAGCGGACGGCCCACCGATCCGGGCCGGTTCTCGCCGTCGAACCCCATCGCGGTGTTCATCAGGGTCTCGGTCATCCCGTACCGCTCGATGACGTTCCGCCCGGTCGCCGCCCGGATCCGGCTGTGATCGCGCTGCGGCAGCGCGGCCGACCCGGACACGAGCAGCCGCGCCCCGGACAGCGCCTTCGCCAGCGCCGGATCGCCCTCGACGGTCTCGGCGATCCGGTGATACATCGTCGGCACCCCGAACAACATGGTCGCGCCGGCGCTCAACTCCCGCGCCACCCCGTCCGTACTGAACCGCCCCAGATGCCGCACCGTCCCACCGCGCCGCAGCGGCCCGAGCACCCCGAGGATCAGCCCGTGCACATGGAACAACGGCAGCCCGTGCACGAGCACGTCCTCCGCGGTCCACTCCCACGCCTCGGCGAGCGCGTCGAGCGTGGCGACGAGCGCGCGGCGGGGCAGCACCGTGCCCTTGGGCGGGCCGGTGGTGCCGGAGGTGTACACGATCAGCGCGGGGCGCTCGGGCGCGGGCTCCGGCCAGGCGTCGCCCGGCTCGTACGCGCCGGAGGCCTCCACTTCGATACGGGGCAACGCGGCCAGAGCGCCGGGCAGTACGTCGCCCCGCCCGGCCAGCACCAGCGCCGGCTCACTGTCGGCCACGATATGAGTGAGCTCCCGCTCCCCGACCTTCGGATTGACCGGCACGGCCGGAACCCCGGCCAGCAAGGCCGCCACGACGGCGACCGAGGTCTCCACGGTGGGGGTCGCCCACACGGCAACCCGGCTTGCCCCCTTCAGCTGTGTGGCCAACGCCCCGGCCGAGTGGGCCAACTCCTCATACGACAGCGTGCGTTCACCGAAGGCGAGGGCGGGTCGCGCGGAGGCCGCGGTTGGCTCGCTCCCCGCGGAAGCGGCGGCCAGGGCGGGGAACAGAGGCGGGGTGCGGTCACTCACGTGGGGTACTCCCATTCGTCGGAGACGGGTCGGGGCTTCCTCGGGCGCATCAGCCGAATCCTGGCACTACCAGTGGCGCACGACGGCAGCACGTGGCCGTCCTCACACCTGCGCGGGCACGACTCTGTTCATCGCGTCTCACAGGCCTCACCATGCACGGGACCGCTACTCGTGCGTAACCGTCTTTGACCAAGGGGGAGTTGTCCGTGCTGCGTTCTCGTTCCCGCTTCCGTTCCCGTTCCCGCCTCCGTCGTGCCCTGATGTCCGTCCTCGCCGCGGCCCTGCTGGGGCTGACCGGTGCCGCCCCGGCCCAAGCCGCACCGGACCAGACCCGCGCCGCCCGCAACCCCGTCATCTTCGTCCACGGCTACAACGCCGACCCCGGCGTCTGGGGCTCCCTGCGTGCCGACTTCACCGCCTCCGGCTACACCGACGCCGAGCTCTTCTCCTGGGGTTACGACACGGACCAGTCCGTGAACGAGACGCTCGCGGGCCAGTTCGGCGCGTACGTCGACGAGGTCCGTACGCGGACGGGCGCCTCCCAGGTCGACATCGTGGCCCACTCCTTCGGCAGCCTCGTCACCCGCTGGTACATCAAGCACGGCGGCGGGGAGGACGCGGTCGACGACTGGGTCTCGCTCGCCGGACCCAACCACGGCACCAGCACCGCGTGGGCCTGCGCCCTCTGGTCCCAGGCGTGCCGCGACATGACCCCCGGCTCGTACGTGCAGGACGGTCTTGCGGAGGACGACGAGACTCCGGGGTCCGTCTCGTACGCGACGTTCTGGTCCAACTGCGACGAGGTCATCAACCCGGACAGCAGCGTCCCGCTCGCGGGCGCGACGAACGTGGCGGCCGGCTGCCTGGAGCACAACGACTTCCTGGGCGACGACGCGGTGTCGAAGGGGGTACGGGACTTCGTGCGCTGAGCGCGCCCTATTCGCTGACCGCCCCTTGGTGGAGCGGCGCGCCGAAGCGGGCCAGCAGATGCCAGACCCGCTTCAGCGCCTGCTCATCGTGCGTACCCGACCGGGACGCCGCCCCGATGACCGCCGGGTCCAGGAAGCCGTCGACCGCGAGCGCGAGGCCGAGGTCCACGAACTCCTGGCCCCGGTAGTCCCCATGGCGCGCCAACTCCTCGGCTGACAGCCGGAACCCTCCGTGGAACTCCACGGGACAGCCGAGCCGCCGTCCTGCCGCCTCCACCTCCGTACCCCGGAAGCAGGGGTCGAGGACCAGTGCCTCCACGTCGCCCGCGTACCGCACCGGACCGTGCACCTGACTCTCGATGTAGTCATCGAGCGCGTCCTGTTCGTCGGCGAGGGCGAGGGGGATGAGCGCGCAGGCCTCTGCGACCCCGAAGTCCTCCGGCTCCAGGAAGCTGTCCGGGTAGCAGTGCGTGGTGCGGGCGAGCGCGCCGGCCGTCAGGCGCAGGTGCGCGGAGCCGAAGCGGGGCGCGGCTCCGGTGGGCCGGGCGCGGAAGTTGAGCGCGCCGTACACCGGACGTTCCATGGCCGGGGCGTCGTCGTAGACGCCGCCGAAGATCCGGCTCTCCCAGCGCCACCGGTCCCCGCCCTTGTACGCGGTGAGTCCGCCGTTGCTGGTCCCGGTCACGAACTGCGAGTGGTACGCGCCCTGTGCGGCCATCGCGTCGAGAATCGGCGTGCCGTCGGCGGTCAGCCGGTCGGGGTGGAAGTTCAGCGTGATCCGCAGGCCCGCGTCGATCGGCCCGCCGCGCGCCAGCCCCGCCACATGGTCGAGGGCCCGCCGTACCCGCCCACCCGCAACCCACGTCTCCGTACTCACTGGTTCCCCTCGCTCCTCACTGCTTCCCCGCCCTGAACCGGACGGCTGCATCCTCCACGGCCCGGTCGATCACCCGCTCCCGCTCCTCGGGAGCCGCCCGCTTCACGGCCGCACTCAGCCGCTGTGCCTCCTCCGTGCTCGGCAGGAACCCCACCAGGAGCAGCGGAAGCAGCTTCCTGCGGACGAGAAGCTCGGTGGCGGACGTCATGTGCGGCCGCCGTACGACGGACACATTCACGCGTACGGCGTGTTCGTTGCCCGGCGGCGCACCCGGCCGGTCCGTCTCGACGGCCGCGTACCGAAACCCATGCGCCCGCTCGCACTCGACGCACCCCACGGGCCCGCGCCCCAGCCGCCGCCCGCACTCCGCACACACCAGCCGGTCGTACGCGCCGTCGACCACGCGCCAGTCGTACCGGTCCGGCTCCCCGGCGACCATCCCGGCCAGCTCGCGCTCCTCGCCTTCGCCGCCCCACCGCCGGACGAACGCGCCCCACTCCTCCTCGACGATCCCGTCGACCAGATCCCGACACGCCTCGCACTCCGGCGCACCGCCGTACGCGTACCCACCGCACTCGGCACACCGCCGCAACGCGTCCCCGATTCCCGGCCTCACCACCATGACCTGGACTATCTCCCAGGTGGGGCGGCCGATGGAATCGGTTTACGCGTGCGGCCGGTGACTGACGTCCTGCAACAA
This sequence comes from Streptomyces sp. NPDC050418, assembly GCF_044458745.1. NCBI lineage: Bacteria > Bacillati > Actinomycetota > Actinomycetes > Kitasatosporales > Streptomycetaceae > Streptomyces > Streptomyces sp. NPDC050418. The sequence goes on from NZ_JBITIG010000011.1 coordinate 273,851, forward strand.
CCCCCACGTGAAGTCCCCGACGTACGGCCTGCGCACCCCGCCCGCATCCGGCGCCTCGAACGCAAGCCGCCAGCGCGTGGGCGCCGAGCCCTCCAGCAACCGGGCGGGCGGGAACGCGCGGCCCACCTCGTCCACGGTGGCCGACCAGGGCCGCAGATCCTCAACCGTCCGCAGCTCGGGCCCCGCGGCCTCGGGAGCCCTGATCAGCCACTCATTGCCCACCGCCGCCCCACCGGGCGCGAGCAACACCTCGAACCGCAGCTCCGGCCACAACTGCACGGCCCACAACAACGCCTCACACTCCAGATCCCCGACCTGCCGCCGGATCCGGGCCCCGGGCGCCCCGAGCACCGACCGATACCGCGCCACGGCCCCCCGCCCACGCGGCGCCCGCACCATCGCCTGCCACCGCCGATTGGCCTCCCGCATCTCCGCCTGAGAAACCCCGAGCTCACGCCGCGCCTCATCGACGAGAACGGGGTTGTAGTCGGCCATGCGCCGGAGGAGGATCAGCTGGAAGTCGAGGGGGCCGAAGGGGGGTGGGGTGGTGGCTGAGGGGCGGGGCATGGGGGCCAGTTTCGCAGGCGCCTGCACCTGATGACCGACGGTCGAGGTCTGGGTAGAATAGATCTACGTAGACAGAATCTACATAGAATCCATCTACCTAAACGGACCGAGCATGTCGACCACATTCGTCGGGCGCACCACCGAGCTGAACCTCCTCCGCAAGCGCATGGAGCGCGTCACCCGGACCGGGTCCGCCGCCGCCGTGGCCCTCCGTGGTCGTCGGCAGGTCGGGAAGTCGCGCCTCGTCCAGGAGTTCTGCGACCGAGCCGGAGTGCCGTACGTGTACTTCACCGCGACCAAAGGCGCGTCCCCGGTCGAAGGCGTACAGGAGTTTCTCGCGGAGCTCCGCGCCTCATCGCTCCCCGCCGAACGCGACCTGATCCCCGAGGTGGGCGTCGGTGTCACCTGGCCCGACGCGTTCCGGGTGCTCGCGTCCGTGCTGCCCGCATCGCCCTGTGTCGTAGTCCTGGACGAGCTGCCCTGGCTCGCCGAGCAGGACTCCGTGTTCGACGGGGCGCTGCAGACCGCATGGGACCGCCTTCTCGCGCAGCGTCCCGTCCTGCTGCTCCTGCTCGGCAGCGACCTGCACATGATGGAGCGGCTCACGGCGTACGACCGGCCCTTCTACGGCCGTGCCGACAGCCTGGTGCTCGGTCCCCTCAATCCCGCCGAGGTCGCGGACGCCCTCGGGCTCGGTCCCGCCGAAGCCATCGACGCCCACCTCGTCTCCGGGGGGCTGCCCGGCATCCTCCGGGCCTGGCCGCACGGGACTCCCGCCCTCCCGTTCATCGAGGCCGAGTGCGCCGACCCGGCCTCCCCGCTTTTCGGGGTGCCGGAGGCGGCGCTCATGGCGGAGTTTCCCGCGCCGGATCAGGCTCGGCGGGTGCTTGAGGCCATCGGCAGTGGCGACCGCACACATGGGGCCATCGCGGCGACCGCGGGCAGTCAGGCCGGGGCGCTGCCGTCGGGCGTTCTGTCGCCGATACTGCGCCGGCTGACGGACGAGAAGCGTGTACTCGCCGTGGACTCACCGCTCTCGGTGAAGCCGGGCAAACCCGCGCTGTACCGGGTCGCGGACACCAATCTGCGCTGGTATCTCGCGGCACTGCGCACTGCACAGGAACAGAGCCGCCGTGGCAGACCGGAGGCCGCGTTCCGGATCGTCGAGCGCCGCTGGGCGAGCTGGCGGGGCCGCGCCGTGGAGCCCATGATCCGTGAGTCGCTCCAACTCGCAGCAGGAGCAGGAGAGTTGCCGTGGCCGGAGGTGGAACACGTCGGCGGCTGGTGGAACCGCCAGTTCTCCCCGGAGGTCGACCTGATCGGTGCGGATCGCTCACCCGTAGCAGGCCGGATCCACTTCGCGGGCTCCGTGAAGTGGCTCGCTTCCCCATTCGACCGCCACGACCTCACGTCGCTCCAGCAGGGAGCGTCCCAGGTCCCGGGCTTCGAACTGACCGAATCCGGCCTGGTGGTCGTCTCGTTGGGTGGGATCGGCGACGGTGTTGATCCGGGCGATCCGGGGCTTGTCTGGGGGCCCGGTGACGTTATGGAGGCGTGGAGGGGCTGAGACTGCTCAAGCCGCCCGTCCGACGCGGTGGCGGGAGCTTTCACTCGCGGTTGTCGGCCTCCGTTGACGGTAGTGCCAGGACCGCCCAGACCGTCTTGGTGACGCCGCCCCTGCGTTCACGGACGCCCCACTCCTTGCTGAGTGCGCTCACCAGCACGAGGCCGCGGCCCTCCTCGGCGAGTGGGTGCTTCGGGAGTGGGTGGGGCAGGCGTTCGGGGCGGGGGTCGGAGAGGTCCACGGTCAGGTGCGTGGTGGTCAGGGTGAGGTGGAGTTCGAAGTCGCGGCCCGGGACGCGACCGTGTGTGACGGCGTTCGTGGCGAGTTCGGCGACGACGAGGGCTGCGGTGTCGGAGGCCGGGGTGGCGTGGGGGATGCCCCAGTCGGCCAGTTGTTGCACGGTCAGGCGCCTGGCGAGGCGGGCGCCGCGTGGGGTCGCGCTGAAGCGCTGGGTGAAGGTCAAGTCGGCTGCCGGGGTGGGGATTTCGAGGTTCATGTCACCGAGCGTGGTGGGTCGCGCTTACGCTGACCAGGAGTGACGGGGCGACGGAGCGTGACCGTACGGGTGCGGTCGGGTGCTGTACGGCTCGTCGGGCGTGACCATTTCGGGCGGGCGCGAAGGCGGTACGGATATGGCGTACGCGAAGGGGGAACGCAGGCCGGAACGGCCTGCCGAAACCGACGGCACGGCGCACTTGTTCAGCGCACTGGGGCGGCAGATCAAGCTTCTGCGGGAAGCGGCCGGGCTGCAGCAGAAGCAGCTCGGGGCCGAGGTGCACGTCGGCGAGGATCTCGTCTCGGCGATCGAACGGGGCGTACGGACTCCGCAGCCGGACTTTCTGGAGCGGGTGGATGAAGTCCTGCGTGCGGGTGGGCTGTTGAAGGTGCGATTCCTGATGTGCGGGAGGCGCTGAAGAAGGCTCGGACGCGGCATCCGGAGTGGTATCGGGGATACGCGGAGTTGGAGGCGGAGGCGGTCGAGCTGCACTTCTATGCGAATCAGGGGGTGCCGGGGCTGCTGCAGATTGCTGAGCACGCGCACGTGGTGTTCTCGCATCGGCGACCGCTTCTTGATGAGCTCACTATTGAGAAGCGGGTTGCGGACCGGCTCGATCGGCAGAGAGTCTTCGAGCGTCTGCCGATGCCTCCGATCAGTTACGTACTGGAGGAAGCCATCCTTGACCGTCCGATCGGCGGGCAGGCGGTCCATGGCGCGCAGTTGAGGCGCATCCTGGAGGTGGCGGGGATGCGCAATGTGGAACTGCAGGTCATGCCCACCGGCTGCAGGGAACACCCGAACCTGGACGGCGCGTTCAACTTGCTGATCCCCAATGGGCAGGACCATCCCATCGCATACACGGAGGTTCAGGAGTACCCGAGGCTGATCACCGATCCGCCGGAGGTCAGGCTGATCGTGGATCGCTATGGGATCATGCGCGCGATGGCCCTCACCCCGAGTGAGTCCCGGGCTCTGATCGAGAGGAAACTGGGCGAGCGATGAACACCACCGAAGAACTGGTCTGGTTCAAGTCGAGCCACAGCGGTGGCGGCGGCGGCGAATGCATCGAGATTGCCGCCCGCCCCCACGCAATCCACATCCGCGACTCCAAGCAGCCCGAAGCCGCCCAGCTGACCACAACCCCCGCCGGCTGGACGGCATTCGTGGCATACGCGTGCGGGGCGTCCTCGGACTAGGAGGCGCCCTCCCCGTACCACCCCGCGATCTCCTTCGAGGAAGGCCACCGGCTGTACGTCGGCGACTGGGGCCAGCCCTCCGGGACGTCCTGCCATTCCTCCTGGCGGCCGTACGGGAGGACGTCGATCAGGGCGAAGGTGTGGCTGAGCTGTTCCGTGCCGCGGCCGTCCGTGTGCCACGTGCGGTAGACCTTGTCGCCGTCGCGGAGGAAGACGTTGACCGCGAAGCCCGCGCCCGGCGGGGCGCCGACGTCCGCGCCGAAGGGGCTGTCGGCCGTGGAGTACCAGGTCATCTTGTTGCCGACGCGCTCCTTGTACGCCAGGGCCTCGTCGATGGGGCCCTGTGTGACGATCACGAAGCGGGCGTCGTGCGCGGCCAGGAAGTCCAGGCGGGTGAACTGGGAGGTGTAGCCCGTGCAGCCCGGGCACTGCCATTCCTTGTCCGGGAACCACATGTGGTTGTAGACGATGAGCTGCGAGCGGCCGTCGAAGAGGTCGACGAGGCGGACGGGTCCTTCGGCCGACTGCAGGGTGTAGTCGGGCATCTCCACCATCGGCAGGCGGCGGCGCTGGGCCGCGATCGCGTCGAGCTCGCGGGTGGCGGCCTTCTCGCGTACGCGCAACGCGTCCAGTTCGGTCTGCCAGGTCTTGGCGTCCACGATGGGCGGCAGCGCAGTCTTCTGGTCGGTCATGGTGCGGTGGTCCTTCCGTGTACCCATGGGGCATGGAGGCATGGATCCCTGTACAAGGGAGGACCGTGGTGGGGCACGGAACTCATCGGTCGGAACTCATCGGCCGGGACGGGGACGGCCCCTGTGGGGACGGAACGTCACCCGTGCGGACGGAGCGTGGCCGTCGGGAGGCGGGCCGGGCTCGGGCGGCGGCCCTCCGGCAGGAACAGCACCGAGTTCACGTAGCGCGGGCCCGGGAAGGGGAGCGCGCGGCGCAGCAGGCCGTGGCTCGCGACGTGGGACGTCGCCTCCTGGTGGGTGGTGAGGTCGAAGTCCCTGAGGGGAAGCCAGGTCGTCTCGGGGAGGACCCAGCCCGCGTAGCCGTGGCCGGCGAGCAGGTCGATGATCGGGGCCGTCGGCTGGATGCGGGCCTCCAGTTCGATGAGGAGGGCCGGGCGGTCACGGGCGAGGGTCCGGGATGCTCCCGTGAGTGTGGCGAGTTCGCTGCCGTCCACGTCGATCTTGATGAAGTCGACGTCCCTCAGCTCCAGGTCGTCGAGCGGGACGCACGAGACGTCCACGCCGTGGGTGTGCAGGTCGCGGCGGATCAGGGAGGACAGGCCGCGGGTGCCCGCGTCGCCCTCCGGGAACCAGAGGCGCGCGGTGCCGGGCCGGTCGCTCGTCGCGGCCTGCACCACCCGGACGTTGGGCGGGGTGATCCGCCGCAGGGTGCGGGCGAGATGCGGGACCGGTTCGATGGTGACGACGTCACGGGCCCGCGAGGCGAGCCGCCGCGACCACGGTCCGTACCAGCCACCGATGTCCACGGCCGTACGGCAGCCTCGGGGCAAGTAGTCGTCCAGGTGCGCCAGTTCGGGCTCGTAGCGTGGGTAGAGGAGCTGGGCGATGCGGCCCACGACGTGTTCCGGGAGCAGTGGGCCGACGCGTGCGGCGAGGGTCATCGGGCCTCCTTCGTCTCCTTCGCGGCCTCGATCCGTCGGACCAGATCGGCGTGCTCCTCGTCCGCGACCTGTTCGCCGGAGGACGGCAGCAGCTGCGGTATGCCTTCGAGGACCGGGTAGCGCAGCCGCAGCCGCGGGTTGTAGAGGGCCTCCTCGGCGGTGAGGAGGTGCAGCGGGCCCTTGTCGAGCGGGCACGCGAGGATCTTCAGGAGCGGGTCTTCGGGGGTCATCTTCAAGGTCAACTCCTTGGGTTGCGACGGTTGTCGAGGGGCGTACGGAGTGTGGTGCGCGGGGGAGTGCTGGGCGGCGGGATCCTGCGGGGCAGGTGCGTCCCGATGGTGCGGCCCGAGGGGGTGGTGGGTGGTGGCGGGCGGCGGGTGATGCGCGGGGAGGGTGCCTCCGGTGTGGCGTCGGGTGTGGTGTCGGGTGCGGGCTTCGGGGCGGGAGGCGGCGGGGTGGCCGCCTCGGCTGCCTCGGCCGCCTCGGCTACGGGAGGAGCCTCGCCCGGCTGCGGCTCCGCGGCCACCTCGTCCGCCGACGGACCCCCCGCCTCCTCGTCATGCCGAGGCAGCGCGAGCAGCACCACCACGGCCAGCCCCGTCCCCGCGAGCCGCAGCGTGAGCCGTACCGGATCCGTGGGCAGCGGCTCCCCGTACGCGAGCGTGCCGAGGACCGCCGTGAACAGCGACGTCACCATCGTGCACACGGGCACGATCAGCGAGGCGCGCGAGCGCTGCAGCGCCGCCGCGGACATGATCAGGCCGAACACGCCCGTGCAGCACAGGAGATACGGGTACGGGGAGATGAGCAGGTCGAGGAAACGGTCCATGAAGCGCCGGCCGTCGGCGGCGAGCAGATGGCTGGACACGCCTTTGATGGCGAGCGAGCTCACCCCGTACAGGAGCCCGATCGCGACCCCGTACTCGACGCCGCTCGTCGGGAGCCGGTGCCGGTTGCGGGCGCGGCCCTCGACCGCCGCGTACAGCCACAGGCCCGCCGCGAGCGAGGGGACGCAGACGGCGACGACGGTCAGTGCCGGAGCGTGCGTGCCGACCTTGTCCGCGCCCTCCTTGAGGGAGAGCACGACCATGAGCAGCGCGCCCAGGATCGCGCCCAGGGCCCAGCGTTCGCGGCCGGAGGTGCGTTCGCCGAGCAGCCGGGCCGAGAGGATCACGAGGATCACCAGGCCCGAGACGAAGATGCCCTGGGCCGCGGCGATCGGCAGGGTCCGGTAGACGATCAGCTGGGCGCCGAACCCGGCCGCGAGCGCCACCGCGCCGCCCACCCACAGCGGGCTGCTGAGGACGTGGGCGAGCAGGCGGAACGGCTGTTGGATGGAGAGGGACGGCATGGCGGTCAGGGCGCGTTTCTCCAGGACGAAGCCCACGCTGTAGAGCGTGTTCGCGAGCAGTGCCGCAGCCACCCCCCACCACATGGCTAGCCTCCCGGCTTACGCGCATGCACCAGCAGGATCGACGACGCGGACGGAGCCAGGCACGCCGCCCGGTCCAGGGCGCGCAACGGCCGCGGGACACCGTGGAAGGGCGCGCCCGCCACCCGTACGACCTCGAAACCGGACGCCGTGAGGAACTCCCGCAGCGCACGGGCCGTGTACAGGCGCAGATGGCCCACGACCTCCGAGCCGGGGCGGCCGTGGATGCCGCGCAGGCTGACCTCCGAGAACACCGGCTGGACCCCGGCCAGAAGCAGGGCGCGGTTGTACCAGGCGGCCAGGTTCGGCGTGGAGAGCATCAGATGCCCGCCGGGGCGCAGGACGCGGCGCAGTTCGTCGAGGGCCGCGTCCGGGTCCACGAGGTGCTCGATGACCTCGCTGAACAGGACCGCGTCCGCGCAGCCGTCCGCCAACGGCAGGCCGCCGTCGGTGAGTTCGCCCCGCACGACGTCCGACATCAGGGAGCGGGCGCGGCGCAGCGCGTCCTGGGACCAGTCGACGCCGATGACGCGGTGGCCGGACAGGAGCGGTGCGGCGGTGCGGGCCGCGGAGCCGTCGCCGCAACCGATGTCGAGCACGGTGGCGGGGGCCGAGCGGGCCGGGCCGAGGGCCGCGGCGAGCATCCGTGCCTGGCGCAGACTGCGGGCATCGCCGGAGGCGACGGGGACGGACGGGTTCTCGTAGAAGTCCCGCAACTGGGGACGGGCCGTGGTGTCGGCCGACGGTGGTGTCATGACGCCTCACGCCCCGGTTCCGTAGCGTGCAGATAATGCTCGAACAGGTCCCGCAGATGGGCCCCGTCCCCCGAGCCGAGCAGGGTCTTCGACCAGCGGAAGGCCACGTGCAGGCGGCCCGCCGTGGACGCGGTGGTGACGGTCAGGCCGCGCGGGATGCGCGCGGGCGCCGAGAACCAGACGGCGTTCGCGCGGCCCGCGTCGCCGAAGTCCAGCGGGTAGGGGATACGGCCGATGTTGCTGAGCAGTGTGGTCGAGGTCCACGGTCCGACGGCCTTGCGCAGCCCGCGCGTCACCGCGGCCCGCCACGCCACCGGCACGACCGGCGCGGTCAACAGGGTGGCTCCGTGGCCCAGTTGGGGCCGGGACAGGGACTTCAGGGCGCGGGTCCGTTCGGAGGTCAGGCGCAGCAGCTCCTCGATACGGGACGCGTCCAACTCGGCGGCCGCAAACGGCACTTCGACCAGCCGGGTGCCGTTCCCGATCGGCATCCCCGCGTCACGCGGGCGGTCGTCCACCGGCATCGTGATCCGCATCGGCCGCGGCGCCTTGCCGTGCTCGCGGTTCCAGTGCGCGATCATCAGCGCCGTCGCCACCATCAACTGGTCGTTGACCGTGTACGGGACGCCCTTGTCGCGGCGCGGCACCGGAAGGTCGGCGACCAGCATGCCGTTGCCGGGCGAGGGCTCGGGACTGCCCGCCGCGACATGCGCGGGCGGCGACCAGCTGCTCGGCATCCCGACCGGCGCGGCGGCGGCGCTCTCGGTACGGACGGGCGGCGCGGCGGGCGAGTTGTCCCGGCCGCCGTACGCCTCCGCCGCCGTCGCGAGGACCCGCAGACATGCGGGCCCGTCCAGCGCCGTGTGGTTGATGGTCAGGAACAGCACGCTCCCGCCCGCCACTTCGGGATCCGCGACCATCTCCAGGCGCACCGGAGGCGACTGCGACAGCGGCGGTGCCTCGGCCAGGGCCCGTACGCGCGCGTGCTTGAGCGCGTCCGGACCCGCCGGCGGGAAGCTCACCACCGGTACGTCCGGCGCGTCCGTCAGCTCCCACTCGTAGCGCCGCCGGTACCAGCGCCCCGCCGCCTCCCGCATCAGGATCCGCGGGTGCCGCCGCAGCGCCTCCACGAAGGCCTCCCGCAGCCGCTCGCGGTCGGGCAGGCCCGGCAGATGCACCTCGATGTGGACGGTCTCTGGTTCCTCCTCCTGCAGACAGTGCCGCGCGACCTCGTCCACCACCGGGAACGGCACCCGGCGCGGACGCCCCGCCGCGGGTCGCGAAGCGGGCTGCTGCACTGCTGTCATCGGTCCTCCGGACGGTCGCGTGGGGCTTCGTCGGACGGGGGAGTGTCGTTGGGCCCGGCGCTGTCCGACGGGGCCGCGTCCCGGGTCTCGCGGGGATCGTCGCCGCCCTGTGGGGGGATCGCGTCGGACGGCGGCGTGTCGGCCGGGGGCGCCTCGCCGGTCGGCAGCGGCCGTACGACGAGGTCAGGGCCGGTCCCGTACGCGGGCGTGCCCTTCGCGAGCGGGTCGGAAGCCTGGGGCTCGGCGGCGGCCTCCGATGACGCGAAGCCCTCGGCCTCGAACACGGACGGATCCGAGCCGGACGGATCCGAGCCCGTGGGGGCCGAGCCCGGTGGAGCCGCGGGCGCCGCCGGTTCCGTCTGCGGGGAGCCCATGTCCAAGGGCCAGGCGGCCTCGCCCGCACCGGCATCGGGCGCGCCCGGGGCGGCCGCCCCGGAGACCCCTGCCGCACCCATCCCCGCCGACTCCCCACTCGTCCGCCTGCGCCGGGGCAGCCGGAACGTCGGCCGCTCCTCGTCGGGCTGCGGTCCGAGCACGCCCGGACCACGCGCCGACAGCGTCGGGCTCGCGGCGTACGGCGCGGCGGCCGGCGGCTGCGTACCCAGGGACAGCGTCGTACCCGAACCGCCCGCCGCATAGCCCGCGGGCGCGTACGGATCCGCTCCGGCCGTGGCCGTACGTCCCCGTTCGTTGTCGCCGCCGACGCTCACAAGAGCCGCGAACAGCGCGATCAGCGCCAGGAGTTGCGCCGCGGGCGAGAACGCTCCCTCGTCCGCGACCGCCGCCTGCCCGGCCCCGACGCAGGCCGCGATTCCCGCGCCCGCCATCGCCACGAACGCGATCGGGACGAGCAGCGCGTGCCGCCACCACGCGACCAGCGCGAGCGCCGGTACGAGCAGCGCGAACGGTCCCGCGATCACCGCGGCCACCAGCGTCAGGACCACCGTGCCGAGGACAAGCCCTGCGGCCGGCGGCGACTGCGGGGCCCGCTGCTCCTCGGGGTCCCGGCGCCAGATCACCAGCGCGAGCACCAGGAGAAGGACCGCGACACCGGCCGCGATGATGCCGATCTCGTAGATCTTCGCGGGCTCGAACTCCAGCTGGATCGTGCCGCTCTTGCCCTCGGGCACCAGGAAGCCCTGCTGCCAGCCGTCGAGCCGGACCGGCGAGAGCTCCTCGCCGTCGAGGGTGGCCTTCCAGCCGTCGTTGAAGTTCTCGTACATCGTCAGATACGAGGCGGCGCCCGCCTCGACCGTCACCGAACGGCGGTCGCCCGCCCAGTCGTTGACGGCCAGGGTGCCCTCGTCCGAGGCGGGCTCGGCGACCGTGCCGCGGGTCAGCGTGACATCGGTGATCGCGAGCGCACCGTCGTCACCGGCCTGGACGCGGTGCGTGCCCGCGCTCAGGTCGAGGCCCGCGTCCTGGGCGGAACCCGCCGCACCCTCCTCGGCCCCGCACAGCGTGACCTCGATCGGACGGCGCTCCATGAGGTCGCTCACGGACCCCTTCGCGGCGGTCCGCTGCCGGACACCGTCGACGGTCAGCTCGGGACCCTTGCCGCAGGCCAGCTCGAAGCGCTCGTCCGGGTCGGGCTGCTTCGTGCGGTAGGCGTCGAGGGCCGGCAGATAGACCTCGGTGAGACCGACGGGCAGCTGCAGCTTCTCGTCGGCGAGCGGGTTGTGGACCGTCATCGGGGCCGTCTCGGTGATCTTGATGTCGAGACGGTCCGTGGTGATGGCGTTGAAGCGGGCCCAGCCGTTCTCGTCGATGCTCACGGTCGTGGCACCGTCCGGGGAGCTGATCTCCGCCTTCACCGGCCGCGTGGACAGACCGCCGGCCGCGGCGAACACGATCTGGTCGATCGCCTGCTTCTTCGGCCACTTCAGGTGCAGGACCGTCGAGTCACCGGCGATCCAGGCCGTCGTCAGATCACCGTCGGTGAGGTTGCGCGGCGACAGACCGCGGCCGAGCGCGGCCGTGGAGTCCGCGGACGCGATGATCTGCTGCTTCTGCTCCGGCGCGACCTCGTAGAGCAGCTTGTCGTAGGCCTCGCCGGGCACGGCGACCGCACGCGCCTTCAGCGTGTGCTCACCGGGCGTCGCGACCTTGAACTGCCGGTTCAGGCCCGCCTCCGCGGACAGCGGCGCGAGACCGCCCGGGTCCGAGGAACGGTGCAGCGAGTAAGTGGTGGCCGCCGCCTGGACATCGGCGGAGTCCGCGGGCAGCTGGAGCATCCGGTGGACCTCGACGCCCGGGATCGTGACCTCGGAGAAGCCCGCACCCGAGAGCCCCGGCCGCGCCTCCTCGACGTCGAGGACCGTGATCCGCAGCCAACTCGCCGTACCCGCGGGCGCGGCGATCTCCTGCTCGGAGCCGTCCGGCTTCAGCGTGCTGACCTTGTCACCGGCGTCCGTCTCCACCCGAACACGGGTCGGCGCGGCCCGCACACCGTTCTGTGCGAGCGGCGTCACCTTGATCGAGCCCGGAATCGCCTGCTCGCCGTCGAACGCGACCCGCAGCCACTCGCCCTCGGGCTCGCCGGAGCTGCCCTCGGCCCACGCGGTCGTCGGGTTGCCGTCGAAGGCGTTCACCGGGTCGTACTGCGGCAGATAGAAGAACCAGTTGCCGCTGGAGGAGGCCGTGACCTCCTTCGCGCCGCGCAGCACCGCCGTCGTCTGGTGCTCGGCGCCCTCCGCGGGCAGGATCTGCCGCGGCTCCTCGCCGGGCTCCTGCAGGCTTCCGCTGTGGTTGCGTTCGTCCTTGGTGTACGTGTACGAGGTGTTGTTGTTCACCAGGCCGAAGCGGGTGTCGGCGCGGCGCAGCCCGTCACCCACGGCCTGGAGCTGCGGTTCGCCCACGCCGGGGTGGTTGTCGCCGGCCAGGACGGCCGGGCGGTCCCGCATCGCCGGGTCGGCGGACAGCGGAAGCAGTGCCTCCGGACCGCCGCTGACGACCGCGGTGTTGGCGGCCGCCTTGAGCCCCGCCTGTCCGGGCCGCTCGGCGGCGGCGGACGGCTGGTAGATCTCCACGGCGCGGCTGCGCGGGTACAGGCCCTCGACCTGGACCGGGGTGTCGTCCGCGATGCGTCCGCCGGTGGTCTGCGGTCCGAGCCCGGTGACGCGCTCGTACCCGGATTCCTCCAGGGTCCGCTTGACGGTCGCCGTCGGGACGTAGCCCACCTGGTCGGGGTCGAGGTCGTTGCGCACGACCACGTAGTGCAGGCCCGCGCGGCTCAAGTAGTCCTGCAGACCGGGCACTTGGCCGCCGGTCATCAGGGCCTGCTCGATCGCGTCCATGGCCCGCCGGTTGCCGGGCTGGCCGAAGGGCACGTAGTCGCGCTGCGCGAACCGCGAGTCGGCGAGCACGTCGAGGGGCTGGTCGATCGGCGAGCCCCACGTGTAGATGCCGTGCGCGGTGGCGGGGACGACGAGGGCGCGCGAGTCCGGCGAGTACTTCTCCAGCCAGTCGGCCGTCGCCTGCCAGTACTTGGGCAGCTCGCGGAACGAACCGGGCTGCAGGATGTTCCCGTTGAGATACGGCAGCGCCAGACCCGGCAGCACCAGGACCGCCGCGATGGCGGGCGCGAGGCGCCGGCCGCGGACCGGACGGGCGCCGCGGGAGGTCGCGGCCACCGAGACGAGGTGCATCAGACCGAGCACGAGCGCGAGCGCGAGACCGGTCTGGAACTTGTAGATGTTGCGGAACGGCACAAGCCAGCCGTCCAGCCAGCCCTGGAAGGTCTCGGAGAACGGGGCGCCGAACGCACCCCCGTATCCGGCCATCGTCACCAGGACGACGGAGACGACGGTCAGCACCAGCCAGCGGCGCTCCGGCAGATCGCGCCGGGCCAGACCCGCGAGCCCGAGCCCGGCGGCCAGCGCCGAGCAGACGATGAGCAGCACCGCCGTGGCGACGTTCCAGCCGGCCGGCAGCCAGGGCTCACCGAAGTTCAGATACGCCACCCAGTTGCCCGCGCCGCGCAGCACCTCGGTGCCGGACATCGTGGCGGTGGTGGCCTCCGAAGTCTCCACGTACGGCAGGAAGTTCTCGCCGTGGACGCCGAGCAGCAGCAGCGGGACGATCCACCAGGCGGTCGCCAGGATCACGCCCGGCACCCACCACATGATCATCGCGCGCTTGCGCGGACCGCCCGGGCGGGACAGCAGATACAGACCGACGGGCAGCAGCGAGGCCAGCACCGAGGCGGCGTTCACCCCGCCCATGAACGGGATGATCGCCGCCGAGCGCAGCGCCGCGAGCCGGGCGCTCGCCCGGTCGTTGGCGAGCGGCAGAAGCACCCACGGCAGGACGGCACCGGGCAGCGCGGCCGCGGAGGTCGAGCCGACGACGATCGTGTACGTGGGCCACAGCGCGTAGACCATGGCGCCGAGCAGCCGCGACTGGCGGCTGCCGATGGTCAGGCGCTCGGCCAGGCGCAGCGCGCCCCAGAACGCGGTGGCGACGATGAGCGACATCCACAGCCGCTCGGTCAGCCACACCGGTATCTGCAGGAGATCCGCGACCCCGTAGAAGGGGAGCTGCGGGAACGCGTACCCGATGTACTGGTCGGCGATCGAGCCGAAGCCGTTGCGGTCGTGCCACAGCTCACCGAGATCGCTGAGGAACTTCCACGGGTCGACGTTCACCCCCAGCTTGGTGTCGAACGTCATCCGGCCGGGCGCGGCCGCGATGAAGAGGACGAACGCCACGGCCCAGAACCCGAGCAGCCAGCGCCGCGAGCGCGGCCCTTCGGGCGGCCCCGGTACCGGCGGAGCGTGCGGCGCCGGCGCCTGGGGCGGGAGCTGCGGGGACTGGACCGTGCTGGTCATGGACACCGCCGGAGAATGAGGAGGAGATTCCAGGTCGCGAACTCGCGCAGACCGGGGACTTTGGTGACGGCCCCGGCGAGGAACGGCCAGTAGCGGGAGCGTGCCGAGACGACCTCGATGTCGTCCCGGGCCCTGACCTGGCGGAGTGTCGCGCCGATATGGATGGCGTGGAGGTTCTCGCCGAGCGTGTGCTTGGCGGGCTTCGCGGTCCGCCGCTCGTAGCGTTTACGGGCCCGCTCGGCACCGAAGTAGTGCCAGGGCGCCCATTCGTGGCCGCCCCAGGGGGAGTACCAGTTCGTGAACGAGACGTAGATCAGGCCGCCGGGCTTGGTGACCCGGACCATCTCGCTCAGGAAGGTGCCCGGATCGTCCACGTGCTCAAGGACGTTGGACGAGAACGCCACATCGGCGACCGCGTCCGCGACCGGCAGCAGATAGCCGTCCGCGAGCACCGTTCCCTCGGGCGGCGTCTTGCCGAGCTCGCCCGCGTCCGGTTCGAAGAGATAGCTGTACGCGCCGCGGCGGCGGAACTCCTGGGTGAAGTAGCCGCCGCCCCCGCCGATGTCGAGCACCGTACGGCCCTGGAGCGGACCGTAGGCCTCGACCTGGTCGGCGGCGTCCCGGGCGAGCAGGGTGTAGCAGTGCTCCGGGTCCTGCTGCTCGTTGAGAAACGCGCGGAAGAGGGCCAAGGACCTCCGCAGGGAAGGGTCCTTGGCCTTCCTGTCGACCGTGGAACTCACCGCACCCCCCGGCCCATGGCGACCGCCTCGGCGGCGACCGCCTGGAACTGGCGCACGGTGTGCGACCACCGGTAGGCCGCGGCCCGGCTCGCGGCCGCCTTGCCGAAGGCCTTGCGGCGCTCGGCGGAGAGGGCGAGCGTGCACCAGGCCGCCGCGAACGAGGACTCGCCGCGCGCGAGGATCCCGGTGACACCGTCCTCGACGGAGTCCCGAAGGCCCGGTACGTCGAAGCCGATCGCGGGCGTGCCGCGCGTGGCGGCCTCCGTGACGACAAGACCCCAGCCCTCGACGGCCGACGGGTGGAGCAGCAGCCAGGACGCGCACAGGAGACGGTGCTTCTCGGCCTCCGATATGCGTCCCGTGAACTGCACCCCGGGACCGGCGAGCTGTTCGAGCCGCTCGCGCTCGGGACCGTCACCGACGATCACGAGCCGGCCACCGGTGACGGGACGGACCCGCTCCCACAGCCGCAGCAGCAGATCGATGCGCTTGTACTCGACGAGCCGCCCCATCGCGAGGAACAGCGGCTCCTCGGAGCGCGGTTCGAGCGGCCCCGGCTCGTCCACCCCGTTGTGCACGACCCGGATGCGTTCCCGCGGAACACCGATGTCCCGCAGGGCCGTGGCGGTCGACGGGGAGACGGCGACCAGGAGGTTGCCGCGCTGGGCACCGGACAGCGCCCAGTGCTCGAGTCTTCGTCCGAGCCGGGCCGCGGGGCCCGGGTAGCGCATCCCCCACAGGTCGGTGTGGACGTGGTTGACGAGGCACAGCGTGGGACCGCGGTGCCACAAGGGGGAGAGGTACGGCATGCCGTTGCACACCTCGACCAGCAGGTCGCAGTCGCCGACCTGCCGGGCGAACGCCGAGCGGGCGCGCAGATGGTGACCGAGGTCGCCGCCCGCGGACACCACCCGGTAGTCCCGGTAGGCCGCGGGTCCTCCGCACAGGAGCGTGACCTGATGGCCGGCGTGGGTCAGTCCCTCGGCGAGCTGGTCGACGAGGAGTTCGCTGCCGCCGGCGGCCGGGTTTCCGAGGTCGCGGCGTGCGAGGAAGACGATGCGGCGCGGACCCGTGGGAACCGGGGCGAGCGCGGCGGGCAGGGCCTCCTGAGGGGACGTGGTACGCAGCGAGGGGGGTACGTGCTGGGGCATTCGAGCTCCAACTCGTGTTGGGGTGCGGAACGGCAGTGGGGGGGAGGGTTCTGTGGTGCTGAGCTGGCACAGGTGGCACAGGTGGTGCGGTTGCTGACGGCCGGAACTGTGTGGGGAGTTCCGACTGTGGACCGGGTGTGCACTTTCGGTGGGGCTCTCAAGAGATGAGATAGTTTTCGCCCCTGTGTTCGCTCGGGCTACTCACCGAGGTGATAATTTCGGGCCGACTTGACGCTGACGGCTCATCACTTCGTGAGGAACGACAGGGTTTTCCGGCGCGGGGCCGCGCTTGGACTACACCGGGGCCGTTACCGGCGCCGGAGCCTCCGGTTCGGTGCCCGCGTTCGGGCCCTCGGGAGTTGCCCCGGCCGGCCGTTCCCGGCCGCGGACCACCAGGACCCCGCCGACCACGACCAGCACCAGACCGAGTGCCCCGGAACCTATCGGCAATGTCGCGCTGACGAGCTTCAGACGGTCGACATCGGGCTTGACCAGCTCGATCTGATCCTTGAGTGTCGCGTCCGTGAACGCGAGCTTCTCGCTGTCGAGGAGCACCACCGCGTCGTTGTCCGCACCCGGCGCCCGCAGGGTCTTCCGCGGCCCGATCTGCGCGTACAGGATCCGGCCCGTGCGCTGGTCGACGACCAGCTCGACGCCGTGATTCTCGTACCACTCCTCGGCGAGCACCTGGTCCGCGTCCACGCCGACCAGCGTTCCCGGCACCTGCCGTGTCCCCGTCCGGGTCGGCTCGACCTCCGCGGTGAAACGCAGGCCCTCGTGCGTGAGGTCGTCCTTGCCGTCGCCGTCCTCGTCGACCCCGACGGTCTTCTTGCCCCGGTACGTGAGCGGCACGGTCGCCCCGAGGGTGCTGTCCCACCACGTGTACGAGCGTTCCTGCACGTCGAAGGGGAACTTCAGGTACGCCTCGCCCTCGAAGTAGGGCTCCTCCCCGCAGCAGTGCACCGCCTTGTTGGTCCGCCGGTCGGTGACCCAGCGCTCCTGGGTCCACTGCAGCGAGTCGTGCGGCGAGGAGGCCGGCAGCGACTTGTCCGGGTCGATCGAGGTGGCCACGTCCCACGCGGCCACGTCGTCTGTGCTGTCCGCCACATCGCCGCGCACCTGACGGGTCACCGTGAGGTTCACGTTCTCCAGCGTCTCGACCTCACCGGTGTCGAAATACGCGCCCTTGCCGGTGAGCACCGTGGTCGAGTCGATGTCGATCGGATTGACCTTGGCGCGTGGTGTGACGTACCACGCGAGCATCGGGGCCAGGACGAGTAGGAACACGCCCAGACCCAGGATGACCAGCGACAACGGGGAAGCAGTACGGCGCATCCGGGCACTCCGATGAGTCGGGGGGAGGGTCGGTTCGAGTGCGGCACCAGGAAGGCGGCGCCGGTCATTGCTGCGGCGTGCAGATCGGTCGAGGTGCGTCTGCGCACCGTGTGCTCCGCGTGCAGATCCTGCAAGTCTCGTATGGGCCGGGAACCGTAGGCGCACTCTTGACGCACTGTCAATGCACCCCCAAGACTGGGCACTTGCCGGGTGGGGCCGGCTCGGACCGGTTGGGCGCTCTCTTCGACCGATACGGACTGCGTCGACCGCGCGGTCCGCCAGTTGAGAGGCGGACACCCTCATGCACAGACTTCTCGCTGCCGCGATCACCGCGGCCGCCGCCGCTGCCCTCGCCGTGGGCGCGGCCTTCGGGCTCGTGGCGCTCCTGAACGTCACGCCCGAACAGCCCAACACCCCGCTGATCTCCTACGAGACCCCGCAGGACCGCTGATGGCGCAGGCCGGCGGGCACTCTGCCTGGCGGGACGTACCGCGTCTGAAGGTGAAGCTCTTCGCCGAGCGCGCCCTGGAGGAGGTGCCGAAACTCGCCGCGGACATCCTGCGCGAGATCCGGCGCGAGTATCCCCAACTCCAGTTCGTCCACGACGAGTCGGGCGAGCCGATGGCCCTGATCGGCATCCGGCGCGCCATCGACGGCTTCGTACGGCAGCTCGCCACCAGCGAGGGCCGGCCGCGCTATCAGCTGGAGATCTTCCAGGAGTTCGGCCGCGGCGAAGGGCTGCACGGCCGCACCCTGGACTCCCTGCAGGCCGTCTACCGCATGGGCGTCCGCCTCGCGTGGCGCCGGCTGACGGAGATCGGACAGGAAGTGGAGATCCCACCCCCTGCCATGTACGAGCTCGCCGAGGCGGGCTTCGAGTATCTGGACGGCCTAGTGGACCTATCGGTACGCGGCTACGCCGAGGCCGCCGCACGCCAGGCGGGGGAACGGCTGCGCCTGCAGCGGAAGTTGATGGAACTCCTCCTCGCCGAACACCGCGGCGACCCCACCGAAGTGCTCGCCGAACGCGCCGCGCGCGTCGGCTGGACCGTGCCGGAACAGGTCTCCGTCGGCGTGCTCCTGCGCCCCGCACGCGAGGCCATGGCGCCGCCGGTCGGCCACGGCGTACTGCTCGACATGGAGACCGAGCAGCCGCGGATGGTCGTCCCCGACCCGGACGCGGCGGGCCGCGCCGAGCATCTGCGGCGCGCGATGAGCGGCTGGTCGGGCGCGATCGGACCGCCCGTGCCGCTCAAGGACGCGGCCAAGTCGCTGCGCTGGGCGGAGGCCGCGGTCGGCCTCATGGAACGCGGACTGCTTCCGTCCGGCGAGGTCCTCTTCTGTACGGAGCACACCGAGGCCCTCGTCCTGCTCCAGCCGGCCGAGCTCCTGGACGACCTGGCCCGCCGCTGCCTCGCGCCGCTCTCGCACTGCGGCCCCTCGCACGGCCGCCGGCTCGCGGAGACCCTGCTCGCCTGGCTGGAGACCCGCGGCGGCGCCCCCGAGGTGGCCGCGCGCCTGGGCGTCCATCCGCAGACGGTCCGCTACCGCCTGCGCCAGATCCGCGAGCTGTGGGGCGACGAGGTCGACGACCCGGACCGCCGCTTCGAGCTGGAGCTGGTGCTGCGGGCGCAGCGGCTGCGCGGGGTGCTCGGGGGTGTGTGAGGCGGCCGACCGGGGGACATGGCGGCCCGTACGAGGGAAAACCGGGCCGGCGGGCTGACGTCCGGCAGGTCCTGTGACGCACCAGGAGCGCACGTCTGTCACACAGCTCTCGGTTTGCCACAGAACTTTCACAGGGCCTGCCTGCTCCCCGTCGTCCGCAGGGCCTAGCCTCCCCGGACCATGGACTTCTGCCACCCCTGTCACCGCCACCTCAACGGTGCACTGACCTGCCCCGGCTGCGGCACCCCCGCCGACGCCGTCCGCCGGTACGCAGCCGCCCGGGTCGCCGAGGACGGGGCGGCAACGGGTCCCGACGACACCCCGGCGACCGGCGTCGTACGGTCCCACCGGGGGCGGCGCGCGCAGCGCAGCCGGGCCGCGCAGCGCGCCCACCGCCGCAAGCGGCACAAGGTGCTGCTGATCACGGCGGGCCTCGCGCTCGCCGCGGGCGCGCTCAGCCTCACCGAACTCGGCACCGAACACCCCGCCGGTCCCACGGCCGCCCCCGCGCCCTCGGACCCGGCCACCACGGCCGAGCCAACGTCGGCACCCGCGCCGACGACCGCCTCCGCGCGTCCCTCGCGCGAGGCACCCGAGCCCACGTCCCGTACGTCCTCTTCCTCTTCCTCGGCGGCCCCGCGGGTGACCCCGGACGGCGCGGGCGAGAGCAGCGCGCCGCCTCGTCCCGAGGGGCAGGCACCGGCCGAGCGGCCCCCGACCACCAAACCCAAGCCCAAGCCGAAGCCCACCGCGCCGGGGGAGTGCGACCGCTTCCTTTTCTGGTGCGTGTGACGCCCCGTACGCGAAAAGGGCGGTGACGGGCGGCAGAAGCCGTCCGTCACCGCCCTCTTCAACGGGTGTACGCGTAGAGCCCGGGTGGATCAGAAGGGCTTGGTCGGCAGGTACTTGCCGTCCAGGGTGATGACCGCGCGCTCGCCGCCCTCGGGGTCCGCGACCTTCTTGACGTCCAGCTTGAAATTGATCGCGCTGATGATGCCGTCGCCGAACTCCTCGTGGACCAGCGCCTTCAGCGTGGTGCCGTACACCTGGAGCATCTCGTAGAAGCGGTAGATCGTCGGGTCGGTGGGGATGCCGCCCGGGATCGAGCCGCGGGTCGGGATGGTCTGCAGCAGCCGCACCGCGTCGTCGTCGAGGCCGAGCAGCGCGCCGACGGCCTCCGCGGACTCCTTCGGCAGCGCGTGCTGGCCGAGCACCGCGGCCGTCACGAACGCGACGGACAGACCGGCCGCGTCCGCGATCTCCTGCCACGAGAGGTCGCGCTCGGTCTTGGCGGCGACCGCTGCGGCGGCGAGGGCCGCACGGGCCTCGGGGGCGAACTGGGCGTGGATCATGAGGTGTTCCTTTCGTACGGGGCCGGGTGTGGGGTGACGGCCCTGGTTCATGGGGGGTGGGTCAGGCGGCGGGGACGGCGGCGCGGGGGCCGGGGGTGACGTCCTCCACGGAGCCGGACGCGATGTCGAACACCCAGCCGTGCAGCGTGAGCCGCCGCTCGGCGAGGGCCGCGATGACGGAGGGGTGGGTGCCGAGGTTCTGCAGCTGGGCCGCCACGTTGGCGCGGACCAGGGCGGCCACCGGGGACTCGGCCGGACCCTGTCCGTCCGCCTTCCCGTCCGCCTTCCCGCCCGCAGTTCCGGCCGTCTCGCTCGTACGGGCCCGGGCGCGGGCGCCGTCCGCGTGCCGCAGCCAGTCCGCGATCACCGGCGCCGACGAGAGGTCGTGGCCCTCGGCGAGCGCGGTCATCGCGCCGCAGGAGGAGTGCCCGCAGACGACGATCTCCCGCACCCCGAGGACGGAGACGGCGTACTCGATGCTCGCGGCGACCC
Organism: Streptomyces sp. NPDC050418; assembly: GCF_044458745.1. NCBI lineage: Bacteria > Bacillati > Actinomycetota > Actinomycetes > Kitasatosporales > Streptomycetaceae > Streptomyces > Streptomyces sp. NPDC050418. Next base: position 294,368 of record NZ_JBITIG010000011.1, read on the forward strand.
CGTCCGAGCCGGGTGCGTAGGCCGGGATCAGATTGCCGGCGGTCCGGATGACGAACAGCTCGCCCGGCTCGCTCTGCGTGATCAGCTCCGGCGGCACCCGGGCGTCGGAGCAGCCGATGAAGAGCGTCTCGGGGCGGTGCTCCGTCGCGAGCCGGGCGAACAGATCGCGCCGCGCCGGGAAGACATCGCGGCGGAAGTGCGCCACGCCGTCGAAGAGCCTGTCCATTCCTTCACTCCCATCGGTGCCCGGCCTCCTGATCGGGCCGACAGGAACAACCGTGCATGACCAGGCCCTATAGAGTCCAAGACTTGCTATCCATGAGCCCTATTGGTGCTGTCTATGGCAGCCGCCTATAGTGCGCCGTATGGGCCCTGAGCTGCGTCATCTCCGCTATCTGATCGCCGTGGCCGAGCACGGGAACTTCACCCGGGCCGCCGAGGAGCTGCGGATCTCCCAGCCCACGCTCTCCCAGCAGATCAAGCAGCTGGAACGGGTCGTCGGCGCCCAGCTCCTTGACCGCGGCAGCCGCGGCGTACGGCTCACGGACGCCGGGGAGGCGTACACGCACTACGCGCGCCGCGCACTGCGCGACCTCGCCGCCGCCGACCGCGCGGTGCTCGACGTCGCCGACCTCTCGCGCGGCCATCTGCGCCTGGCGATGACGCCCACCTTCACCGCGTATCTGATCGGCCCGCTCGTCCACGCGATGCACACCCGCCACCCCGGAGTCACCCTGGACGTACGGGAGTTGGCGAAGGACCGCATCGAGGCGAGCCTGCTCGCGGACGAGCTGGACCTGGGGATCGCCTTCGAAGGCGGGCACCTGGCGGGGATCGGGGCCCGCGCCCTGTTCACCGAGACCCTGAGCCTCGTGGTCGCGGCCACCGGCGGCGCCACGCAGCCCCTTCCCGTGAGCGAACTCGGGCGGCAGCAACTGGCCCTGCTCAGCGCCGACTTCGCGACCCGCGGCCACATCGACGCCTACTTCGCCGCGCACGGCGTCGACCCCGCGATCGCCGTCGAGGCCAACTCCCTGCAGGCGCTCACCGAGATCGTCCAGCGCACCCCGGGCCTGGCCACGGTCCTGCCCGACGCCATCACGGACGACCACCCGCACCTGGTCCCCGTCGCCCTCGACCCGCCCCTGCCCGCGCGCCGCGTCGCGCTCCTGTACCGCGAGAGCGGTTACCGGAGCGCGGCCGCCCGCGCGTTCGCGAAGCTGGCGGCCGGACTGGTGCGGGAGCGGGGGTATGCGGCGGCCTGAGCGGCTCGGGGGTGTCGATATTTCGTATACCAAAATGAAGGCATACGGGCTGGCTCTCAGGCATACCTTTGCCTGAGCTCGTTCTTTGGTATACAAAAAGTCACATGCCGTCCGTATCGCCGTCGATCCCCGCCCCCGCCCCCGCCCCGCACCCCCGCCGCTGGTGGGCCCTCTGTGTGATCGGTCTGGCGCAGCTGATGATCATGCTGGACAGCACGATCGTGAACGTGGCGCTGCCCTCCCTGCAGACCGAGCTGGGCATGACGGACGGCGACCGGCCCTGGGTCGTCACCTCGTACACCGTCGCCTTCGGCGGACTGCTGCTGCTCGCCGGGCGGATCGCCGACCACGCGGGACGCGGGCGGGTGTTCGCGGTGGGGCTCGCCGGCTTCGCGGCGGCCTCCGCGGCGGCGGGCTTCGCGCCCACGGTCGAGGCGCTGTTCGCGGCGCGGGCCGTGCAGGGCGCGTTCGCCGCGCTGCTCGCCGCCTCCGCGCTCGCCCTCGTCGCGACCACCTTCACCGATCCGCGCGAACGGCGGCGCGCCATCGCGGTGTTCGGAGCGCTCGGCGGTGCGGGCGCCTCGCTCGGCGTCGTACTCGGCGGACTTCTCACCCAGTGGTTCGGCTGGCGCTGGTGCCTGCTCGTGAACGTGCCGATCGCGCTCGCCGCGCTGCTCGGCACCGCGTGGACCCCGCCCGACCGTACCCGGCGTCTGACGGGCCGGATCGACATCGCGGGCGCCGTGCTCGGCTGCGGCGGCCTGACCGCTCTCGTGTACGGGTGCAGCCAGGCCGAGGCGTACGGCTGGAGCGGAGCGACCGTACTCGGATCGCTCGGCGCCGGCAGCCTCCTGCTTGCCGCCTTCGCGTGGTGGCAGACCCGCTCGGCCGCGCCGCTGCTGCCGCCGCGGCTGCTCAAGGACCGCCGCCGGGTCGCCTCGCTGCTCGCGGGCGCCGCGCTCATGGCGGCCCAGCTCTCGGTCGCGCTCTATCTCACGTACTACCTGCAGACGGTCCTCGGCTGGTCCGCCGTCGCCGCCGGTCTCGGCTTCCTGCCGATCAGTGTCGTCACCACGACCACCGCCACCCAGCTCGGCACCCGGCTGCTGCCGCGGCTCGGACCGCGCGTGATGATGACCGGCGGGCTCTTCCTCGCCGCCTGCGGACTCTTCCAGCTCACGCTCCTGACCCCGCAGTCCACCTACGCCGGCAGCGTGCTGCCCGCCCTTGTCACCTTCGGGATCGGCATGGGCAGCAGCTTCCTGGCGATCATGACCGGGGTCACCGCGAACGTGCCCGAGCAGGACTCGGGGATCGCCTCCGCCGCCGTCAACTCGGCTCAGCAGGTGGGGGGTTCGATCGGGTCCGCCGTGTTCAACACGGTCGCCGCGAGCGTGGCCGCCACGGCGCTCGGCGGGACCCGGGCCGCCGCGCTCGAAGGCTTCGCCACCGCGATCCGGGTGCCGCTGGCCGGGCTGCTGCTCGCGGCCGTCGCCACGGCGGCCCTGGCGGGCGCGCCGCGGCGCAGCGTGCCGGGCGGTCCGCGCCGCGGCACCAGGGACGGGCTCAGCCCAGCATCCGCACCAGCAGGTCCCGCAGCGCCACGCGCTCCTCGCGCGACAGCTCCGCCAGCGGCTCGCGCGCGAACGACAGACCGTCCCGCAGCTGCCGAGCCGTGCGACGGCCCTCGTCGGTGACCGCGGCCAGCTTCACACGCCGGTCCTGAGGGTCGGGGCGGCGCTCCACCAGACCGCGTGACTCCAGGCGGTCGACGATGCCCGTCACGTTCGACGGCTCGCACTTCAGGCGCACGGCGATCTGCCGCATCGGCAGCGGCTCCATGGAGAGCAGCGCGAGCAGCCGGGCCTGCGCTCCGGTCAGCGCGTGGGCGCCCGCCTCGCGCTCGTACTCCTCGTGGTAGCGGCCGACCACGGTGCCGATCAGCTCGATGACCTCCATGGTCAGCGGGTCGAGACGGGACTTGCGCGGGGTGGTCATGGGCACCAGCGTACCCATTTACTTGACATAGTGAAATATTCAGCCGCATGGTTGTTTCACTACCTGAAGCAATTCACCCCCGCAGCCGAAGGGCACACCTCATGTCCGCACTCCCCGCCACCTCCCGCGCCTGGCACCTCGTCGCCCGCCCGCACGGCTGGCCCACGCCCGAGGACTTCGCGCTGCGCGAGACCCCGCTCGCCGCGCCCGCCGAGGGCCGGATCCTCGTGAAGAACCTGCACTTCTCCGTGGACCCGTACATGCGCGGCCGGATGAACGACGTGAAGTCGTACACCCCGCCCTTCCAGCTCGACCAGCCGATGGACGGCGGCGCGGTCGGCGTGGTCGTGGCCTCGAACGCGGAGGGCTTCGCCGAGGGCGACCACGTGCTGCACGGGCTCGGCTGGCGTGACTACGCCGACGTGCCGGCCAAGCACGCCAAGAAGGTCGACCCGAACGTGGCTCCCCTCTCCACGTACCTCGGTGTCCTCGGCATGCCCGGTCTGACCGCCTACTCCGGCCTCCTGGAGGTCGCCTCCTTCAAGGAGGGCGACGCGGTGTTCGTGTCCGGCGCGGCAGGCGCGGTCGGCAGCCAGGTCGGCCAGATCGCGAAGCTCAAGGGCGCCTCGCGCGTCATCGGCTCGGCGGGCTCGGACGAGAAGGTGAAGCTCCTCGTCGAGGAGTACGGCTTCGACGCCGCCTTCAACTACAAGAACGGTGATGTGGCGGGCCAGCTGAAGGCCGCCGCCCCCGAGGGCATCGACGTCTACTTCGACAACGTCGGCGGCGACCACCTCGAGGCGGCCATCAGCCGCCTCAACCTGCACGGCCGCATCACGGTCTGCGGTCTGATCTCGCAGTACAACGCCACCGAGCCGCCGGCCGCCCCGCGCAACCTCGCGATGCTGATCGGCAAGCGCCTTCGCATGCAGGGCATGCTCGTCATGGACCACCAGGACATGGCGCCGCAGTTCATCCAGGAGGTCGGTGGCTGGATCGCCTCGGGCGAGCTGAAGTACCGCGAGACCTTCGTCGAGGGCATCGAGAACGGCGTGGACGCGTTCCTGGGCGTCCTGCGCGGAGACAACACCGGAAAGATGATCGTCAACCCGGTCAAGTAATCTCTGCCTCATAGGGTCCGTCAGGGTCGTGGGCGCGAGCCCGGCGGGCACACAACAGGAGGAAACGCTCTTTCATGGCTATCCAGCAGTCGGACGTCAAGTACACCGCCGTCGCCACCGCGGAGAACGGCCGTGACGGCCGCGTCGCCACGGACGACGGTCAGCTCGACGTCGTGGTCAACCCGCCCAAGGCGATGGGCGGCAACGGTGCCGGCACCAACCCCGAGCAGCTCTTCGCCGCCGGTTACGCGGCCTGCTTCCAGGGCGCCCTCGGCGTCGTCGCCCGCAACGAGAAGGCCGACATCACCGGCTCGCTCGTGACCGCCGAGGTCGGCATAGGCCAGAACGACGAGGGCTTCGGCATCATCGTCGCCATCAAGGCCACCATCCCCACGGTGGACGCCGCCAAGGCGCAGGAGCTCGTGGAGAAGGCCCACCAGGTGTGCCCCTACTCCAAGGCCACCCGCGGCAACATCGAGGTCACGGTCTCGGCCGCCTGATCTCCTGCTCCCGCACGACGAGGGCCGCTTCCGTGATCCGGGAGCGGCCTTTGTCGTACCCGCGTGTTCTCATATAGGCGCTACGGAACGCCACTTGAGGCTCTTAGGGGGATCTCCATGACCACTGCTCTGCGTGTGAAAGCCTTCGACCATCTGGTTCTGAACGTCGCGGACGTCGAGCGCTCGCTGGCCTTCTACACGGGCCCGCTGGGCCTGGAGCCGGTCCGTGTCGAGGAGTGGCGCGCGGGCAAGGTCCCGTTCCCGTCGGTCCGCATCACGGAGTCGACCATCATCGACCTCTTCGACAAGCCGCGCGGCGAGTCCAACATCGACCACATCTGCCTGACGGTGGAGCCGCTGGACTGGCAGCAGGTCATCGACTCGGGCGTCTTCAAGGTCCTCGACGGCCCGGTGCCGCGCTTCGGCGCCCGGGGCTCGGCCCAGTCGGTCTACGTCGAGGACCCCGACGGCAACACGGTCGAACTGCGGTGGTACCCGCAGGATGTGACGGACTGACAGCAGCCGGGCCCCTGACCGGCCCCGGTCACTGACCGGCCCCAGTCACTGACCGGTCAGGGCCGCCCGTACGGTCTCGTCACCGACGGAGGCCAGGTAGGCGCCGAAGGCGGCCGCCTCGGGGGAGGCGGAGCGCTGCACGATCGCCACCGCGTGCACGAGCGTGCGCGGCGCGGAGGACACCGCAAGCACATCCGTCGCGAGGCGCACGGCCCGCGCGACGTCCACCGCCGTCAACGCGGCCGCCAGGTCCACGAGCTGAGTGGCGAGGTCGAACGGCGCCCGCTCGATGGCGGCGAGACCTCTTGTCACCGTGCGCTCGATCTCGGGCGCGAGCACCTTCACTGTCGCCGCGTCCAGGAGATCGGCCAGCTTCTCGTCGAAATACTCGCTGTCCGCGATCCCCACCAGGGCGCGGAAGGCCTCGGTGCGGCGCTCGAGCGTGCCCTTCTCACCGGCGAGCGCATCACTGTCGGATACGGCCAGCGAGAGCTGCGCGAAGGTGTTGTCGACGGAGAACTTCCGGTCGATCATGCAGTCGTACCAGGGCGTCTGCCGGGGATGCGCCGCGGCGGCGAGCACCGCGTCGAAGCCCGCGGGCTCGGCCCAGGTGGTGAGGGCCACACAGGCCAGGAAGCGCTCCCGCTCCGCCGCCTTCGCATCGTTCATGAGCGCGACAAGGCCCGGAACGCGCTCACGGTGACGGGGGTCGTCGAGCCCCTCGTAGAGCACCTCTTCGAGGTCGCCGGTCGGCTCCCCGGAGAAGTCCGTGCCGAGCAGTTCGTCGAACCGGCTCACGCTCGGCTCCTTCGCGGATTCGGCCATCAGAAGGGCCCCTCGATGTACTCACGGGGAACGGTGCCCTTGATCAGCCATTCCTGGTCCCTGCGGGTGTTCATCATGTCGATCATACGTTGCGCGATGCGCTTGGCCTTGGTGTTGCTCAGGCCCTGGGCGCGGGCGATCTCCTCCGCCTGCGCCTTGGTCGAACCCGGCGGGACCGTCAGGTCCACGGGCCGGCCGGCGATGCTGTCGGCGTTCGCCTGGATCTCGCCCTGGATGCGCTCCGGCGAGTACACCTCCACGCCTTCGAGCCGGCCTGCGGCGATGTCCGCCTCCAGACGGTCCAGGTCGACGCGGATCCGGTTCGACCCGAACGCCTTGGCGTTGGCGCCTTCCGCGCTGAGTGAGGTGAACGGGCTGTCCGACTTCGCGGGATCGCGCCCCACGATGTGCTCGACCACGGAGGCGTTGCCGTCCGGGTTCGCCGGGACGAGATTGCCGTCCTCGTCGAGGTAGGACTTCCGCTGTCCCTTGCTGTTGTGCTCGGACGGGAAGTTGTCGTCCTGGCGGATCAGCCCGGGTTTCTTGGGCTCGCCGTCCTTGCCGGGACCCGTTTCGTCCGGGGGCGGCGGGCCGTCGTGGTCGCCGCCGCCGGGGGGATCGGCGGCGTTGTCGGCGGCGCCCGTGTTGTCCGCGGCACCCGTGTTGTCGGCGGCACCGGCGTCGTCGGCGGCGCCCGCCGGAACGTCATCGCCGGACGGTCCGCCGGTCGACGGGACCGCGTCGTCGCCGCGGCCGCCACCGGACGCCACATTGTCCGCCGTGCCGCCGCCCGCGCCGACCAGCGCCGGTTCGCGCACCGGCGTCTCGACCCGGGGCACCTCGGCCGTGGCGGTGTGCGGCTCCAGGCCCTTGGGCGCGTCGTCGACATGTGCGATGACCTGGCCCTGGCTGTCCAGGATGTTGCCGTTCGGCGCCAAGTACTGGGCCGGAACGCCTGCCTCGGTGGGCAGTTTGACAGTGCCCTCGGGGACCGTGACCGCGTCGTCGGGCAGCTTGAACGTGGTGTCGGAGACCTTGACCGCACCCTCGGGGATGGCCGCCCCCGGCGGGATCTCGAAGCTGCCGTCGGGGAGTTTGAGCGCACCCTCGGGCAACTGGAAGGTGCCGGCGGGGATGTCGGGGATGGTGATGTTCCCGACGCCTTTGAGTCCGGCCATGACGTCGCCGAGTTTGGACAGGCCGGCGCCGCCGGCCTTGGTGATGTAGGTCATCGGGTCGATGGCCTTACCGGCCTTCGACAACGCGGACAGCGTCT